>NZ_JAYMWO010000017.1:0-95127 GCF_048056175.1 Phaeobacter sp. JH20_29
GATGGAAATCCGCGAACTGCTGTCTTCCTACGACTACCCGGGCGACGATA
This sequence comes from Phaeobacter sp. JH20_29, assembly GCF_048056175.1. Lineage (NCBI taxonomy): Bacteria > Pseudomonadati > Pseudomonadota > Alphaproteobacteria > Rhodobacterales > Roseobacteraceae > Phaeobacter > Phaeobacter sp. JH20_29. The sequence goes on from NZ_JAYMWO010000017.1 coordinate 51, forward strand.
TCCCGATCATCGCAGGGTCCGCTCTGGCGGCGATGGAAGGCCGTGACGACGCGATCGGCGCCGACAAGATCAAAGAACTGATGGCGGCTGTTGACGATTACATCGACACGCCTGAGCGCGCTGTTGACCAGCCGTTCCTGATGCCGATCGAAGACGTGTTCTCGATTTCCGGCCGTGGCACCGTTGTGACCGGTCGTATTGAGCGCGGCGTGATCAACGTTGGCGACTCGATCGAGATCGTTGGTATCCGTGACACCTCCACCACCACCTGTACCGGTGTGGAAATGTTCCGCAAACTCTTGGACCGTGGTGAAGCAGGCGACAACATCGGCGCGCTGCTGCGTGGTGTGGACCGTGACGGCGTTGAGCGTGGTCAGGTTCTGTGTAAGCCGGGTTCCGTGAAGCCGCACACCAAGTTCGAAGCTGAGGCCTATATCCTCACCAAGGAAGAAGGCGGTCGTCACACCCCGTTCTTCGCGAACTACCGTCCGCAGTTCTACTTCCGGACCACCGACGTGACCGGCACCGTGACCCTGCCTGAGGGCACCGAGATGGTTATGCCCGGCGACAACCTGAAGTTCGACGTTGAACTGATCGCGCCGATCGCGATGGAGCAGGGCCTGCGCTTTGCGATCCGCGAAGGCGGCCGCACCGTCGGCGCCGGCGTTGTGTCGAAAATCACCGACTAAGGTCGAGTTTCCACCGGAAACTCTGGCCTGCGGTGACAGGTGGTTTTCGCTAGAAAATCACCGAGCGCCACTCAGGTGAGAAAATAGAAAGGCCGCTCCAACCGGGGCGGCCTTTTTCTATGTGGCGCGAGGCTCTTCGGGAGTCGGTAGCCCTGATGCTGCGCCTTGAATTGCGCCCGCATAGGTGGCTAAGAGGGTGTCAAAATCACGCCATAATAGTTTCACATTCCAAGCGTTTTCCTCCGCCAAGAAAGGGGAAAGCTTTTAGGGAGTCTTTGAATGGGACGTTTAATTTATTTGTTTCTGATCGCCCCTTGGTGGGTATACGCAGCTGCTGCCGCAGGTTTCTTGTATTTGAGTGAGCAAGTTTATCAGAACGAGTTGAAAGAAAAGGCCGATGCCACAGCTGCGTTGGCCCAGCCGATTCCGGGCCGGGTGGATTTGTCTGCTTTTGACAGGCAGAGCGATGTCGGTCTGGCGGACGAGGTTCACATTGGTGGGTGGATCAATACGAATTTCAATTATCGTCTTCGCAAGACCAAGAAAGGCAGCGTCCGCACAGAAGGGTATATGTATGTGCTGCAAGGCGCCGCTGACACTTCGAGCACTAAACAGGTCCGTGCCATTATTTTGATGTCGGAGCGTGAGAAAGCTGATTTCATCAGCCGAATCTCCGAGTTTCAGGTCCCTGGTAAGCTGGACGAGACTGGGCATTCGTACTTTGCGTTCAATGGTGTGAGCACCAATGCAGGATCTTTTTCAGACCTGGTTAACGATGCCTTCAAAGAACAGGGGCTGACGAAGGGCCCGGACTTCATAGTCGTCGAGCCTTTTTGGGAAGGCCGGGAAAAGGGATTGACCTATGCGGGCGATCCTCAAAGGTTGCGCGGGAAGTTGTGGAAGCTTTCCGGCGTTCTGCTTGTACTGGCAGCGATCAAATTCGGATTGGCTCGCCGTAGCAAGCAGCGGCAGAGCGAACGGGACGCTGCCAGTGTCGAACGGGCAATCTTGGCCAGTTCTCCCATCGCCAGTGCTGGCGAGAAAGGTGCCCGGTTTGGCAGGCCGGACCCTGGAGTGTCTCAGCCGAAAACGCTGCGCCAGACTGCAGCAAGAGTGCAGAAAACGTTACCTGAGCGGTCCAGTCCTGAACTGCAGTCCGAGGAAGAAGGGGGGGGCCATGGATTGGCAAAAGCAGGGTTTATGCAGCGATTTACCCAGGCGTCCAGAAAATCCCAGATGATCCTCTTGGGGATGGTTTTTATTCTTCCGTTTTGCGTAATGAAACCCGCCTTTGGAGGGATGGTTCTGCCTGTCGCGTTTATGGTCTACATCTACTGGTCAATTGGCGCGAAGGCTGCGTCATCTGTACGGGAGGCGTTGGAGGAGGTTGGCCTTCTCAAACCCAGAATCTCCCGCTTAGCAAAGCAGGACCCTTTCAGCCGACTGGAAGCCCAAGCAAGGAATTTCCGATAGCGCAAGTCAGGGCGGTTGGCCTGACTGCCCTAACTATCTGGACAAGATGATAATCAAACCCCAAACCCGTCGCCCGCCCCAAACGCAAACGTATCGGTGCGGAACCCCTTGCCACACACGGCTATCAGGCGTATACGGCGCCATCCCGCACTGCGGGGCAAAGGCGGGGTGATTCCCGCCTTTTGGGTTCGATGAGGGTGCGCGGTGGTCGCTTGCCCTCCTCTCAACCCCAACGCCTGAAAAAAAGGCATGACTATGCAAAGCCAAAATATCCGTATCCGGCTGAAGGCATTCGACTTCCGCGTACTGGACGCCAGCACGCAGGAAATCGTGAACACTGCCAAGCGGACCGGCGCGCAGGTGCGCGGCCCGATCCCCCTGCCGAACAAGATTGAGAAATTCACCGTTCTGCGTGGCCCGCACGTTGACAAGAAATCTCGTGACCAGTTCGAGATCCGCACCCACAAGCGGCTCCTGGACATCGTTGATCCGACCCCCCAGACCGTGGACGCGCTGATGAAGCTCGACCTCGCCGCTGGTGTGGACGTCGAAATCAAGCTGCAATCCTAAGATCGGAGGGTAAACATATGCGCTCTGGTATTATCGCAAAGAAAGTCGGCATGACCCGGCTGTTCCTCGAAGACGGCAAGCAGGTTCCTGTGACCGTTCTTCAGCTGGACGGCCTGCAAGTGACCGCACAGCGCACCGAGGAAAAAGACGGCTACACCGCCGTTCAGCTCGGCGCAGGTTCGGCCAAGGTCAAGCGCGTCTCCAAAGCCATGCGCGGCCACTTCGCAGCAGCGAAGGTTGAGCCCAAGCGCAAGCTGGTTGAGTTCCGCGTGCCTGCGGACGCCCTGATCGAAGTGGGCGCGGAAATCTCCGCCGAGCACTTCCTCGAAGGTCAGAAGGTAGACGTGACCGGCACCTCCATCGGTAAAGGTTTTGCCGGTGCGATGAAGCGCTGGAACTTCGGTGGTCTGCGCGCCTCGCACGGTGTGTCGATCTCCCACCGTTCCCACGGTTCGACCGGTCAGTGTCAGGATCCCGGCAAGGTTTTCAAAGGCAAGAAAATGGCCGGCCACATGGGTGCTGCCCGCGTGACCACTCAGAACCTTGAAGTCGTCAAGACCGACGCCGATCGTGGCCTGATCATGATCAAAGGCGCCGTTCCCGGCTCCAAAGGTGGCTGGGTCACCGTCAAAGACGCCGTGAAAAAGAAAGCCCCCGAAGGTCTGCCTTTCCCGGCAGCTCTGAAGTCGGCTGCAGCGGAAGAAGTCTCCGCGGAAGGTGGTGAAGCATGAAACTTGATGTGATCAAACTGGACGGCGGCAAAGCCGGCGACATCGAGCTGGATGCAGAGCTGTTCGGCCTGGAGCCGCGCACCGACATCCTGCACCGTGTGGTGCGCTGGCAGCGTAACAACGCGCAGGCCGGTACCCACAAGGTCAAGACGCGGTCCGAGACCTCCTACTCGACCAAGAAGATCTATCGCCAGAAGGGCACCGGCGGCGCACGCCACGGTGACCGTAATGCGCCGATCTTCCGCAAGGGTGGTGTCTACAAGGGTCCGACCCCGCGTTCGCACGGCCACGAGCTGACCAAGAAATTCCGCAAGCTGGGTCTGCGCCACGCGCTGTCCGCCAAAGCAAAAGCGGGTGAACTGGTCGTTATCGAAAACGCCGATTCCGAAGGCAAGACCGCCGCTCTGGCCAAACAGGTCAAGGACCTGGGCTGGAAGCGCGCGCTGGTCATCGATGGTGCATCCGTGAACGAGGGCTTCGCCCGCGCCGCGCGCAACATCGAAGGTCTGGATATCCTGCCGACAATGGGCGCAAACGTCTATGACATCCTGAAGCGTGACACCCTGGTGCTCACCAAAGCAGGTGTCGAAGCACTGGAGGCTCGCCTGAAATGAGCGCGAAGGCAGAACACTACGACGTGATCCGCAAGCCGATCATCACCGAAAAAGCAACCATGGCATCCGAAACCGGTGCAGTGGTCTTTGAAGTAGCGATCGACTCCAACAAACCCCAGATCAAAGAAGCCGTTGAGGCGCTCTTTGGTGTGAAGGTCAAAGCGGTCAACACCACCATCACCAAGGGTAAGGTCAAGCGTTTCCGCGGCCAGCTGGGCAAGCGTAAAGACGTGAAAAAAGCCTATGTGACCCTGGAAGAAGGCAACACCATCGACGTGTCCACCGGACTCTGAGATCTGCCTTTTTACAAGATTGAGAGGCCCTCGCGGAAGCGGGGGCCTTTTTCGTTGGGGCAGGGGGCAACGAAGGGTAGGGCACGACCTCGGGCGGGGTTGCCTGGCCTGCGGTTGGGCGATCCGGTCCGCTCCGTTTAGCTCAGTCCTGAAAGTTGTTTCGAGGAGTGGTTCGAGTTAAGGAATGTGCGCTATTCAAGTTGCATATTTTAGGACACAGATATGAAATACGTAATTATTGTGGTCGGTCTCGTCGCCGGATGTTCTTCGGCTGTGACTTCACATGTCTACAGCAGTCAGAGAAGCGATACTCTTTGGTACCAGCATAGCTTAGAACGCAATCTCTTGAAACTTGCTCAAATCGAAGCTGAGTTAGGTTCGCGTGGGGAGTACAGTTCCGGGACTTTTAACTTCATAGGTCGACGCACTGCCGAGCTGGTTGGTAGAGAACGGTTTGAAAGATCGTCGTCGGGTGTGCAGCGGCGAAATGATAGGAACTGTGATGATTTTGCCACCGCAGCCGAGGCTCAGAAATTCTTCCTATCGTCTGGCGGGCCGACAGCAGATCCGCACAGATTGGATGGCGATGGTGATGGTTTCGCCTGTGAATGGGGGCGGGAGGTCAAGCGAGCATATCGAAAGTTTCACCATACGCCCAAAGTTCGAGCTTACCGATCAGCTCCACGGTGTTATACGGGCCCTCGCGGCGGGCGCTATACGATATCTGCAGGTGGACGAAAGAACTATGGTGGGTGCTGACAGGTTCGGCTGAACTCCCCCATTGCCACCTCCCCCCGACTCTGCTAAGCCGCAGCAATCCTGACGACCCCGGATTCGCTCCGGGGTTATTACGTTTGTCAGGATGTTCGAACCTGGGGACCTTCGGGGCCCTATAATCTGGCCACCCTAGTAGGGCGTCTCATTGTGGGACAACCGGGCGGGGGGCTTACACATAGCGGGCCCAAAGACAAAAACCTAAGGGTCTGCACGCTAAACGGAAGACAGAAAGCATGGCACTCAAGTCGTATAAGCCGACGACGCCGGGCCAGCGTGGGCTGGTTCTGATCGACCGTTCGGAGCTTTGGAAAGGGCGTCCGGTCAAATCTCTCACTGAGGGTCTGACCAAATCGGGCGGCCGGAACAACACCGGACGGATCACTTCACGTCGTCGTGGCGGCGGCGCAAAGCGTCTCTACCGGATCGTTGACTTCAAACGGAACAAATTTGATGTCGCGGCAACCGTTGAACGGATCGAATATGACCCGAACCGGACCGCATTCATCGCGCTGATCAAATACGAAGACGGCGAGCAGGCCTATATCCTCGCTCCGCAGCGTCTGGCAGTTGGTGACAAGGTGATCGCATCCGCGAAGGCCGACATCAAGCCGGGCAACGCAATGCCGTTCTCGGGCATGCCGATCGGTACCATCGTTCACAACATCGAAATGAAGCCCGGCAAAGGCGGCCAGATCGCCCGTGCAGCCGGTACTTACGCTCAGTTCGTTGGTCGTGATGGTGGCTACGCTCAGATCCGCCTGTCCTCGGGCGAACTGCGCCTGGTTCGTCAGGAATGCATGGCCACCGTTGGTGCGGTCAGCAACCCCGACAACTCGAACCAGAACTTTGGTAAAGCCGGCCGTATGCGCCACAAGGGCAAGCGTCCTTCTGTGCGTGGTGTGGTTATGAACCCGATCGACCACCCGCACGGTGGTGGTGAAGGCCGTACCTCCGGTGGTCGTCACCCGGTGACACCCTGGGGTAAGCCGACCAAAGGCAAGCGTACCCGCAACAAAAACAAAGCGTCGCAAAAGCTTATCATCCGCTCGCGCCACGCCAAGAAGAAGGGACGTTAACATATGTCTCGCTCTGTATGGAAAGGCCCCTTTGTCGATGCTTACGTGCTGAAAAAAGCCGAAGCAGCGCGCGAGTCGGGCCGCAATGAAGTCATCAAGATCTGGTCGCGCCGCTCGACGATCCTGCCCCAGTTCGTGGGCCTGACGTTTGGCGTTTACAACGGTCAGAAGCACATCCCCGTCAACGTCTCGGAAGACATGATCGGTCAGAAGTTCGGTGAATATTCGCCGACACGGACCTACTACGGTCATGCTGCGGACAAAAAAGCGAAGCGGAAGTAAGTCATGGGCAAGGCAAAAAATCCCCGCCGCGTGGCAGACAACGAAGCAATGGCAAAACTGCGCATGCTCCGTACCTCCCCGCAGAAACTGAACCTCGTCGCCGCTATGATCCGTGGCAAGAAAGTTGAGAAGGCTCTGACCGACCTGACTTTCTCCAACAAGCGGGTCGCACAGGACGTGAAGAAATGCCTTCAGTCCGCCATCGCGAACGCCGAGAACAACCATAACCTGGACGTCGATGAACTGATCGTTGCCGAGGCTTATGTGGGTAAGAACCTGACCATGAAACGCGGCCGTCCTCGTGCCCGTGGCCGGTTTGGCAAAATCCTCAAGCCGTTTTCGGAGATCACCATCAAGGTGCGTCAAGTTGAGGAGCAAGCCTAATGGGACATAAAGTCAATCCGGTCGGCATGCGCCTTCAGGTCAACCGCACCTGGGACAGCCGTTGGTACGCCGACACCAAAGACTATGGTGATCTGCTGCTGGAAGACCTGCGCATCCGTGATTTCATCAAGGAAGAGTGCAAGCAGGCAGGCATCGCCCGCGTGATCATCGAACGCCCCCACAAGAAGTGCCGTGTGACCATTCACACCGCACGTCCGGGCGTGATCATCGGTAAAAAAGGTGCTGACATCGAAGTGCTGCGCAAGAAGCTCGCCTCGATGACAGACTCGGAACTGCACCTCAACATCGTTGAAGTCCGCAAGCCCGAGCTCGACGCACAGCTGGTTGGCGAGTCCATCGCTCAGCAGCTGGAACGTCGTGTGTCCTTCCGTCGCGCGATGAAGCGTGCCGTGCAGAACGCCATGCGTATGGGCGCCCTGGGTATCCGGGTGAACGTTGCAGGTCGTCTGGGTGGTGCTGAAATCGCACGGACCGAATGGTACCGTGAAGGTCGTGTGCCGCTGCACACGCTGCGCGCCGACATCGATTACGCTCACTCCGAAGCCATGACCCCGTACGGGATCATCGGGATCAAAGTCTGGATCTTCAAAGGCGAGATCATGGAACACGATCCTCAGGCGCGTGACCGTAAAGCACAGGAACTCCAGGACGGTCCGGCACCTCGCGGTGCAGGCGGTCGTCGCTAAGGAGGAGATGACATGCTTCAACCAAAGCGTACTAAATTCCGCAAAATGCACAAAGGCCGGATTTCCGGCGAAGCAAAAGGCGGTTCGGACCTGAACTTCGGCACCTATGGCCTGAAGGCAACCACTCCTGAGCGTGTTACCGCGCGTCAGATTGAGGCTGCTCGTCGTGCCATGACCCGCCACATGAAGCGTCAGGGTCGTGTCTGGATCCGCATCTTCCCGGATACCCCGGTAACCTCCAAGCCCGTCGAAGTTCGTATGGGTAAAGGTAAGGGCTCCGTGGATTACTGGGCATGCAAAGTGAAGCCCGGTCGCGTGATGTTCGAGATCGACGGCGTCAATGACGACATCGCACGCGAGGCCCTGCGCCTGGCCGCGATGAAGCTGCCGGTCAAGACCCGCGTCGTAGTTCGCGAAGACTGGTAAGCGGCGGCGCTCTTGCGCATCCGATGAAAAACAAAAAGCCCCCGCCGAGCGATCGGTGGGGGTTTTCTTATGTGCCTTCGGCGTAGAATGATTTGTCCGCCCCGGCGGCGGGCGGTCAGGCTAGCGATATTTTGCGGCGGTGATGAACTCTCCGAAGGCCTCACACCAGATCACCACGGTGGTGTAATCCTCGATGTTGATCCCTTCGGGGATGGGCAGGATCAGCCCGTCGAACATCTTCACATCGCCAATCCGCGCCGACGCGGCCTTGATCGCCTCGAACCCGGCCTCATCCTCAACAAACTCTGGCGTCAGGTAGAGTTTGTAGTCCGGGCCTGGTGCCAGCTCGCCCATATGGGTGATCTGCTGCGGCGACAGGCTGATGCTGCCGGTGCCCCAATGCAGGAAATCGCTGCCGGCCAGATCGCGGCTGAAACTGCCGGTAAAGCGTGCTCCCTTGGCGCTTTCGCTCAGGGTTGCGGCATCCGGGCTCTGCGGCGCGGTCAGGATCGGCAACATGTAGATTCCCAAAGCAAATCCGAACGCCAGCGCGATCCCATGGCTCAGCAGTCTCAATATCCAGCGCATGTTCTGCTCCTCATCCTGGGTGAGGCCAGCTTATGGGCGGGCGCGGTGAAAAGGGAAGGGGGCAGACCTATCTTGTCCGGCAAAGCATCTCGTACTCACCCTGATGTTGCGCTAAAGGACAGATATGGCACAGATAGATTCCCTCTTTGTAACCCGTCTCTACCGCGCAGCCCTGTCCGAACACGGACCAAAGGTTGATGCCGGTGAACTTGAAAACTCCTGCTTCGTGATCGCTCAGGACGATGAAGCCGGTCAGGATTGGTGCGAGGAGAACGGCTATCCCGGCTATACCTCCTATGCCTCGCTGACCGATCTGCCGTGGCGCTTCCCGATTTTTGCCGATCTGGTGAAGTCGCTTGATCTGCATGTCGCGGCCTTTGCCAAGGATCTGCAACTGGATCTGGACGGACGTGCGTTGGTTCTGGAGGATCTCTGGATCAACATCCTGCCCGAGGGCGGCACCCACGCCAGCCACATCCACCCTCATTCGGTGATCTCCGGCACGACCTATGTGTCGATGCCCGAAGGCGCGAGCGCGCTGAAGCTGGAGGACCCGCGCCACGCCATGATGATGGCGCATCCCCCGCGCATGAAGGACTGCCGTCAGGAGCTGAAGACATTTGTCTACCAGTCGCCCGCCGTCGGGGATGTGCTGCTGTGGGAAAGCTTCATCCGCCACGAGGTGCCGATGAACATGGCCGAAGACGAGCGTGTCTCGGTGAGCTTTAACTACCGCTGGGAGTGATCAGACGTGAAGACCGTTGATATCGTTAAATGGGTTGCGACCGCTATTCAGCTGGTTGGCTATGGAATGACCGGTCTCAATATGACGCCGTGGAACGTTTACTTTTTCTTCGCCGGTATCTTCCTGTGGTTTGCCGTTGGCGCGATGTGGAAAGATAAGGCGATTATGGTGGTACATGTGGGGGCGTTTATCTCGCTGATGATTGGGCATCTTAACGCGCCTCCAGTTTAAGGGGCGGCTTCCAGCGGATGCATCCCAAGATGTGTCGACACTAGGTACGCAGCATGTACGATCACGCGGCAATCGAGCTTCTTGCCGGCGAGCAAGTCGTTCACGCCACTCACGCCCGCATTGCGCTAACGCTGACTGAGGTGATCGTCATTGTGCTCTGCGCGCCACTGGCTCTAGTGATCTGGCAGTTCATCCATCGTGCCTTTCGCTCGGTCACCTACATCATCACCACACAGCGCGTGCTGATTGTCGAAAAGCAAGGCATTGCCGATCAGATCCGCATTCAGGATATCCAGCGAGTTCGGGCGAGGCGGCACGCGATGATGATTTCTGGAATGGGGAAACGCCTGTGGCTTGCGCGGCTCCAAAGCGGGTGGCAATTTGACACGATCTTAACGCGGGTTCGCGAGCTGCGCTAAGGGGCGCGACCGGGTGCCAAAGGGTGTCGCAAACTTCACCCTTGCCCCGACCGTCTACCTCCTGTAAGTGGACCCATCGCCTGACCCCTGTCCCGCGTGGATCTGGGGCTGGTGATTCTTTTTGCCGCGTCTTTCGGCGCGGTGTGACATAACCCACCAGGTTCAAAGGTGACCCATCTCGGGGCCTTCTGGTGCTTAGGACAAGGAACAAAGGCGATGAACGCCAATGATCTGCGCGAGAAAACCGTGGATGAACTCCGCGATACCCTCGCATCCCTGAAAAAAGAGAGCTTCAACCTGCGTTTTCAGCAGGCAACCGGTCAGCTGGAATCGACCGCAGGCATCAAGGCGGCCCGCCGCAATGCTGCACGCGTCAAAACCATCCTGAACGAAAAAGCTGCTGCTGCAGCTGAATAAGGAGCTTCTCGAATGCCCAAACGTATCCTGCAAGGCGTTGTGACCTCCGACGCTAACGCACAGACCGTCACCGTTTCCGTTGAGCGCCGCTTTACGCATCCGGTTCTGAAGAAAACCATCCGTAAGTCCAAGAAGTACCGGGCTCACGATGAAAAGAACGCTTTCAAGGTCGGCGATTCCGTACGCATCATCGAGTGCGCGCCGAAATCGAAAACGAAACGCTGGGAAGTTCTGGAAGCCTAAGAGTCTCATCTCGAGACTCCTGGCGACTAGACTTAACAGTTAGTCGAAACCCTGGGGGATTACGCCACGCATCGGCGCCCCAAAGGTCGGGAGAAACCACATGATCCAGATGCAAACAAACCTGGATGTTGCTGACAACTCCGGCGCTCGCCGAGTTCAGTGCATCAAGGTTCTGGGTGGTTCCAAGCGTAAGTACGCATCCGTTGGCGACATCATTGTCGTCTCGGTCAAGGAAGCCATCCCGCGCGGCCGCGTGAAAAAAGGGGACGTCCGCAAGGCCGTCGTCGTACGCACCGCCAAAGAGGTCCGTCGTGAAGACGGTACCGCAATCCGTTTTGACCGCAATGCAGCTGTCATCCTGAACAACAACAACGAGCCCGTAGGTACCCGTATCTTTGGCCCGGTTGTTCGTGAGCTGCGCGCGAAAAACTTCATGAAGATCATCTCGCTCGCTCCGGAGGTGCTGTAATCATGGCTGCTAAACTCCGCAAAGGCGACAAGGTCGTCGTGCTGGCCGGCAAGGACAAGGGCAAAGAAGGCACCATCGCCTCCGTTGACCCCAAAGCCGGCAAAGCCATCGTTGACGGTGTGAACATGGCAATCCGCCACACACGTCAGACCCAGTCTGACCAGGGTGGCCGTCTGCCCAAGGCACTGCCCATCCAGCTGTCGAACCTGGCCCTGCTGGACGCAAACGGCAAAGCAACCCGCGTTGGCTTCCGTATGGAAGGTGACAAGAAAGTGCGCTTCGCCAAAACCACGGGGGACGTGATTGATGCTTGATAACGCAACCTATACCCCGCGTCTGAAGGCTCTCTACAAGGAAACCATCCGTGGCGCCCTGAAAGAAGAGTTCGGCTACAAGAACGACATGATGATCCCCAAGCTGGACAAAATCGTTCTGAACATCGGCTGCGGCCGTGCTGCCGTCAAAGACAGCAAGAAAGCCAAGTCTGCTCAGGCTGATCTGACCGCAATCGCGGGCCAGAAGGCACTGACCACAGTGGCAAAGAACTCCATCGCCGGCTTCCGCGTTCGCGAAGGCATGCCGATGGGCGCAAAGGTGACTCTGCGCGGCGACCGGATGTACGAATTCCTCGACCGTCTGACCACCATCGCGATGCCCCGTATCCGCGACTTCCGCGGCGTGTCGGGCACGTCTTTTGACGGCCGTGGCAACTATGCCATGGGTCTGAAAGAGCACATGGTCTTCCCTGAGATCGACTTCGACAAGATCGACGAAGCTTGGGGTATGGACATCGTGATTGCCACCACCGCGAATACCGACGCGGAAGCAAAGGCGCTGTTGAAAGCTTTCAACATGCCCTTCAATAGCTAAGCGCGGGAAGGAAGAGACATGGCTAAGAAAAGCATGATCGAACGCGAGAAGAAGCGCGAACGCCTGGTGGCAAAATACGCCGCGAAGCGTGCCGAGCTGAAAGAAATCGCAAACGACGAATCTCGCCCGATGGAAGAGCGCTTCAAGGCGCGCCTCGACCTGGCGAAACTGCCGCGTAACTCGTCGGCAACCCGTCTGCACAACCGCTGCCAGCTGACCGGCCGTCCTCACGCTTACTACCGTAAGCTGAAGATCAGCCGTATCGCACTGCGGGAACTGGGCTCGAATGGCCAGATCCCCGGCATGGTGAAATCGAGCTGGTAAGGGAGAGACTGATATGAACGATCCTATCGGCGATATGCTCACCCGTATCCGTAACTCGCAAATGCGCGGCAAATCCACTGTCATGACACCGGCTTCCAAGCTGCGTGCATGGGTTCTGGATGTGCTGAAGCAAGAGGGTTACATCCGCGGTTATGAGTCTGCGACTGATGCAAAGGGCCACCCGGCTCTGGAAATCAGCCTGAAATACTTCGATGGCGAACCTGTCATTCGTGAACTGAAGCGGGTCTCCAAACCCGGTCGTCGCGTTTACATGGGCGTCAATGACATCCCGTCGGTCCGTCAGGGCCTGGGTGTGTCGATTGTCTCCACCCCCAAGGGTGTGATGTCGGACGCAAGCGCACGCGCAGCCAACGTTGGCGGCGAAGTGCTCTGCACCGTCTTCTAAGGAGGCCCCACGATGTCCCGTATTGGTAAAAAACCGGTCGAACTTCCCAGCGGCGTAACTGCTTCTGTGTCCGGCCAGACCATCGAAGTCAAAGGCCCGAAAGGCGCCCGCAGCTTCACCGCGACCGACGACGTCACCCTGACTGTTGATGACAATGTCATCAAAGTGGATCCCCGCGGCAAATCCAAGCGCGCGCGCCAGCAGTGGGGCATGTCCCGCACCATGGTCGCGAACCTGGTTGCAGGCGTGACCACCGGCTTCAAAAAAGAGCTGGAGATCCAGGGTGTGGGTTACCGGGCTCAGATGCAGGGCAACACCCTGAAGCTGAACCTGGGCTACAGCCACGACGTTGATTTCACTGCCCCGGAAGGTGTCACCATCACCGCACCGAAGCAGACCGAAATCGTTGTCGAAGGTAATGATCAACAACTCGTTGGCGAAGTTGCGGCCAAAATCCGCGACTGGCGTCGTCCCGAGCCCTACAAGGGCAAAGGCATTCGCTACAAAGGCGAGTTTATCTTCCGCAAGGAAGGCAAGAAGAAGTAAGGACCAGCAAAATGGCAAACAGCAAACGTACCCTGTTTCTGAAGCGCCGGCTGCGCGTCCGGAACAAGCTTCGCAAGGTCAACGCAGGCCGTCCGCGCCTGTCCGTACACCGTTCGAACAAGAACATCTCTGTTCAGCTGATCGACGACGTACGCGGTGTGACCCTCGCTTCGGCATCGACCCTGGAAAAAGACCTGGGTCACGTTGGCAAGAACAACGTCGAAGCAGCTACCAAAGTGGGTTCGGTTATCGCCGAGCGCGCCAAGGCGGCTGGCGTCACCGAGGCCTATTTCGATCGTGGCGGCTTCCTGTTTCACGGCAAGGTGAAGGCTCTGGCCGACGCTGCGCGTGAAGGCGGCCTGAAGATCTAAGGATCTGTGCGCCTCGGTTCCGGCAGTCGTCGGGTCCGGGGCATACACCCAAAGTCAAAGTGGGTGGCGTTCGCGCCATCCCGATGATCCGGGGGCGGGCCGATCCGGTCCTAACCCACCTGGATTGAGTTCAAGTCAGGCGCTTGTCGTCAGAATGAAAAGGATTGCCTCATGGCAGAACGTGAAAATCGCCGTGGCCGTGGCCGCCGCGAAGAAGAAACCCCGGAATTCGCCGACCGTCTGGTCGCGATCAACCGGGTGTCGAAAACCGTAAAAGGTGGTAAGCGCTTCGGCTTCGCCGCTCTGGTGGTTGTTGGCGATCAGAAAGGCCGCGTCGGCTTTGGTAAAGGTAAAGCGAAAGAGGTCCCCGAGGCCATTCGTAAAGCCACCGAGCAGGCCAAGCGTCAGATGATCCGCGTGCAGCTGAAAGAAGGCCGCACCCTGCATCACGACATGCACGGCCGTCACGGCGCAGGCAAAGTTGTCATGCGCACCGCACCGGAAGGTACCGGTATCATCGCAGGTGGTCCGATGCGTGCCGTCTTCGAAATGCTCGGCGTCAAAGACGTTGTTTCGAAGTCGATCGGTTCGCAGAACCCCTACAACATGATCCGCGCCACCATCGACGGTCTGAAAAAAGAGCAGTCGCCCCGTTCGGTTGCTCAGCGTCGTGGCAAAAAAGTCGCCGACATCCTGCCCAAGCGGGATGAAGCCCCTGCTGCTGAAGCAGAAGCGTAAGGAGACGGACACATGGCAAAAACCATCGTCGTTAAGCAGATCGGCTCCCCGATCCGCCGCCCCGCAGACCAGCGCGCAACCCTCGTTGGCCTGGGCCTGAACAAGATGCACAAGACCCGCGAACTGGAAGATACCCCTTCCGTACGTGGTATGGTCAACAAGATCCCGCATCTGGTTGAGATCATCGAAGAGCGCGACTAAGCGCTCTCTCGTATGAGCCAAACAAAAGAAAGCGCCCCGATTTCGGGGCGCTTTTTTGTTGCAGAGATCAATTTGGGAGGAGGGGGTATCTATCTGATCCGCCGGGAGAGAGGCCCCCGGCCATCTGGACTGTCGGTTTTCAACATCAGCGATGATCACCGGATCCGCGATGGCACAGACTAGGGGCGGCCAGCGGTGGTCGGTAGATCAGCCGAAGTAGGTGCTGGCGTCGTAGTAGGGCAGATCAGGGGCGGTTTCAGCCGCGTCCCGGCGGTCGATGATGGCCTGCAGCAGGCGGGTCGCCAGCTCGGCAGTCAGAGGGTAGAGAACCAGCAGCGCCACCACGGTGGTGGAGAGGCCGATAAAGCCGGTTGCGATTGCGGTGACGGTTGCGCTTGCGCCGATGAGAGTGCTGAAGAGTGCCATGATCGTGTTCCTTGATGCTGATGATTTCCTTGTCCTCAATGTGCCATTTGCCTCAAATTGCATCAATCACACGAAAGGATAGTTCGCGGCTCCGGAGGCTAGCCCAGGCATCCCTAGGGTGACGGAAAACGCCGTTGGAGCGCGGAAATACCGGTATCTGCGGTGGTGGGGCGCAATCGCGCCAGCATCCGGCCTGCCGCGCCCCCTCCAGATCAGCCTTGCGCCGAACCTCCACGATTCCCACGGCCGCAACGGCTGCGCGCCATCCGGCCCAGACCGGACGCCGGAGATTAATATCTCAGTCATCTCCTATGCTTGGCGTGCATAGCGGGCAGTCCGACCTGTCAGTTGTTTGCGCAAACATTTCCACCTATCTCTCGGGTGTCACTGAAACAGACATAACTGAGACCACCCGGAAATTCGTCCGGTCAGATAAAGGATCAACATTATGGCACATGTCATCAACACCACCGACACCGGCTTTAACCTCGCAGCGCGCCTGCGTGGCTTCGCAGAAGAGGTCAAGGACAGCTGGGCCCGTCGCGCCGAATACAAACGCACCTTCGCCGAGCTGGACGGCCTGTCCAACCGCGACCTGGCGGACATCGGCGTGCGCCGCTGCGACATTCCGCAAATCGCCCACGCGCAGGCCTACGGCCAGTAAGGCGAGAGCCGCAACAGATTGTCATCCGGCGGGGACCGCAACGACGGCTCCCCCCGGATCGACCCAAGCTCCAGACCGTCTCTTTCTCCTCCCTCAGGGGTCGGGCTGGACACGCCTCCGCGCTGCGGGGGCGTTTTTGGTTTCTGGCGCGACGATGCCGATGGCCGACCCGTTGCCAGCCAGTCGCTGGCCGTTGCCACCCCGGCGCGCGCCCGCTCCATGATCCGTTTACGCGCCCGTGGCATTCTGCACAGGATCGCGATCCCCGCCGGGCCTGACACCCCCGGCACCCATGACCAGGGCCCCGGTGTGGCAACCGGGGAGCTTGATAATATTATTTCGCACGGGAGAGATCCCGTCCCACATCCCCCGGCGGCGCCGCCACCCTTTATGGTCGGCCACAGACGCAACGGACACCGCAACAGACCTGAAATAGCAGCCACCGACAGGGCAGGGGCCCTGGCGGTCCTTGGTGCTTGGCAGCTGCCATGATCCGCTTTGGAACCCGGTGTCTGCCGCATATGGACTGAACCCTTGATCCGGCGCGGTATCGGGTCTATACGCCCCCGGTGGTCCTCTGGACGACAGAATCAGAAAACCAAGAAACGCCGTGTTTGCCCTAATCCGCTTCGGGGGCAGTTCCGGCAAAGGAGAAGCGATATGAAACTCAATGAACTGCGCGACAATCCCGGCGCCGCCAAGAAACGCACCCGCGTTGCACGTGGTCCGGGTTCCGGCAAAGGTAAAATGGGTGGCCGTGGTATCAAAGGTCAGAAATCCCGTTCGGGTGTTTCGATCAATGGCTACGAAGGCGGCCAGATGCCCCTCTACCAGCGTCTGCCCAAGCGCGGCTTCAACAAGCCGAACCGCAAGTCCTACGCTGTTGTGAACCTGGGCCTGATCCAGAAATTCATCGACGAAGGCAAGCTGGAAGCCGGTTCCATCACCGAAGACACCCTGATCTCGTCGGGTCTGGTACGTCGTAAGCTGGACGGTATCCGCGTTCTGGCAAAGGGTGACTTCACCGCCAAGGCAACCATCGCTGTGACCGGCGCCTCCAAGGCCGCCGTAGACGCAGTCGCAAAGGCCGGTGGCGCCCTGACCGTGGCAAACACTGCCGCAGCTGAGTAACAGCTTGTGAGCGGCGCCGATGCCGCTTACATAGACTTCAGTTTTCCATTAACGCCGCCCGAGCCGGAAAACGGCCCTGGGCGGCGTTTTCGCAAGAAGAGACCTTTTTTATGGTATCAGCAGCAGAACAAATGGCGGCGAACACCAGCTGGGCCGCTCTTGGCAAAGCCACGGATCTGCGCAACCGTATCCTGTTTACGCTCGGGCTTTTGATTGTCTATCGCCTGGGCACCTATATTCCCGTTCCGGGGATTGATGCGGATGCACTGCGCCAGTTCATGACCTCGGCAGGGCAGGGCATCGGGGGCATGGTGTCCATGTTCACCGGCGGCGCGCTTGGCCGTATGGGCATCTTTGCACTTGGCATCATGCCCTATATTTCGGCGTCGATCATTGTGCAGCTGCTGACCTCGATGGTCCCGGCGCTCGAACAGCTCAAGAAAGAGGGCGAGCAGGGCCGCAAGAAGATCAACCAATACACCCGCTACGGCACCGTGCTTCTGGCGACAGCGCAGGCCTATGGTCTGGCGGTCTCGCTCGAATCGGGGGATCTGGCGACCGATCCGGGGCTCTATTTCCGCCTCGCCTGCATGATCACCCTGGTGGGTGGCACCATGTTCCTGATGTGGCTGGGCGAGCAGATCACCCAGCGCGGCATCGGCAATGGTATCTCCCTGATCATCTTCGTTGGCATCATCGCCGAAGTGCCCGCCGCGATTGCCCAGTTCCTGGCCTCCGGCCGCTCCGGTGCGATCAGCCCGGCGGTGATCATCGCGGTGATCGTGATGATGATCGCCATCATCATGTTCGTGGTGTTCATGGAGCGCGCCCTGCGCAAGATCCATATCCAGTACCCGCGCCGTCAGGTCGGCATGAAGGTCTATGACGGTGGCTCCAGCCACCTGCCGGTCAAGGTGAACCCCGCAGGCGTGATCCCGGCGATCTTTGCGTCCTCGCTGCTGCTGCTGCCGGTGACCATCTCGACCTTCTCCGCAGGCAGCACCTCCGGCCCGATCATGTCCTGGCTGCTGGCCAACTTCGGCCCCGGTCAGCCGCTCTACCTGCTGTTCTTTGTCGGTATGATCGTGTTCTTCGCCTATTTCTACACCTTCAACGTGTCCTTCAAACCCGATGAGGTCGCGACCAACCTGAAGAATCAGAACGGCTTTGTTCCCGGTATCCGTCCCGGCAAGAAAACCGCCGAATACCTCGAATATGTGGTCAATCGCGTGCTGGTTCTGGGTTCGGCCTATCTCGCGGCTGTCTGTCTGCTGCCGGAAATCCTGCGTGGTCAGCTTGCAATCCCGGTTTACTTTGGCGGCACCTCCGTGTTGATTGTGGTTTCTGTTGTGATGGACACCATTCAACAGGCACAAAGCCACCTGCTTGCGCACCAATACGAAGGTCTCATTGAAAAGAGCCAGCTGCGCGGCCGCAATAAGAAACGGACACGACGGGGACCTGCACGCCGATGAGCAATATTATCCTTCTGGGCCCGCCCGGCGCGGGCAAGGGAACACAAGCACGCTACCTGGTTGAATCGCGCAATATGGTTCAGCTCAGCACCGGCGACATGCTGCGCGATGCGCAGGCGTCGGGCAGCGAAATGGGCAAGCGGGTTGCCGCTGTGATTGCCCGCGGCGAGCTGGTGACTGACCGTATCGTGATTGGGCTCATTCGCGAAAAGATCGAAGAAGGAGCCGAGGGCGGCTTTATCTTCGACGGTTTCCCGCGGACGCTGGCGCAGGCGGATGCGCTGGCCGAACTGCTGAGCGAAACCGGCCAGAAGCTGGACGCGGTGATCGAGATGCAGGTGGATGACGCCGCGCTGGTTGCCCGCATCACCGGTCGTTCGACCTGTGGCGATTGCGGTGAAGTCTATCACGACGAGACCAAGCCCTGGCCTGCCGATGGCAAATGCGCCAACTGCGGCGGCACCTCGCAGAAACGTCGCCCCGACGACAATGAGGAAAGCCTGCGCACCCGGCTGATGGAATACTACAAGAAGACCTCGCCGCTGATCGGCTACTACTACGCCAAGGGCAACCTTCAGCGTCTCGACGGTCTGGCCTCCATCGAAGAGGTTCGCAAGAATCTCGGCTGGATCATGGGCGACTGAACCACGGCCTCTCCAGCACTGATAGATCATCGCCCCGCGCCTTTCTGGCCGGGGCGTTTTTGTTGCGGGGGAGGGCAATATGCAGATAAAACGTCACAAATGCTGCCGTTGACGGTTGACCTTGCGGGAAACTTCGGTCCCAGTCTTGTCGATGGGTTGACCATAGCACGATTTCCACATACGGAAGCCCATCCCTTCTGGGAATCATCACAGGTGCGCGCAATTTTTGCCTGCCCTGACCACCTCGAAATGCTGGACCCACGGGCGACACTGCCAAGGTCAAGCGTTGTGAAAAAAGGTTCCGGCGCTACGGAACCGCAACGAAAAGGAAAGTGACACGTGGCACGTATTGCCGGCGTAAACATCCCGACTGCAAAGCGGGTACCTATCGCCCTTACCTATATCACCGGCATTGGCACGACCTCTGCTCAAGCCATCTGCGAAGCCGTAGGCATCGACGCAACCCGTCGTGTGAACGAGCTGTCCGACGCTGAAGTTCTGGCCGTGCGTGAGCACATCGACGCCAACTACACCGTCGAAGGCGACCTGCGCCGTGAAGTTCAGATGAACATCAAGCGTCTGATGGACCTGGGCTGCTACCGCGGTCTGCGCCATCGTCGTAACCTGCCCGTTCGCGGTCAGCGTACCCACACCAACGCTCGTACTCGCAAAGGCCCCGCAAAGGCCATTGCTGGTAAGAAGAAATAAGGGAGGGTTTGATCAATGGCACGCGATAAGACTCGTACCAAGCGCAAAGAGCGCAAGAACATCGCCTCCGGCGTTGCACATGTGAACTCCTCGTTCAACAACACCAAGATCCTGATCTCGGACGTGCAAGGCAATGCGATTTCCTGGTCCTCCGCAGGCACCATGGGCTTCAAAGGGTCGCGTAAATCGACTCCTTATGCCGCTCAGATGGCTGCTGAAGATGCAGGCAAAAAAGCGCAGGAACACGGCGTTAAAACTCTGGAAGTCGAAGTTCAGGGCCCCGGTTCGGGCCGTGAATCCGCACTGCGCGCCCTGGCCGCAGTGGGCTTCAACATCACCTCGATCCGTGATGTGACCCCGATCGCGCACAACGGCTGCCGCCCGCCGAAGCGCCGCCGCGTCTAAGCGATACTGATTTTTTGCTGGGGCTTTGCGATTTCTGCAAGGCCCCAGTACGCCATTTGAAACCTCGGGCGTCTGTACCTTTCGGACATGAGGTACGGACAGGAATGGAGGGACCGCATGATCCACAAGAATTGGGCTGAACTGATCAAGCCGACTCAGCTTGACGTGAAGCCGGGCAATGATCCCGCACGCCAGGCCACCGTTGTGGCTGAACCGCTGGAACGCGGCTTTGGCCTGACACTGGGCAACGCGCTGCGCCGCGTTCTGATGAGCTCGCTGCAAGGCGCCGCCATCACCTCCGTGCAGATCGACAATGTTCTGCATGAATTCTCCAGCGTCGCCGGCGTTCGCGAAGATGTCACCGACATCATCCTGAACCTCAAAGGCGTGTCGCTGCGCATGGAAGTCGAAGGCCCCAAGCGCCTGTCGATCAATGCCAAAGGCCCCGCAGTTGTCACCGCCGGTGACATCTCCGAATCCGCTGGCATCGAAGTGCTGAACCGTGAGCACGTGATCTGCCACCTCGATGATGGTGCCGATCTGTTCATGGAACTGACCGTCAACACCGGCAAGGGCTATGTCTCTGCTGACAAGAACAAGCCCGAAGATGCGCCCATCGGTCTGATCCCGATCGACGCCATCTACTCGCCGGTCAAGAAGGTCTCCTATGACGTTCAGCCGACCCGTGAAGGTCAGGTTCTGGACTATGACAAGCTGACCATGAAGATCGAAACCGATGGCTCCATCACGCCCGACGACGCGGTCGCCTATGCGGCCCGTATCGTGCAGGATCAGCTGTCGATCTTCGTCAACTTCGACGAGCCGGAATCGGCAAACCGTCAGGACGACGACGACGGTCTCGAGTTCAACCCGCTTCTGCTGAAGAAAGTGGACGAACTGGAACTGTCTGTCCGGTCTGCAAACTGCCTGAAGAACGACAACATCGTCTACATCGGCGATCTCATCCAGAAGACCGAAGCAGAAATGCTGCGCACGCCGAACTTCGGCCGCAAGTCGCTGAACGAGATCAAAGAAGTGCTGTCGGGCATGGGTCTGCACCTTGGCATGGATGTCGAGGACTGGCCGCCGGACAACATCGAAGATCTGGCCAAGAAGTTCGAAGACAGCTTCTAAGAGATTGGGCGGCCTCTAGGGCCGCCCGAAATGCCCCGGTTGCGGGGGAAGACCCGGGCATCTGCCCCAAGGTGAGCGGCTGACACGCATCAGCCGCCTGACAAAGCAAAACGCGAAGTAAAGGATTGAAAAAATGCGTCACGCACGTGGTTACCGCCGCCTGAACCGTACTCATGAGCACCGTAAGGCCCTGTTCTCCAACATGGCCGGCTCGCTGATCGAGCACGAGCAGATCAAGACAACCCTTCCCAAAGCAAAAGAACTGCGCCCGATCATCGAAAAGATGATCACCCTGGCAAAGCGCGGCGACCTGCACGCCCGCCGTCAGGCCGCGTCCAAGCTGAAGGAAGACAAGGACGTTGCAAAACTGTTCGACGTTCTGGGTCCGCGCTACAAAGACCGTCAGGGCGGCTATGTCCGTATCCTGAAAGCCGGTTTCCGCTATGGCGACATGGCACCGATGGCGATCATCGAATTCGTTGATCGTGATCGCGATGCCAAAGGCGCCGCCGACAAGGCACGCCTGGCCGAAGCAGAAGCTGCTGCTGACGAATAAGAACTCCCGGTTTCCACCGGACCTGACCCCCGCTCTGGCAACAGGGCGGGGGTTTTTCGTTCTGCGCCCCCGTTTCGCGGGAGGCCCCCGGTTGGGGATAGGGGCCAAAGTCGCGGATTTTCCCCGGTGAATCCTACCTTGTAAAAGACGGCAGCGGTCCGCATATCCTGTTCACAAGAACAATCGGAGTCGTCATGTTTCGTGCCATCCTGACCGCAGCGGGCCTGTTTCTGGCCACTCAGATCCCCTCCACACAGGCCTTTGCCGAAACCCGCGTGCCCCAGTCGCAGGCAGAAATCTCGCTTGGTTTTGCGCCTCTGGTGAAACAGGCGGCGCCTGCGGTGGTGAACATCTATGCCAAGATCGTGCAGGAACAGCGCCGCACGCCTTTTATGAACGATCCCTTCTTCGACGATTTCTTTCGCGGCCTGTCAAAGCCGCAGCCACGGGTGCAGAACTCGCTTGGCTCCGGGGTGATCCTGTCGGCTGATGGCATCGTGGTGTCGAACTACCATGTGGTTGGTATGGCGACGGATATCCGGGTGGTGACCACCGACCGGCGCGAATATGCCGCTCAGGTGGTGCTGGCGGATGAGGCCAGCGATCTGGCCATTCTCCAGCTACAGGACGCCAAGGACCTCCCCTTTCTGGAGCTGCGTGACAGTGACCGGGTAGAGGTGGGCGAACTGGCACTGGCGATCGGCAACCCCTTTGGGGTGGGCCAGACCGTCAGCAGCGGCATCGTCTCCGGGCTGGCGCGCTCCGGCGCGGCGACGGGCGAGGGGATCGGCTATTTCATTCAGACCGACGCGCCGATTAACCCCGGTAACTCTGGCGGGGCGCTGATTGATGTGAATGGCAATCTGATTGGCATCAACACCCGCATCGTCACCCGCTCCGGCGGCTCCAACGGGATCGGTTTTGCGATCCCGGCCAATCTGGTGCGGGCCTTCATGCGGCAGGCCCATGATGGTGCCGAGGAATTCCAGCGCCCCTGGGCAGGCATGATGGGCCAGCCGGTCGATGCCGATCTGGCGGCGTCGCTTGGGATGGAGCTGCCAGAAGGCATGGTGATCTCGGAACTGCATCCCGCCAGCCCCTTTGCCAAGGCCGGGTTCGAGGTGGGGGATGTGGTGCTCGACGTGGCGGGGGAGGCGGTGAATTCGCCCTCCGAAATGGTCTTCCGCATGTCGGTGGCCGGTCTGGGCGACAGCGCCGAGGTGACCCGGCTGCGCGGCACCGAGCGCAGCACGGTGATGGTCGAGATGATGCTGGCCCCCGATGATCCGCCCGCCGATCCGCTTACCCTGCCCGAAGGGACGCCGCTGCCGGGGCTGACCCTTGCGCGGATCAACCCGCAGTCGATTGTTCGTTTGCAGCTGCCGATGACCGCCACAGGTGTGGTGATCACCGATCCCGGCGCCTATGGCGGCCGTGTCGGTCTGCGCGCCGGTGACATTATCCTTGGCATCAACAATGAGGCCATCGAGACCCCCTCCGATGTCTCTGCCGTGCTGGCGGCGATTGGCCGCTGGATGAAGATTGATCTGAACCGTCAGGGCCAGCGCGTGTCGCTGCGTTACCGGCTCTGATCATGGCTGATCTCTTTGACAGCGGTGATGCCGCGCCCCGGCCAGATCCGACCGCCGAGCTGAACCGCCCGCTGGCGGATCGGCTGCGGCCGAAGACGCTGGCAGAAGTGATCGGCCAGACGCAGGTTCTGGGCGAGGACGCCCCTCTGGGGGTGATGCTGGCATCGGGCTCGCTGTCATCGCTGATCTTCTGGGGACCACCGGGCGTGGGCAAGACCACCATCGCCCGGCTGCTGGCCCGTGAAACCGATCTCCATTTCGTGCAGATCTCGGCCATTTTCACCGGCGTGCCGGATCTGAAGAAGGTGTTCGAAGCCGCAAGGATCCGCCGTCAGAACGGGCAGGGGACATTGCTGTTCGTGGATGAGATCCACCGGTTCAACAAGGCGCAGCAGGACGGCTTCCTGCCGCATATGGAGGATGGCACCATCCTGCTGGTGGGGGCGACCACTGAAAACCCGTCGTTTGAACTGAACGCCGCTGTGCTGAGCCGGGCGCAGGTGCTGGTGCTGGAACGCCTGTCTCTGGTCGATCTGGAGCGGCTGACCCAACGCGCCGAGCAGGAGCTTGGCCGCGCCCTGCCGCTGACGCCCGATGCCCGCGACGCGCTTCAGGGGATGGCCGATGGCGACGGGCGGGCGCTGCTGAACCTCATCGAACAGATCGCCGCGTGGACCGTGGACAGCCCGCTGGGCCGCGAGGCGCTGGCCACCCGGCTGATGCGGCGGGCGGCGAAATACGACAAATCCGGCGATGAGCATTACAACCTGATTTCTGCCCTGCATAAATCCGTGCGCGGCTCCGACCCGGATGCAGCCCTCTACTGGTTTGCCCGGATGCTGGAGGGTGGCGAGGATCCGCGCTATCTGGCGCGTCGGCTCACCCGCATGGCGGTGGAGGATATCGCGCTGGCCGATCCGCAGGCGCAGGGCATCTGCATCGAGGCCTGGGAGACCTATGAGCGCCTTGGCAGCCCCGAGGGCGAGCTGGCGCTGGCCCAGGCGGTGATCTACCTGGCCCTCGCCCCCAAGACCAACGCGGGCTACATGGCCTATAAGGCGGCGCGACGGCTCGCGAAACAGACCGGCAGCGCGCCGCCGCCCAAACATATCCTGAACGCGCCGACCAAGCTGATGAAATCGCAAGGCTACGGTGAGGGCTATGATTACGATCACAACGCCGCCGACGGGTTTTCAGGGCAGAACTATTTTCCCGACGACGTGCCGCGCCCGGTGCTTTATCAGCCGGTCGAGCGGGGCTTTGAGCGCGAGTTGAAGCGCCGGACCGAGTATTTTGCCAATCTGCGCGCCAAGCGGAACAGCTGATCCGGCTTTGCGGGGCAAAGCCGGGCCTGCGGCGCGAGTATTTCTGGAAAGATGACGGGCCTGCGCCGTGGCTGCAATGCTGCCATGCAGCGCGCAAAACTTGACATCACCGCGCCAGCCGGCGACAGACCGCAGATGGTTTTTTCGGTTCTATATGTGGCTCTGGGCGGCGCGATCGGCGCGGCCTGCCGCTATCTGGCCGGTTTGGGGATCCACCGCCTGTTCGGGGTGGGGGAGTTTCCGGTGGCGATCCTTGCGGTGAATGTGATCGGCTCCTTTGTTATGGGGCTGTTTGTGGTTGCTGCCGCCCATAAGGGGCTGACCCATCTCAGCCCGTTTGTGATGACCGGCCTGCTGGGCGGCTTCACGACGTTTTCGGCCTTCTCGCTTGAGACGGCCACCCTGATCGAGCGCGGCGCCCTGGGGCAGGCTGCGCTATATGTGCTGTTGTCCGTTGGCCTGTCGGTCGGCGGGCTGTTTTTGGGCCTGATGGCCGCCAGAGGAGTGTTCGCATGAGCGGCGTACAGATGATTACCGTCACTGAAGACGACGCAGGCCAGCGCATCGACCGCTGGTTGCGCCGCCTGTTTCCCCATGTGAGCCAGGGCCGCATCGAGAAGATGTGCCGCAAGGGCGAGCTGCGTCTGGATGGGGGCCGGGTCAAGGCCAGTTCCCGCGTCGAGGCCGGTCAGGTGGTGCGGGTGCCGCCGCTTGGCGCCAGCGATCTGAAACCGGCAGAGGCGCCGAGCTACCGGATTTCCGAGGCCGACGCCAAGATGATCCGGGGCTGCGTGATCTACAAGGATGATGCCGTCATCGTGCTGAACAAACCCGCGGGTCTGGCAGTGCAGGGCGGCAGCGGCACCACCAAACATGTCGACGGGCTGAGTGCCGCCTTGCAGTTCGACGCCGAGGAGAAGCCGCGTCTGGTGCACCGGCTGGACAAGGATACCTCCGGTGTTCTGGTGCTGGCGCGCACCCGTCTGGCGGCGCAGTCGCTGACGGCGGCGTTCCGGCATCGTGCCACGCGCAAGATCTACTGGGCGCTGGTGGCGGGCGTGCCGACTCCCTATCTGGGCGAGATCAAATGCGGGCTGGTCAAGGCGCCGGGCCATGGCAAAAGCGGCGAAGGCGAGAAGATGATCGCCATCCATTCCAACGAGGTGGACAGCACACCCGGCGCCAAACGCTCGCATACCCAGTATGCCACGCTCTACCGGGTTGCCAGCCGGGCGGCCTGGGTGGCGATGGAGCCGATCACCGGTCGCACCCATCAGCTGCGCGCGCATATGGCCGAGATCGGTCATCCGATTGCGGGCGACGGCAAATACGGCGGCTCGGGGCAGGAGAACCTTGGCGATGGCTGGGGCGCGCAGCTGGGCGGCATCATCTCCAAGAAGCTGCATCTGCACTGCCGCCGTATGGCGTTTGAGCATCCGGTGACGCGCAAGACGCTGTCGATCACCGCGCCCTTGCCCGATCATATGAAGGACAGCTGGGACACCTTTGGCTGGTCCGAAGATCTGGCGGCAGAAGATCCGTTCGAGAGCCTGCAATAAGGGCGCGCGTGGATGAGCCGTGACCTGCGCCTGATCCTCTTTGATGTGGATGGTACGCTGGCCGACAGCCAGGGTGCCATCACCTCGGCAATGGCGGCGGCGTTTGCCGGGGTCGGGCTGGCCTTGCCCAGCCGGCAGGACATCCTGTCGATTGTTGGATTGTCCCTGCCGCAGGCGATGGCCGAGCTGGCGCCGGGGCAGAGCGCTGCCGTCCAGGCCGGCTTGGTCGACGGCTATAAATCCGCTTATAAATCGGCCCGTCTGGCGGCGGGCGCGGGGCATTCACCGCTCTATCCCGGGGCGGCGGAGGTGCTGGCGGAGCTGAACGCCGTGCCCGAATACCTGCTGGGGGTGGCCACTGGAAAATCACAGCGCGGGCTGGATGCGCTGATCGCGTCCCATGACCTGCGCTGTTTCGTGACCCGGCAATGTGCCGATCACCACCCGTCAAAGCCGCATCCGTCGATGGTGCTGCGGGCGATGGCCGACACCGGCGTGGCACCTGCGCATACGGTGATGATTGGCGATACCAGTTTTGACATCGACATGGGGCGCGCAGCCGGGGTGCATACGATTGCGGTCAACTGGGGCTTTCACCCGGCCGAGCGCCTTGGGGCGGATCATATTATCGACAGTTTCGCCGCGCTGGCGCCGCTGTTGCAGGACATCTGGAAAGACTGACGACATGAGCGAGTGGAAACAGAAACGGTTTTGGAAAGAGGTCGCCGTGGCCGAGGTCGAGAGCGGCTTTGCCATCGAGCTGGACAGCCGCCGCGTGAAGACGCCGGCCAAGGCGCCGCTTATCGTTCCGACCCGTGAGATGGG
Organism: Phaeobacter sp. JH20_29; assembly: GCF_048056175.1. Taxonomy (NCBI): domain Bacteria; kingdom Pseudomonadati; phylum Pseudomonadota; class Alphaproteobacteria; order Rhodobacterales; family Roseobacteraceae; genus Phaeobacter; species Phaeobacter sp. JH20_29. The sequence continues at coordinate 27,085 of NZ_JAYMWO010000017.1, forward strand.
CGATGCAATTGCCGCGGAATGGGACGCGCAGACCGAATCAGTTGACCCTTTGTCGATGCCTATGACGCGTTCTGCGAATGCTGCAATCGACAAGGTGTCGCATCAACATGGCGAAGTGTCGGATATGCTGGCGGATTACGCAGATTCCGATCTTTTGTGCTATCGCGCCGAAATGCCGGTCGAATTGGTGCAGCGTCAGGCCGAGATCTGGGACCCGGCGCTGGACTGGGCTGCGGAAGCGCTGGCGGCCCGGCTGCAGCCGCGCACCGGCATCCTGCATGTGCCCCAGGACCCTGAGGTGCTGCACCGTCTGCGCGGCTTAGTCCATGAAATGACACCCTTTCAGCTGGCGGCCTTCCATGATCTGGTGGCGATGTCGGGCTCTCTGGTGCTGGGGTTTGCGGCCGCACGGGGCTGGCGGCCGACCGATGAAATCTGGGAAATGTCGCGGTTGGACGAGCTGTGGCAGGAGCAGCAATGGGGCCGGGACGACGAGGCTCAGGCCACCGCAGACCTGAAACGCACAGCGTTTTTGCACGCTAAGCGGTTCTACGATTTTTCCTGTTAGCGCAATATATTACCCAGATCGGGGCGCTGCCGCAAAAATCGTTCGCGACCGCAAAAATGTTCGCTATGCGCCCATCGAATTTCCTGATCCCACCCTTGACGTTTGTTGATGAATGCGCCCACACTCGGTCGCGAAATGGGGTCACCCTTGTTTCACCACCTATCTCCGGCATGGCTGGTGCCGGGCAAAAAGAGCCGCCAAATAGGCGGACAATCAGGAAGAGGTAAACATGAAGAATAAGGTAATTTTGGGTGCGCTGACTGTTGCTGGTCTGGCCGCCGGTGCCGCTGCGGCGGGCACGCTGGACGACGTCAAGGCCCGCGGCAAGCTGAACTGCGGTGTGACCACCGGTCTGGTCGGTTTTGCGGCGCCCAATGCCAACGGCGAATGGGAAGGTTTTGACGTTGCTGTCTGCCGCGCGGTTGCTGCGGCTGTTCTGGGCGACTCGACCGCCGTTGAATTCGTGCCGACCACCGGCAAAACCCGCTTCACCGCTCTGGCCTCCGGCGAGATCGACATGCTGGCCCGTAACACCACCTGGACCTTCAGCCGCGACGTCGACCTGAAGTTCGAATTCGTTGGTGTGAACTACTACGACGGTCAGGGCTTCATGGTTCCCAAGGAACTGGGCGTGTCCTCCGCGAAGGAACTGGACGGCGCGACCGTCTGCATCCAGACCGGTACCACCACCGAGCTGAACCTGGCGGATTTCTTCCGTTCCAACAACATCAGCTATGAGCCGGTTCCGATCGAAACCAACGCCGAAGCGCAGCAGCAGTATCTGGCTGGTGCCTGTGACGTTTACACTACCGACGCCTCCGGTCTGGCTGCAACCCGCGCGACCTTCGATGATCCTTCGGCACATGTTCTGCTGCCCGAAATCATCTCCAAAGAGCCGCTCGGCCCGCTGGTTCGCCACGGCGACCACGAGTGGGGCGATGTTGTTCGCTGGAGCCTGATGGCGCTGATCGCAGCTGAAGAGCTGGGCGTGACCTCCGCCAACATCGGCGAAATGGCCGCTGGCACCGAGAACCCGGAAATCAACCGTCTGCTGGGCGCCGAAGGCACCCTGGGCGAGATGCTGGGCCTGTCTGCTGACTGGGCGAAGAACGCAATTGCCGCTGGTGGCAACTACGGCGAAGTCTTTGCAAAGAACATCGGCGAAGACACTCCGATTGGTCTGGCACGTGGTCTGAACGCACAGTGGACCGAAGGTGGCCTGCTCTACGCACCGCCTTTCCGCTAAGATCTACTGAGGAAAGGGCGCAGGACCAACCTGCGCCCTTTTACCTCCCGACCTATCCTAACAAAAACGCTTAAGGTCTGGACGCGAGCAGGGACCCAACCCCGCCGAACAGTCGACCTATAAGCCACGGGGATCACACATTCATGTCAACTCTCACTGACCCTCCAAAGGCACAGTTTCAGCTGTCCATGTTGGTCAACGATACCCGCTATCGTTCGTTGACCTTCCAGGCGATTGCTGCGCTGGTTCTGGCCTTGGCCATCTGGTATCTGGGGAACAACCTTATTCAGAACCTGCGCGCCGCGGGTCTGAATATTTCATACGGGTTCCTCGGGGATCCATCCGGTTACGACATCAACCAGCGTCTGATCGAATACGACAGCCAGTCCAGCCATGCACGTGCTGCTGTGGTCGGCATTTTGAACACGCTGCTGGTGGCCTTTCTCTCCTGTATCACGGCCACCGTCTTTGGTGTGATCGCGGGTGTTCTGCGCCTGTCGAACAACTGGCTCGTCTCCAAATTGATGGCCGTTTATGTGGAAATCTTCCGCAATATTCCGGTTCTGATCTGGATCATCATCATTTTCACGATCATGACAGCCGTGATGCCCGGCCCGCGGGAATTCCGCGGTGACGACGCCACGTCGAGCATGGTGTTTGACCTCTTTGCCTTCACCAACCGCGGTGTCTACATCCCGATGCCCTGGTTCGAGAGCGGTCTGTTTGCCTCCACCACGATGAACTGGCTGGTGGTTCTGGCGGCACTGGCGCTGTCCTTCTTCGTGATGCGCAAGGTCGAGACCAACGCGACCAAGACGCAGGAAGAAACAGGCGTGCGCCCCAATACCACATGGATTGGCCTGGGCGTCTGGCTGGTGCCGGTGCTCCTGGTGCTGTTCCTGATGGGTCTGTCCTGGGAAGTACCGGAGCTGAAAGGCTTCAACTTCACCGGCGGTATCAAAATCGGTGGTCCGCTGATCGCGCTGTGGTTCGCTCTGTCGATCTACACCGGTGCTTTCATCGCGGAAAACGTGCGTGCGGGTATTCAGGCGATCAACAAGGGTCAGACCGAAGCCGCAGCGGCACTGGGTCTGCGTCCCGGCCGGATCATGAATCTGGTGGTGCTGCCGCAGGCGCTGCGCGTCATCATTCCACCGCTGATCTCCAACTTTCTCAACATCACCAAGAACTCCTCGCTGGCGATTGCCGTTGGTTACGCCGATATCACCGCGACCCTGGGCGGCATCACGCTGAACCAGACCGGCCGTGCAATCGAATGTGTTCTGCTGCTGATGCTGTTCTATCTCACCGCATCGCTGCTGATTTCGATGGTGATGAACGTCTACAACGCATCTGTGAAACTGAAGGAGCGCTGAGACATGAGCGATACACACTCTCAAACTATCGCCTTTGTCCGCGATACGGAAATCCCGCCGGCCCCGCCGCCGGCGCGTGAAACCGGTGCCTATAAATGGATGCGAGAGAACCTGTTCTCCAGCATTCCCAATTCGATCCTGACGCTGGCGGCGCTGGTGCTGATCTATCTGCTGCTGAGCACCACGGTTCCGTGGCTGCTGAACGGTGTATGGACCACCAACTCGCTTGCCGAATGTCGCGAGGTTCTGGATGGCAAGGTTGGTGCCTGTTTCTCGGTCCTGACCGAGCGCTGGAACCAGCTGCTCTATGGGTTCAAATATCCGGCCAGTGAATACTGGCGCCCGAATCTGGCCCTTGTGCTGCTGTTGATTGCGCTGGCACCGGTTCTGTTCTTTGACCTGCCGCGCAAGCTCTTGGCCTTCACCGCGATCTACCCGTTCCTGGCCTTCTGGCTGATCTGGGGTGGTTCCATTCTGGTACCGATCGTTGCCTTGCTTGGCTTTGTTGCCGCCGGGTTCGTGTTCCAGAAATACGGCAAGGGCAGCTTTGCTCTGGGGTTCTTCGGCGCGATTGTTGCAGCGGTCGTGGTCTGGAATGTCGGTGGCTATCTGATCCCGGAAGGGGCGTCTGACACCGCGATGCTGTCAGCTGTGCCTTCGCGCGATCTGGGTGGCTTCATGCTGAACATGATGCTGGGTGTGACCTGCGTGTCGCTGTCCGTGCCGCTCGGTATCGCGCTGGCACTGGGCCGTCAGTCCAACATGCCGCTGATCAAGTGGATCTGCGTCGTCTTCATCGAATTCGTGCGTGGCGTGCCGCTGATCACCCTTCTGTTCGTGGCATCGGTGATGCTGTCCTACTTCTTCCCGCCAGATGCCACCGTGGACCTGTTCCTGCGCGTGGTTATCATGATCACCCTGTTCTCCGCGGCCTATATCGCCGAAGTGATCCGGGGCGGTCTGGCCGCGCTGCCCAAGGGGCAGTATGAAGCAGCAGACAGTCTGGGTCTGGACTACCCGCAGGCCATGCGTCTGATCATCCTGCCGCAGGCACTGAAGATCTCGATCCCCGGTATCGTGAACGTGGCCGTTGGCCTGTTCAAGGATACCACACTGGTGTCGGTCATCTCGATGTTCGACCTGGTGGGCATGATCCGGGGCCCAATCCTCGCCTCCACCGAGTGGAACGGCGTCTATTGGGAACTCCTCGGCTTTGCCGCCTTCCTGTTCTTCATCGTCTGCTACGGCATCTCTCAGTACTCACAGTGGCTCGAGCGTCGTCTCGCCACCGATCACCGTTAAGGAGTTCAACATATGTCTGAACTTATGTCTGACCGCGCAATCGACCGCTCGAAAATGCAAGTGAGCGACGAGGTTGCCATTGAAATCAACAATATGAACAAGTGGTACGGCTCGTTCCACGTGCTGCGCGACATCAATCTGACCGTCAATCAGGGCGAGCGGATTGTTATCGCAGGCCCCTCGGGGTCCGGCAAATCCACCCTGATCCGCTGCCTCAATGCGCTGGAAGAGCACCAGCAGGGCAAGATCGTGGTGGATGGCACCGAACTGTCGAATGATCTCAAGAACATCGACAAGATCCGGTCCGAGGTTGGCATGGTGTTCCAGCACTTCAACCTGTTCCCGCATCTGACCATTCTGGAAAACTGCACCCTGGCGCCGATCTGGGTCCGCAAGACCCCCAAGAAGGAAGCCGAAGAACGGGCGATGCACTTCCTTGAGAAGGTGAAGATCCCCGAGCAGGCCAATAAATATCCGGGCATGCTCTCCGGTGGTCAGCAGCAGCGTGTGGCGATTGCGCGCAGCCTCTGCATGATGCCGCGCATCATGCTGTTCGATGAACCGACATCGGCGCTCGATCCGGAGATGATCAAGGAGGTCTTGGACACCATGATCGAACTGGCCGAGGAAGGTATGACCATGCTCTGCGTCACCCACGAGATGGGCTTTGCCCGTCAGGTGGCGAACCGTGTGATCTTCATGGATGCGGGTCAGATCGTGGAGCAGAACGAGCCGGAAGAGTTCTTCAACAACCCGCAGAGTGAGCGGACAAAGCTGTTCCTGAGCCAGATTCTCGGCCACTGAGCGCCGCACTAGTGTAAGACGGCCAAGGCCGGGCAGATCTGCCCGGCCTTGGTCATTCTGGGTCGATGCAGGGGGCGCTGCCCCCTGACCCCCGGAGTATTTATCGGAAAGATGACAGGGGCAGAGATGCCAGGGTGCTGTGCCGCGCGTCAGCCGTGCTGGGCAAAGGCCTCGGTGCTGCCGTCTGCCCGGATCAGGAGCGTGGAGAAAGGCTCTTTGCTGTCGCCCATTTCCATCCCCGGTGAGCCAATTGGCATGCCCGGAACCGTGAGGCCCAGGGCATCAGGCCGCTCTGTCAGCAGGCGTTTGATATCGCTGGCGGGGACATGGCCTTCGATCACATAGGGGCCGAGGGTGGCGGTGTGGCAGGAGGCAAGATCATCTGAGATGCCAAGCCGGGATTTCATCTCCCAGAGCTGATCGTCAGGGATATTGCGGACCTCGGTCTTCAGGCTGGCGGCGGTGAGATGCTCCACCCATCCGGTGCAGCAGCCGCAGCTGGGGGATTTCATCACCTTAATCACCGGGTCGTTGGTGGCCGTTGCAGCCACCAGCGGTGTGGTGGCCAGCGGCAGGGTTGCAGCGGCGAGGAGGAAGGCGCGGCGGTTCATCTCAAAGGCTCCATTGCTGAGAATGCGGATCTTGGGATCATAGCGGATCTGCGGATGTTCGGCGGCATGGCTTCCCGCGTGGGAGCGACAGCATGTCACAGGATCATATCGCAGCCGCTTTTGTTGTCCTGTCACCTGCGGAGCGACCGCGCCGCGCCAGCGGCGCCATGCCCAACGGGAGCGGTTGCATATTCATGCGACCGCGGCGGGCGGGAGCGCTTATGGTCTCCCCTGGTTGACGGGCCGCAGCAAGGCGCGCAGGCTCGCCCCTGTCACGCACCAAGCAATTCGCGGGGGACGGTGAATTCCGCCACCTTGCCGCTGCTCCACGTGAGATCGGCCCAGCTGTCGATATCAAAGCTTGCGATCAGTGTCGCGCCGGTTGGGAAATCGTCGAACCGTGAATGATCCGGTGGGTGGCGGACGATGGAATGGGCAAAGGCGGCAAGGCCGGGATTATGGCCCAGTATCAGCACCCGCTTGTGTTCGGCCTCGCGCAGCACCTGAAACAGGATGTCGGCGCTGGCGTGATAGAGCCGTTCGATGAACACCGCAGGGGCACCCAGTTCCATCAGCTCGCAGGTTTCACGGGTCCGCTGGGCGGAGGAGGAGATCACCTGATCCGGGATCATTCCGAGCTCGCGCAGCCAGGTGCCAACCGCCGCGGCGGAATGGCGGCCGCGGGTGTTCAGCGGGCGGGCGTGGTCACTGGGGGAGGAGGTGTCCCAGGCGGATTTGGCGTGGCGGGTCAGGATCAGCGTGCAGGTCATTTTATGTGAAAATACCTCATATGATGGGCGGATTGCGCCGGGATACGGTCAGCGCCTGTGCTCAGCGGGCAGGCGCGGCGGGCAAGGCAGCCGGTGGAGAGGCAGGGGGTTCCCTCGGTGCTCTCCAGGTGCCTGTGGCAGGCTGCCAGATCATAGGGGCCGCCCTCTTTCAACGCCGTGACGGGGCAGCGGTTCAGGCAGGGGCGATCCTCACAGCCAAGGCAGGGGGCCAGGGCCAGCGGGGCGGGCGGAAGATCAAAGTGGTGCGCGAAATAGAGGGCGCCGCGAAAGGAAATCATCATGCCATAGCGATCATGCACCAGCATTTGCGACGGCGATGTGAAACTGCGGCCCGAGGCCAGCGCCCAGTCCACGAAGGGCGCATAGGGGGGGCCGGTGAAGGGGTAGGCCGGGATTGCGCCCCAGCTTTGCGCCAGATCACCGATGACCCGGCTGGACCAGCGGTCGACCGGGTCTGCCCTGCCATCGTGATATTCCGGGCTGGTGACAAACCCCGGCCAGAAGGAGGGGGAGGTGCCCAGCAGGATCAGCGTTCCCTGTGGGCCGCTGTCGGTTTCGCTGCCTGTTGCGATGTCCGGTGCCGCCGCTTCGATAAAGCCCCGAAGCTGTCCGGCTGTTGGGTGAAACCCGCCATAGATATCCAGCCCAAGTGCCGCAACAGACCGTTGCAGCCTGTCATAGGTCGGTGGGGTTTCGACAGGGGGGGAGACAGGCACCGATGCAGAGCGGTCTACAAGGTCGCTGTCCGGGTTTAGGGGGCGGATCATAGGGACAGTCTAGCGCAGGTTGGCGCGTTTCCCTATGGGGATTTCGCAGCCGTAAACCCGTCGCAAAGCGAGACAGCTGGCCCGCGACGGGTGAGATCCGGCCGGTTGGCTGATGTCTGCCGCCTCAGGGACGGATCATCGAACCGGCGCCGTGATCGGTGAAGAGTTCCAGCAGCACGGCATTGGGTACCCGGCCATCAACGATGGTACAGGCCCGCACACCGCTGCGAACGGCGGAGAGCGCGGTTTCCGTCTTCGGGATCATGCCGCCGAGGATCACGCCGTCGCGGGTCATCGCTTCGACATCGGCGGCCTTCAGCTCGGTCACGACATCGCCGTCGCTGTTCTTTACGCCAGACACATCCGTGAGCAGCAGCAGCCGGTCGGCCTTGAGCGATGCGGCGATGGCGCCGGCGGCGGTGTCGCCGTTGATATTGAACGTCTCGCCGTTGGGGCCTGCGCCGATGGGGGCGATCACCGGGATCATATCCTGTTCAAAGAGATGGTTCAGCACGCTTGGATCCATTTCAGACGGGGTGCCGACATAGCCCAGATCCGGGTCGGTCTGGGTGCAGGTGATCAGATTGGCATCCTTGCCGGACAGACCGACAGCAGCGCCGCCCTGGCGGTTGATGGCCTGCACGATACGTTTGTTCACCACGCCGGAGAGCACCATCTCCACCACTTCCATCGTGGCGGCATCGGTGACCCGCTTGCCGTTCACGAAATCGGATTTGATCTGCAGCTTGTCGAGCATGGCATTGATCATCGGGCCGCCGCCATGGACGATCACCGGGTTCACCCCGACCTGACGCATCAGCACGATGTCGCGGGCAAAGGTATCCATGGCCTCGTCGCTGCCCATGGCGTGACCGCCCAGCTTGATCACGACGATGGCGCCGTCATAGCGCTGCAGATAGGGCAGGGCGCTTGAAAGGGTCTCGGCTGTGGCAATCCAATCGCGGTTCATGTCTTGTTTCTTCATCGTTGCAATCCCTGGGACGGGCCGTCCGTCGCAGACGGCGCAGGCGGCTGTGCCATGGGGATTGTGTTACGCGGTTCTGGGCGCGGTGCCAAGCGCCGGCCCTGCATTCGCGGCATTGCAGCTGTCGCAAAGGCTGCTAGGGTCGCCGCGACAGATACCGAAACGGGGCCTGCGGGCTGTGAGGTCAGAGCGGCCTCCGACACGGGCCTGAGGCCAAGGAATGGTAGCCATGCGTAAGAAAACCCTGTTGCTGACCGGTGCAAGCCGCGGCATTGGCCATGCGACGGTGCAGCGGTTCAATGCCGAAGGCTGGCGGGTGATCACCTGTTCGCGCCAGCCGTTTCCGGCGGAATGCCCCTGGGGCGGAGGTGCGGAGAATCACATACAGGTGGACCTGTCCGATCCGACCGACACGATAAACAAGGTGGGTGAAATTCAGGACCTCTTGGGTGGACAGTTGGATGCGCTGGTCAATAATGCGGGCGTGTCCCCCAAGGGTCCGGATGGCGCGCGGCTGAACACGCTGGACACAGATCTGATGACCTGGGGCAAGGTGTTCCACGTGAATTTCTTCTCCTCCGTTGTGCTGGCGCGGGGGTTGAAGGACGAATTGGCGGCGGCCAAGGGCTCGGTTGTCAATGTGACCTCGATCGCGGGCAGCCGGGTGCATCCGTTTGCGGGCGCGGCCTATTCCACCTCGAAGGCGGCGCTGGCGGCGCTGACCCGCGAGATGGCGCATGATTTCGGCCCGCTTGGGGTGCGCGTCAATGCGATTGCGCCGGGCGAGGTGGAGACCGCGATCCTGTCGCCGGGCACCGACAAGATCGTCGAGAAACTGCCGCTGCAACGGCTGGGTCAGCCGGAGGAGGTGGCGGCCGCGATCTATTTCCTTTGTTCGGGCGAAAGCTCCTATATCTCCGGTGCGGAGATTGAAGTGAATGGCGCGCAGCACGTCTGATAGCGGCTCTAATACAGCTATCAGAGACGAAACCGCCCCCGGGATCGGCTGATTGCGGGGGCGGTTCCATGTGGCGGGCTACGCAACAGCTGCGTTATTCCAGACCCGCGATGATCGAGCGCAGCGTGGCGATGCCGTCGCCTTTCTCCGAGGAGGTCAGCACGATCTCCGGGTAGGCTGCCGGGTGTTTGGACAGCGCCTTGCGGACCTGCTCCATGATTGCGGCGCGGTCCTTGTCCTTGACCTTGTCGGCTTTGGTCATCACGCATTGAAAGGTGACCGCAGAGCTGTCGAGCCGGGTCATGATCTCGTCATCGACGGCTTTGATGCCGTGACGGCTGTCGATCAGCACAAAGGCACGGCGCAGGGTCTGGCGACCGGAGAGATATTGTTTCAGCAGGCGCTGCCATTTCTCGACAATCGGCAGCGGCGCATTGGCGTAACCATAGCCCGGAAGGTCGACCAGATAGAGATCGGGGCCTTGGGTGAAGTAGTTGATTTCCTGCGTGCGCCCCGGCGTGTTGGAGGCCCGCGCCAGACCTTTGGTCCCGGTCAGCGCGTTGATCAGGCTGGATTTGCCCACGTTGGAGCGGCCCGCGAAACAGACCTCGATCCGGTCGGCGGGGGGCAGGCCGGACATGGCGACCACACCTTTGACAAATTCCGACTGGCCGGCAAACAGCTTGCGGCCTTTTTCGGTCATGATTTCATCTGGCGATTCGGCCAGGGGGAACGGCATCTGCATCAGAGCACCTTTATACTATCGCCGACGCGGATCGCGCCGTCTTTGATGACCTCTGCATAGACAGCGAAGTCCTGGTGACCCCAGGTGTCGCGCAGCGTCTTGAGCGTATCTGCGTCACGCTCGCCGGTCTCGGGGTTGGTTGTGGTGGCCAGACAGCGCACGGTGCGTTCACGGACGGTCAGCACCGCCTCGCCGATCTGCACGTCGCGCCCGATCCAGGTGTTTTCTTCCCAGGCGGTGCCGGTGTCAAACCAGATGTTGCCGCGCCAGCGCTGCGGCGACAGCCCATGGCCAATGGCGGTTTCCACCGCGCGGTGAGACGCCCAGTTGCACAGGCTGATCGACGGGAAATCGCTGTCGGTCATGCCACGGCCCGGAACCCGCAGAATGCGGGCCGAGGCGGCGCGGTCCTCTGGCATCAGGGGGCGCACCCAGTCCAGAAACCGCGGCAGATCCGCCGCGTCATCGGGGCTGAAGCTGAGGTTGTCCAGCTGCGGGTGGCTCAGGGTGACCTGGCCCGTGGCCTCGTCATAGCGGGCTTCAAGCGCCATCAGCTGCGGTGCCTTGGCGACACGGCTGAAATTGGCGCAGGGCGCCCAGGCGCTGCCGTCAGCCTTGGAGGCCTCATGTGCAACCGCCCAAACGCGATCGCCGGGCAGACACTGCCCGGCGACCAAAGAGGCGCTCTCCAGCGGCTCCCGACCATGTGATTTGATCGGATGCCGCCAGATATGAGTTATGCCTTCGCTCATTTCTTTTCAGCCTTTGGCGTCTTCTTGAAGCCGGATTTGATGTTGCCGAAGACATCCGGCTTGTAGCCGTGGCTGCGCATGATCAAATACTGCTGCGTGAAGGTGATGGTGTTGTTCGCGATCCAGTAGACCACCAGACCGGAGGCAAAGCCGCCCAGCATGAACATGAAGACCCACGGCATCCAGGCAAAGATCATCTGCTGGGTCGGATCGGTGGGTGCCGGGTTCAGTTTCTGCTGCAACCACATCGAGATACCGAGAAGGATCGGCAGAATCCCGATGAAGATCGTCGCCATCAGCGTGCCCTCGACCGGAGCGGCAAACGGCAGCAGGCCAAAGAGGTTCATGATCGAGGTCGGATCCGGCGCGCTCAGATCCTGGAACGGACCAAAGAAGGGCGCGTGACGCAGTTCCAGCGTCACAAAGATCACCTTGTAGAGCGAGAAGAAGATCGGGATCTGGATCAGGATCGGCAGACAGCCGGCAGCCGGGTTGACCTTTTCCTTCTTGTAGAGCGCCATCATCTCCTGCTGGAGTTTCTGACGGTCGTCGCCCGCCTTCTCCTTGATCTCCTCCATCCGCGGCTGCAGCTCTTTCATCTTCGCCATAGAGGCGTAGGATTTATAAGCCAGCGGGAAAACGAGGAGCTTGATCAGCACGGTCAGGCCGATGATCGCCCAGCCCATGTTGCCAATCAACGCGTTCAGCCAGTGCAGAACCGCAAAGATCGGCTTGGTCAGGAAGAAGAACCAGCCCCAGTCGATGCTGTCGAGGAAGCCCTCGATGCCGTCTTTCTGATAGCCGCGAATGGTCGCCCATTCCTTGGCACCGGCAAACAGCATGGTGGTGGCTGCGCTGGTTTCGCCATCGGCGACGGTGACGGTCGGCAGCACGATATCGGTCTGGTAGATGTCGCGGCGCTCATCGAATTTGGCGATGGAGCGGAACGGCTGGCCGGGATCCGGCACCAGGGTCGACATCCAGTAATGATCGGTGAAGCCGATCCAGCCGTTGGTCTCGACCGCGGTCACGGCGGCGCGGGCGCCGGTGCGGGGGTCGATCTCGAAATCGGTCATGTCGTCATAGTCGATTTCGGCCAGGGTGCCGTCGGCCATGCCGATCACGCCTTCATGCAGGATGAAGAAATTCTTCAGGTCCTGCGGCTCACCATGGCGCGCCAGGGTGCCATAGGGCGCCAGCGCCACGGTCGCGCCGGAGGCGTTAGTGACCGACTGGGTGATGGTAAAGAGGTAATCCTCATCCACCGCGATGGTGCGGGTGAAGGTGAGCCCCTTGCCATTATCCCAGCTGAGCGTGACCGGGGTGTCCGGGGTCAGGGTTGCCTCGGTATCGGCCTGCCACAGGGTGTTGGCCCCGGGCACGTCGTCGGGACCCAGCCCGGCACCGGGCGCCCAGCCGTAAAGGGCGTAATAGGCATTGGGATCACCGGCGGGGGACAGCATCTTGACGATGGCGGCACCCTCTTCCAGCGAGACGCGGTAATCCTTGAGAGACAGATCGTCGAGACGCCCGCCTTTCAGGGAAATGCTGCCGGAGACGCGCGGCGTGTCGATGGTGAGACGCGGCGCATCCGCAGCGGCCTCAGCTTCGGCGCTGACATCAGCGCCATCGGTTCCGGCCGCAGGATTGGCCGCAGCAGGCGCGGTCACGACATCGCCTGTGGCGGTTGTCTCCGCGACCACGGCGTCCGGCTGGATCTGCGGCTCTGGTGGGGGGAAAAAGATATACCACCCCAGAATCACCAGGAAGCTAAGCGCGGTTGCGAGAAGAAGGTTCTTGTTCTGATCGTCCATTGGGGACTGCCACCTCGTGTATGGAATGACAGGGTGTGGTTCAACAGAGATGCCCCCCAAAGGTCAAGCGGAATCGCCCCCATCGTGTCCTTGCGACGCGGTTGAAGGGGGATTTCGTCCGATCCCTGGCGCAATTGCCGGATCAGGGCGGCATGTCGCGACCCGTCGGGCGCGGCGCGCGGCCTACGACAGCAGATCCATGTCGCGGTGGATCAACCGGCGGTGCAGGCCGCCCCGGGTGGGAGCGAAGGCGCGGCAAGGCTGCGGGAGGGCGGGACAGGAAACGGGGAGCTGGGAACGGGCGGGGCTGGGAGCGGGCGGGATTGAGACCGGGCGGGAGTGGGCAGCGCGCGTGACTGCACCGCAAGAGACCGCGCGCCAAAGATGGCGGCACGCATAAGGCACAAGACCTTCAGCGGCCGAGGGCGCCCGTTTTGCTGTGCCGAACCTGCCGGGGCCGAGCCGGTCGCCGGGAGTTCCTGCGCAGAACCGCCGGATCGCTGCGCCAGGCCGAAGCAGAACCCGTGACTGGGCGGCGCGCGCAGACAGGGGGCAACCGAAACCAACCGGAACCAATCGGGGCCGATTGCGTAGATGGTCGCCGAAGGGCGGGGGACTGGGATGTCAGCGGATCAGCTGCTGTGGCGCCCGATACTGGGGGCCTCCTGCAGCTTTGCCTCATGGGCGGCGATCCAGTCGAGAGTCTGATCAAAGGGCATCGGACGGCCAATGCCAAAGCCCTGCACGTGATCGCAGCCCAACTGGGACAGGAGGGCGTGTTCGCCAACGGTCTCCACCCCTTCGGCGAGGGTTTCCAGCTCCAGCCGTTCGGCCATGGTCAGGATGGCGGCAATCAGCTTTTGCTGTTCGGGGTCGCGGTCGGCCTTCATGACGAAGGAGCGGTCGATCTTGATCCGGGATACGCGGAACCGCTGGACCGCCGCGATGGAGGCATGGCCGGTGCCGAAATCATCCAGATCAATGCCGCAGCCCAATTCGCCAAGGGCGGCGATATTGCGGACGATCATGTCATCCGGGCGGTCGGTCATCACGGTTTCGAGGATCTCGACGCAGAGCCGGTCCGGGGTGAGGCCAAAACGCTCAAGCTCCCATTGGATGCGCTCCACCAGATTGGCGTTGCGCAACTCGTCGGTGGCGAAATTCACACCGACCGAGGGGACATGCAGGCCGGCGGCATCCCAGGCTTTGAGCGCGGTGAGCGCGTTGTAGAGCATGATTTCGCTCAATCGTTCCATCAGCCCGGCGCTCTCCAGATAGGGCAGGAAGGACATGGGCGCGATCATCCCGCGCACCGGATGGGACCAGCGGGCCAGCGCCTCAAACCCGGAGACACGGCCGGTGTCGGTGCAGATCTGCGGCTGGAACCAGGCCTGGATCTGACCGTTTTCCAGTGCCTCGGTCACCTCGTCGATCATGTCGCCGCGCGCCTTGCTGCGCTGATCCATTTCGGGGGAGAAGGCGCGAATGCCGGAGGGGCCATTGTTCTGGGCGTCCAGCAGGGCCGTGCAGGCGGCGCCCATCCAGTCGCTGCCTGCCGGTTTCGGGCTGCGGCTATGGAGGCAGAATCCGATGGAACAGGAAATATAGAGAGAGGCACCATCAACCGAAATCGGCTCTTCGATGGCGGCCTGAAGCCGTCCGGCCATCTGGATCGAGAGTTCCAGATCCATTTGCAACACCGGTGTGAGGCAGATGGCAAACCGAGAATCGCCAATCCGGGCGACATAGTCCTGCGGGCGCAGGATGGAGATGATGCGGTCGCCACAGCGGTTGACCAGCTGATCGGCGGTTTCCTGGCCGTGGCGCTGCGCCAGCTCCTTGAAGTCATCAAGCTCAAGCACAAACACGGCCGAGCGCAGGCCGGTATCCGCGGCGCTGTCATAAACTTCCGAGACGATTTCGCTGAACCCGTCGCGCATCATCATGCCGGTCAGGCTGTCGCGTGGCATGGCGGGGCGGCGGAAATAGGAAAAGCCACCGGAGGCGACAAGAACCAGCGGCAGGCCAAGAGCAACGGCCAGCAGCGCCACCTCGCCGCCCATCCAGAAAGTTGCCAGTGTCAGGGCCGGCAAAAACGCAAGCAGCGGCGGCCCCAGCAGCACCGGGGCAATCCGTTTCCTGACCTGTGTCAGCGTCTGCGACAGCATTTTTGTCATCTGTAGACCTTTCACCTACGGCATGTGGTGCTGGCTACAGATTAAGGTCGCGGTCTGACCGGCAAGTTAACGCAAATCGGGAATTTCGTCCGAATCCGTCCCCAAATCAGGTTTTTTCAACATAAGAGCGGAAAAATCGAACAGCTTGGGGTCCAGAAGATGCGAGGGGCGGGCATTCATCAAGGCCCGGAACATCACCTGACGGCGTCCGGGGCTGTTTGATTCCCACTGATCGAGGATCTGTTTCACCTGCTGGCGCTGCAACCCGTCCTGGCTGCCGCAGAGATCGCAGGGAATGATCGGATAATTCAGAGCCTTGGCGAATTTTTCACAGTCCACCTCGGCGACATGGGCGAGGGGGCGAAACACGAACAGATCGCCCTCTTCATTGACCAGTTTCGGCGGCATGGTTGCCAGACGACCCCCGTGGAACAGGTTCATGAAGAAGGTTTCCAGAATGTCGTCGCGATGATGGCCGAGCACCACCGCAGAGCAGCCTTCCTCGCGCGCGATGCGGTAGAGGTTGCCCCGGCGCAGGCGCGAGCAGAGCGCGCAAAACGTACGGCCCTGCGGGACCTTATCCATCACGATACTATAGGTGTCCTGATATTCGATGCGGTGCGGCACGCCCATCTTTTCCAGAAACTCCGGCAGCACGGTGGCCGGAAAACCGGGCTGGCCCTGATCGAGGTTGCAGGCCAGGAGATCCACGGGCAGCAATCCGCGCCACTTCAGCTCGTAAAGCACCGCCAGCAGGGTATAGCTGTCCTTGCCGCCCGACAGGCAGACCAGCCATTTCGGCGTGCTGCCGTCCTCGCGCCGCTCGACCATGCCATATTGGTCAATCGCCTCACGGGCGTAGCGCACGATCCGTTTGCGGAGTTTCTTGAACTCCGTCGTCGAGGGGGCGCCGGCAAACAGCGGGTGGATATCGTCCAGATCATCATCAAGCATGGGCGCGCCCTAGCCGAGGATCGGCGTTTTGCCAAGGAAAAAAGGTGATCCCGGCGGGTAGCAGGCTTCTGCCCGCCGGGATCGTCAACCGGGATCGTCGGCCGGGATCAGAAATAGGGGCGCGACGATGGCAGCCTGTCGGCGAGCGGTGGCAGGCCAATATCCCGGCGCAGATGGTTGCAGATCGGCAGCGTGCTGGCGCGTCTGCGCGGCGGGCTTTGTGCGGCAATCATCTGACGCAGGATCGCCGTCAAGGTCCGGCGCAGACCAAGATCGGCCAGAATCTGCGCCAATGCGGCATGGGGGTCGCGGAGCGGGGTGGGAAATTGTGTAGATGTCATGCGTGTTTCCGGCTGCATGCAGACGGGTCCTTTGTTGTGAAAGATGACAGATGTGCCCAGACCATGCAGCAAAGACGAGGTCGAAGACCGGATCAAAGACAGGCGTCGACGATGGCTTCGCTAGGGGTGGTTTGGGATGGTACGATCAGATCGGGCGCACATCAGTGCTGAGCCGCGATTAAAGGCAGACTGGATCAGGCGCGTGCCTGTCCCGTATAGCCCCCAGGAGCACGTCGCCATTGAACAAACTTATTCATAAACAGCCCTCCTGCATCTATAGGTTGATCGCTTCAGAGCCTTAGCACGGCCCGACTGCCCCGGTTATACCGGTATTCCATACTGTGGCAGAAATGGCGCGCGGCTTTGCCGGGCATCGGCCCGGACCGGTTATCGTCGATCTGCGGTCTTGTCATGGCTGTGGTCACAGCCCGGCACCGGGTCGTAGCCATCGCCGCCAAACGGGTGGCAGCGGCCGATCCGGCGCAACGTCAGCCATGCCCCACGGAGGGCGCCGTGTTTCTCCAGTGCCTCAAGCGCATAGGCCGAGCAGGTGGGCTGATAGCGGCAGTTGAAGCCGACCCAGGGGCTGAACAGCAGCCGATAGGCGCGCACGGGCAGGGCAAGGAGATGGGCCAGCGGGGTCATGGGAGTTAGATAGGCAGAGTTGAGCGGTATGGCAATCAGGACCGCGCCTGAGTGCGGGGACAGCGGCCGTGTGCTGCGCCAGTTCCCTGCCGGGAAAATCGCCTTCGGAAACGATTACTTGCCGTGGATTTTCTTCAGCGCGTAGATGAGATCGTTTTGCAGATCTTCAAAGGGGCGCTCGGCGGTCTCTGTCGCGCGGCCGATCAGGACATAGTCCCAGCCGGACCGGCCATGCAGGGGCAGAATCAGCCGGGCGACTTCGCGCAGCCGGCGTTTGGCGCGGTTGCGGGCCACCGCATTGCCGACCTTCTTGGAGCAGGTAAAGCCCATGCGGATGGCATCGCCGCCGGCTTCGCTGTCCTGGCGGCGTTTGCGACCCTGTACCATCATTCCCTTGGTGCCCTGACGGCGGGCGCGTGCCGCTGCGAGAAAGTCGCGGCGTTTGGCGATTACTTCCGGGCGGGGCAGTGGGCGGTCCAAGGTATCAGATACGCAAACGGACACCGCCGGAGACCTGGTCCCTTGGGCAGCTGAGCCGTCCTTGGGGGTCTCCGGCGGTGTCATGTCCGTCTGAACAGTGCTGGGCGCGATTACGCGCTCAGCGACTTGCGACCGCGTGCGCGGCGTGCGTTCAGGATCTTGCGGCCTGCCTTGGTGGCCATGCGCGCACGGAAGCCGTGGCGGCGTTTGCGAACCAGGTTCGAAGGCTGATAGGTGCGTTTCATCGCTCCGGTCTCCAACTGTTTACATCGGGACGGCGCGGAATCGGCCACCCGGGGGTCTATCTCGAAGCCCGGTCTCTAGAAGGGAATGACCGGCGAGTCAAACCCCAAGGCGGTTGTTTTCTGCACGAAATGCAACATTTCCATGAAAACCGGGCGCTGGAGCCCCTATAGCAGAAGATATTTGTAACAGACAGAGGGGCGCGCGCTGTTTGGCTCACTTTTTTGCAGGCAATGATCAAGCGGGCGTGAAGATATCGCCCGTGGTCTCGTACCGGGGCCATTTAGCAGGTAGCCAGAGACACAGACCCGCCGCGTCTGCGGTGCCGACCATGACCGGCCAGCCACTGGCCCAAGACAGCAGGATTTGACCACCGATGCCAGATCATCCCGAGCAGCCCGATATCGCGGAGCATTCTCCGGCCCAGCCCACCGCAGCCGAATCGCGTGACAGGGCAGAGAAGAAACCGGCGCTGACCCGGTTCCTGCCGCTGGCCGTGGTGCTGGTTGTTGCGGTGATCGGGGCGATGACGCTGGGCGATTACCTGACGTTTGAGACCCTGCGCGACAATCGGGTGGCGCTGATGGCGTTTCGCGATGAGAATTATCTGGGCCTCGTTGGCCTGTTTGTGCTGGCCTATGTGACAATTGTTGTCTTCTCGTTGCCGGGCGCCGCTGTGGCCTCCGTCACTGGCGGGTTCCTGTTTGGTCTGGTGGCGGGCACGCTGTTCAACGTGCTGGCAGCCACCATTGGTGCGGTTGGCATCTTTCTGGCGGCGCGCTGGGGGCTTGGAGCGATGCTGACCCACCGGCTGGAAGCGGCGGAGGGGCGCGTGCGCATCCTCAAACAGGCCCTGCGGGAAAATGAGATCGAGGTGCTGCTGCTGCTGCGGCTGGTGCCTGCGGTGCCGTTTTTTGTCGCCAATCTGCTGCCCGCGCTGGTCGGGGTGAAGCTGGTGAATTTCCTGTGGACCACGGCGGTGGGGATCATCCCCGGCGCCATCGTCTTTACTTGGATTGGCGTGGGCCTTGGTGCGGTGTTTGACCGAGGCGGGACACCTGATCTGTCGCTGTTGTGGGAGCCGTTTGTGATCGGGCCGATCCTTGGTCTGTGCGTGTTGGCGGCGCTGCCCATGCTGCTGAAGAAACGCCGTCCCGCGGCCTCCGGAAAGGACCAGTGACCATGCAAGAGCTAACCTGCGATCTTCTTGTGATCGGCGCCGGGTCGGGCGGTCTCTCTGTTGCGGCAGGGGCAAGTCAGATGGGCGCGGATGTCGTGCTGCTGGAAGGGCACAAGATGGGCGGCGACTGTCTGAACTATGGCTGCGTGCCGTCGAAATCGCTGCTGGCCAGCGCCAAGGTGGCCTATGGGCAGGCCCATGCCAGCGCCTATGGTGTGGCCGATCAGCTGCCAGTGGTGGATTACGCCGCCGCCAAGGACCACGTGCAGGACGTGATCGCGACCATCGCCCCGGTCGACAGCCAGGAGCGGTTCGAAGGGTTTGGTGTGCGGGTGATCCGCGCCTATGGACGGTTTGTCGATGATCGTGTGGTCGAGGCCGGGGAGCACCGCATCACCGCCCGGCGCATCGTGATTGCCACCGGATCCTCGCCCCTGGTGCCCCCAATCGACGGGCTGGCCGATGTGCCCTTTTATACCAATGAGACGCTGTTTGACCTGCGCGAGCGGCCCGATCACCTGCTGATCATCGGCGGTGGTCCGATTGGCATGGAGATGGCGCAGGCGCACATCCGGCTGGGCAGTCAGGTCACGGTGATCGAGGGCGACAAGGCGCTGGGCAAGGACGACCCGGAGCTGGCGGCCATCGTGCTGGAGCAGCTGCGCGAGGAGGGCGTCGAGATTGCCGAAGGCGCGCAGGCGGAAACCGTCGCCTCCACCGAGGATGGCGGCATTCGCGTCACCGCGAAGGATGGCCGGGTGTTCGACGGCAGCCACCTCCTGATGGCGGTGGGGCGCAAGGCCAATATCGACCGGCTGAATCTGGAGGCCGCCGGTGTCGAGACCAACCGCGCGGGCGTGGTGGTGGACGACAGCCTGCGCAGCAGCAACCGCCGGGTCTATGCCATTGGTGATGTCGCGGGCGGGATGCAGTTCACCCATGTGGCGGGCTATCATGCCAGTGTGATCATCCGGTCGATCCTGTTCGGCCTGCCGTCGAAGGCCAAGACCAGCCATATTCCCTGGGCCACCTATACCGCGCCCGAGCTGGCGCAGGTCGGGCTCACAGAGGCGCAGGCGCGCGAGAAACATGGCGACCGGATGGAGGTGGCGCGGTTCGACTATCATCACAACGACCGCGCGCTGGCCGAACGTCACAGCACCGGCCTGATCAAGGTCATGGTGGTCAAGGGGCGCCCGGTCGGCGCCTCTGTCGTGGGGCATCAGGCGGGGGAGCTGGTGGCGCTGTGGTCGATGGCCATCGCCAATAACCTGAAGATGAGTGGGGTCGCGGCCATGGTGGCGCCCTATCCCACCATTTCAGAAGTGAATAAACGCGTCGCAGGGGCCTATTTCTCGCCACGGCTTTTTGATAGTCCAATGGTGAAACGAGTGGTGCAATTTGTGCAGCGCTGGCTCCCGTAACGCCGGAAGGGGCTGAATGCTCAATACGCTTTCAGGCAGATTCCTGATCCTGACCACGGTCTTCGTGATGTTGGCCGAGATCCTGATCTTTGTGCCCTCCGTATCCCGGTTCCGTCTCGATTATCTGGCCGACCGTCTGGAGCGGGCGCAGATCGCGTCGCTGGCGCTATTGGCCGATGATATGCTGGACACCGAGCTGGAGGCGGAGCTTTTGGAGAATGCTGGTGTCTTCAACGTGGTTCTGCGGCGGGACGAAGTGCGCCAGCTGGTGCTGTCCTCACCGATCCCGGCGCCGATTTCGGGCACTTATGATCTGCGGATGAGCAGCCCGTTTGCACTGATCGGCCATGCCATGCAGCGGCTGGTCACGCCGGAAAACCAGATCATCCGGGTGATTGGGGCGCCGGTGCGCGACGCTGGTCTTCTGATTGAAATCACGATTGAAACCAAGGGTCTGCGCGATGCGATGATTGATTACGGGCTGCGTATTCTGCTGCTCTCGGCGGTGATCTCAATCTTTACTGCCGTTCTGCTGTTTGCGGCGGTGCGCCGGTTCATGGTGAAGCCGATCAAGGGGGTCATCGGCTATATGCAGCGCTATGCGGCGGCGCCGGAGGATGCCCGTGGAATCATCCACCCCAGCGCCGGTGTGCGTGAGCTGCGCGAGGCCGAAGAGGCGCTGATGCAGTTGCAGACCGAGCTGACCCATGCGCTGAAACAGCGCGAACGGCTGGCCCAGCTGGGCGGCGCTGTTGCCAAGGTCAGCCATGATCTGCGCAATATCCTGACCTCGGCGCAGCTGTTCACCGACCGTATCGAGATGAGCGAAGACCCCCTGGTGCGGCGCCTCGCCCCGAAGCTGGTGAATTCGATCACCCGCGCGGTCTCGCTCTGTGAGGGGACATTGGCCTTTGGCCGGGCAGAGGAGCCGGCGCCGACCTTTGGCCGGGTTGCACTACACGGTCAGGTGGAGGACATCCTGGAAAGCGAGAGCCTGGCCGGCGGAGCGGAGGGGCGTGTCACCTTCCGCAATGAGGTGCCCGTCGATCTGAGCCTGCGGGCGGATCCCGAGCAGCTGTTCCGCATCGTGATGAACCTGGTGCGCAATGCCCGTCAGGCGATCGAGGCCAGCGGTCAGCCGGGGCAGATCACCCTGTCGGCGCGTGAAGATCACGAGGCCTGGTGGATCTCCGTCACCGATACCGGCCCCGGCCTGCCGGTGAAAGCGCGGGAGAATCTCTTTACCCCGTTTCAGGGCGGCATCCGCAAGGGCGGCACCGGCCTTGGCCTTGCCATCGCCGACGAACTGGCCCGCGGCCATGGCGGCATGGTGGTCCTGCGCGACACCGGTCCTGAGGGCACGGTATTCGATATCTGTCTGCCCAAGGGCGACGGCACTCTTTGACGCCGCCGTGCCCGCAATCCGCGCGTCGGAACGCCCCAATCGCAAAAAGAAGAAAACCTGCGGCAATCTGACATTTTGGACTTGCACCCCCGCGCCGCTACGCTTAAACCCCGCCGCAGTGGACCGATAGCTCAGCTGGATAGAGTACTTGACTACGAATCAAGGGGTCGGGGGTTCGAATCCTCCTCGGTCCGCCACTTCCCTCTTTTGATACGTCAGATTTCGAGCGTCAGATCTGTTTGACTTTTCCGTCACATCATTGACCTGACGTGCGATAACTGCCTGCGTTCCATGCTGGTGCAAAATATGCGCTGCAGCATTGTGCCAACATGCGGCAGGCCACAAAACAGCAGCTCAATCGGCATCAACGCCTCTGGGCCGATCTGCGCGTTCGGGGAGGTTCCTGGGACAAGACGCCCGCGAATTCGGCCTTGCAGGCTCTGCTGTCACCTTGGCAGGTATGGCGTAGCGCCGATCTGGAAGGACCGAGCAAGCTCGGGCCGCCGCTTTGCAATACCACGCCAGAGCAGCTTTTCCCTGATCTTTGCTTAGAGACCTAAGGCGGCCAGCCATGGGCGACGCAGCGAATGCGGGCAGTTAGTCCGGATTGACCGATGCTGCGCTGTGTATGGGTGGCAGCTTTGCGTGTTGCCAGGGTCAACGATCCTTACTACGCTTGATCCCAAAGGAGTGAGATCATGACCTTCAAGTTCGTCATCGATGTAGCAAGCAAGAGGCGCATGGTCCGATAGGGTTCTCCATATCCGTTTCCATGCGCCCCCGACATTCTCGGGGGCTTTTTTGTTTTTATTGCTCAGAGCATCAGATGAACCGCGCAAGAACACCTCCGAATTTGATCACATTGATCCTGTTGACTGGGTTTTCGCCCATGTCGCTCAACATGTTTCTACCCGCTCTGGCTAACATCGCTGTCGATCTCAATACCGACTACGGTACCGTGAGCTGGGCGGTGTCCGGATATCTGGCAATAACGGCAGTTATTCAGTTGATCGTTGGGCCCTTGTCAGACCGGATCGGCAGACGACCGGTTCTTCTGGTGGTTTTGTTTGTTTTTGCTTTCGCCTCTGTGGGGTGCGCTTTTGCACCAAACATCGTGGCTTTTCTGTTCTGCCGGATGCTCCAAGGCGGCATCGTCGGCGGTTACGCGCTTTCTCTCGCGATCGTTAGGGATACGAGAACGGCACGGGAGGCTGTAAGCCTGATCGGCTATATCGGAATGGCGATGGCGATTGCTCCTATGGTCGGCCCCATGCTGGGAGGGGTGTTGGACACCTTATTTGGGTGGCGGTCCGTCTTTGGTTTCTATGCTGTAGCGGGCTTCGGATTACTGCTGCTTTGCTGGTTCGACCTCGGAGAAACGAGGCCTCAAAGGGCAACAGACGCCAGCACTCCGGCACCTGGCACGATGATGCTTATCCGTGAGCCCCTGTTCTGGGCTTATGCACTCTGTGGTGCGCTTTCTGTCGGCGCATTCTACATCTTTCTGACAGGCGCACCTCTTGTTGCGCAGTCCGCTTTCAATGTCACAACCGCTGGACTTGGATTCTATATCGGGACCATCACAGTTGGCTTCATGATCGGCGGGTTCTTGGCCGGTCGGGTTGGAAAACACTTCGAACCAACAACCATGATGATTGCGGGCCGGGTCATGGCGTGTAGTGGTATTGTGGGCGGTTTGCTGTTGCTCGCATCGGAGATCATGTCAGCGGAGATTTTCTTTGCGAGCACGATCTTCGTTGGTTTAGGGAACGGCATGACCATGCCGGGATGCAATGCCGGTGCGATGTCGGTTCGACCAGATCTCGCCGGAAGCGCTGCCGGGCTGAGCGGCGCTCTCATAGTTGCAGGCGGTGCGGTTGTTACCACATTGACGGGCAACCTCGTATCACAGACGAACGGGGCACAAACGCTGCTTATGCTTATGCTAGCTTCAACGGGACTGGCGTTGGCATTTGCCATTTGGGCAGCATGGTTGAGTAAGAATAGGGTCTAGTCTCAAAACAATAGCGGCCGTCGGGCCAGGTGCAGACAAAGCGATCCTTGAAAACGGGCGCTATTGGCGGAGCTCGAGAATGTCAGAGTTTCCCTATCCGGAGTGCGGCGCGGTACAGGATTTTAGTCATTGATGGCGTTGCCGCTTTGGACCGATTCTGAAAATAGACCGGTTCTCTGGTGCAGAATATCGCCCCCTGATAAGGGTCGAGAGTGCCTTTCTTGTCTGGCTTATTGCGGTTGCTGCGGCGCAGGATAGTTTGTGGCCAGTTTCTGGAGATTGTGGGCGGTTGCGGCGAGGAGAAATTCGTCATTTGCGCCGCATGACCCATGTAATAGGAGCCGGTTCAGGTTCCTCGCCGGTTGATCGACTGGAAATCCATATTCTGGCGGCAGCGCGCCTGTGATGGGCGGCCTGACACGTGTGCTCCAAACCCTGCTATATGGCGATGCCCCTGCCGGTCGGCCAGCGGTTCGGATCGGAACAGTTCCGGGGGAATTGCTTCACCTCGTGCCCTTCAGGGCAGATGTGTTGATTGTCCTCGGCGTCGCACTCGAAGTCGGCTCGGGTCCAGTCACTGCGCTCAGATTTGTCGAAGCACGAGATGTGCGGGGCGATCTGTCGATCGCCTGCCAGCATTTGGCTGACGATTTTTTGCTCGCGGCGGCGGCACTTTCGACAAGCGATGAAGACAGGCCTATCACGGGCCGACACCCTTTCGAGCGTGCTAACGCGCTGGGCGAACTGCCCTGCATTTCGCAGTCATGAACCGAAGATCTAGTACGAGGATCTCGGGGGGCTCCACTCCGTGCGCCTATAACCGTATGTTTTAGAACATAAAAAATTCTCGAAGAAATTTGTTGACAAGATGTTGATGAAGAACGAACCTTTTATTTGGAAACGTTTCCATAATCTTCTAGGGAAATTCCACAGGAGGGACGCAGGTGAAATCCGCACGTATGAACAGACTGTTCGGTGTTTCGGGAAATTGCTTTGACGTGGCAATCGACCACGGCATGTTCAATGAAAGCGCCTTCCTTGGCGGGATTGAGAACATGCAGGCCGCGATCACGATTGTGGCGAGCGCGGCACCGGATGCCATTCAGCTGCCACCGGGGACGGCGCCGATCCTGCAGGCAATCCCCGGCAAGGACCGTCCGGCGCTGGTGTTGCGGACCGACATTGCCAATGTTTATGGCAATCCGTTGCCACGGTCGCTGTTTTCAGAAGTGATAGCCGACCCGGTTGAGCAAGCTGTGGCCCTCGATGCGGCCTGTGTGGTGGTGAATCTGCTCATGCTGCCCGGTCAGCCCGAAGTGCATCAGGCCTGCATTCAGAACATCAACCGGTTGAAGCGCGCTTGCGATCTGGCAGGGATGCCGCTGATGGTGGAGCCGCTGGTGATGCAGGACAACGCCAAGGCCGGTGGTGGTTACATGGTGGATGGCGATCTGGCAAAGATCCTGCCTTTGGTGCGTCAGGCCGTGGAACTGGGCGCGGACATCATCAAGGCGGATCCTTGCGACGATGTTTCCCAGTATCACCGTGTGATTGAGATTGCCCAGGACGTACCCGTGTTGGTGCGCGGTGGCGGCAAGGTCTCTGACAAGGAGATTCTGACACGGACCGAAGCTTTGATGAAACAGGGCGCCCGCGGTATCGTTTATGGCCGCAATGTGATCCATCACGACGACCCGGCAGGCATGACCAAAGCGCTGATGGCGGTGGTGCATAACGGCGCCTCCGTGGCTGATGCCCTGGGGATGATCGCGTGAGCCGCGTCGTCAAATTCGGCGTCATTGGCTGCGGGCTTATGGGGCGCGAGTTTGCCTCGACTGCCGCCCGCTGGCTGCATCTGACCGAAACAAAAGCGCGGCCAGAGATTGTCGCGGTGTGCGACACGAACACGGACCTGATGGATTGGTTTTCGCACAATCTGTCCAGCGTGACGCAAAAGACAACCGACTACCGAGAGATGCTCGACAATCCAGAGGTCGAGGCGATCTATTGCGCGCTGCCGCATGTGCTGCATGATCAGGTTTATCCGCAGATCATGGCTGCCGGGAAACACCTGTTCGGCGAAAAACCGTTTGGTATGGATGGGGCCGCAAACGCCCGTATTCAGGCGGCGATTGATGCGCATCCTGATGTGATGGTGCGGTGTTCATCCGAGATGCCGTTCTATCCCGGTGCGCAAAAGGTCATCAATCTTGTGCGATCCGGTGATCTGGGAGAAATCATCGAAGTTGAGGCCGCGTTCCTGCATTCCTCGGACCTTGACCCGGACAAGCCGATCAACTGGAAACGCATGGTTGAGGTAAATGGCGCCTACGGCTGCATGGGCGATCTTGGCATGCATGTGCTGCATGTGCCCTTGCGACTGGGGTGGCGCCCGACCCATGTATCGGCGTCGTTGGTCAACCGGTTTCGGACCCGTCCGGATGGCAAGGGGGGGACCGTACCCTGCGAGACATGGGACAACGCCACCATCACTGGCCATGTCGAGGATGCCGGGGGCGGCTTTCCTCTGGTGCTGAAAACCTGGCGTATATCGCCCGGAGATTCCAACAGCTGGAGCCTGCGCGTTCTTGGGACCAAAAGAAGCGCCTATTTCACCACCAAGAACCCGCGCCAGTGGCAGTGGATGGACTATAGCGGCGGGGATCAGATCTGGCAGGTGCAGGACATCGGATTTCAGACCCTGTTCCCGGCCATAACGGGGGCCATTTTCGAATTTGGTTTCCCGGACGCCCTGCAACAGATGTGGGCAGCATTTCTGGATGAGCTGGCCGGAGGCGATGCGCGTGGATTTCATTGCGCAACACCCGCAGAAGCGGCGGACCACCACGCCGTGCTGACCGCAGCCCTGAAGGCAGGCACCGAACACAGGGTCGTCACTGTCGACTACGGGGCGGAAACGTGAAGCGCTCCGAAATCAATCAGGCCATCCGCGCCGCCAAAGAGCTTTTGCAGGAATATCGCTGGTCCCTGCCTGCCTGGGCCGATTGGGATGTTGCAGAATTCGCAGCCAATCCCGACTTGGGCGACTGGTTGCAGCTTCATCAGATGGGCTGGGATGTGACGGATTTCGGCTCGGGCGATTTTGCGCGGCGCGGTCTGGTGTTGTTCTGCCTGCGCAACGGTATCCAGTCTGACGCGACGAGTCTGCCCTACGCTGAAAAGCTGTTGTTCGTCGGGGAAGGGCAGGAAACTCCGTTTCATACCCACAAGATTAAGCTGGAGGACATCATCAACCGTGGCGGCGGGGATTTGATGATCGAGTTCCGCCAGCCTGACGGTGTCGATGATCCAATTGTTCTGCGCTGTGATGGCTTTGTCCACCGGCTGGACCCGGACGAACCACTGTGCCTGAAACCCGGATCAAGTGTCACGATTCCATGTGGTCTTTATCACCGCTTCTATGCGCGCCCAGGCAGCGGAATGGTGCTGGGCGGTGAAGTGTCTCAGGTCAATGATGACGGATCGGACAACTATTTTCTGGAGCCTCTGGGGCGGTTTTCTTCCATAACCGAAGATGCCCAACCCGTGCATCCCTTGTGGAATGAAGTGGGGTCGACCCCGTGACCATGCGCGAAGGCATAATTTGTGCGGGCAACTGGATCGTGGATCTCGTACACGAGATTGCGCATTGGCCCGCTGAGAGCGATCTGGTTCGCATCGACGGGCAAGACAAGGGCGTGGGTGGCGGTGCGGCCAATGTTGTGACGGCGCTGACCAAGCTTGAAACCGGGCTACCGCTTTGGCCGATGGGCGCCATCGGTCAGGATGACTTCGGGAAATTTATCAAGGCGCACTGTCATGAATTGGGTCTTCCAACGCATCTGATCACGGAAAAACCAGACACCGCGACGGCACATACTCACGTCATGTCAGTTACCGGAAGATCGCGCACGTTCTTCTATCAGGGCGGCTCCAATGACGTGCTGTCTGATCAAGATTTCCCGACGGGCGTTTTTGAAAGCCATAAAGCGCGCATTTTCTATCTGGGCTACCTGACCCTGTTGGCCGATCTGGATCGGATCACGGATGATGGCAGCACGCCTGCGGCGAGGGTGCTCTCCCGTGCCCGCGCCGCAGGTATGACCACCTGCGTTGATCTTGCTTCGGTTGATCGCCCGGATTTCTCGAAGATCGTCGCGACGACAATTCGACAAATCGACTATCTGATATTGAACGAAATCGAATTGGCCCGCGCGAGTGGCCAGACTCCACCTGTCGCCAGTCAGACGCCGAATATGCAGGACATGATCGAGATGGCAAAGGCGCTGATCAAAGACGGGGTCCGGCGGGCCGTGGTCGTTCACTGCCAGCAAATGGCGCTCTGGATTGGGGTTGATGGGCAGGTCGCACACGTCCCGGTCGTGCCCTTACCGCGTGAACTGGTCGCAAGCCCCTTGGGCGCAGGCGATGCCTTTTGTGCCGGAATTTTGTATGCGCTTCATGAAGGCTGGACACCGCAGCGTGCCCTGGAACTGGGCCATGCCATCGCAAGGGCCTCCTTGCGCGGGGTCACAGCCACCGAAGCCATCCCGAATCTGAACCAACTGACCGATCAAATAGATCGGCAGACAAAAGGCATCACGACATGAACCAGCTTCATGTGATGTCAAAACTGTCTTTAGAGGAGGAAAAGACAATGACTATCATCCCCAGACGTAGCTTTTTGGCACTGACGACCGCAGCAATGACGGCAATGCTGCCGCTCGGTGCGACCGCACAGGACGCCCCGGTAATTGCCAGCATCGTGTTTCAGGGCGACCAGTTCATGCAGTTCCTGCAAACGGGTGTGCGCGAAACAGCCGAAGCAGCGGGCGCCGAAGTACTGGAAATTAATATCGATGGCGATCAGGCGCGTGAAATTCAGGCCATTGATACCTACATTTCGCGCGGCGTCGATGCGATCGTGATTGCGCCACTTTCGGCCGCGAATTCGGGCCCTGCTTTGCAGCGCGCACGTGACGGCGGTATTGTTGTGGTTGCCCTGAACGGCGGCCTTGAGGATGCCAGCATTGCACATGCGACCTTCTCAACGGCCAACCGTGATCTTGGGGCATCCACCGGCGCTGCCGCCGCCAGCTTTGTAAGTGATAGCCTTGGTGGCAAAGCAAATGTCGCCATTCTGGCGTTCTCGTCGCTCTTGCCGGAACAGTCTGGCGACCGGACAGGCGGTTTCAAGGATGCTGTCGCTGAAGGCAATTCCATCGAGATCGTGGCCGAGCAGGACGCCTGGATGCCAGAAGCCGCAGTTACTGTGGCCACCGATATTCTGACCGCCCACCCCGAGGTCAATGTCATCTACGCGGCAAACGAAGGCGGCACCGTGGGGGCGATGCAGGCGGTGCGCAACGCGGGTCGTGCCGGTGAGGTCTTTGTCTTTGGCATCGACGGATCGGAACAGCTGGGTCGGGGTCTTTTGGCGGGCGACAATGTTCTGCAGGCGGTGACTGCTCAGGCGCCGCTCCAGATGGGTGCCATGGGTGCCGAAGCAGCCCTTGCCATTCTTGCAGGCGAAGAAGTCGAGGCACAAACCACTGTGCCGGCAATGCTTCTGAGCAGGACCGACGCAGATGGCGTCACCGCGTTCCTGGAAAGCATTCAGTAGAATCAATGGCAGGGGGCCGTGTCGGCCCTCTGTTTCACTGATCATCACAGGCAAAGGCAGGTAACCCGTGTCAAATCTGATCCTTTATCAGCTCACCAAGCACTACGGATCGGTCAAGGCACTTGACGGATTTGTACACGAGTTTACAGCCGGGCAGGTTCACGCACTGATTGGCAAGAACGGTTCTGGCAAGAGCACCTTCGTCAAGATGATGTCAGGAGCGATCCAGCCGACGTCAGGGTCGATCCGTATTGGAACTGTCGAGACACGGTTTTCCAATCCGCGTGAAGCGCAGAGGGCCGGTATCGCCACCGTTTATCAGGAACTCAGTCTAGTCCCTGAATTGTCGGTCGAAGAGAATATCTTCCTTGGTCGGCTACCGCGCAAACGCTCTGGCCTGATTGATTGGGCGCGGTTGCGTCGTGATGCCAGCGACCTGTTCAAAGAGATTGGTGGGCTGGACATCGCGCCGCAAACCCGCGTTGCGGATCTTTCGGTTGGTCAGCAACAAATGGTCGAAATCGTCAAAGCGATGAGTTTTCGACCCAAAGTCCTGCAACTGGATGAACCCACCTCTGCGCTGGCGCAGGCAGAAGTTCGGCAACTCTTTACTCTGGTGCGTCGGCTGCGCGAGCTTGGTGTTACCGTCATCTATATTACGCACCGGCTGTCTGAACTGGATCAGATCGCGGATACAGTCACAGCGATCCGGGACGGAAAATTCGTGGATTCGGTGCCGATCAAGGAGGCCACCCCGGCCGTCATCCTTGATATGATGTTTGGCGATCTTCCGCCTCTCCAGCGCCCGACCAAGACGATAACGCGGGAAACACCGGTGCTGAGCGCGCGGCATCTTGCACTCGCATCCCATTTCGACGACGTGAGCTTTGATCTTTACCCGGGCGAGGTTCTTGGCATTGCCGGAATGCTCGGATCGGGACGAACCGAGTTGTTGCATTGCCTGTTCGGGGCCATCGTGGCGGATCAAGGTGAGATATCAGTGAACGGGCAGATCGTGGCGCGGCCCGATATCCCGACGATGAAAGCGCTGGGCATTGGCTACACCTCCGAAGATCGCAAACATTCCGGCCTTGTGCAGCTCTTGTCCTCACATGCCAACCTGTGTCTTGCCGGACTGGATCGGATCGCACCCAAAGGCTGGGTCAGTCACCGTACAGAAAAGCCGTTTGTCGACCGCCAGATTGCGGGGCTTCACATCAAGGCCGGCGATCCGATGTTACCGGTCTCTTCTCTTTCCGGCGGGAACCAACAGAAAATCGTTGTCGGGAACTGGATGAACAACACGCCCGACATTCTGTTGTTTGACGAACCCGCGCGCGGCGTCGATGTGCAGGCGAAACGCCAGATCTATGAACTCATCTGGGAAAAGGCGCGCGAGGGTCTGAGTTCGATCGTTGTTTCGACCGAATTGGAGGATCTGACCGAATGCTGCGATCGTATCCTTGTGCTGCGGGATGGTCGTATCGCCGAAGAATTCATCAACGAAGGCCTTGATGCCAAGGATATCTATGCAGCTTGCATGGCGGCACCCACAACCCAACAGGAGAGCGATGCATGACGCGCGACAAATTCATTTCCCATCTGCGCCGAAATTCGATGCTGATGATCCTCCTGGTCTTGTACGTGATCGTTGCGACAACGGCGCAGGGCTTTTTCACCCTGAACAACCAGCTGAATATCCTGAGGAATATTGCCGTCCCGGGGATGATTGCCTTTGGCATGGCTCTGGTGATCATTGTCGGAGAAATTGACCTGAGCGTCGGCTCCATGGTGGCCGTGTCCGCCTGTCTGACCGCCTGGATCGTCGAGAAGCTGGCCGGAAACGCCATTGAACCTGCCACCTGGACCGTCATTGCCGCCTTTGCCGGGACGCTGCTGTTTGCGGCCTCGGTCGGGTTCATGTCGGGCAAACTGCGGCAATTGGTTCAGGTGCCGACCTTCATCACGTCTCTGGCGATGATGGCAACCCTTGCGGGCTTGGCCAACCTGATCACCAATGGCGTCCCGATTTCGAGCTTTCCAAGCTGGTATTACGTCATCGGGTCAGGCCGTTTCTGGGGTGTTCCGGTTCCGGTTTTCCTGCTGGCGATTGCCTTTGCCATCACCTTTACCATCTCGAATTTCACGGCGCTGGGCCGGTCGATCTATGCGGTCGGCGGCAATATGGAGGCCGCGCGCCTGTCGGGCATCAATGTCTGGCGCACCAAGACCATCTGCCTGATGATGACCAGTGTCTTTGCTGCAACCGGAGGTATTATCTATTCGTCGCTGGTCAATGCCGGCAATCCGACCATTGCGCGTGGGCTGGAGCTTGAGGTGATCTCGGCCGTGATCATTGGTGGCATCAGCCTGTTCGGCGGCAAGGGGACGATCTGGGGCGCATTCATCGGTGTGCTGTTTCTGGGCGTGCTGCTGAACGCGATGACGCTGTGGGGTTTCAACCCCTATGTGCAGCAAGTGATCAAAGGCGGTCTGATCCTTGGCGCGGTCTTCATCAACTTTTTCATCGACCGAAAGTGACTTGGCTCAACTGGGATAAAGGGCGTGCGCGTCTCACCCGATGTGGTGCGATGCTGACCGACCTTGAGTTTGACCTCTCGGACGGTCGCCGCATTGCGCCTTTGCATAAAGCACCCTGGCTGGGTGAGGTGTTACCCGATGGTGTGCCGCCGCTGCTTGCCGGGCTGCAAGGAGAGTGGCCCTGTGTTCCCTTTGGCATGGCGCCACAGGGCCCTCTGGCCGGGGATTGGGCCGGTCTCTCCCGCATGCCTGATCCATGGCCGCACGGGTATGCCGCCAATCACGACTGGCGCATAACACCCGATGGCCCGCAGGCGGTGCGTGCAGACATCGCCTATCCGGGGACCGATCCAATCCATCACCTGACACGGCGGGTGAGCGGGGTGAGCGGCAAGGCTGCGGTAGACATCGCTCTTGGCATCCATATGCGCCGCAAGGCCTGCCTGCCAATTGGGTTGCATCCGGTCTTTCGTCTGCCAGCGGCCACCGGACAGGCGCGTCTGTGTCCCGGGCGCTATAAGCAGGCGTTTTGCTACCCCGGTGATACCGGCGGCCCCCCCGGTATTTCACGCCCCGCGCCGTTCCGGTTGGAAGATCTAACAGGGTTCGGGTTTGATCCAGTGGCGCTGCCCTATCCTGACCGGTTCGAGACGCTTTTGCTCCTGAGCGGCACCGACGGGACCTTCGCGCTGGAGAACCGCGCCGAAGATTATCGCGTCACACTTGATTGGGATGCAGAGGTCTTTCCCTCGCTCATGCTGTGGATCAGCAATGGAGGGCGAAACGCGCCACCGTGGAACGGCCGCCATTGGGCGCTAGGGATCGAACCCGTTTGTTCCGCATTTGATTTGGGATGCTCGATTTCAGCGACAGAAAATCCCCTGACAAAATCCGGTGTGCAAACGTCGCGCATGCTGACGCCGGATAGCCCATTTCACACCCGCTACAGCATATCCGTTACCGCGCTATAGGGTCTTGGGTGCGGGTCCGGTGCTGTCACGTTCGACGATCTGCAAGCTTAGAGCTGAAAGATCCGGTTTCGCGAAACGCTCCGGGTTGATCCGGTTCAGAAGCGTTTTTGCGGCCAGCTCTCCCAGCAATGAAATCGGCTGATTTACGGTGGTCAGGGTCGGAAAAATATGGGCGCTTTGTGGCAGGTTGTCGAACCCGATCACAGAAATGTCCTGAGGCATTTTCAGACCGCGTTCATGCGCGGCATGGATCGCGCCGATTGCCGCGATATCGGTTGTCCCAATCAGGGCGGTTGGTCGGTTTTTCGCCAGCACGTCCCGCGCCAGGGCGAAACAGGTATCAAAGCTATGCTCTTCGCCAAGAGACACGCTGACCGGTTCAAGCCCCTGAGCCGTCAACGCCTCTTTGATCCCCTCCAGGCGCAGGGTGATGGGTCTTGAATGGGTGGGCGCGCCAATGACACCAATGTTCCGATGCCCAAGGCGCAACAAATACTCTGCCATCAGACGCCCACCTTCCCGGTGGTCAACGGATACCAGATTCACCGCGATCTCGTCGGGAGAACGGTCAACGGCGATAATTGGAATATTCTGATCTGACAGCCGCGTGAAATTCTGGTTCGTTGCAACCGACGCTGCGATTATGCCATCCACTTTCTGGCCAATGAGGGTCGAGATATATCGTTTTTCATTCTCTTCATTCTCCTCGGTATTGCAGATCAGGCAGTGGTAGCCGTTTTGAAACAAGGCTTGCTCAAGCGCCTGCGCCAGAATGCCAAAGAAGGGGACATCAAGGCTCGGCAGCAGGACGCCGACCAGCCCGCTGCGACCGCTGCGCATCTGACGTGCGCCAGCGTTTGGTTCATACCCCAGCTCTGCGATCGCCTTCTCAACCTGCGCGCGCGTCTTGTCGCTCACCGAGGCGCTTCTGTTCAGAACACGCGACACCGTTCCAAGCGATGTTCCCGACAGTCTCGCAACATCTTTTACGCTTGCCGACTGTTGTTTTGGAGGCTTTGACGGCACAGGAAATCACCTTGTCAGTTGTGCTCCGAGTTTAAGTGACCGGGACAGTTTAGACCAGCTGTCAAAACCTGCTTCGTGACCTGGTATTGCCTCTGATACTGGTCGGTATTGCATGCGATTTTTTGGGTACATTTCTGGCAGGTGAGGAGTGTGCCGATCCCGAAAGAACGGTTCTCGTTTGAAGCTGGCTTGTCCTATAGGGGTTTATAGGCGATGGCGTCGATCTCGACCTTGGCGTCCACCATGATCTGTGAGCGCACTGTGGACCGCGCCGGTCCGCCGTTTGGGAAATAGCTGGCATAGACACGGTTGAAGGTCCAGAAATCACGCGGGTCATCGAGCCAGACGCCGATTTTGGCAACATCCTCCAAGGTGCAATCTGCCAGGGCGAGGGCTGCGATCAGGTTCTCCATAGTCCTGCGGGTCTGGCTTTCGATGCCGCCTGCTTCGATCTCGCCGTTTTCCTTCATCGCAACCTGGCCTGAGATGAACACCAGATCGCCTGCGCGCACGGCGGGGGAAAATGGCAGCGGCTGCCCCCCGGCGCCGGTTCTGTCATTGCCGATGCGCTCGATTGTTTTGCGGGTCATGTCGGACGTCCTTCTTTTGATTGCAGTGTTGGTCTGTGCGGGATCGGCGCAACCGCCCCGTAGCCGGTGGTGGACAATGCAGCGCCGAGGTTCGCATGTTCTGCGGCTCTGACGCTGTCGCCATGACGCAGAAGCTCGGACAGGAATATGCCGTTGAAACAGTCACCGGCGCCGGTTGCATCGACCGATTCCACAACCGCCCCCGGAACAAATGTGACCCCCTGATTTTCCGATACCGCCACGCCGTCGCGACCCAATGTCAGAGCAATGATGCGCGCGCCGAGGTTGTGATAGAACCGGATGATCTCGTCAGGGCTTTGACGTCCGGTGAGCTGTCGGGCGTCATCAAGTCCGGGAAGCGCAATATCGACGTGGCGCATCAGATCATGTGTCACGGCGCGTGCCTCCTCCAGTGACCAAAGCGCAGTCCGCAGGTTTGGATCAAATGCCGTGGTCACGTTTGACGCACGCGCGGTCCTGACGGCGTGATAGGTTGTGGCGCACATGGTGCTGCTGATGCCGAGATTGATCCCTGAGGCGTAGAATATCCTAGCGGTGCCGATGGCATGTGTTGGCAGGTCGTCGGGGGTCATCCTGCTGGCGGCGGAGTGCCGTCGCCGATATAGAAAATGATGCCCCAGGTCGTCGTGGAACACGAAGTAGAGGCCGGTTTCCCCGCCTGCGACTGTCGAGACCAGGCTGCTATCGACATGCTCGCGGTGCCAAAGCTCCAGCAGCGCCTGGCCAAAGCGATCATCGCCGAGGCGCGATATCAGGGAGGTTGCCGTGCCCTGTCTCGCCGCCGCGATTGCAACATTCGAGACATCGCCGCCATATCCCATTACTAGCTGCCCGTCGGGTTTTTGATTGAACTCGATGAGGGGTTCGCCGAGGCAGACAAGATCAGTCATTTTCCACCTCGCAGATCAGGGCCCGGCGGAGCCGGGTATTCGATGTATGGAAGGGAGGCTGTCACCAGACTGCCCCCCGCGCGGCGACGGGGCAGGCGCCCAGAGATGTGGATCCGCGAATGAGCTCGACCTGATCGAGCATGTTGCTGACCACACAGGCGTGGTTGGGAACGATCCTTAGACGGTCGCCAACGTTGAGATGGATCGCCTCGGCCCGCAGAATGCCGTGTTCCTCGGATAGGCTGTCGACCCGGATATCCGGGCGGCCCATTACGTGGCCATGACCGTTCAGGCCCAGAAGGTCCGAGGTCAGGACTTTGGAGCCGGCGTCAATGATTGCGCGATCTTCGGTCGGGACGGACACCACCGTTGCCAGGACTGTCAGAGCGCAATCATCCCATGTGCAGATGCCCCGCGCCACCAGCGAGCGATCATTGTAGACGTAGGTTCCGATCCTGTATTCGGTCGCGATCGGGACATCCTGCGCCTGCCACATGCCCGGTGAGCCGCCGCTGGACACGACGCTGACTGTCTCGCCCGTTGCGTGAATGCGTGCTCTGGCCTCTGCGAGCCAGTTCTGGACGGATGCGTCTTTTCCAACAGGGGGGTAGGTCATCAACCCGCGAAACGCCAAGCCGGGGCGCGAGGCGATGTAGCGGGCCAAGCTTTCAGCTGCCTGAGCGGTTTGCACACCGCAGCGCCCGGCCCCGGTGTCGCACTCGACCAGCACATTCAGCGGGGCCTCGGCGGTTTCGAAGGCCTGGGACAGGCCGTCGACAGTTTCGGTGTTGTCGGCGACAACGCTCAGCTTCACCTGCTCTGACAGGGCCCGAAGCCGCTTCAGCTTGCGCTCGCCAAGAATATTGTAGGTGATCAGAACATCGTCAATTCCCCCTTCGGCCACCATGGTCTCGGCTTCGCTGATCTTCTGGCAGGTGATGCCAACCGCCCCGGCCGCGATCTGGCGCCGCGCCAGAAATGGCAGTTTGTGGGTCTTGATATGGGGTCGCAGGGATAGGTTGTGCCTGTCACAATGGGCTTGAAACCGGGCGATATTCGCTTCGGCAATATCAAGGTCGACAAGGACTGCCGGTGTGTCGATCTGGGAAAACATCATGAGCCCTCCGATGCGTGCGGGTTTTCCACAATCGGCCAGATCGCGCGGGTCAGCCGTTTGTAAGCCGTCTTGGTGGGATCATTCGGATAGGGCCCGTCGACAGCGGCATAGAGGATCTTGGATGCAACTGCTGAGAATGCGCCGTGGAAGTGATTGGTGGATTTGACGACCAGAATTTTCTTGCTGTGGATATCAATGCCCAGATTGGTGAAGAGATCCGGCGAGAATGCCTGACTGCGGTTGGTATTCAGCACAACCTCGATGCCATCGACCCTGATGACGGAACAATCTCCCAGTGGAACAACCGAGGTCCCGAAGCTTTGCACCGCGTTGTGCTGGTTGCGAAGAACGGTCACGACGGCGTCTATCGGATCACCGGCAAATGCAGAGGTCTTGCTGCCAAATCGCAACTCCAGTTCCGCACCTTCCCCGGCGGCGTGACACAGGCGGACGGCAATGGGATCCCAGATTGTGCCGAAGGCCGCAGAGGTGATGCTCTGGCGTAGCGCTTCTGCGAGGATCAGCGTGGAATCGCCAGCTACGCCGCCGCCCGGATTGTCCCAGACATCGGCAATGACCACGGGGCCGTTTGGTGCATTCTGGGCCAGTCGCAGAGCATCAGCGGGGGGCAGATATTCGGGTTTGGCGATACCTCGAAATGAAAACAACTCCTGCCCCAGCTCGCGGGCAATTTTCTCAGCTTTTGGCAGGTCGCCGTCAGTGATCACGATGATCTTTGCGCCAAGATCGGGGGAATCCCCGGCCATGAACCCGTGAATGGCTGAGACGGACAGAACCTCGCCCGCTGCTTCCATCGCCTTCATCCTGTCGACAAATCCGCGCATCGGGTTGCGGCTGGTCGGCAAGACATCAATCATGCGAACGTCGTAGACTGCTTTTGTTGGCGTGATTTCGCCACGGGCCCTACGCAGGGTCAGGTCTACGCAGGCTTCACCGGTCTCGACAAAATCGGTGTGCGGGAATTCCTTGAACACCGTTATGATGTCGGCATTCTTCACCCGCTTGTCACTCAGGTGGCTATGCGGATCGAAGCTGACGCCGATTGTGGTCTCGGGGCCGGCGATCTGGCGCACGCTCTCGATAAGCGATCCTTCGCAATCGACGCAGCCTTCGGCGATCATGGCCCCGTGCAGGCCAAGCACCACGGCGTCCAGAGGCAGTGCCGCCCGGACCTGATCCATAAGTTCCTGCTTCAGATGGTGCCAGGTGGACGCATTCAGCAACCCGCCAGGTTCGGCCCATGTGGCGGTCCCTTCAATGAGTTCAAACCCTTCCTCTTTGGATCTTCGGCGAAGCGCTGGAAAGACGGCGCTGCACAGGGTCGGAGTGTCAGGGTGCTTTCCCGGAGGGGCGTAGAAGCTCTGCTCGAAATTGGAAAAATCCGTGCGCAACGGGGAAAACGTATTCGTTTCGGTCGCAAGAGATGCGCAGAAGATCCGCATTGTTGTGGTCCAATCCGTAGGAAGATGCCGGAGGTGTGTCTTGGCTTCCGGTGGGCGTTTCCGCCGGATTGCTCCGGCGGAAGGGAGGATCAATCGAGATAGGCGTCAGCGTTTGCCGCGGAGACGGCATCACGGAACTGGCTGAGCAGTTCGCGCGCCTTGTCATCCATGTTTTCGGCGACATGTGCTTCGAACGCAGGCTGAGCCGCCTTTGCCATCGCGGTGCGTTGCTCGGCTGTCAGGGCGGTCACCTCGATTTTGTCCATCAGCCCGGCAAGGCCGCGATCGGATGCCTCAATGATCCGGCTCAGGCCACGGCTGGCCACGACGCAGTTTTCTGCGGCGGTATGGATGGTTGCGCGTTCGTCATCTGTCAGACCTTCATAGAATGCGCGGTTCATCAGAAATGTGTATGGCGAGAACAGGTGGTTGGTCAGCGTCATATACTTCTGCACCTCGGCAAAATTTGCGAAGGAGATGATTGGAACCGGGTTCATCTGACCGTCGATGACACCTGTTTGCAGGCCCGAGTAGACCTCGCCCCAGGACAGTGGATAGGCTTCGGCACCAAGCGATTGCATGATTTTCTGGTGCGATGGCAGCGTCATGGTGCGCACCCGAATGCCGTCAAAATCCTCGAGATTGGCAATCGGTCGTTTTGAGTTGGTGACAGCGAAGAATCCGCCGGTGTCCGGGAAGCCGAGGACGACGACGCCGGGAAGTTCTGCTTCGATATCGGCTTTCAGCGCCTCACCAAAGGGACCGTCGAACACCGCATATGTGGACGCGTTACCCGTAAATGCGAAGGGCAGGTTCAGAATGTCGATGCGCGGATAATAGCTGGCCAGCGCCCCAGTCGATGTCAGTGTCGCCTGGATGATACCGTCCTGCAGCTGCTGCACGTGCTCGGCGGCAGATCCGAGCTGGTTGGACCCAAAAACTTCGACGGTCACCGCGCCATTGGTATCGGCGGCAACGAGGTTCGAAAACACGGCGGTACAGGCATGTGCCGGGTTTTCGAATGGGTTGGTTTTATTGTCATGGCCGAAGCGGATGACGCTTTCTGCGCTGGCAGCATTTGCCGTCGTAATGGCCGCGACGGCCAGTCCCGCGAAAAGAGATTTCATTTTTTCCTCCAGTTGGTTCTTGGTTGGTTGGGTCGTCTTATTGGGCGTAGCCAAGCGCTCTGGGCAGCCACAGGGCCGCGTCCTCCCAGAAGGCAAAGGCGAACAGGATGCCGATTTCCGCGATCAGGAACGGAAGGAGCTTGATCGAAATTCTCTCCAGTTTTTCACCGGTGACGGACGACAGAACGAAGAGGCAGGCCCCCACCGGAGGCGTCATCAGCGAGATGTTGAGGGCGAGAACAAAGATGATCCCCGCGTGGATCGGCTCAAGGCCGACGCTTTCGGTCAAAGGCACCAGAACAGGAGCCAGGATGATGAGAATGGCGGTGATATCCATCACCATGCCGATGAGCAGAAGCAGGCCGATAATGATGGCGATGACCATGTAGCGGTTGTCAGAGAGGCTCAGCACGGTCTTGGCAATCAACTGGGGGATACGTTCGAAACTCATCCACCAGCCAAGAATGCCTGCGAAGGCGATAATGACAAAGATAACGCCCATGATGCGCGCGGTGCGCACAAGCATCATGTAAAAGCTCTTGAAGGTCAGCGTCCGGTAAACAAAAACGCCGATGAACAGCGCATAGGCCACCGCGATAGAGGCCGCTTCGGTTGGCGTGACGACACCGCCCAGAATACCGCCCAGAATGATAACCGGCATCGCCAACGCCGTAAGCGAGGACAGGAATGTCTCCCAGATTTCTCGCAGGGTGGCGCCGCGGATGGCTTTCGGCAGGTTTTCGCGTTTGCCGCCGATGACTATCACAATCATGCAGACGAGGCAGATCACCAGCCCGGGCAGAACACCCGCCGCAAATAGTCCCGCAATAGAGACGCCCATCAATGAGCCGTAGACCACCATGAGACCCGATGGCGGAATGGTCGGCCCGATGATTGACCCCGCAGCGGTCACGGCACAGGCGTAGTCGCGTTTGTAGCCCTCCCGGACCATGGCGGGCACAAGCGTACGTCCGAAAGCGGCGGCGTCAGCCGTGGCCGATCCGGTCAGCCCGGCAAAAAACACCGACGCCAGCATGTTGGTATGTGCCAAACCGCCACGGAACCGCCCGACCAGAACCTGCGCGAGTTTGACAAGGCGGCTGGTGATCCCGATGTCATTCATGATCTCGCCGGCCAGAATGAAGAACGGCATGGCAAGAAACGGAAAGATGTTGAGACCGTTGAAGATCTTGCTCGGCCCAACCGCGAGAAAGTTTCCGCCCCCCATCTCGATAAGGCCGACAACCCCGGCAAGACCGATAGCAAAACCAATGGGCATGCCAAACAATACGAGAACGACAAATGCGGCGGCAACGATCATGCTATCGCTCCTCAGCCTGGCCGGGATCCATGACCGGCGGGCGGTCGACATAGGTGCCCAGATCACGCACCAGGACGAGCAGGATCTGCACACAACAGATAGCGGCAGCGGCGGGGATTGCGGCGTAGAACGGGGCCAGGCTCATCCCGAATATCATCGCGTCACGCGGGGCCCCGCTCATCGCGAAGCCGACGCCGTAATAGGCGACGTAGAGAAACAGCAGCAGCGTCAGAACATCCATCAGTATCAGAAGCGCCTGACGCATCCGGGCCGGAATGGCATGGATAAATGCGGTCAGCCCGATGTGTTCGCGGCGTGAGATGCCGGAGGACACTGCAAGCATCGCGGCCCAGATCATGAGATATCGGGCGATCACTTCGGGCCAGGGGAGCTGCCAGTGAAAGTAGTAGCGGTCCATAACGCCCAGCCAGACATCCAGCACCAGGGCCAGCATCAATGCCGCGACAATCGCTTCGATCACCGCATTGATTTTCGCGCTTGTCTGCGCAAACGCCTGTCGCATGAATATCCCTCCCAAAAAGGCCGGTAGCGTAACCTAGTTACACAATTGCAGGGAAAACTGTGACTATCAAGACAAATTTGTTACTAAGGTCCGTTGTTGCTGCTAAAACCCTCGTATGGCGACCCCGTCTTGCGGAAATTCTGCGCCCTGTGTAACTTAGTTCCGTTGCACCTTCTGAGGGAACTGAAACTTGAAAAGCCCCGCCAACTCGCTGCAGAACCGAGATATCCCGCCGCAAAATGCGCAGCTGAGCCCCGTTGATCTGATCTCCGTCCTACGTCGCACGGACGGTAGTTTTGCGTCGCAGGAGCAGAAGGTGGCGGATTTTGTGCTGGAGAACCTCAATACCATCAGCTCGATGACAATTGGGGATCTGGCAGACAAATGCGGTGTCAGCAAACCCACGGTTATTCGTTTCTGTCGCAGCCTTGGTTGCGAGGGCTACCGGGATTTCAAGCTGCGGCTCGCTCAGAATGTTGCGGTCAGTGCCCAATATCTGTTCGGCGACGCAGACGATTCATCGAACTCAGGAAATTCAACGCTCGATCAGGTTCTGGGAGCGGTATTTGCCACCCTGAATGTGATGCGGCGTCAGGTTGATGTTGACCAGCTGATGCAGGCCAAAGCCGGGATTCTGGGGAAACGCCAAATTCTGTTTGCCGGAATAGGCGGTGGATCGTCCACAGTCGCACAGGAAGCATCGAACCGGTTTTTCCGCCTTGGCATCCCGTCATACTTTGTCAGCGACAGCTACGTCCTGCAAATGCGCGCGGCTGCGCTTGGTCCGGAAGACGTTCTGTTTCTGGTGTCGGCAAGCGGTGAAGCGGATGCAATTGTGGGGGCGGCAGAAGTCGCCAATGGATATGGCGCAACAACCATCAGCCTGACGAAACCCGAAACACGCTTGTCATTGCAGACAAAGATCTCAATTCACACCGATCTGCCCGAAGACAACGACATCTATAAGCCAACCGCATCCCGCTATGCGCATCTGGCCATCATCGACACGCTTGCCATGATGGTCGCGCAGGAACAGTCCAGTGAGACCAAGGAAAACCTGAGGCGCATTCGTGCGTCCCTGACCGCCTACCATGGCCGGACAGGCCCGCAACCGCTCGGCGATTGACGACATTCGAGCCGATCATAGGGGCGGGCGCGAGCAAGCTCTTGCTGGCGCGAAGGGCATTGATGACCAGATAGGAGCGGCGTCGCCCGAAGGGCCGAAGAGGAAAGGCTCCCGTCGCAGGCCGAGGCAGAGTAACATCCGAATCGTTGCGGATTGCGCAGCTTGGCCGGGTGGGGATGGTATGGATATCGAACAGCTAATTGCCTGTCCTGTCTGCGACGTGCTGCATCGCGACCAGGCTGTGGCGGCGCATACGGTGGCCAGATGCGCCCGATGTGGCACGGTGCTGGCGGCCCCCAGAACCGGTGCCATGACCCGGATCGCGATGTTGTCGCTGACCGCTCTGATCCTGCTGGTCGCCGCTGCCGGTTTCCCGTTTCTGGAGCTGAAGGCGCAGGGGTTGTCTCATCGGGCCTCGGTGCTGGATGCGGTCATGGCCTTCTCGCGCGGGCCGATGGCGCCGCTGTCTCTGGCGACCGGTCTCCTGATCGTTCTATTGCCTGCCGCACGCTTCAGCGCGCTGATCTACACCTTGGCGCCGATGGCTCTGGGCTGGCACCCTGCGCCGCGCGCTGCAGCTGTCTATCGCTGGGCGGAGAAGCTGAAACCCTGGGCGATGGCAGAGATATTCATCATCGGTGTGGCGGTGGCCCTTGTCAAAGTCTCCGGCCTGGCGCGGG
The DNA here is from genome assembly GCF_048056175.1 of Phaeobacter sp. JH20_29. NCBI lineage: Bacteria > Pseudomonadati > Pseudomonadota > Alphaproteobacteria > Rhodobacterales > Roseobacteraceae > Phaeobacter > Phaeobacter sp. JH20_29. Next base: position 69,686 of record NZ_JAYMWO010000017.1, read on the forward strand.
TCGGGCTGGGGCCTGCGTTCTGGGCCTTTGCAGCGCTGCTGGTGGTGACAATCCTGACCGACAATTCGATTTGCAGGCTGACTGTATGGAAAACACTGAAGACGCGCAGCGCTTCCTGACCGCCGCTGCGGCCGGGCTGGTCGGCTGCCGCGCCTGCGGCACGGCGAACCCCGGAGGCGCGCGGTCCTGTGGCTGCTGCGGCAGCAGCCTGGAGCCTGCCGGGCCGGGTGGCCTCCAGCGTGTCTGGGCCTGGCTCGTGGCGGGGATGATCGCCTATGTTCCCGCCAACCTATACCCGATGTTGCGGACCACCACCTTTGGTCGCAGCTCCGAGAATACACTGATTGGCGGCATAGCCGAGCTGTTCAGCCATGGCGCCTATGGGGTTGCCTTTATCGTTTTCCTTGCGAGCATCGTAATCCCGGTCGCAAAATTCCTGGCCATCGCCTATCTTGCAGTTTCGGTCCGAAGGCCCGCAGCCTTGGGCAGCCATGGTCGACTGGTGCTCTACGAGATTGTCGAATTCATCGGACGGTGGTCGATGATCGATGTTTTTGTCGTGGCGATCCTGACCGCCCTGGTCCAGCTGGATTTTGCGGCGGCCATCACGCCGGGGATTGCAGCGGTCAGTTTTGCATTGTCGGTTGCCTTCACTATGCTGGCGGCTCAAAGTTTCGATCCGCGCCTGATCTGGAACGCGGAAAAGCGAGAATATGAATGAGCACCCCTGAACCCGCCCCGATGACCATCGCTGCGCAGCGTGTCTCGCCCTGGCGGAATCTCTCTCTGGTCTGGCTGGTACCGCTGGCTGCTTTGGCCGTATCGCTTGGGGTAGCCTGGAAGGCCTATAGTGATCGCGGCGTCCTGATCCGCATCACTTTTGAGAACGCCTCCGGCATCGTGGCCAATGAAACGACAGTGCGCTATCGCGACGTTGTTATCGGCCAGGTCGAGGATGTGGGGTTTGCCGAGGACCTGAGCAAGGTCGCCGTATGGGCGCGTATCGACAAGAAGGTTGCCCCCTATCTGGATCAGGATGCCGCCTTCTGGGTGGTGCGCCCCGAAGTCAGCGCGCGGGGGATCTCGGGTCTCAGCACGGTATTGTCCGGCGTCTACATCGAAGGCGCCTGGGACCAGGACCGGGGCAGTGCCGAAATCAGTTTTGAAGGGGCCGACCGGCCGCCCCTTGTGCAGCCGGGCCGGGGTGGGCGGCGGATTACCCTGCGCACCAACGACGGGCGGATGATCTCCGAAGGCGCGCCGGTGCTTTTCCGCGGCATCGAGGTTGGCCGGCTGGAAAGCCCGCGTCTCACCGTCAGCGGCAACAGCATTGTTGTCGATGCCTTTATCGAGGCGCCCCATGACCAGCGGATCAATTCGGCGACGCGTTTTTGGGATACATCCGGCTTCTCGGTTTCCATTGGCGCCAGCGGGCTGTCGCTTGATGTGGATAGCATCGCTTCGCTGGTGGCAGGCGGGATCGAGTTCGACACGGTATTCGATGGCGGCCGACCGATCAGTTCGGGCGCCGTCTTCGACATCCACCCGGATGAGGCCGCAGCCCGCCGCACGGCCTTTGCCCGTTCGCTGACGGGCGGGGTCGCGGTTTCGGTTGCCTTTGGCGAGTCGGTTGCTGGCTTGACCAGCGGCGCCGCGGTCAAACTTGGCGGGGTGAAGGTCGGCGAGGTCAGCAGTCTGAACGCCGCGATCGAGAACGGGACCGACGAGGCAGAGGTCAGGCTGATTGCCAAACTGATGCTTGAACCGTCGTTGATGGGCCTGCCGCCGGGAGCGGGCGAGACCGAAGTGCTGGATTTTCTGGAGCAGGCGACCGCAGGCGGTCTTCGGGCCAGGCTGGCTGCGGCCGGGCTGTTCAGCTCTGAGCTGATTGTTGAATTGGTCACCTTGGATGCGGCGGAGCCTGCACTCTTCAATCGCAACGCGGAGCCCTTCCCCGAATTGCCCAGTGCGCCCTCGGACCTGCCCGATTTTACCGCAACCGCAGAAGGCGCATTGGAGCGGATCAGCGAGCTGCCCGTCGAAGAACTGATGGCGCAGGCGATCGCGACCTTGGCCAGCATTGAATCCCTGGCCTCCGCTGAGAGTACCCGGCAGGCGCCTGCGGCGGCGGTGGCCCTGCTGGATGAGACCCGGTCGCTGGTCGCGGACCCGGAGACGCGGGCGCTGCCGGGGGAGCTGCGTGCAGCTGTGGCTGACCTTCGCGATATTCTGTCTGAGTTGCAGCAAGGCAGAGCGGTGGCCAGTTTGACAGAGGCTTTGGAGCAGGGCAGCCAGGCCGCATCCAGCCTCGCGGCGGCATCGGAGGAATTGCCGGCGCTGGTCAGCGATTTCCGCGCCCTGGCAGCCAAAGCCAACGCATTGGAAGCCGAAGAGTTTATCCGGTCCGCCAGCCAGCTGATGCAAAGCGCTGACAGCATGATCGATTCCGATGGCGCGCGCGCGCTGCCTCCGGCCCTGACCAGCGCGCTGGATGAAATGCGCCTCACCCTGTCGGAGCTGCGCGGCGGCGGGCTGGTAAACAACGCCAATGCGACAATGGCCTCGGCCCGCAGTGCTGCCGATACCGTCGCGGCCGCAGCCGAGGGGCTGCCGGCGCTCTCAGCCCGGCTGGAACGGCTGGTCGCACAATCCGAGACCTTGATCACAGCCTATGGCGCCCGCTCGAACTTCAACTCCGAAGCGCTGGATGCGCTAAGGGAGTTCAAATCGGCCGCCCGTTCGGTCTCCCAGCTTGCCCGCAAGATTGAACGTGACCCGAATTCCCTTTTGTTTGGAAAGTAAGATGAAAAAAGCCATGTTCCTGACGCTGACCCTTCTTGCGATGGCAGCCTGTGCTCCGACCAATGATGCCCGGTATCTGATCTCTGCGGCCCCGGGCGAGAAGATAGCCAATCTGCGCTCCCGTACGATTGAGGTCCGGCTGGCCTCTCTGCCGTCTTATGCGGCTGCGTCCGATATGGTCGCCGAGGGGGAAGGCGGCGCGCTCTTTGCGCTTGGTGGTGCGCAATGGGCGGATGATCCGGCTCGCGGCATAGCCGCCGCCCTGGCCCGTGGGCTGACGGAACGCACTGGCGCCTCTGCCGCAATCGAACCCTGGCCGCTGAACACCGGCCCTGACGCCCGTCTGGATGTAAGGGTGGACCAGGCCTATGCGCGTGCTGACGGAGTATTCGAGCTGACAGGCCAGTTCGCGGTCTCCTCCCCCGAAGGCACAGTGCGGGAATTTGTTAAGCGTTTCGACATCCAGACACCCGTCAGCGGTGAAGGGCCATCCGCAACCGCCGATGCGCTCGCCCTGGCCCTGGCGGACCTCGCCCGGCAGATCTCTCTGGCAATGTAGTGGCCTGCCGCGAAGGGGACGATGAAAGGGGCACTGCATCGCCCTCACAACATTGAGCTGACAGTGTCTATTCGCTGTTGGGAGTCAAAGGACACCGATCAGGCCGCAGCTCACAGGGGTGTTCGGAGGCAACCCGGCCTTGCAGCAGGTTGAAGCGTACCGGGTACACTCCGGCGACATCGGTCGGGCGCCCTTTGTCAGCGATTGCTGTGGTCACCACCAATGGCGGTTTCCCCGAACCGGTTCCGATAGTCGGTTGGCAGGATGCCTAGCAGTTTCATGAAGCTGCGCCGCATTTTCTGTTCAGTCATATATCCTGACAGCGCGGCGATTTCCTTAATGGGTTTCCTGCTGCGTTCCAGATATATTCGGGCGACTGCAAGCCGCCGCTCTTCGACGAAGCGCGAGGGGGTTTGGCCAAATTCATGTGTGAAATCGCGGTGCAGCGTCCGCTCGGTCGCGCCTGCTATCTCGGCCATCCTGGACACGCTCCAGGCGGCGCTCGGGTCTTGTTCGATGAGGTTATAGAGTTCGGTCAAACGCTTGCTTGATGTCGCCTGTGCCTTGAGCGGTTCTGAGTACTGAGATTGTCCTCCCTGCCTTTGCATGAACACCACCATTTCCCGAGCGACGCGCAAGGCAACCCGCCGTCCGTGATCCACTTCAACAAGTGAAAGGGCGAGATCAATCCCGGCCGTCACACCTGCCGAACAATGAAATTTGCCGTCATGGGTGAAAATTTCGTCCAGATGCCAATTGACACCCGGAAACCGCGCGCGGGCCAAGTCTACCCGTTCCCAATGTGTCGTGGCTTTTCTGCCGTTCAATAGCCCGGCGGAGGCGGTAAGGAGGCTACCTGAGCAGATCGAAACGAACCGCCTTACGTGAGGGTCCATTCGCGTCAGAAAACGTTGCAGGAGCGGATCATCAAGCCGTTGATCGACAACGGGGCCGCCCGGAACGATGAAGACATCCGCCTGGGTCATGGTTGCGAAGGATCCATGAGCGCGGAGGGTCAATCCAGTGTCGGTTACAACATCCGCGCCGTCCTCGCTTACAATGGCAATGTCGTAAGCTTGCCAACCCAAGATCTTGTTTGTGGATGTGAACACCTGTGCCGGACCGGCCACGTCCATCAGAAGGACGTCGGCGAGGCCCATGATGACAACAGATTGAGGGCGCTTTGTCTGATTTTGAAGGCAGATGGTCACGTCTGACATCAGTCATGCAGCCTAGGATGCTGTCAACAGCTTCCTTTGCAGTGAGACCAGCACATGCCACGCCAATTTATCACCGACGTCCCGGGTGTCCCCACATCACGCTCGCCGATTTCTCAAGCGGTCGTCGTTGGGAATACCTGCCATATCTCGGGTCAATTGGCCGTATATGAGGACGGCTACCGACCTGGCAGCGCAGCCGAAGAGACTGACAGGGCTTTCGATCTGGTGTTTAAAATCGCTGCCGCAGCCGGGTTCTCTTTGGAAGAGATCGTTTATGTGGATATCGCGTTTTCTGACATTGAACGGGATCTGGCGGAGGTAAATGAAGTCTGCCGAACGCGGTTCTCACAGTTTCCGGCAAGGACCATCTATGAGGCTGCGCGACTGCCTTATGGTGCAAAAATCAAGATACAGGCCATCGCGATGAAAGACGGCCTGTGATCGAAGAATAAGGTCGCTTTCGGGATGATCATTGGTTTGGCTGCGGTGGCACCTTTTACGGGGGGCTGTCGCCGGGCGGCGTGACACGCGGCGGCTCGGTGCGCTCGTCAACCTGTCCAATTCAAAGGGGATCGTCTTCGGTATGCGCCTGATGATTGGGCGAAGCTGAAGCGGATACCTGCTATTAATGATAAGACCATGCAAAGGGATGGGAAACGATGACCGGTAAGACAGACAACACCAAATCCGCGCAGACATCAGCTGCGCGAACCGCATCGGCAAGATCAAGCGACGTGGTGCGACACCCTTTTTCGGATGTTGCTAGACAGCTGACCGAAGCTGCGCCCTTTGACGTCGTGTTCGAGACGCCTGAGGTGACCGTGGAACTCTACGCGCCTGTCGGCATAGACAAACAGAAACCGCATGAGCGGGATGAACTCTATATTGTCGCGACCGGTACAGGTACTTTTTCGCGCGGTGACGAGTTGGTGCCATTCGGGCCAGGCGATCTGCTTTTCGTTCCCGCCCACGTGCCGCATCGCTTTGAGAGCTTCACTGACGACTTTAAGGTCTGGGTGATCTTCTATGGAGATGTGCGGTTCAAAGAGACAGGTGCCCATCCGAAATAGCCGCCAAAAGCGAAGCCTGAGAAGCGGCGGAACGGGTGCTGCGCGGTTCAGTCATGATCCCTGGTCCGCAGGTGGCGCTCACATTATGCCACAGCGTCCCGTAATGGTGTGGCGGTCGGTCGCCATCTCGAGATGGAGTGGCAAACTTCGGGCTCCGCTTTCAGAAATTCGGGATGGCTGTCGTAAGGTCATCTTTGACAGGTTATCCAACTGTGTCTCTGCTCGGCGGTTAGGGCGTGTTGGGAGGGCGCGGAGACATGCGGACGATTTTTCGAAAGAGCCTGCTGGGGCTATTGGGTGTGTTTGTGGTCATGCTCGCCGTCCTTGCGATCAATACGATGCGATATCGGGCTGACATACGGACCGATGTGGCAGCCTATAGCCTGGGTGCGGATATTGGGCAGGCCACGGAGTTGCTGTCTCGGGCTATTCAGTTTGAGACCGATAGCACCAAACCCGATGCAGCTGATTTCAGCGCCTTCACGGATTTTCTTCAGCAGGCGTTTCCGGGCGTCTTTGCAGCTGTGGATCTGGAGATGATGGCTGCGAACACGCCGCTCCTGAGGTGGCAGGGAACTGACCCAGACCTCGCCCCCGTTCTTCTGGCAGCGCATTATGACGTCGTGCCCATCGCACCGGGATCATTGGATCGCTGGGATCATCCGCCTTTCGCCGGTGTGGTTGCCGACGGCTATATCTGGGGGCGCGGGACGTTGGACAACAAGGGCGCGCTGATCGCAATGCTCAGCGCGGCCGAGCATCTCATCCAAGAGGGTTTCACCCCCAAACGGTCTGTCTACTTCAGCTTCGGTGGCGATGAGGAAGTTGGTGGCGACGGCGCGCGGTCTGTCGCCAAACATCTGAACCAACAGGGGATCCAACTGGCCTGGACATTGGACGAAGGGTCTTTTGTACTCGACAACGTGATCCCCGGGCTCGATGTGCCGGTGGCAAGTATCAACCTGTCCGAAAAAGGCTTTCTGACAGTGAAACTGGTGGCGGAGGCCGAGGGTGGGCATTCTGCCCTGCCACCCAAGATGACGGCTGTCGGGCGTATCGCCCGCGCGGTTGATCGCGTGCAGAATTCACCGCTGGAAGGTGGGCTTGACGGTGTGACGGCTGAGTTCTTTGATGCTTTGGGTCGTCACTTTACCTTGGACAAGCGCGCATTGTTTGCGAACCAATGGCTGTTCAGCCCCCTGCTTGAAACGGGGCTTTCGAATGCGGCCTCGACCAATGCGATGCTGCGCACGACGACAGCGCCAACCATGTTGAGCGGATCAAACAAGGCCAATGTTCTGCCGACCGAGGCGACCGCCACGATCAACTTCAGACTTCATCCGCGGGATACTGCCGAACATGTGATTGCGCATATCGCGAAGGTCATTGACGACCCGGAGATTGACATCGTTTTTGACCCTGCGGCGGTGCGCGAAGCCTCTCCTGTTGCAAGCTCATCTGCGCAGGGGTTCGAGGATATCGAGAGTTCGATCCTGTCGGTTTTTGGCGAGATCGCATCCGTTCCCGGCCTGACAATTGCGGGAACGGATGCCCGCCACTACGCACAGGCTTCGGACAACGCATATCGCATCAATCCGTTCCTGGTCGAAGACGATGATATTGCGCGTTTTCATGGAACGAATGAACGCCTGTCAGTTGCAAACCTGGAGCGCGGGATCAATTTCTTTGGCGCCCTCATAACCAGACAGTAGCGCAGAACCGGCCCGCGGCTCAGCTGCCCCCGCCGCACTGTCGCTATTGAGGCGACCGGCGGCGGGGTTTCCGCGGATCGGGCAGGCACCCCTTGTGGATGCTCATAACCCTCGCTGTTCATTTGCAAAAGACCGTTCTGACAGTCCGCTACCCCAATTGGCTAATCATTCGGGAGCTGTCATAACAGGGGCAGCTATGGAAACAGGAGACGATTCATATGCTCGTTGTCGGCTGGCAGGAACGGGTTGATCTCCCGCTTCTTGGACTTACGAACCTGAAGGCGAAAATCGATACAGGTGCGCGCACATCGGCGCTTCATGCTACAGATATTGTGACGTTCGAACGCGATGGCGTTCCTTGGGTTCGTTTCCACACACGGTTCGACGATGATTCACACGACACCGATGTGGAATCTCCGATCCATGATCAGCGAGAGATCAAGAACACCAGCGGCATTCCGGAAACCCGGATCGTTATCCGGACCAGATTTCGGATATCGGACCGCTTGTGGAAGATCGATCTGTCGCTGACCGAGCGTACCGAGATGAAATTCCGCATGATTGTGGGGCGCACGGCCCTGCGCGGGCATTCCATCCTGGTGAACCCCGCCAAGCGCAATTTGACGGCACCGAAACCAGCAGCCGCAATCGTCGGCAGAAGGAAAAACTCATGAAAATCGCGTTGCTCGCCAGAAACGCCAATCTCTATTCCCACAAACGGCTGGTGGAAGCCGCCGAGGAACGCGGTCACGAGATCCACGTCATCAATACGCTGCGGTGCTACATGAACATCGCGTCGCGGCGCCCGGAGATTTATTACAACGGGGAAAAACTGGAAGGTTACGATGCGGTCATTCCGCGGATCGGGGCCTCTGTCACCTTCTATGGCATGGCGGTTCTGCGCCAGTTCGAGATGATGGGTGTCTACCCATTGAACGAGAGCGTGGCGATCGGGCGGTCGCGCGACAAACTGCGCTCAATGCAGCTTCTGGCGCGCGACGGGGTTGGCCTGCCGGTGACGACCTTCGCCCATGATCCCAAGCAGACCGAAGAGGTGCTGGAGCTTGCGGGCGGTGCGCCTCTGGTGATCAAGCTGCTGGAGGGGACACAGGGGCTTGGCGTTGTTCTGGCCGACACGAATCGCTCCGCGAAATCGGTCATTGAAGCGTTTCGTGCGACCGACACGAATATCCTGATCCAGGAGTTCATCAAGGAAGCCGGCGGGACCGACATCCGCGCGATCGTGATCGGGGGACGGGTCATCGCGGCGATGAAGCGTACCGGGGCCGAGGGGGAATTCCGGTCCAATCTGCATCGTGGCGGCTCGGCGCAATTGATCAAACTGTCGCCGGAAGAGCGCTCAACCGCCGTGCGGGCTGCGAAATCCATGGGGCTGAATGCCTGTGGTGTCGACATGCTGCGTGCAAATCACGGGGCGGTGGTGATGGAGGTGAATTCCTCCCCCGGACTGGAAGGCGTTGAAAAGGCGACCGGTCTTGATGTTGCTGGCAAGATGATCGAGTTCATCGAGAAGAACGCCAAACCCGGCAAAACCAAAACGAAGGGCAAGGGCTAATGATCAAACGCCCGGGGTTTGATATCGGCGGGGAGCTGATCCCGCCCGGCACCCGGCGCACCGTTGATCTGCCTGTCAGTTCACTGTCAGACCATACGCCGGTGAATATGTCAGCCCATGTCGTTCATGGCAAAACGGAGGGGCCGGTTGTCTTCGTCAGCGCAGGGGTGCACGGCGACGAGGTGATTGGCATCGAAATCGTACGGCGACTGCTGAAATCACCTGCGTTGCGGGGCCTCAAGGGCACGTTGATTGTGGTTCCGATTGTGAACTCTTTTGGGTTCATTAACCGGTCCAGATATCTGCCGGACAGGCGGGATCTGAACCGCTCTTTCCCTGGGAACGAGGGCGGATCGCTTGCTGCGCGTCTTGCGCATCTGTTCCTGAAGGAGATCGTGTCGCGCTCTGATGTCGGGATCGATCTCCACTCGGCGGCGATCCACCGGATCAACTATCCGCAGGTGCGCGTGTCGCCGGAAGATGCCGTGGCACGGGAGATGGCGGATGTCTTCGGCGCCCCGATCATCATGGAATCGGCGATACGACAGGGATCCCTGCGAAACTCGGCAAAGGAGCTGGGAAAGACCGTTCTGCTCTATGAGGCGGGTGAGGGTCTGCGATTTGATGAGGTTTCGGTGCGCGCCGGGCAGGCGGGCATTCTCAGGGTGATGAAATCATTGGGGATGATTTCCGCCCGCGGCGTGGCGCCCGCCAAGGCGCGCCCGCAGTTCTGCCCGTCCAGCAAATGGCTGCGGGCGCCGATGGGTGGCCTGTTTCGCAGCCTGAAGGCAGACGGCGATCCGGTGCGCCAGGGCGACGTACTGGGGGTGGTGTCTGATCCCTTTGGCGAAGAAGAAACCGAGGTCGTCGCGCCGTTCGATGGTATCATCGTGGGGCGGGCGGTACTGCCGGTGGTGAACGAAGGTGACGCCGTGTTCCATCTGGCGCGCGTTCAATCCATGAAACAGGCCGAGAATGCCATGGATGATCATTCATCACAGCTCGCGGATGATCCCATGTTCGACGAGGATGAGATCATCTGATCCAGGCGGCATGGGCATTTCAGTGTTCCCACTGTTGTCCGAAAGCCCGCGGCGAGACAGGGGGGGCTAGGTCGGTGTCGCGGTATCGCGGTCCTGCCTTGGAGATCTGCCAAACTTGCGGGAGTATTCGCGCGAGAACTGCGCCGAGCTCTCATAGCCGACGGAAAAAGCTATTTCCGACACTTTTGCATCGGTTGACCTGAGCGCGTCGCGGGCTTTCAGAAGGCGCAGATCCTTTTGGTATTGCAGCGGGGATGTGCCGGTCACGGCCTTGAACTGTTCGAAGAAGGCAGAGTTGCTCATGCCGATCCGGTCGGCAAGCTCGCCGATTGCGATTGTCTGCGAGAGATTTGCCTGAAGGTCACGGGTTGCGAGATGGATGCGGCTTGCTGTGCTTTGGTGCCAGAGCAGCCGTTGCAGACCAGCCGCGTGCTGCCCGATCAGCAACCTAGCGTGGACTTCGCGAGCGGTGATCGGGGCCAGCACTTTTGCTGTCTCAGCCCCCTCGCATTGGTTGAGATAGCGCGAGAGGGCCTCCTCAAGGCCGGGATCGGTATCACACAGGCAGATCGAAAACGGGTCGCAAGGAGTGGACGTCGAGGCGGGCGGCACCGCAGATGCCAGAGACCGCAGCACATCCAGGTCCAGTGGGAAGACAAGTGCCGTGTAGGGGTGTTCGGCCGATGCCTGGGTGATGCGCGAGATGACCGGGAGTGTATGGCTGACCACGAGGGACTGGCCCGCGCTGACGGTGAGGGTTCTGTGGTTTGAGCCGACGGATTTTGCGCCCTGCAGAATCAGACATAACAAAGGTCTGTAGACGGTCGACTCCAGCCCTGTGCTGGCGTGGAGGCGCAGCATATGCGTGTTGCTGGCGTCGTGGTGTATCGCGCCATCCCTGACCCCCGACCGATCCAGTATCGCGGTCACCTGTGCGTATAGACTCTGCTCGGCCATGTAGCTTTTCCTCCAGGGCTGCTTCGGACATAGCAGTCGGCGAGGTCTCTACATAACAGAAATCACCAGTTTCGGAGGATCAGGCAAGTATTCTGGATAATCGAGAAAGAATAACGGCGGGTCGGAGAGCATTGTGGCATCAGTGATGGTTTTGAACTTCAACAGAGGGGAGATGCACTATGATGGAAAAGGCGACGAGCCGATGCCTCACCACATCACCCGCCATGTCACGACGCGCGTCGGTATCGAAGAGATGTTCACGCAGAACCCCTGAAGGAGAGCGACTATGAAAACCATTCTGATTACGGGCGCCTCGTCGGGTATCGGCGAAGCCACTGCCAGACACTTTCAGGCGCAGGGCTGGAATGTCATCGCGACCATGCGAAGCCCCGACAGCACGGGCGAGCTGGCGGCACTCGACAACGTCCATCTGGCGCGGCTGGATGTGACCGACCCGGCGTCGATTGCAGCGGCGGTCAAACAGGGCATTGAGCGTTTTGGCCGAATTGATGTGCTGCTCAACAATGCAGGCTATGGCGCCTATGGCGCGCTTGAGGCGTTTTCGATGGAGCGGATCCGGCGCCAGTTCGACACCAATGTGATCGGGTTGCTGGAAGTGACCAAGTCCGTGTTGCCGCATATGCGGGAGAACCGGTCAGGCACGATCATCAATATCTCCTCCATCGGCGGACAGATCACATTCCCGCTCGGCACGCTTTACCATGGCACAAAATTCGCTGTCGAAGGTCTATCGGAAGCGCTGCATTACGAACTGGAACCGCTGGGCATCCGGGTTCGGATTGTCGAGCCGGGCATGATCAGGACAAATTTCGGTGGCAGCTCCTTTGATTTTGCACTGGATGACAGCCTGCCTGACTATGCGCCCACGGCTGAGGCCATGGGGCGGGTGTTCAGCAGGCTGGCCTCCAGCCCGTCTGCCCCCGCAACCGTCGCCGAAGTGATCTGGGAGGCCGCCAATGACAGCGGCGACCGTCTGCGCTTTCGGGCCGGGCCAGATGCTGTTGCGCTTCTGGATCAGCGGCATCAGCAGGATGACGCCACATTTATCGGTGGCATCAAGGAGCTGATGAAACCATAGTTTCAACGGTTTCGGCGCTGGCTTTCAGCGGTTGCAAAGTGACGCCGGGAGATCGGGCCGGATATCGGTTCGGGCGGGCCGTTTTACGGCTGGAACACGCGTTTCGGCGCCAGTTTACTCTTTTTTATCGCAAGACCTCTAAATTGGCTTTGGTATGTGTAGATACCATTGGCCATGGGTCCGTTCCCACTGGTCATGAATACTGCGTTTTGATCAGCTAAGGATTGATACCCGCCATGCCCCGTCCAAGTTGGCTCGAAGATCTCCTTGCTACTCTTGTCGGTGGCCGGGGTAATGACAGAATGGGCGGCACCACCGGTGACGATACCATGGATGCCGGTGAGGGAGACGATACCGTTGCCGGTGAGGAGGGCAGCGATGTCATCGACGGGGGCCTCGGCAATGACGTCATCTATGGCGACATGGGGGACGGTTTTGCGCAGGGGGCAAACGCTTCACCGCTGACGCTCGACATCAACAACATCCAGAGCGTGGTCCATGACGGCAGCACCGGCTCCGTCGGGAACTATGCGATTTTCAGGGATATCGCTAAGCTTGAGGATGGCACCAGCATCTCCGGCAGGCTGATCCTGCTTGAAAAATCCAACGCCAATATGTCGGTTGAATTCGGCTATACCGCCGGCGCGGAAATCCTCCTGACCGGGAACCAGTCGGGGGATCAGGCCAAATTCCGGCTGGAGTTTTTTGATCCCATAACTGGTGAAACGGTCTATCTGAACTCGACCGCGACCTTCAACGACATTGATGACAACAGTCAAACCGGCGACGCCGAGGCGGTGATCATCGATGGCAACAGTTTCACCTCTTTTGGTATTTCCTCCGATTCCTCGCTGACCACGGGTATCGACGGAAATGTGGTCAAGGCCACCGGTTCGGAACTGAACGATTATACGGATCAGGATTCCTGGTTCTCTGCCTCGTTTGAGGATCGTTCGTCGATCGAGTTCACCCTGCAGACTCGTGTCGGATTGTCGGGTTTTACCCTATCGGGTGATATTCTGGACGATCCGGTCACCACGATCATCGAACAGGGCGCCGATACCGTGCTGGCGGGCGACGGCAATGATATTGTCTATGGTCAGGGCGGCAATGACTCCATCATGGGCGAGGAGGGGGACGACCATCTGGAGGGCGGTGATGGCGATGACGTCATGGATGGCGGCGTCGGCGCGGATACCCTGATTGGCGGCGAGGGGGGCGATACCCTCTCCGGCGGTGACGGCGATGACTATATCGAAGGTGGTGCCGGTGATGACCAGCTGTCCACCGGAATTGGCAACGACACGCTGATCGGCGGCGAGGGCAATGACACCCTGAACAACTCGGCCGGCGATGACAGCCTGGTCGGCGGGGTTGGCAACGACAGCATCGTTGCGACCGACGGTTTTGACACGCTGGAAGGTGGCGATGGCGACGACACCATGTACGGGGGCAATGACGGCGACCTCTTGCTTGGCGGCGCTGACAACGACCTGATGTATGGCGAGTCCGGAAACGACAGCCTCGACGGCGGTGATGGCAACGACGTCATGGACGGCGGCATTGGCAACGATACGTTGATGGGTGGTCTCGGGGCCGATACCATCTCCGGTGGTGACGGGGATGATTACATTGATGGCGGCGATGGCGACGACAGCCTGACCACCGGCCTCGGGAATGACACGCTGATCGGGGGTGCAGGCAATGATACCCTGCGCAACTCGGCCGGTGACGACAGCCTGGTGGGCGGGACCGGCGATGACAGCATCGTCGCAACCGATGGCAACGACACGCTGGAAGGCGGCGATGGCGCCGACACGATGTACGGCGGCAATGACAACGACCTGCTGGTCGGGGGCAGCGGCGCTGACAAGATGTATGGCGAAGCGGATGCCGATACGTTCCAGATGTCGGACGGCTTTGGCAATGACACGATCTCGGGCGGTGAGGCCGGCAATGACTCCGACCACATCGACATGTCAGCAGTCACCAGCAGTGTCACGGTCACCTATACCGGGTTTGAAGCGGGGCAGATCACCGACGGCGCCGATACGGTCACCTTCAGCGAGATCGAACGGCTGACCCTGACGAACCAGGGCGATGTGGTTGATGCCTCCGTTGACAATGCCGGTGTCAATATTGATGCCGGTGCCGGGGATGACACCATCACGCTGGGTAGCGGCCAGGACTCGATCATCGGCGGCGCCGGCGATGACCGGCTGATCCTCACCCAGGCGGGCGGCGTTGATACCGTCGGCGATTTCGATCTCAACGATGACGATGGCAATGGCTTCTACAACGATCAGCTGGATGTTTCGGGGCTGACTGGTGGCAGCGGAGTCGGCGGCGCGGTCATGACCAGCGATGTTGTCGTTTCCGACGATGGTTTCGGCAATGCCCTGCTGACCTTTCCGGGGGGTGAACAATTGGTGCTGCAGGGGGTTACCCCCGCACAGATGAGCAGCCACAATCAGCTCTATTCAGCGGGGATCCCCTGTTTTACCCCGAATGTCCTGCTTGCAACGCGGCGGGGGGCGGTTCCGGCCGGTCAGATCCGGGTCGGCGATCTGCTGCAAACCGCTGACAACGGCTTTCAGCCGGTGATCTGGGTCGGCAAGCGTCATCTCAGCTCGGCCGAGCTGCTGCAGCGCCCGCATCTGCGTCCCTATTGCCTGCGCCCCGGTGGGATCCTCTCGCCGGAGCGTCCGATGCTGCTGTCACCCCAGCATCGCCTGATTGTCAGTGATCGCGCCCTAATGCCGGATCATTCCCGCGACGAAAAGTTCATCTCGTCGAAATTGCTGGCCGAAGCGGATCCAGACTTCACCTGCCAGATCGCGCATCACGCACCCGTCACCTATGTGCATCTGATGACCGAGCAACATGAGGTTATCTTTGCCGAAGGCATCGCGACCGAAACTTTCTGGCCCGGCCCCGAGGCCATCCGAGGCCTTTCGGTCGATGATATGCGAGAGCTGCTGACCTTGTTCCCCGACCTCGCTGCGGTGCATGGGTTGACCGGCGAGCCTGGACGTAGCCGCGTGCGCGGAGCCTATGGCGATCTTGCACGTCGATCCCTCAGGCGCCGCGACATCGGGCATCTGCACGCGGCCTGACACGGCGCGAGGGCGAGGGGCGCTGACGCTCGCGCGGCGCAAGGTGCCCGATCTGAGTATCGGCATGACCGCAAGGTGACCACGCCGCGTGACCGCATATCTGCTCGCAGCACATCTTTTCAAGCCATCGTCGCGTGCGGCGGGCGTCATGAGCGGATGGTGGTTGTGCTGTGGCCGTGGTCTTCGGCTCAGGGTCTATTATGCGCTGCCAAAAATGCAAAACGAGGAGATGGTCGCCCATTTGCCGCCCCCCGTTCTGACAGGAGAAAGGACTGCAAGGCGATCTTTCTGCCCAAGGGTGCGGATCAATGCGGCAGTGATTGTTGAGTGAAAACAGCACCGTGCGGCACAGATGAGCCAGTTAACGCTGTGGGGTGAGCCACGCTATCTTACTCATTTCAGAGAGGTGGGAATTGTCACCAAGTTCTGCCTCTGAGCTTTAAGTTTTCTCTTTGAAATCAGTGGGGCAGAATTCTGATGTCGAACCAGGTCTGCCTTTTTCGTCAGATAGGTTTGCCTCTGGCGGGATATGAAAAAGCCGGCGCATTGGCCGGTTTCTATTGGGATCAGCTCAAAGAACGTCGTTTCGCCTGAAAATCATGTTGGCGCGTGGATCTAAAGGTAGCGGCTTCGCCCCGCGATCAAGCTGGATCACAGCCTCGACGCCTGGCAACCGCCCGTTCTTCGCTGCCAGGTCGACTACCGAGATATGGCTCTTGGAAAACTGCTCCATTGACTTGGCGCAGACGTACCTCCTTATGCGCCCGCTCTTCAGCTCCTCAACCTCGCGGAACTTCAGAACGCCTGTGTCCATCAGGCTCCGTATCGTTCGAATGTTGATGCCGAGGATCTTGGCGGCACGGGTCGGGCGAACGGTCCCCTCGTGATCCGTGGCGATGACCTCACGCAGCATGTCGAGCGAAACACGGAAATCTGGGAAACGTGCTGTGGCATGGTTGGCGACGCCCAGCGGAATCTGGTTTCTCAGGATGATTTCGATCACCCGTTCGGTCGGTATCCGAACCCGGTGAGAAGCGGTCGCGATGTCGAGCAGATCGTCCGTCCATGAAAGATCGGCTCGCGTCCTCAACTTGCCGAGAAAGCCATCAAGATCGCGGGGGTGGTACATCGGCGAGGCATTCTTCTCGTCGAAGTACTTCTCGACCAGCCCTGGCTTCGTCAGTTTGGCCATCATGAAGCGCTCGACGCCGAGATATTTGCCTGCGTCAGTCGCGTTCATAAGGGTGTCGAAGTCTGTCGCGATGTCATTGATGATTGCCGTAGGCACATAGGCGTTCAGCACAAAACCCTGGCCGGAAGCATTCCGTTCCGCCAGACCCATCGAAGCCAATCGCCGGGCAAGCTTCCAGCCAGACAGGCCGTACCTTGATCGTGCAGTTGATAGCGAGTGAACGTACTGCTCCGGGCATGGATGGCCCAGGACGATCGAACCTTCCGAGATCGGGAAGTTGCGGAAGATGAACTTCCGGACCAGGTCGCGGATCTCATCGAACTGAGGGTCGTCGTCACGATGGCGCAGCCATTCGAAGAAGACGCGGTAGCGGGTCCGGTAGAGCGTGTTGTCGATTGGATGGGCGCGCTGGATGTCCTTTAGTTTCTGCCTGAAAGCATCGGGCCCGTGACGCAGCACTTCAAACCCCGCTGTGCCAGCAGCAGTCCATTGGGCGGCGGTTGTTGTTTCCCGCCGTGCCTTGGCGCCTCTTGTCAGCAGCAGCCCGAACCCTTCACAGGTTTGTGCCGCGACATGAAAAGGCAGACAGTCTAGCCACGAGTTTCCTGGACCTTCCTCAATCCTGTTCCTCAGATAGCGTTCGAAGACCAGGTCGCGTTCGTTTGCACCCTGCGGTTCGGGCGGGGAAAAGCCGGAAATCAGATGGATGAAATCGAACCTGTCCCTTGTTCCAGGCGCCTTGGGCAACGAAACAAGGTGGCAGTTGTGCGTGGCGCAGGTCCGGATCGAAGTCAGCTGCCATAACCCGAAGTGCGCAGCATCAGTATCGTTCATGGTGTCATGCAGGCAATGTGGACAGCCCATAAGAGCTGTCCGGCTGAAGGCCGTGAACTTGATTTCCTCCTGCCCTAGCCGGAACCAGCCGGGAGAGACAAGCTCTGGCGTACTCCGTTGGAGCGCAGCAGGCTCGATACCAGCTAGTGCGGCCAGTCGCGCACAGTCTTCTTGGCACCCGTTGGTCAGGCCGAGATAGTCGATCCCGAAATCGGAGACGAACAGGGCCATGCTTGGCACGCCATTCCGACTTGCGAGGCGGGACGCAAGTGATGTTGCGGTTTCCCCTTGATGGAATTTCACATTCAGCGGTAGCGGCTTGATTGTTGAGAACATCATGTTCGGTTCTCCCGTGTGAACACCTGTCGTGCGTCAAATCGCAGGAAATCTGGCACGACGAATGGGTTGAACTCCGGATCGCAGGACGTGCGCAGATGGTATGCCCTTACGAAGTTGTTTCGGTTCAGCGTTTTCTGTTCTTGAAGCAAGGCGTCTTCGATGGCGGCCAGAATGAGCTCGATGACGAGGCCAAACTGGTTGGCAGCGGCATGCACGAGACGCTCTCCATGCGTCAGCTCAAGAACATCTTCTTCAGGATCAAGCTGAGCCCGTTCGCAGAAACTCTCCAGAAGATCGACGACGTCTTCGCCATGGGCGGCCGGGGAAAGACTCTCGAAGCGTGTCGTTTTCATCCGCCTTGCCAACTGGGGATCGTGATTCAGGATATCCTCCAATTCGTTGGTGCCTGAAAGGATGATCCCGACAGGCCAATCCTTGTCCGTCATCAAGGTCTTGAGCATCGATGCGACTGCGTTGAGTTCATGTTTGGTTCCTCGCGACGCGAGGTCCTGGGCCTCGTCGAGATGGACGAAAAGAACGCGCCGCTCCTTCAAGTGGTGGCGTACCAAATCCCAGATGTACCAAGCCTGCCGCTCAGAACTGATCTGGTAACCGAGTGCACGCAGTAGGGTCTGCCCCAAGAATTTCAGTGTTGCGGGTGAGGGCACCCGCAAGCTGATGATCGTAGTCTTCCCATAGCCTTCGTCGGCTAGCCTTCGGATTTGACCGTCCAGCAGAAATTCGATGGCGGCACTTTTCCCTGCGCCCGATGGCCCCGCGAGAGCGAGCCCGTGGGCTTCATTGACCATGCCAGCCGATAAGTCGGCGAGTCGCATTTCGACCAGCATTTCGAAGCTGGCGGCGAGCGGGGTGTAGCGTTCGTGGTGAATGAAGCGGCCTTTCAACACTGCAATACGCTGAGCAGCTTGGGTGATGCGATTAATCTTCATCATCGAACCTCCAACGCTTACGACGCTCGCGCTGTTCTGGCGGATCGGATGGTTTGCTGACCGGCGCTTCCGCTTCGTCCTGGCCGTTGCGCGGGGCAATGGAAATCGCATCATCGAGCAGATCTGTGCTGGGCGTAATCTGCCCCAATCGCATTTCGTCGGAACGGATCGGGTAGTGAAGTGCAGCTTGAGACCGCTCTACCTCTTCGTCAGTCACATGGAACGGCGTCAGTTCGCGAAGCGCGAAGGCCCGTCGGTTGGCTTCGGAAATTCTCTCGATGGCGCGCTGTACCTTGGGGGCATCCAATTCGACGCCACGCTTATGTTTGTGGCGCACAGACCGTATGCCTTCGCGGAGCTGTTCGAAGGTGATCCCGTCAAAGCCAGGTTGGTTGGCCATGGCGGGATACCAGGTCGCGCCGACACGGACGGCAATCCACCCAATGTCATGTAAATCCGCCCTGATCTCGACCTCTCGTGTTGGTGAGTGAAGAAAGGCTTCTCGTAGTGCTTCGCAACTATAGGTCAGGCCCGCGAACATGACCCCATCGCCACGTAATTTGCGGATCAATGGGCGCCCGAATGCTTTGCGTAAGGTAAGTCCGTCAGGAACCGGCGGTGTACCATGTATCGAAACAAGCCGCGCCCAGGCTGCATTCGGCGTTTCCCCTTTGAGCGATCCATGCGGTTGATTGTGGTAGATATCAACGATGTAGGTAAGCAGAATCTTGATTAGATCGTCATCGCAAAGACAGGCCAGCGTTTCTGAGGGATAGTCACCGCGCTCCACGGTATCGAAAAACGTGCGCCCTGCCAGCAACGGCATGAGCTGATGGCCCAGCGTGCGAAAGAATGACTCGATGAACCCTCTGAGCCAGGGACGCCCTGCAGGAGGGAGATGGGCGGTGATCGCGAGTGAGCTCACCGTTCCCTGAAAATCATCGGAAACGAAGGCCGGCCCCATATCCGAGACAAGTGTTCCTATCCCACCGTGATGGTGCCAAGTGCTTTCGCATGCCGCTGCTTGAGCAAGGTGCGTCTTGTCCTCGAAGATGTCGCGCAGCGCCCGGATCGCGTCGTCGGAGTTGGGGGTCTCAGCCAACCGCATAGAGACGACGCATTTAGTGGCACAATCGATTGCGATGTAAAGCCAGCGGCGTCCGGTCTCAAAGCGCTCTTGACGTTCGCGGGGGAGGTGGCTCCAAATCCCGGTCAGGGTCAGAAGAGAGATGACGTCGAGCCGGTTCTCGTCCATCTCGACGCGCTCCATCGGGCGGACAACGTCTGGCCCGTTACTGAACAGCGTGAAATGAGCCGCTGCAGCGGCTGCGCCGTGCCGCTTGGCATAGAGGTAGAATGGGTCTGCCATATCCAGGCGGCGCTGGATGCTCGAAGCAGACGGAATTGCCAAAGGAGCGGCGCCCGCATCTGCGCGTCGTCGATTTTCTTCCTTGAAGAGGGCTTGGGTTTCCTTGATCGCTTGCACCCGCGTTGGGCGCTGCGTGTCAGCATAGATTTCCACGACCTGGTTCATCAGGGCTTCGGCGTGGGGACACCAGCGCCGGTCTCGGTTTCCAGAGCGGTAGGTGTCAGGGATGAGCGCGAGGGGCGAATAGCTCGACGCCTGATAGGCGCGCACCCACTGAAACGCGGTTCGGCTGCCGGGAATGCCTCGTATCGTGATTTCCTCGCCCGGCCGTGCTTTCTTGGGAGCAGCGGCACCTTCGCCGACAAGCCTCTGTGTTTCCGCTCCGAGCCGTGCTCGGGCTTGGTCATAGGCTTCTTGCGTGCGTTTGATGTCGCCCGCGGCTTCGAGGGCGAGGAAAGCGTCACAGAACGCCTTTCGCCAGATCACCAGCCGACTGACTTTCTCCGGCAGTTCGCTGATGACTTCTACCGGCTTGCTCCGGCGAATTTGCTGCGCCGCCCGGTCAAAATACCCCGCGAAATAGGTCGTGTCGGGCCGACGCATCATCTCGGCAAGCTCCTGGTGGGAGAAAGCCTCAGTGATCCCCGGCTGCCCAACGCGCTCGAAGGTGCCGCCTGCATCGTTGATCTCCAGAGGGCGCATGGCGACGCCCGCCGTGGTGATCATGTCAGTTTTTGAGAAACGGAAACGAAGGGTCATGCGGCCACCTCCGTCAGCGAGGGGCGTGCCCAAGCGAGTGTTCGGGCTGCTTCTGCGGCCGCGCTCTTGTCGATGTGGTGATCGGTTACGAGCGAGATGCGGTCCGCAAAGGTTTTGGGGAGCGCGGCCGCAACTGCCTCGAGCTCCGACGCAAAATTCAGCTTCAGGGCACGTTGCATGGGTTTGATCGCCACCGCGACACGCTCACCATCCTTTTTTGTGACGAGGAAGTCGAAGACATGCTGCGCCGACTGGCCTTCGGCACCTACGTATGAGATCGCTGGTGGCTGTTCCCGAATATGGTGCACGTCATCTCGCACCAGCATCAGGCAAAGAAAGGCGTATTCGAGCGCGCTCTCGAAGTAGATGACGCGCGGGCGCTGGAAGCCAGGTAGCATGGCAACCATCGAGCCGCGCAGGCTGCCCTTGGACCGGCGTGCAGGTATACGTGTCGCGTGGCTCGGCTCCGGCCCGCGGTAGATCAGATTGTCGTTCATGATGATTGGAGCGCACCTCACCTGGACGCCGACCCATGCGGATCGGAGCAGGTGCGGGGCGACATCCCCCTATATTTGAGATGAGTTGAGCAGCCCTGCCGAGAGACGCCCCGGCAGGTTGACTTTTCGTGAGACTCAAGGGATGAATAAGGGGTCGCGACCAACGACATTTATTCAAAAGGCCTTCCTGTTCGCGCAGGAGGGTCCTTTTATTTCCCGATGTCAGGTTTTGTTTGCCTCGCTGTCCTCCTCTGCCGGGTAACGGTCGGGGAAAAGCTCTTGTGGAGTGGTTCCAAGCTGGTTCGCTATTGCTGACTGTACGCGGTGAGATCGACGATAGCCTTGGCTGACTACGGTCACGCTGCTCTGCGCGATGCCGAGCGTGCGAGCAATTTCCGCCATGCTCGATCCGGCTTGCCGGAGCCTGCACTTCAGTTGCTCGTGATTATGCAGATCAACGTTCATGGTCTGATGCAAGTCCTTAGTCTCCGTACTTACCCCTCTCACAGTGATTCGAAGATTGATTCGTTGCGCAACATTTCTTCGTCATCGTGAGCCGTTTCTCAGGTTTTGATTGCCTGTTTCACCGGTCAAACCGAGAGTCTGGGCAAGCAAGGGGGCACGCGGCTTTGCATCGGAAGGTTTCGAGGGAATGATATTCGCGAAAGGGGCGACGCTGATGGCATGGCTTACAGAAGAACAGGAAAGGCAGCTTCAGGAAGCTCGAAAGCAAGTCGAGGCCGCGCAGAAGACTATTGCCGATTTTGAAAAGTTTCGTCGTCCGCTTCGGGTGTCTCGCAGGAAGCTTGCACGGCAAAAGGCGATGCAGACTTCGAGTGCGGCGTGTCCCTCCGAAAATAAGAAATCTACCAGCACAACCAGAAGCACTGGCTCAGAGATTATTCGACCTCAGCCCAAGTCGCGGCTCCGAGGCGCGGAACCTCCATTGCCAGAGCTGAATCAGATCAAGCGGTTGTTTGAGGATTTGCGGTCTCTGGATCGCGTTGCTCAGGCCCTTGGGCGAGGTCGCCGCGATGCCGTGAAAGCCTTAGCCACGGCAGGTATCGACATTCGTGAAGAGATCGCAAGAGAATGGGACGCAGGGCGGTCCATTCGCGAACTGCACGAGCAGCATGGATCTGGATGCGATACGATTTCAAGGTGGATCAAGCAGGCAGGGCGTAAAGTTCGGCCTCGAAACTCCAACAAGAAATGTGACGAAGAGTTGATCGTATGCACATATCTGAAAACGCGATCAGCTAAACGATGCGCGGATGCGGCGGGAGTTTCGTGGGAGAAAGCGCGCAGTGTCCTAAGAAAACGAGGGCTTTGGGAAAAGTGAAGCAGGGCAAGCGCTAGTGTTCGATCAAGCCAATGCTGGCGATACAAGAATGGAGGCAACAAGAATGGTCAACCCCACGCATCCGGACGTACATGAGCTGCATGATTGGCCGATATACGGTCCAAAGAACCCAGAGATCGCCAACCTGGTAGATAGGCTCGCTTGTGATCACGGGATGCGTGTTCACGACATCGAGGAAGTCATTTTGGTTGCGCTGAAAAACCGGTTACGTGACGCCGAGCGCCAGGTTAACACCTGAACCGCTGCCCAATGGCTGCACCCGCGCCTCAGCGTCCTTAACTGCGCAAAGATTGCAAACCAGGCTCGGCCTTTTCGATACTCCCAAAAGGATGGAAGTTGCATGGGTGAGACCGTACGCAGGTAAACTGTCAGATTTCCTCCGCCGGTTCCTTCGTCGCCAGGTTGCCGGCAACCGCACCAGCTTGTCCATCTGGTAGGACATCTTTGAACCCGCCGTTGCAAAATTCGTCATGGTTTACGAGTGCGTTTAAAAGCACCGGTCGCCAGTGGTTGCGATGGAACGCATCGGTTTCGATGGAAGCTTGCTTTCCAAGATAACGCTTGACCCCATCGCCACCACCGAATTCTGCAGCCATGTGTAGGCCGGTCGTGTGGGCCACAAGGTTGGTATTCACATCCTTTTGGAACCTAGTATTGAGAGATAGAGCTTCCATTTGAAATTTGAGCTTTGCGAGAAGCGGAGCCGCGAGCTGGGCATTTTCGTCGATCGAATATTTAGTGATCAACCCTCCATCTTCGATTGAAACGTCGACCTGAAGAAACTGCTCATCCGGCACTATGTCGAAGTAGGCGTGGACGAAATTTCCTGCGTCTTTGGCAAGCTTGGCTTTGTTGCAGGCCTCGCATAACGGAACCAAGTTCCAAGCATATAGCGAAAGTGGCTCAAAGACCGACTTGGGAAGATGGTGGTCAAGCTCGACTGGAGGATCTACGCCACAAATCGGGCAGAGATCAACATTCTCAAACGCAGTTTCCCGAATATGGGGAATCTTTCCATTCTCATACGTCTGTGGATAGGCGTGCCTAATCGCGCTGTTAAGGGCTGGAGCAAGACCCGGCCCTTTCAGAGCATCGGAAGGCGCTCCCAAGGACTGATCATACAGGTCATAAACTGCAAGGATCGCATCAATCTCACCACGCGTTGGAGCATAGCCCCGCACCTCACCCTTATAATTGTAGGTGTACAGTACAGTTTCGAGGTCATCTCTTGCAGTCGTCTTTGGTGGGCGTGGCAGGTTTTTCATTTTTGTTTGGTACGTCCTGCGAACTTAGAAAGTACGTAACCTCGGGCTTGGCCACTTAATGCCGGCGTGAAAAGATTGTCGATTTCCTCATAGCTCAAGTCGCCATCGACCAGAAGGTCGAGTACCTCGTGGAAGTCGGTTGATGATGCCACAAGGCCGAAAATGTCATATGTTAGGAGACCGACGTTTTCGCCGAACGTCTCGAGCTTAGGTTGCCTGAAATGAAGGGTGTCACCGGCACGCGTCACAATGCGGACGTGGCGAGCGAGGGTCTCCTGTACGACAACTGGTGAATGGGTCGCCACGACGCAGAAGGCATTGACTTCTTCGAGGATGATTCTGATTGCCTGCATGAGAGCGGCGACGAGTGGCGGATGAAGATGCATTTCTGGTTCGTCGAATAGGATCAATGACTTTCGTGCGGCGCGTGCAGTAAGTGACGCAACCACATGCAGTGCAATCTTATGGCCCGTACTCCAGCTCAGAAACGAATTCATTGGCTCATTCATTATGAATTCTGCTTCACCCTGTTCGCCACGCTGAGCGAAGGACGGCTCAGACAACAAAGGTTCAAGCGCCGAGAGAAACAGAGCTCGGCGCCCTCCACTGTTGATCATGGTGACATATCTCTCAAACTCAGAGGCGAGTGCTTCAATCGGCTTTAGGCGTGTGATTGCTTGAGGTGCGGATGTTTGAAACACAGTGCTTATTTCACTGTTTTCGCGCTCCTCAGTTTCGGCGGAAATATCGCGGAGACCGCAATAGGCGAACCGGCCCTGACCCGCCGCTATATCCTTGGCAACCTGAACGCGGTCCCTTCCGTCAAGCCCCGGAACATCAAAGCTGTCGAAGGCACTGTAGGATATCGTAATGATGCGGGAGAAGTTAATCTCGGGAGGATCAAACGCGCCGAGGTCTCGTATCGTTTTTTGTTCGCGAGCTGATCCGGACGCAAATGCAACATGCGAGAGTCGTGAAAGAAGCGTGCTTTTTCCGGAGCCGTTTCGCCCGATTAAGGCGACGATACGTTGAGGCAAGAGAACCTCTTTCTCACTCGGGCCAAGCTTTCTCATCTCTTGGTAGTAGTTCGGGACGGGCGGCGCGGAGAATTTCAGGGGCAGCACGTCCGAAGCATCATTTGGCCTGAACGAGAATGGTGTTTCAAGGTTGGCGAGTTTGGAGAAGTCTTTATTGTGGACGGCGGTCGCATCATCAAGGAAGCGATCCCATCGTGAATTGTCTCGGAAGAGTGACTTTCGCCAACCAAGCTCGTTTTGAAATTCTGGAATGAGAGCTGGATTGGCCACGACATCGCGGAGCGCTGTCAGAATCTCGTTTCGATCATCGTCGTCGATTGTTGAGAGCCGCTCGTAGTAATCGAGATCGGCGCCAACCGAACACCATTGGTCATCAAGTCGGTCAAATGGCTGCTCAATTTGGAGAGGCTCGCCTTCCTTTTGTCCCAGTTTCAAGATCTTCACGCCACCGACATAAAGAAGGTCAGAGCTCTTTGATGGCTGGTAATAGAGGCCGTACGTAGTCTTGAAATCGAAGTCGTCCCAATTGTCCTGCTGCAGTCCTAGCTGGCCCGTGATTGCACTCAGGGCCTTCCTAGAGTGCGGATAGATATCGAACTTCATAGACCTTCTCCCGGTGGCAACTCGGCAAGTCTGCAGGGACACAGAATCAATTAGAAATCAAGCCTATGTGCCATGGTCCC
>NZ_JAYMWO010000018.1:0-764278 GCF_048056175.1 Phaeobacter sp. JH20_29
GATTGTATCGTTCCCGGATCCGCCGGTCACGGTGTCGTTGCCGCCGCCTGCGATAATCTCGATCCCGCCTGTGTCGCTGGTAATATCCACCACATCGGCTGAGGCGCCCAGGATCAGCCGCTCGATCTGCGAGAAGCTGAGCGTGCTTGTTCCGTCGCTTATCGTGCCCGCGCCGGAGCCGGTGAAGGTCACGGTGACCGGGTTGGTCACGGCGGAAAGGTCGATGGTGTCGTAATCCGTGCCGGTGGTGACCCCTTCGCCGCCGATGATCGTGTCCGCGCCAAAGCCGTCCTCGACCACAAACGTGTCGGCATCGTCCCCGCCCGACAGGCTATCAGCGCCAGTGCCGCCCGAAATCGTGTCCGCGCCCGCGCCGCCGTCCAGCAGGTTATTGGCGCCGTCGCCGGTCAGGCTGTCATTGGCGGTGCCGCCAAGGATGTTCTCAATCCCGCTATAGGTGTTGCCGTGCTGGTCCGTACCGGTCGTGAGATCGATGATGAAGTTGACATACGACGCATCAGAATTGACGATATCGTAGGTATCAATCCCGGCACCTCCGATAAAGGTGTCGGCGCCGAAATTGGCCAGAAGCGTATCATTGCCGCTGCCGCCATCGATTGTGTCGGCGCCGCCGCCGCCGTCCAGCACGTCGTCGCCTGTACCGCCATCGATTGTGTCGGCCCCGGCACCGCCGCCCAGAACGTCGTTGCCGCTACCGCCATCAATTGTGTCGGCGCCGGTGCCGCCGGTCACGCTGTCATCCCCAGATGAGGCATCAATCCGCATGCCGGTGCTGCCACTCGACAGGTCGATGGTGTCGTTTCCAAGGCCTGTGGAGATGAATTCAATCTCGGAGAAATTGATGGTCGAACTGCCACCGGTCACGGAACCGGCCTCGCTACTGGTTAGCGTGACGGTAAGCGGATCGTTTTCCCAGGCGCCGCCGTCCTCAAACGTCAGTCGTAGCCAGTCGCCATTCCCGTCTTCGTCCCCTTCGCCACCGATGATGCTGATCGTGCCGCCTATGCCTTCTGGTGCATAGTTATAGAAGGTATCGTCGCCGGTCCCGCCCTGTGCTGTATCGCCAGCACCTGTGACAAAGACGTCGTCGCCTGCGCCGCCAGTCATCAGGTCGGCCTCGGTTCCGCCGTAGATCGTGTCTTTGCCGTCTCCGCCGATCAGGGTATCGCTGCCGCTTCCGCCGTAGACGATATCGTTGCCCGCGCCCGCGACGATGCTGTCGTTGCCGGCTACGGCATAGATTGTATCGTCGCCCGCTCCAGCATCCACGGTATCGTCGCCGCCATAGGCGTTCATCTGGGTGCCGTCGGCATCGATATAGCTGGCGCCGATGCTGTCATTCCCTGCGGTGCCGTCGACCGTGCCGTCGATAAAGGCATCCTGTTCGAGGTCGGCAAAGGCAAAGGAGTAGTTGTCACCGATGACTGACGTGAGCTGAATGGATTCGATCGGCTTGTCGTCGAGAACGTTGTTGGCAGGGTCACCTTCTCTGTAGGGATTAAGGAACACCCGACCTGATGTATCCTGCAGGATCAGCATCTGCGTCGTAGCCGTGGTGCCATCGGAATAGGTGACAAGGACATTGTAGTCGATGGCGCTGTCGATATCGGAGGATATTCCGCCATAGATCAGCTGATCGGCGCTTTGTCCGTTGTCGTTCTCAAGGAGCTGCCCGTCACTGTTGAGGTCGTTTACTGTGAGGCTGTCGATGTTGTCATAAAGCGGCGCGCCCGAGCTGCCGAACGTGGCGCCAACCAGGATGGAGGAGTTTTCAGATGCAAAGTTGGCTTCGTTTGGATCCAGATCGGAAAACGTTCCGAGGTAAAACGATTCGATTGTTCTAGTTACCAATTTTCACCTCGGGTTACTGTACGATACGCAAGACGCGTTGTTTGTACCGGTGCTGGAGCCGTCCAGATCTGAGCGACTAAATTAGAAGATGGTGCTTAAAGTTTAGTTGAAACGGCCAAATCGGGCCCAAACCGCCGCTCCAAGTGGCAGGGAGTACAGCCTCCAGCGTGGATTTGGCCGCTGCCTGACAATGGTTTCCGCGGCTCCGGCAGATGTTCATCGCAAGCGGTTGCGGGCTGGGATCCGCCTTGAATCCTGCCTCTGTGTCGATCGGCGACGGCGTCGCAGGCGATGTTGCGGATGTTCCTGGGCAGGGCTATCAGTTGCCTCGTGGATGCGGGGGCGAGGTGACTGTGAAGAAGAACATTCTGATTGTCGGCGGAAGCTCTGGCGTCGGTCTAGCACTGGCGCGGCACTACGTTGCCGAGGGACACCGGGTCACCATCACCGGACGGGCCGATCCGGGCTGCAGCGGCGTACGGTTTCATGCACTTTCGGTGACTGAGGATTCCAGCGATCTGATCACGGAACTGGATCGGTTGGCGCGGCAGGTCGGAGATGTGCAGACCCTGATCTATTGCGCGGGCTTTTTGCAGCAGGGGACGATTGCCTCGCTAGAGGATGCCGCGCTTGCGCAGATGACCAATGTCGGATTGCTGGGGCCTATGATGCTGATCCAGCGACTGGTCCGGCAGGCATCCGGACCGCTCAAACTGATGCTGATCACCTCAAGCTCACAGTATATACCGCAGGCGGGAATGCCTGCCTACTGCGCGACCAAGGCCGGTCTTGGCATGTTGGGCGCGGCGCTGGTGCGCAGCGAGGGGATCGGCAAGGTGCTGGTCGTCGCTCCGTCAGCGATACGTACGAATTTCTGGGACGGCACCACGGAAGACACATCGACCATGCTTGACCCCGGCTGGGTGGCCGGGCGGATTGTGGAACTGTCCAGCGGTGCCTTCAAATACAAATACGCAAAGCTCCTGCGCAGCCCGGCAAGGGTTGAGGTGGTCGATCATCTCGACAATGCTTTCCAGCCGATAGATCCCTGATGGCACCATGCTCTGACCCGGGCAGGGGGCAGGGGTCAGGCCAGCCGCCTGAGGCAGCTGATCACATGATCGGTCTGCGCGTGGCTTTGATGCGGGCCGATGGGCAGGCTGATCACCTCCCGGGCCAGCTGAGTTGCCAGTGGCAGCATCGAATCCGTCAGACCCAAGGAAGCATAAGCTGCCTGCGCATGTGGCGGGATCGGATAATGCACCAGGGTCTGGACGCCGGCCTCGGCCAGATCTTTCGCCAGCCGGTTCCGGTCCGGGTGCCGCACCACAAACAGATGCCAGACGGGATCGGCCTTGGCCGCGACATTGGGCAGCGCAATGCCAAGATCGCACAATTCCGACAGGTAGCGCGCGGCGATCTGCGCCCGCCGTGCGTTCCAGTCGTCCAGCACCGCCAGCTTCACGGTCAGGAAGCTGGCCTGAACCGGATCGAGGCGGCTGTTGAACCCTGCAACCTCATTGCGGTATTTTTCGTGAGACCCGTAATTGCGCAGCAGCGATAGCCGGTCGGCCAGTGCATCGTCATTGGTGGTGACCGCGCCGCCGTCTCCCAATGCTCCGAGGTTCTTCCCCGGATAAAAACTCCAGCAGACGATATCACCGGTTCCGCCGATGGAGCGTCCGTCCCAGCGCGCGCCATGCGCCTGCGCGGCGTCCTCGATCACCTTCAGCCCCAATTCGCGGGCAACCGCCATGATCGCGGTCATGTCTGCGGGCTGGCCATATAGGTGAACGGGAATAACCGCCTTGGCGCCGGGCACCATGGCGGCGCGTATGCCGTCAGCCGTGATATTATGGGTTGCCGGATCAGGCTCCACCGGTACCGGAATCGCGCCACATTGCGATACTGCCAGCCAGGTGGCGATATAGGTGTTGGAGGGAACCAGCACCCGATCTCCCGGCCCGATTTCCAGCGCCACAAGTGCCAGGCGCAAGGCATCCAGCCCGTTCGCAACACCAAGCGCATGTGAGACGCCGCAGTAGCGGGCAAACGCCTGCTCGAACCCGGCAACATCCGGGCCGAGGATATACCAGCCGGAGCGCAGGCTCTCCAGCATCCGGGGTTCGCTGCGCTCTGCCAGCTCATCATAGGCCGCTTTCAGATCGAGAAACGGAACCTGCATCACGTTGCCCCCACAGCCTGCCGGAAGTCGGTGTAGTCGCGAATATAATCGCTTTCGTCATAAGGCGCGGATGCCATCACCATGCAGACCGCACCGGAGGAGAAGTTATCGAGATATCGCCACATCATCGGGCAGATGTAGATGCCGAAATATGAGCGGTTCAGATGAAAGCGTTTCTTGTCGAACCCGTCATCCAGAACAACGTCAAAGCTGCCGGACATCGCGATCATGAACTGGTGCAGACCCTTGTGCGCATGCGCGCCGCGATCCGATCCGCCCGGTACATCGTAGAGGTAATAGACGCGTTTGATATCAAACGGGATGTGGTTCATCCCTTCGACAAATGTCAGGTTGCCGCGGGCATCTTCGATCTTGGGCAAGTCGATAAATTTGCAGTCGCTGAGTGGCAAATCCGTACTCCGGTCTTGTGGCAACGACCGGCTTTGGCAGCTGATCGGAGCAAACGTCGGATCTATCATCGAATAAGAGCGATCCAGTCTGGTCTATTGGCACAGCTGTCTACCATATTGTCATCTCCGATCAATCGAATTGGCGCATGCCGCGCCTGCATTGCGGAACTTGGCCTACGTGGCTGTAACCGCCAGAAGACCGCCGGGATCACTCGATTGCGGTGCCAGCGGGCAGGCAGTGTCATTGGCTGCGCACACGGGCAACCGCAGCTGTCGGGCATGGCTCCTTCTTGCAAACTGCAGTATTGGTGGTCTAACGGCGTCGGCGTCCAGGTGGTAAGACAGGCCTGAGACCCGCAGGGGCAACAGCAATGGATTTTCTGCGCGTGCGTGCAGGTTGGATTGGGTTGAAATGAACAGATACAGCTACTCAGTTGTGCTTCTTACCTACAATCAGCGGGACTATGTGAAAGAGGCGGTTGAGGCCGTGCTGGCACAAGACTGCGATCCTATCGAGATTCTGCTGTCGGACGATTGTTCGCAGGATGGCACCTTTGAGGCGATGGAGGCGCTGGTCGCCGATTACTCCGGGCCACATTCCGTTGTGCTTAACAAGAACCCGCAGAACCTGGGCGTCAACAAACATATCGAACGATGCTTCAACCTGAGTACAGGTGACGTCATCATTGCCGCGTCCGGCGATGATATCTCTCTTCCGGGACGCGTGGCACGGACCATTGAAGTCTTTGAGCGTGACGATCCGCTTCTGGTCTTCTCGCACGGCCAGGTCGAGACATTGGACGGCAAACCGATGCCCAAAACCTATGCCAAGGCAACATTCTACACCCGGACCGATGCCATGTCCGCGGCCTGTTCAATGCAGTTGTTCCTTGGGGCGACCTGTGCCTGGCACAAGGATCTCTTCCGCAAGTATGGTCCGATCCAATATGCAGACTGCTACGAGGACCTTGTGCTTGGGTTCCGTGCTGCGCTGGAGGGGCGCGTCGCATTCATCGACGAAGATCTTATCATCTATCGGGTCGGTATGGGGCAGACCAGCACGCAGCAATCCATCACAGATGCCGAGGCTTTTCGAAAAAAACGTCTGGCAGAGGTCGGCCGCGAGGTTTCGCTTTTGCGCCAGCGCCTGTCCGATGCGCAGGCTTTCGGTCTGACCGAAGGTGACCCGATTCTCGAGGCCATCCGCAGCCGACTTGAGGAACGGCAACTTCGCCGCACCTATCTGAAGGGCGGGTTGCGGAAACTGGACAAATCGGCCTTGAAGCATCCCTGGTCGGTGCTGGGCTTCATTTTATCCGAGCGGCGGCGTCGCAAGAAGGCGCTCAAGACGTCTTAAGGGAGATTGCGGCGGCTCCGGGCGCTTAGCCGAAATCCTCCAATCGTTGCAGCAGCGTTTCGCAGGAGCCGGTGATGTGGTCGCGTGTGAGCGCCGCTGCAAGGTCAGCGTCGCCTGCAACACAGGCCTCCCAGATAGCGATGTGCTCACGATTGGCCCGTTCGTTACCATTGGTCAGCACCAGCTGCGCCCTCAGGTAGCTGTCAACGCGGTCCATCGCATTGTCGATCACATCCATGTGGTATTGCAACCCGCTCTCTCGATAGAGTGTGGAGTGGAAATCCCGGTTCAACTCGCCCCAGGTCATCGGATCTTCCGACTGCGAGAACGCTTCCAGGCAGGCCTTGGCATTGGCCAGCGCCAAAGGTGACATCCGCGGGACAGCACGGCGGATCACCTCCGATTCCAGAACCGCTCGGAAATCGAAAATCTCCTTGGCTTCCTGCGCCGACAGGCCTGAGACGACAGCGCCCTTGTAGCGCTGGGTTTTGACCAGGCCCTGTTCCTCAAGTCTGGAAATCGCTTCGCGCACGGGGATTCGGCTGGTGTTGAACATCTGGGCAATCTCATCCTGCCGCAGCGGCTCACCTTCCTTCAGGTCACCTTCGATAATCGCCTTGCGCAGGGCGTCAAAGACGATCGTCGAGGCAGACGCGGTCTTGGATATATCAACGGATTTCAACTTCATATCTTCGCTCCTTGTCCGGTTTATACCCTTGATCGTCATTGCGGGGAAAGTGCAGATAAATATCATATTGAATATTGGATCCAATATGTATTATGCAATGATGCATAGCGCCGAGAGCCAGCACCCTCGGGTTCATATCCATTGAAGAGGATCCAACAATGACACACCCCGTATTCTCCGGCTGTATCCCGGCCCTGATGACTCCCTGCACAGCCGACCGCCGACCGGACTTCGATGCGCTGGTCAAAAAGGGGCAGGAGCTGATTTCGAAGGGCATGTCGGCGGTGGTCTATTGCGGATCGATGGGAGACTGGCCACTGATCAGCGATGCCGAGCGGATGGAAGGCGTTGCCCGATTGGTTGCCGCTGGCGTGCCGACTATCGTCGGTACTGGCGCTGTCAATACGGCGCAGGCCGCTGCCCATGCCGCTCATGCCGCCGAGGTCGGGGCCGCCGGTCTGATGGTGATCCCGCGCGTTCTGTCGCGCGGCAGTTCCGTGGCTGCGCAGCGCGACCATTTCGCGGCCGTGCTCTCTGCCGCACCCACGCTGCCTGCGGTGATCTACAACAGCCCCTATTATGGGTTCGCTACGCGCGCTGATCTGTTCTTTGACCTGCGTCGTGACCATCCGAACCTGATCGGATTCAAGGAATTCGGCGGCGCTGAGGACCTGCGGTATGCAGCCGAGAACATCACCTCGCAGGACAGCAGCGTTACCCTGATGATCGGCGTCGATACCACCGTGTTCCACGGCTATGTGAACTGTGGGGCCGGGGGCGCGATCACCGGGATCGGCAATGCGCTGCCTGCTGAGGTGCTGCATCTTGTTTCGCTTTGCCAGTTGGCGGCCAAGGGCAATGCAACAGCCCGTCGGCAGGCGCTTGAACTGGAAGCTGCACTGGCGGTGCTGTCCTCCTTCGACGAAGGTGCGGATCTGGTTCTCTACTACAAGCACCTGATGGTGCTGAACGGCGACAGCGAATACCAGCTGCACTTCAACGAAAGCGACCGGCTCAGCGCCAGCCAGAAAGCCTATGTCGAAGCGCAATATGACCTCTTCTGCAGCTGGTACGCCGACTGGAGCCAGCAACCCGATGTTGCGGCGCTATGCGGGTAATCGACAGCCATACCGCTGGAGAGCCGACCCGTCTGATCCTCTCGGGCGGGCCGGACCTTGGCAGTGGATCACTGGCGGAGCGGGCCGAGCGCCTGTTCCGCGAGCATCGGAGCTTTTGCACATCGGTGCTGTCGGAGCCTCGTGGTCACGACGCCATCGTTGGTGCCCTGCTGGTGCCGCCGACAGATCCCGGCTGCGCCGTCGGTGTCATCTATTTCAACCCGGTCGGACCCTTGGGCATGTGTGGCCATGCCACCATAGGAACCGCAGTGAGCCTGCATCATCTCGGGCGCCTTGATCTGGGCCGACACCATATCGAAACGCCGGTTGGGACCGTCGGCGTCCATTTGCAGTCCGCCAATCGCGCCGCTGTCGAAAATGTCGAGAGCTACCGCTATCGCGCCAACGTCGTGGTCGAGGTGCCAGATCAAGGCCCCGTCACGGGCGATATCGCCTGGGGTGGAAACTGGTTCTTCCTGACCTCCGATGCACCGGCGCCGCTCACTTTGGCTCATATCGACCAGCTGACCGCGCGGGCCGTTGCCTTGCGGCTTGCCTTGGCCGAGCAGGGGATCACCGGGCGCGACGGCGCCATGATCGACCACGTCGAGTATGTCGCGCCACCGCTGACCTCCGAAGGGCATGCACGCAACTTCGTGCTTTGCCCGGGAACAGCCTATGACCGCTCGCCCTGTGGCACCGGTTCGGCGGCGAAACTGGCCTGCCTTGCTGGTGATGGCGATCTGGCGCCCGGCGTGACCTGGATTCAGGAAAGCGTGATCGGCAGCACCTATTCGCTGCAATACCGCAGAGGCTCCAGCGGCGGAGTGATTGCGACCATAACCGGCACGGCCTTTGTGACCGGAGACACAGTTTTGAACTTTGATCCCGCAGACCCCTATCGGGCGGGGATCACCACCCAAGAGGTATTTTGATGGACTATCGCAACCTGATCGCCGGCGACTGGTCGGAGACCGCCGCCGCCAGCGCCAATATCAACCCGTCCGACACGCAGGACATGTTGGGCTACGCCGCCAACAGCCAGGCCGAAGACATGGATCGCGCGATTGCCGCGGCGAAGGCCGCCGCCCCGAGCTGGGCCGCCAGCACGCCGCAACAGCGATTTGATGTATTGGACGCCATCGGCACCGAAATCCTGGCCCGCAAGGCCGAACTGGGTCGGCTGCTGTCGCGCGAAGAAGGCAAGACGCTGCCCGAAGGCATCGGCGAGGCGGCGCGGGCCGGGCAGATTTTCAAGTTCTTCGCGGGTGAAACGCTGCGCCAGGCGGGTGAGATACTTGCCTCGGTTCGCCCCGGCGTCGGTGTCGAAGTGACCCGCTCTCCGGTCGGGGTTGTCGGCCTCATCACGCCCTGGAACTTCCCCATCGCCATCCCGGCCTGGAAAGTCGCCCCGGCACTGGCCTATGGCAATGCGGTTGTTCTGAAACCGGCCGAACTGACACCGGGTTGCGCCCATGCGCTGGCCGAGATCATCAACCGCTCCGGTTTGCCCGATGGTGTCTTCAACATCGTCTTTGGCACCGGCAGCACCGTTGGTCAGCGGCTTGTGGACAGCCGTGATGTTGATGCTGTCTCCTTTACCGGTTCGGTTGAGACCGGCAGCGCCATTGCGGCTGCCTGCGGCGCGCAGCGCAAAAAGCTGCAGCTGGAAATGGGTGGCAAAAACCCAATGGTGGTGCTGGATGATGCCGATCTGGAGACCGCGGTCGAGGCCAGCCTCAATGGCGCGTTCTTCTCCACCGGTCAGCGCTGCACGGCCTCTTCGCGGCTGATCGTGACCGAAGGCATCCACGACCGTTTTGTCGCGGCTCTGGGCCAGCGGATGACAGATCTTCGGGTCGGCAATGCGCTGGATCAGGAGACCCAGATTGGTCCGGTTGTGGATGAGCGGCAGCTGGAGAAGGATCTCTACTATATAGATGTCGCCGCCAGCGAAGGCGGGCGGGTGCTCGGAGGCCAGACGCTTCAGCGCAGCACCAAGGGATTTTATCTTTCGCCTGCTCTGGTGACCGAGACCTCGAACGAGATGCGCATCAATCAGGAAGAGGTCTTTGGCCCGCTGGCATCGGTTATTCGCGTTGCCGACTATGACGAGGCGCTGATGGTTGCCAATGACACACCGTTTGGTCTCAGCGCAGGGATTTGCACCGGATCGCTCAAATATGCGACGCATTTCAAGGCCAATGTCGAGGTCGGCATGGCGATGGTGAATCTTCCGACCGCCGGGGTGGATTATCACGTTCCATTTGGCGGCACCAAAGGGTCCAGTTTTGGTGCCCGCGAGCAGGGCAGCCATGCGAAAGACTTTTATACAAAAGTCAAAACTGCCTATACCTTGGCGTAACGCCGGTTAGCAGGTGGCGGGGCGGGGGCCTCGCCACAGTCACGAATGGGGGGCAGATGACAAAGACGGTTGTGGTTATCGGTGCAGGTGTCGTGGGTGTCAGCACGGCTCTGCGGTTGCAAAGCGAGCTTGCAGCCAGCGGCGGGCAGGTTGTCCTGCTGGATCGCAAGGGCGTGGCCGAGGAAACCTCCGCAGGCAACGCCGGGGCCTTTGCCTTCACCGATGTTGAGCCGCTTGCGACGCCCGGCATCATGAAAAAGGCGCCGGGCTGGCTCCTTGATCCGCTTGGCCCGCTGTCTGTGCCGCCTGCCTACGCGCTGCAGCTGACGCCATGGTTGATCCGCTTCTGGCGGGCCAGCTGGCGGGATCGTTATCAGGCCGTGGTAAAGGCCCAGGCCGCTCTGATGCACCTTGCCAAGGCCGCGACGGAACGCCAGATCTCCGATACCGGCGGCGAAGCGATGATCCAGCGCGAAGGCGCCCTGCAGCTATATGAATCCGAGGCCGAGTTTGCGGCCAGCCAATACGGCTGGCAGCTGCGCCGTGATCACGGCATCCGGTTTTCTCTGCTCCACAGCCCGGCTGAAATCGCCGAGATCCAACCCGGTCTCAGCTCCCGGTTTACCCATGCAGGGTTTACGCCCGACTGGATGAACACCTGCGATCCCAAGGCCTGGGTTGAGCATCTGTTTCAGGCCTTCACAGCGCGAGGTGGCCAGTTTCGCAAGGGCGATGTGCGCGATCTGGAGACCGGCGACGATGGCATTCGCATCATGACAGAGAGCGAGCCGCTCTTGGCGGATCATGTCGTGATAGCCGCCGGTGCCTGGTCACATCACCTGGCACGCAGGCTGGGGGACCGGCTGCCGCTGGAAACCGAGCGCGGCTATAATACGACCCTGCCGGCGGGGTGTTTTGATCTGCGCACGCATATTACCTTCAGCCGACATGGCTTTGTGGTGAGCCGGATTCGCGGGGGAGTCCGTGTTGGCGGCGCGGTCGAACTGGGCGGGCTGAAACTGCCTGCGAATTTCAAACGCGCGGACACGCTCCTGGCAAAGGCCGCGCAGTTCATGCCCGAACTGGACACGGCCAATGGCACCCAGTGGATGGGTTATCGCCCCTCATTGCCCGATAGCCTGCCAGTGATCGGTACCGCCACCCGTGACTCGCGCGTGATCTATGCCTTTGGCCATGGCCATGTCGGCCTGACACAATCGGCGGCCACGGCCGAGCTAGTCGCGGATCTGGTCGAGGCGCGTCGGCCCGCCATCGACCTCTCTGCCTTTGCAGCGGATCGCTTCTGACACAACCGTCTGCATCTATTGTCGTTTTCGCCGTGCCGAAAGGCGCGGCGTTGTTTTTTCCACAGTTGTTCGCAAACCGAACGTGAACGAAATAGAAGGAATTGTCTGGCTATCTCTTAGGCTATTCGGTCGCCTTGCGACAGAATCGGCACTTTTAAGAGGAGACATGCGCGTCATGCCCAAGGCCCCGAAACTCTCGCTCAAGCTGAAATTGCCCCTGATTATGGTGGCCTTGACGGCAACGTTTCTGGTGACAGTCTCATTCCTCGTCTATTCGATGGCGGAGAAGAGCATTCGCGATTTCGTTTATGCGTCGAAAGCGACCACCGCCCGTTCCGGTGAGCAGGCGTTGAGCTTCATGATGGAGGCCGCGCGCCGCGACTTGTCGATCAACGCGTCGCAGCCAACGGTATTCCGGGCCATCAGCAACTTCGACCGCGTCTACACGATGATCGAAGAAGAGCCGGTTGGGTTCCTGCGGCGTCACTACATCGAGGAAAACCCCAACGCGGCGAACGAACGTCATCTGCTGAGCGATCCGGGCGATGGCTCCTATTACAGCCAGTCCCATGCGACCTATCACCCGACTTTCCTGCAGTCGCTGGAGGTCAACGGTTATGAGGATCTCTATCTTCTGAACGCATCCGGCCAGCTGATGTATTCGGTAAAGAAACGCGAAGACTTCATTCAGCAATTCGGTTCGGGCGAGAATGCCGAAAGCGGCCTAGGCAAAGTGTTCAGCGCAGCGCTCAACGCCGAGGAAGGTCAGGTTGTGACCGCTGATTTTGCGACCTATGCGCCGGGCGGCGGCGGTGCAGGTGCCTTTATGGCGGTGCCGGTATTCAACAAGAAAAAAGAAGTCATCGGCGTGATGGCGGTTCAGATTTCAAGCGCTGCAGTCGTGGCCGCGCTGACATCCAACATGGACGTCGATGGGCATCAGAACATCTTCCTGGTTGGCAGCGACGGCACCGCACGCAGTACTTCGGTGATCGAAGGGGAGTTTGCCATTGGCGATGCCTTGCCGGAGAACGCCGTAACCAAGGCGGCCGCGGCGGGCGATAGCGGTCTGTTTGAGGGCGCCACATCCATCTCTGGTAAACCCATCATTGCCATGGTGCGGCCATTGGACATTGCGGGCTTTGACTGGTCTTTGGTGCTACAGACCGAAGAACAGGCAGCTTTTGCAAAGGTTCGCGACATCCGGCTTGTGGCGATGCTGATGATCGGGGTTTCGGTCCTGATTGCTATCGTGGTGTCTTTCGTCGCGGCACGCCATGTCACCCGCCCGATTCTGGCGCTGCGCGAGGCTACAAATGCGCTGGCTGCCGAAGATTACGCAAGTGAAATCAGCGGCCGTGGCCGTGGTGATGAGCTGGGCGATCTGGCCCGGAGTCTGGATATGTTCCGCGACAAGCTGCTGATCGCGGATGAGGCCGCCGAGCGCGAAGAAGAGGCCGCAAAACAGACCGCTGCGGTTGTCGAGGAGATGAGCGGCGCCCTGGCCGAGTTGCAGCGCGGCAACCTGGCCTGCGACATCCAACAACCTTTTGCGGAGCACTACGAAACGCTGCGCGAGAATTTCAATCGCAGCCTGGTCAACCTGCGCGATTCGCTGTCTGAGGTGGTGGATGCGGCTCATAACGTCGACAAGTTTTCCGAAGAGCAGCGCGCCTCCGCCGAGGAAATGGCGCATCGGACCGAAGCGCAGGCCGGCACTTTGGAGGAAACCGCAGCAGCGCTGCAGGACCTGACCAATAGCATTCGAGAGACCGCCGACCGGGCCGGGCAGGTCGATGAGACCATGCGCGGTACACGCGACGAGGCCGAACACAGCAACCATATCGTGACGTCTGCGGTCCAGGCGATGGACCAGATTCAGGATGCCTCCGAGCAGATTTCGCAGATTATCAACATGATTGACGATATCGCCTTCCAGACCAATCTTCTGGCACTGAACGCAGGCGTCGAGGCGGCACGGGCCGGTGAGGCCGGTGCTGGTTTTGCAGTTGTCGCCTCTGAGGTGCGTGCCCTCGCAATGCGGGCCTCCAAAGCTGCTGGGCAGATCAAGGGGCTGACGTCGGCAAGCGAGGAACATGTGGCAAACGGGGTGGCCATGGTGGGGCGTGCGGGGGATGCGCTCAGCGGGATCATCGAAAAGGTCACGAATGTATCCGACCTCATCACTGAAATCGCAGATGGCGTGCAGAAACAATCCAAAGGGTTGGAGAACATCAACGGCGCTATGGGGCGTCTGGATGGCACCACTCAGCAAAACGCCGCAATGTCCGAGGAAGCCTCTGCCGCCAGCCAGCTGCTGCAACATGAAGCACAGGCGCTGACCGGCGTGGTTTCGCGGTTCCAGCTCGGCAATGGCGCAGCCAGCGCAGGCTCAGGTGACTGGGCGGCGGATGGGGCTGCTGGCGCACACTCAGCCTACGGCTGACCGCATCAAGACATGAGACAGAATCGCCCGGTCTGATTTTCAGATCGGGCGATTTTTTGTGATCGGGTGTTTGTTTTTCCGGGATCGACACCGCAGCTGCGCAAACTCATCGGTACGCCCTAGAGGATGTCTCGATCAGCAGAAATGGATGCAGTTCTGACAGCCGTCGCAGGTCGTGAACCACCGAAAGGGGTTATTTGGTGAGCGTCATGAACCCACCCTGCAAGGCAGTGACAGCCGTTTGATTGGTATCGGTCACAGCGTTGCGGTGGGCCATCCGCTCGAGATTGACGATGGTCGACAACATGATCCGGTCATGGCTCCAGTCGCCGGGCCGCTGCATCAGGAGCGCGGTGGCAATCACCCCGGTCGCCAGCATCGTCGAAACCAGCATCCAGCCGAACATATGGGGATCTTGGGGCTGCTGCGCTGCGGTGACCACATCAATGCGCCGGGCCAGCGTGGCCCCACGGCGCAGTTCGCGCCGATCTACCAATGCGACCGAGGGGCTGCGCTGCACGAAGCGGATCGGATCCCGCGCCGCCAGGGTGCAGGCCCGGATCAGACATTCGCAATAGGCGCGGATATCCCGCTGCCCGCGCGTCATCAGCGCCTGGTCACAGGCAAATTCCCGCAGCATCTGCACTTCACGACGCCAGAGGTGATAGGCGGGGTTCCAGAACAGGAAGGGGCGCAGTGCCTCCAGCAGGAATTCGCATTCCACATCCCACTGGCGGAAATGCTGCAATTCATGGGCAACGCTCAACCGCAGATCCGATGGGTTTGTGACCAGCGCGGAGGGCAGCACAACATAGCGGGTAAACAGGCCGCGCGTGGAGAAGGCGACTGTGCTCCGGTCGCTGATGCGGATTTCGATACGGCCAAGCCGCTTCCAGATATAGGCCTGTCGCAATCCCGCTCGCAGCCGCAGCACGGCCAAGCCCAGCTGCGCGAGAGAAAGGAGGGCACCGACAATGAGCGCGGCAATGGCAAGCTGCGCCCAGAGGCTGGTCTGCGCCATCAACGCC
Source organism: Phaeobacter sp. JH20_29 (assembly GCF_048056175.1). Taxonomy (NCBI): domain Bacteria; kingdom Pseudomonadati; phylum Pseudomonadota; class Alphaproteobacteria; order Rhodobacterales; family Roseobacteraceae; genus Phaeobacter; species Phaeobacter sp. JH20_29. The sequence continues at coordinate 14,777 of NZ_JAYMWO010000018.1, forward strand.
CTCACCAGATCTTCGCGCAGGCCAAGGATGCTCTCAAACCGTGTGGCGCTCATGTTGACATTGCCCTGCAGATACTGCGCCACCAGCATGTCCGACAGGGTGGGCGGCTGGGAGACGACATAGGTGGTCAGAGCAACCACCAGTATCGGTGACACCGTCAGCAAAAGCGTCATGCCGTTCAGCAGCCTGAGCTGTGGGCGAAACGCCGGGCCCAGCCGACTGCGTGCCAGGATCGCCCGCAGAGCCAGCCAAAGAACGGTGCCGGCAAGGAGCAGTAAATTCAGGTCAATATAGGCGTTCAGAAAACTCTCAGCGTTCATCGTCCCCCAACCTTTCATTCAGCAAGGCCCGTATCTCCACGAGCATCTCGTCGGTGACATCCTCGTCATCCACCAGGCGGGCGACGAGGGCCGCCGGGGCGCCGTTGAAGAGCTTGCTCGAAAGGTTCTTGAGAGTGGTTTTCTGATAATCCGCCTTGGGCACCGCAGGACGGTAGACCAAGGATCTGTCAGCTCGTTCGCTGCTCAGAAACCCTTTTTGTTCCATAATCTTCAGCACGGTCGCGACCGATGTGTAGGCCCGTTCTTGGCTTTTGTTCAGTTCGGCCAATATATCGCGCACCGTGCCGCCGCCGGTTTCCCAGACAACAGTCATGAATTCGAGTTCAACCTCTGTCAAAAGCGGGTTGTCCTGTTTCTTTCGCATCATGTCTGTCCGGTTGTCCTGGGCTTTGATCATGCTAGGGGATTGGGGGGAGGTTTGAAAACTACTTTTTTAAGAGAGTGGTCCCGAGACCGCGAAAAACACGGTGATGGTCTTGCGACAAAGGGCCCGCCAAGGGGCCCTTTGCCAATGAACTGCGGTCAGACCTTCCAGAAGGTGAAGACAAACCAGCCGATCGAGAGCCCCAGCGGCCACCACAGCGGCATCCCCACCAGACCCAGCCAGGCCAGGAAGATGTAGGAGGTGCCCAGCAGGCTGATGAACAGCCGGTCGCCACGGGTTGTCACCAGCCCCAGCGCGCCTTTGCGGGTGTCGCCTCCGGGTTGGCGGATTTCCAGAACGATCATCAGGCCGATGGCCGAAAAGATCCCGATGAACACAAGGGCGGTGGGCCAGGTCCAGGCCATCCAACTCAGCATTATACCCTCCCCATCGCAAAGCCTTTTGCGATGTAGTTGCGGACGAAATAGATCACGATCGCGCCCGGAATGATTGTCAATGTGCCCGCGGCCGCCAGCAGGCCCAGCTCATACCCGGCACTTGAGGCGGTTTTGGTCATGGTGGCCGCGATGGGTTTTGCGGCAACGGCGGTCAATGTCTTGGCCAGCAGCAGTTCCACCCAAGAGAACATGAAGCAGAAGAAAGCCGCCACGCCGACGCCTGCCTTGATCGACGGGATGAAGATCGTGGCAAAGAAGCGCGGGAAGGAATAGCCGTCCACATAGGCGGTTTCATCCAGCTCTTTGGGGATGCCGCCCATGAACCCTTCAAGGATCCAGACCGCCAGTGGAATGTTGAACAGGCAGTGCGCCAGAGCCACCGCGAGATGGGTGTCGAACAGGCCGACAGCGGAATAAAGCTGGAAGAACGGCAGCGCAAACACCGCAGCCGGCGCCATCCGGTTGGTCAGCAGCCAGAAAAACAGCTGCTTGTCGCCAAGAAAGCGGTAGCGCGAGAACGCATAGGCCGCAGGCAGGGCAACAGCGACGGAGATCACCGTATTGATCGACACATAGATGATCGAGTTGATGTAGCCCCAATACCAGCTCGGATCGGTAAAGATCGTTGCATAGTTCTCAAGCGTAAAGGTTTGCGGGAACAGCGAGAACCCGGACAGGATTTCATTCGTCGTCTTGAAGCTCATCGCCACCAGCCAGTAGATCGGCAGCATGAGGAACAGGATATAGACGATGGGGACGATGGTACGTTTTTGCATCGTATCAGATCCTCAATTCTGGTCGTCTTTGGTCATCAGCGTGTAGAACAGCCAGCTGACCAGAAGTGTGATTGCGAAATAGATGAGCGACATGGCGGCAGCCGGGCCTAGGTCGAACTGACCAAGGGCGATCTTCACCAGGTCAATCGACAACAGAGTGGTGGAATTGCCGGGTCCGCCGCCGGTCAGAACAAACGGCTCGGTGTAGATGTTGAAGCTGTCCATGAACCGCAACAGGATCGCGATGGTCAGCACCGTCTTCATCTTCGGCAGCTGGATGAACCGGAACACGGCCCAGTTGGAGGCACCGTCGATCTTGGCCGCCTGATAATAGGCGTCGGGGATCGACACGAGACCGGCATAGCTCAGCAGTACCACCAGCGAGGTCCAGTGCCAGACATCCATGGTCACGATGGTCACCCAGGCCGCAATCGGGTCCTGTGTCATATCATAGTTGATGCCCAGCACGTGGTTCAGGAAATACCCCAGGAGGCCGATATCCGGCAGGGTGAAGATGTTCCACATCGCGCCGACCACATTCCACGGGATCAGCATCGGCAGCGCCATGGTCACCAGACAGACCGGCACCCAGAACCCTTTGCGCGGCATCGACAGCGCAATGGCGATGCCCAGCGGCACCTCGATGATCAGGATCAGGAAGGTGAACAGGAACTGGCGTCCCAGCGCGGCATGGAACCGGTCAGAGCGCAGGATCTGCTGGAACCAGTCGAGCCCCTGCCAGAAGAACACGTTGTCGCCGAATGTCTCCTGAACGGAGTAGTTGACGACGGTCATCATCGGGATCAGCGCGTTGAAGGCAACGAGCAGAAGGACAGGCAGGACAAAGAACCACGCCTTTTGGTTTTCGGTTTTCATTATGCCTGCTCCTCGGTCGCGGTGGCAGATTGGGCAGCTTCTGTCGCGATCCAGCCATCGACATAAAGCCGGGTCTGGTCCTGACGGAAGGACAGGTGGACCGCCTCGCCCTTGGCGGGGCCTGCACCTTCGATCACGGCATTGATCCGCTGGCCTTCAGCTTCACATTCGACAACGGTGTGCCGCCCGACGTCCGAAACCTTGGTCACAGTTGCAGGCAGGCCGTTCGCGGCGAGCGTGACAAACTCGGGCCGGATGCCGACCTCGGTCTTGCCTTTGGCGTCACCCAAAATCGGGCCTTCCAGTGCAATCGGCTGGGTGCCGATATAGGGCTGGCCTGCGCGCAGGTCGCAAGGCAGCACGTTCATGCCAGGTGAGCCGATGAAATGGCCAACAAACGTATGTGCGGGGCGTTCGAACAGCTCAACCGGGGTGCCGATCTGTACCACCAGACCATCCTGCATCACCACCACCTGATCGGCAAAGGTCAGCGCCTCTGTCTGGTCGTGGGTCACATAGATCATCGTGGCCTTCACGCGCTGATGCAGTTCTTTCAGCTTCGAACGCAGTTTCCACTTCAGATGCGGGTCGATCACGGTGAGCGGCTCGTCGAACATGACGACGTTCACATCCTCGCGCACCAGGCCCCGGCCCATGGAGATCTTCTGCTTGTTGTCCGGGCTCAACCCTGCGGCGCGGGTGTTGAGCAGATCAGTCACTTCCAGCATCTCGGCAATGGCCATCACGCGCTCTTTGACCGTCGCCTCGTCACGGCCGCGGTTGCGCAGCGGAAAGGCGAGGTTGTCGTAAACGGTCATGGTGTCGTAGATCACCGGAAACTGGAACACCTGCGCAATATTGCGCTGATCTGGGGGCAGTTTGGTGACATCCTTGCCGTCAAAGAGGATCTGCCCTTCGGAGGGCACCAACAGGCCGGATATGATGTTCAGCAGCGTGGACTTGCCGCAACCCGAAGGACCAAGCAGGGCGTAGGCACCGCCATCGGTCCAGTCGAGGTCGATTTCCTTCAGGGCGTAGTCGGATTCGCTTGAGGGGGTCGGCACATAGCTGTGCCGCAGTTTTGAGAGTGTAATTTTTGCCATTTGCGCCTCACGCCACGCGGGAGCCATCAGGGGCAAAGACATATGCCGCTGAGGGATCCATATAAAAATCATGCAGTTCGCCGACCTCATAGGGGTGAACCCCCGCAGCAAGGGAGACCCAGCTGCCGTGATCTGCATCCAAGCCCATGTCGAAATGGGCACTGCTTTCAGAGCCGGACAGCTCCGTCACCTGCACCCGGCCCGACAGCTGCACCGTGGTCGCAGGGCTGGCGATCGGCAGAACGTGGTAGGGGCGGATCGCGATGGTGTAGGGGCCATCTGCCAGATCTGCCGCCGCGCCGGTCAGCGACCAGCTGACGTCATTGCCCAGGCGCGCTGTGCGGCCCTGCTTCACGATTGGGGCGGTGTTGATCGGCGGATCGGAGAATACGCGCGCCGCTGCAACATTATCGGGGTTGCGATAGATATCGGCAGTGGTGCCGAACTGGGTGACGCGGCCATCCTGCATCAGCGCGGTCTTCCCACCCAGCAGCAGCGCCTCTTCCGGTTCGGAGGTTGCATAGACCACAACGGCGCCACGACCAGCAAACAGCTCGGGCAGCTGATCGCGTAGCTCTTCGCGCAGCTTGTAGTCGAGGTTCGCCAGCGGCTCATCCAGGAACACCGCACGGCTTTCCTTGGCAATTGCGCGGGCCAGCGCGGTTCGCTGCTGCTGACCACCGGACAGCTCATGCGGGCGACGGTGCAGCATCGGGCGCAGCTGCAGGATGTCTGCGGCTTCTTCGACGCGGCCTTCGATCTCGGACTTCGCCATACCAGCCACCTTCAGCGGCGAGGCGATGTTCTCGTAGACGGTCATATGGGGATAGTTGATGAAAAACTGGTGCACCAGGCTGATATTGCGCTTCTGAGTGCTGAGCGAGGTCACATCCTGACCATCCATCAGCACCTGTCCGCTGGCAATCGGGTCAAGACCCGCCATCATCTTGATAAGAGAGGTCTTGCCTGACCCGGTGGCGCCCAGAAGGACGTTGAAGTGACCTGGCTCCAGCACAAGGGAGGTTTCCTTGATATGCAGCTGGGCGCCGACGCGTTTGGTCACGTTTCTGAGTTCGAGTGCCATCTTGCTTTGACTTTCCGGCGGACGGCCTGTTGCGCGCGGCATGCGCGATCTAATTTTGGGAAAAAATTGCCCCGGAGAGGGCCAGCCACGCTCCGGGGCGAAAGCGGGGAGCGCAGCGGATAGATCCGCGCGCTCCCCACGGCGAGGAGGGGTTACTCAGATGCCCAGCGGGCAACCAACTCGTCATAGTTGACGGTCTGGCCCTGCGGCTTCTCATTCTCCAGTTTCGGCTTGGCGCCGCCATTGGCATACCACCACTCGGCGTCTTTCTCTTCGTTCAGACGCGGGCCGCAGCCGCCATAGACATTCGCCTGCTCGTCTGCACGCTGCATACGGGCCATGGTGATGTCCATTTCCTCGGCCAGACGGTCCATGGCTTCCTGCGGGGTGAAGGCGCCGGAGTTCACGTCACCGATCTGCTGCCACCAGATCTGGGCCAGCTTCGGATAGTCAGGCACGTTCACGCCGGTCGGGGACCATGCAACGCGGTCGGGCGAACGGTAGAATTCGACCAGACCACCCAGCTTGGGCGCACGCTCGGTGAAGCTCTCGTGGTTCACGGAAGAGTCACGGATGAAGGTCAGACCAACGTGGGATTTTTTCACGTCAACGGTCTTGGACACAACAAACTGAGCATAGAGCCAGGCCGCCTTGGCGCGATCAACCGGGGTGGATTTCAGGAAGGTCCAGGAACCCACGTCCTGATAGCCAACCTTCTGGCCTTCTTCCCAGTAGGGACCATGCGGGCTGGGCGCCATCCGCCACAGCGGGTTGCCCTCGTCGTCAACGGTGTTGTTGCCTTCGGACTTCGGCTTCACCATGTCGGCGGTGAAGGCGGTGTACCAGAAGATCTGCTGGGCTACGTTGCCCTGTGCCAGAGCGGGCAGCGACTGGTAGAAGTCATAGGACGCGGCACCCGGAGGCGCGTATTTGCGCAGCCATTCGTCCCACTTGCGGATCGCATAGACCGCAGCCGGACCATTGGCAGCACCACCGCGGGTCACGCTTGCACCGGCAGGGTTGCAGGAATCCGCTTCCATGCGGATGCCCCATTCGTCGATCGGCACACCGTTCGGCTCACCTTTCGAACCGGCACCGGCCATCGACAGCCAGGCGTCGGTCATCCGCCAGCCAAGGTCAGGCGCGCGCTTGCCGTAGTCCATGTGACCAAAGATTGTGGTCCCGTCGATTTCCTTGACGTCTTCGCTGAAGAATTCGGCGATGTCTTCATATGCGGACCAGTTGACCGGAACGCCCAGATCATAGCCGTATTTTTCTTTGAACGCGGCCTGCAGATCTTCGCGGTCAAACCAGTCCTTGCGGAACCAGTAGAGGTTCGCAAACTGCTGATCGGGCAGCTGGTAGAGATCGCCATCTGGACCCGTGGTGAACTGGGTGCCCATGAAATCGCCGAGATCCAGACCGGGGTTGGTGACGTCGAAGAAGTCGCCTTCCATCATGTCGGTCAGGTTATAGGCCAGTTGCAGGCGCGAGTGGGTGCCGATCAGGTCGGAATCGTTGACATAGGCGTCATACAGGTTCCGCTTGGTCTGCATTTGCGTCTGCACGGCCTGAACCACTTCACCCTCGCCGAGGATCTGGTGATTCACCTTGATGCCGGTGATTTCCTCGAACGCCTTGGTCAGCACCTCGGATTCGTAGCTATGCGTCGGAATGCCTTCGGACAGGACGTTGATTTCCATGCCCTTGAACGGCTCGGACGCCTTGATGAACCATTGCATCTCCGAGAGCTGTTCATCCTTGGTCAGAACCGAGGGCTGGAACTCTTCGTCGATCCATTTCTTGGCAGCGGCCTCATCGGCATAGGCTGCCTGTCCCGCGACCACGGCAATAACCGCGGCTGCGGACAAAAGATACTTCCGCATCTTTCTCCTCCCTAGTGATTTATTGTGGCCAAAGATGCCCCGTGGCACCCGGCTGACAAACAGGTTCCATACCGCAGTCTACCTTGTCAAACTAATTTTTTAGTTTGTCGTAAGGCGCTGAATTTTAAAGGTAAGTAAATCTACCTTGAGGCGAGTGATCTGACCGTGCGGATGGGCTCTGCGGTGCTGCATCGCGGCAATCGTCGCGGGAATCCCACTGTGCGCGATCCGCACTTGCGTGCACGGCAACGGTAGCGGCCATCGCCGCCGCGCCGAATGGCGAAATTTGCCGTCGCTGACAGGGGGTTTTGCCGCTAAGGAGAGGTCATGGATACATGTGATACATTCGAGATCTTCCTGACCGCCCCTCCGGGGATGGAGCAGACCCTGCAGCGCGAAGCGACGGAGGCTGGCTTTGCCGGTGCCAAAACGGTACCCGGTGGCGTCACTTTTGAAGGCGGCTGGCCCGATGTCTGGCGCGCCAATCTGCAATTGCGCGGTGCCGCGCGCGTGCTGGCCCGTATCGGTTCTTTCCGTGCGTTTCACCTCGCGCAGCTCGACAAGCGCGCACGCAAATTTCCCTGGTCGGATGTGCTGCGCGCGGATGTCCCGGTCCGCGTGGAGACCACAACCAACAAGAAATCCAAGATCTACCACGCAGGTGCGGCCACCCAGCGTATCGAACGTGCGATCACAGAGGAGCTTGGCGCCGAGATCAGCGCCGATGCCCCCATCACGGTGAAACTGCGGATCGAGGATAATCTCTGCACCTTCAGCGTCGATACCTCCGGCGAGGGGCTGCACAAGCGCGGTCACAAGACAGCCGTGGGCAAGGCGCCGATGCGCGAGAACCTCGCCGCTCTGTTCCTGCGGGACTGCGGGTATGACGGGCAGGAGCCCGTGGTGGATCCGATGTGCGGCTCCGGCACCTTTGTGATCGAGGCGGCCGAGATCGCCAGAGGGCTGTTTCCCGGCCGCAGCCGCAGTTTTGCGTTTGAACAGATGGCCAGCTTTGATCCCGATGCCTGGCAGGCCCTGCGTGCTGAGCAGAACCCGCGCCAGACCAGCGCACGCTGCTACGGATCCGACCGCAATGATGGCGCGGTTGACATGGCCGCCGCCAATGCCGAACGGGCAGGGATCGGCGATCTGGTGACCATTGTTCAGCAGGCGGTCAGCGACCTGACGCCACCGGATCTGGGTCCGGAGGGCAAACCGGGTCTGGTGATCGTGAACCCGCCTTATGGCGCGCGGATCGGCAACAAGAAGCTGCTCTATGCGCTTTATGCGGCGCTTGGGGAAACGCTGATGGCCCGTTTCAGTGGTTGGCGCGTCGGCATCGTTACCAGCGAGACCTCCTTGGCCAAGGCGACGAATTTGCCCTTCAAACCCTTTGGTCCGCCGGTGGCCCATGGCGGTTTGAAGATCCGGCTGTTCCAGACCAATCCGCTGCCATAGGCGCTCTGGCAGATCCTAGGATGTGATGCCCCGCCAGGCCCGGACCAGACCGGCCAGAGCCATGCGATCGGCGTCGGTACGGGTAACCGGCACGCCCTGGTGATTGAGCGCAAGACAATAGGGCACATCCAGCGGCGCAGCTGCGATCAGGGCAACATTCTGCCCTAACCAATAGGGGCGCGCCGCCGACAGCTCTGCACCAAGGAGCAGCCCCCAAAGACGCGCAGAGGTTTCGCTTTCTGATCCGTCCCGCAGAACCTGAAGCTCGGCCAAACGCGCGGCCAGGGCTTCAGGTTTGGACTGGATGGTTTCCATCGCCGCTGTCAGAGCGGTGCGCTCGGCACTCTGAAATTCTGCGCCCCCTTCAATGCCCAATCCCGGCGCCAGGCTGCGCCACAGTCCGGGTGTCAGAAAGCTCTGAAAACTGACGACTTCCTCTGCGCTGATCAGTGCCCAATGGGTCGTCATCCCGGCAATGCAGATCACGCCGTCCCAGTCGGGGTTGAGGCTGAGGAACCCCGCAATGCGATTGACGGCACCGCGCATCACTCCAACAGGGGCGCTTTGTGACAGCCCGCCAAGCAACCGCAGCGGATGCGTCCCCAGCATCGCCTCTCCCATCGGCAGCTCCGTGACCTTGGCAGGCACCGCGATCGTGCCCGTCGTGCCGCCCCGCAGGCTGTCATCATTGAGCAGGATCGGCGTCTCCGGGGCGCAGCCATGCAGCGTGCCAACCAGCCCGGCCAGATCCGCCATCAAATCGGCGCCGGTTCTGGCGGAGACATGTTGCACGGCGTCCCCTTCGTTCATCAGCCAGACCATCAAGCGACCGTCTGCGTGATCCGCAGCCACCCAGTTGGCAGATTTCATCGGGGCGGCCCCGGCGGTTGATGCAGAGGATGGCTCAGAAGATGCAGCGCACATGTCGATGTCCTTTTGCCCAGATCCCGAAACGGGAATGCGGTGACGGCGGTTTCCGGCACCAGGCCCCTCCTTGCCAAGTTCCGGGTCAATGATCAACGTCAGCCCCGGATTTGGCGCCATTTGGCTTCAGGCGACATTCGGGCCCGGATTGGCGCTATTTTTGTTTCGGCAATGGCGGGGAAATGGTTAACGGATCCGGCCACTCGATAAAGAAGGTTAACATTCCTTATTGGATAAGCCGGGCGTGGACTCGAATTTAGCCATGAGTCTTGGCTGATTCCTTATACTTTTGGATAGGCTGCGGAGATAGTTCCTATCCTTTAGAGGAATTGTTTCTCAGTTGGCGCCCTGATTTACTGAAAATTGAGCGAATACTGCCCTATCTCCGATTTTACTGAGATTTGCGTAAAATTGCTTTATTAAGAAATGGCCGCAATTGCGGTTCGGAGGGCGACCTGAACGGGCCGCCTGATTGGGACGAAGGTGCCAGCCTCATGGGGGTGCGGCTGGAGAAGAACCATCGATCTTATTGGACTTGGGACCCGGGGCGCTGTCGTGCCGGGATACTCAGATTGGTGCGAGTACGCCCGCTTTGGCGGGGCAATGTCGCTGTTGTTTCAGCGCACGGGTGAGGATCGCGGGGGCGGTCCTAGATTGGGGTTGGAAATGAAGGATTTCGTGCAAGAGGGGGCTGCTCGCCCGCCTGGTGTTGCGGCCGGTCGCGCGACATGGTCGCGCTGGCCGTTGGTCGGAAACGGCTATCCTGTGGCATTGGTCAGGGAAGCGCGTTTTGTGTCTGTCGCCAAGTCCGTTGCCAATATGAATGCAGAGCTTTCGGCGCGATCATCTTCGCCGCGCCGGGCGCTCGACAGTCACCTGACCGGACTGCGCGACGACGTTCAGGCCCAGTCCTCGAAAATGTCTCGTCAGGGTTATGCCGTTCTCGGCAAACGTATGCTCGATATCACGCTGGTTCTGCTCACACTGCCGATCAGCCTGCCCTTGATCCTGATGGCCGCGCTTGCGCTTTGGCTGGAAGGGGGCAATCCCTTCTACACGCAGGATCGCCTTGGCCAGCGCGGGCGGGTATTCTCGATCCTGAAGCTGCGCACCATGGTGCGCGATGCCGACAAGCTGCTGGAGCGTTATCTCGCCAGCAATCCGGCCATGCGGCGCGAATGGGACGAGACGCAGAAGCTGAAGGCAGATCCGCGCATCACGCCGGTCGGCCGCTTCCTGCGCACCACGTCACTGGATGAGCTGCCACAGCTGTGGAATGTTCTGATCGGTGAGATGAGCCTGGTTGGCCCGCGTCCGATGATGCCCGATCAACTGTCGCTCTACGGCGATGCCACCGCCTATTTCGATCTCAAACCCGGGATTACCGGTCTCTGGCAGGTCTCGGTGCGCAATGAGAGTGGATTTGCCACCCGCGCCCGCGCCGATACCAGCTATCACGGCGACCTGAGCCTGCGCACGGATGTCGATCTTTTGCTGCGGACGGTGGGTGTCGTTCTGCGAGGCACGGGATATTAACCGATCGCATCTAACTGTGATGGGCCGGACTATAGGCGCATCTTGCCTAACGTGGTAGAACTGCGAGGGGGTTTCATGAAAGATGCGATCAACGACGCGGAGGCCCCTGGCACCTGTGGACAGAAACTGGAGTGGGACGACCCCATTGCAATGACGCAACAAGGCTTTAAGAGATTTCGCCGCCGCAAGGGGCGCAACTCCTCGGACCCAGAGCATGACACGGCTCTGACCGGGCAGCCTCAGTCTGCGCCGAACGCGCCACAACAGGGCGGTGAAAGTGCCCGAGAAATGGCGGCTGCCGCGCGCAGCGCGCAGGCCGATGAAGGCAGACGTTTTGCCCGGCGCCCTGAGAGCAGCAGAAACAGGCCGCTCGAAGGGATCTCAGATACGGATCCAAAGCCGCAGCGCCTGCCCGCGACCCTGCCCGAGATGTGGGAGCGTCTCCACCGCGTCCCACTGGACATTCGCGGCCATCAGGTGGCGCGCTCGCCGCTGGTGAATTTCTTTCGCAACTCCCCCACCGCAAACGCCTTTGACCTGCTGCGCACCCGCCTGCTTCACAGTCTGAAGGCACAGGGCTGGAAGCGGGTTGCCATCGCGGCGCCGACAGCCGGGTGCGGGGCCACGTTCTCTGCCGTCAACCTCGCGCTCAGCATGGCGCGGGTTCCGGGGACACGCACGGTGCTGATGGATCTGAATTTTCGCAGACCCGGTGTCGCCTCCGCGCTGAAACTGCCACCGGCCGGCGATATGCCGGGCTTTCTATCAGGGGAGCTGACGCTGGCAGAGCATCTGATCCGCCCCGCCGCGTCTTTGGCCGTCGGGCTGACCGCAGCCCCGGACCGCAACGCCGCCGAAATCCTGCATGACGGGCGGTGCGCCAGCGTGATCGACGACATGGTGCTAAGCACGGGCGCGGATGTGACATTGTTCGATCTGCCGCCGGTTCTGGAACATGACGATACCGCCGCCTTTCTGCCGCAGGTCGATGGCGTTCTGCTGATTGCCGACGGCACCCGTACCACGGCGGCACATCTCGCGGCCTGTGAAAAACTCTTTGATGGTCAAACCCAGTTGCTGGGCGTCAGCCTGAACCGCGCGCGGGGCGCCGGTTTGCTGCAATTTGGCCAATAGATCCGACCGGGGACCTCGCCGAGGTCCCTGATCCCGCCTCCCGGCGCGCGCGCCGTTTCTGAACCGACGACCAACCGCAACCAACCATCAAACGAGCCGACACATGGGACCGATCCGCACTCTGGATGACATTTTGGATATGCTGCGACGGCGCGCGTCGGTGATCCTTTGGGTTGTCCTGCTGGGTGCCATGGTGTCGCTATGGGTCGCGGCAAAGCAGCAGCATTTCTACGAAAGCTCGGCGGTCCTGCAGATCACCCGGCCGAAGATCGCCGACGAACTTGCCAAATCCACCGTTGACGGATCTTCGGCGCGGCGGCTGCAACTGATCGAGCAGCGTCTGATGGCGCGTGGTTCGGTCCTGGAAATCATCGAGAAATACGGTCTCTACAAGGATCTTCCAGGCCTTGTCCCCTCTGAAAAGGTGGCGCTGCTGCGCGACTCCGTCTCGCTGACCGGGGTTGCTGCCGCGCGGGAGGGGTTTGCCGATGACGGCACGATTTCGGTGCTGACCATCTCGGCGCTGATGCCGACGCCGGAACAGGCGCAGGCCGTTGCCAGTGAATTCGCCACCCGCACGATTGAACTGAGCCAGAGCTCGCGCATCGAACAGGCCCGGGAAACCCTGACCTTTTTTGCCGACAAGGAAGCCGCGCTCATCGGTGAGGTGGCCGAGCTCGAGAATGAGATCACCGCCTATCGCAACGCCAATAACGTTGCACTTCCCGGCGGGATCGAGATGCGCCGCGAGGAGATTTCATCGCTCAATACCGGCTTGCTGGAGATCGAGCGCGAGCAGATCGAGCTGCGCAGACAGGCGGATCAGACCACATCGAACCAGCGTCAGGCCACGGCCCGTCGCATGCTTGAAGTCTTTGAGGAGAAACTGGCCACGCTGGACGCGCAGCGCGAACTGCTGCTGAACCGCAGGTCGACGCTTGAGCGATCGCTGGAAACCACACCGGAGGTGGAGCGCCAGCTCGGCGTCTATGAGCGCAGGATGAGCCAGCTGCAAAGCGAGCTGGATGCGATTTCTCAGCGCCGGACCGAGGCGGAAGTGGGCTTTCGTCTGGAGGCCTCGCGCCAGTCGGAGCGCTTGAATATCATCGAATCCGCGCCGCTTCCGGACTATCCGGCAACAGGCGGGCGCAAGAAAAAGGCACTGATGGGCGGTGTTGCCAGTATCGGACTGGCCCTTGGCATCGCCTTCCTGCTTGAGCTGCGGCACCCGGTGCTGCGCAGCGTGGCGCAGATGGAGCGGGAGACCGGCCTGACACCCGTTGTTGCGATCCCCTATCTGGACACGGCACCCCGGCGGCGCGGCTTCCTCGCGCGGCTGCGCAGAGGCTTCAACAGGCGGCGCCCGCCGGGGGCCGAAGCAAGCGGCTGAAAGAGGCGTTCGGTCCTGGTTCTTAGCCAACCGCGGCGATCATCGCCGTCAGCCTGTCCCAGTGCCACCAGATCGCGGACAGGCCAACCATCAAAGCCAGAACCATAAACAGCAGGTCATGCAGCGGATCCCAGACATGGTGTTTGCAGGCCAGCCAGATCATCACCGGATAGGCCATTACCATCGCCAGCCCCAGCGCGGCGATCCCGCCTGTCAGGCCAAACAGCATCACCCCGGCCAGAAACAGCACCGTCTGCGCAATCCCTCGCGCCGCCGTAAAGACAAAGAATGACCGGCTGTCCCCGGCGGCCAACGCGGCCTGATCATAGGTCATGGTGATCACAGCCGGAGCCATGGCAAGCGCGATCAGAACCACCATCGGACCGGCATCGCCATATCGCGCATCATAGAGCAGATCGACAAGCCAGGGGCCAAGCCAGGCCATCGTCAGCAGGATCGACAGGATCATCATGCTCAGCCCGGCGCGCAGCTGGCGCTGTTTGCGCCGGTACTCCGGTGCGGCGTGGGCAGGCTTGTCGCGGTAAACCGGGATCATCAGCCGCTGGTTCACCGCATGGCCGAGTGCCATCGGGAAACTCGCCAGGAAAAACCCGATATTGTAGATACCAAGCACGTCCAGCGGGACGAACTTGCCCAGAATGGCCCGATCGCCCTGCGAGGTCAGAAACCAGAAGGCGGTCGACAGGAAAATCCATTTGCCGAAATGCAGCAATTCACGCAGCGCCGTCGGCTCCCATCGAAACCGGCTGGGCCGTCCCGGCAGTCCCAGATGCACGCTCAGCAGGAATACGCCTGCCTGCAGGACACTGCCCAGGACCAGGGCCAGAACCGATTGCGTCCACCAGGCCAGCAGAACCATGGCACCAATGCCAATGGCCTGGCTGATCAGCTCCAGCGCCGTTAGTCGACCGACCAGCAAATGGCGATGGGCCGTCTCCACGCGGATCGGGTCAAATCCGTTGAGCACCAGCGCGATACCGGCAATCGGCAGGTACCACAGCAATTCCGCTGCGCCATAGAATTGCGAAACAGGCCAGGCCAACAGCAGGGTCAACCCCCACAGGACAAAGCCACGCACCACCTGCACGCTCCAGGCCGTGTCGAGGAAATCCGGATCGTCGCCGCGCTTGCTCTGGGCAATGGACGGACCGATCCCCATATCGGAAAACAGCGCCAGCCCGGTGACTACAACGCTGACCAGCGCCATCAGGCCAAAGGCTTCGGGGAACAGCAGCCGCGTCATCACCAGATTCGCCGCCAGCCGCAGCGCCTGACTGCCGCCATAGCCGATCATCAGCCAGGAGGCCGAGCGCAACACGCGGGCGGCGAGGCGTTCTCCTTGGAAAAGCGACAGGACCTGCGGCATCAATATCCTCGAGGTTTTGCGATACACTTGCGATACTGATCCCAAAAGGCGTCAATTCCGCGGCATGATCGCGGCAATGCTGGGCAAGTGTGACAACTGACGATAGCCTGCGACAAGTCTTGCATAAAATGGGCCATCGTCCTCGTGAAAATAGCGTATATTCTCAATACCTATCCGCAGCCGTCGCATAGTTTCATCCGGCGCGAGGTACAGGCGCTGGAGCGCCAGGGTCACGTGATCCATCGGATCGCCATGCGGCGCAGCAGTGCCCCTCTGGTGGATCCCGGCGATCAGGCCGAGCAGGCGCGCACCATCTACGTCCTCGACCGGGGTGCAATCGGTCTGCTCCGGGCGCTGATGCGGTCTGCTCGCAGGACGCCGCGACGTCTGATCGGCGCGCTCTGCATGGCCTGGCGCCTGGGGGCGGCGTCGCAGGCGGGGCGTCTGCGTCATCTGATCTATCTGGCCGAGGCTGCCTACGTCGCCGATTATGCCGCGCAGCAGGAGATCGCCCACCTGCACGCGCATTTCGGCACCAATGCGACCACCGTTGCACTTCTGGCCTCTGAATTGGGCGGGCCGGGCTATAGTTTCACCACCCACGGGCCAGAGGAATTCGACGCGCCGCAACCCTTGTCCCTGGGGGAGAAACTGAACCGCGCCAGATTTGCGGTAGCCATCAGCAGTTTTGGCCGCAGTCAACTGAGCCGATGGGCGGCCTTTGGCAGCTGGGAACGGTTGAAGGTGGTGCATTGCGGGATCGAGCCTGCACGTTTTGCGGATCCCGCGCCATTGCCGGAAGGCGCATTGCGGATTGCCGCCATCGGTCGCTTTGTGGAGCAGAAAGGCCAGATGATGCTGATCGAGGCCATGGCGCATCTGGTCGCGGATTATCCCGATCTGCATCTTGCGCTGATCGGCGATGGTGAGATGCGCCCCGATCTGGAGGCCGCCATAGCGAAGCACCGGCTTGGCGATCATGTCACGCTGACCGGCTGGCTCTCCGAGGCTGATGTCAGGGCCGAACTGGCCCGCGCGCAGGCGCTGGTGATGCCCTCCTTTGCCGAAGGTCTGCCCATGGTGGTGATGGAGGCCATGGCAGCCGCACGTCCGGTTATTGCCACCTATATCGCGGGTACGCCTGAACTGGTGCTGCCGGGAGAGACCGGCTGGCTGGTGCCTGCGGGTGATCCTGCTGCTCTGGCGCAGGCCATCCGGGATCTGGCAGCGACGCCCCATTCCAAACGGGTTGCCATGGGGCAGGCCGGGCGCGCCCGGGTTCTGGAGCGGCACGACAGCGACACAGAGGCCGCAAAGCTGGCGGCGCATTTCCGATCGGCGATTGCTGGGCAGTCCAGCTAGGCCAGCGCAATGGCCCGCCTAGCGGCCCCGCGTCCAGCGGGTTTCCTGTCGGCCGCGAAACAGCGGCGACTTCACCGCGATGGCAACAGCCGCATAGGACATAAATCCCGCCGGGTCGCGCAGCGCCCGCGCGACAATTGCTGCGGGGCCAGGACGGGTGACGTCCTCATTGGCTAGCAGTGCGGGGAACCGCGCGGCAATCTCTGCAACCCCGGCATTCTGGCGTCTGCGCACGCGCACCAGATTGCGAAACCCCTCGATCAGCGGCCATTGGTAGCTTGCCTCCAGCCGGAGACGCTCGTGCGGCGCAAAGCTGAGGCGCGCGTAGATGTCGTCGGCGATTATGTCCGGCCAGTCTTCCCAGCGCCCGCGCCCGGCCCGGTTCATCGCAAAGAGGCCAAACCCCGGCACCCCCTGCTGGACAAAGGGCAGTGTTTCCCAGAACCGCCCGTAAAGGCGGCTGATCAGGCTCTTGGCCGGAGCCAGCCGGGGCGACCCGCTGGCATAGCGCGGCGCGGTGCAATCCAGCGCGTGGCATATCTGCGCCATCAGCGGTGGGGCGACACACACATCGGCGTCAAGATACACCAGGATGCCACCGGTGGCCTGCGCTTCTCCCTGTTGAAGAGCCCCGATCTTGCCGCCCTCGCGCCGATCAATCACCCTGCAATCCCACCCGGGCGGCACCGTCACCGCCTGCGCCGCCGCGACCGTGGTGTCAGTGCAACCGTTGGCGATCACCAAGACCTCGGCGGTGGCACCATCCGGCAGCGGATCACTGGCAAACAACGCCGACAGACACGACCCGATATAGCCCGCCTCATTATGTGCGGGGATCAGCACGCTCAACAGCGGTTTCATTTCGCCGCCTCCACAGCGCGCCAGCGCGGGTTTTCGTCGGTCAGGTAGCGCAGGCTGCCCCAGCTGCCCCATTTTCCGGGTGTCGAAACATCCGAATAAGCGGTGAACAGACTTCCGCCCAAGGCGGGCCAGCCCTGCAATAGGCTGCGATACAGGCCGCCCATTTCCTCGGTGTAATTGAAATGGCTGAAAAAACCGGTCAGCATGTCGTCATCGACCATCGGACCCAAGCCAACCACATGGCTGCCGCCCTCATACATGATCAGGTCGAGCCCGTGGGCCTCTGCAACTTTGGCATGATAGGGCAGAACCCGGCCCAGAAGATCGCTGATCGTGTCGTCGGAACTGCCGGAGACCAGCCCGTCCTGCAATTCTGCCGCTGCCAATGCGCTGGCAGCATCATATTGATGCGCCTCGACAAAATCGGCCGCGGCGGTTCCGCTGAGACCCTTGGCCCTGGCGGCGGCCTCAGCCTGCTCGCGGCTCTGGGCAATCCAGGCGCGCAGAATTGGCGCGCGTTCCGGCAGGCCGAGAACGCCGCCGAAATAGCCGGTCACCGCATAGGCGTCAAAAGCGCGGACCGGCGGTCGGCGCGTGGCATCTTCGGCAACCCAGAGCGGCGCGGTCAGCACCTGTTCCTCCAGCCCCAGCCACCCGGTCTGGGTAGAGATAACGCGCACCAGCCGGTCATCGGCCGCCGCGCCAAAAACCTCCGTCCAGATCGCGGCAACCTCGGCAGCGCGGCCACCGTAGAACTGCATCCACAGATCCTGGCCACCCCAGCGGGCGCGGGCCTGATCATCAGCCCAGACCGCCTGTTCGAATTGCCAGTTCCAGACCTCGTTGGAATATTCCACATAGGCGGTCAGCGCTGGGTCCAGCTGCTCCCGCACCAGCCGCGCGTAGTTACGGACATAGGTGTCGTCGGCCATATGGGGCAGGGTGAACCAGGGCGCGGTGCCAAGCTGATTGGCCAGCGCCACCAGCACCTCCGCTGGCGCACCTTTGGCCGCCCAGCTGTAGTCCTGCACCCTTGGGCGATCCTCCCAGCCAACCTGCGTGCTGTCGTTGGTGGCCATCCAGTCCATGAATCGCAGCGCTGCAAACCCACGCATCCGCGCCATGAAATCCGGATTGAAGATGGCGCCGGCCTGCCAGTCCGGTAGGTGTTTTTCCATCACCACCGCGATGTTGCGGATATAGTCACCGGTTCCCTGCCGGTCGCTGCGCTGAATGCGGATTTCGACCGCGCCGGGACCGGGCGTATAGTCAAAGCGGATTTCGGTCTTGCCGTAGCGGATGTTCTTGGCCCGCCCCGTCACCTCGACAATCCCGTCGCCGTCAAACAGCAGAACATAGCGCCCAGCGAGGCTGGCGGCCTCCGCAGGCAAATCGGTGAGGATCAGCGTCCCGACCGAGCCAAGCTCCGGTGGAATTGCGGTCGGCCAGCCATCAGGGTCCAGATATCCCGCTGCTGCAAGATCGGCATAATCCGCGCCCCCCCATTGCCCGGCCAGATGACCAATCCACGGACGGGCAGTTTTGAAATGGTCGAGAAACGGAGCCTGCGGGCTCCAATCGGCAATCGAGGCCAGGTTCATCGCAATCGGCTGAGGCGGCACCTCGGCGCCCTGGGGCAGCCCCTGCGCTGCGGCGATGTCGCGCGGCGCGCTGGTCTGGCTGGCCGGAACCACTCGGTTCAGCGCAGGCAGCATCGGGTCGTCGGGCAGCGGCGGCGGATCGGCAGGCAGGGCTGCCCGCTGTGTTCGGTCCTGAGCGGCATCCCAGGCAATCTCCTGCAGTCGTCGCGCCAGGTCCGGCGCGGGCGCCTCGTAGCGACCGCCCCATTTGGAGCGCAGCTGGTGCGGCAGCCCCACCGGAGACTGACCGGTCAGCACCGCATATTGCAGCGCGGACAGAAAATAAAACCCAAGATCATTGGGATGGATATCATCGGCAAAGACATCTTCGATCCGCGCAAGGCCCGGCACCGTACCTGCCTGTATGGCGTCATCCAGTCGCGCCATCGCCTGACCGGCCTTGAGCAGCCTGATCTCTCCGCCGGTCTTTTTGTTGACCGTGTCGACGACCTTTTGCCAGCGCGGCAGATCCGCCGCCAGCCGGTCGCGCCATTGCATTGTCGCCCCCGGATCAAAAGGCACCTCAACCCCGGTTCCGCTGTTCAGGCTGTGCCAAGTTTCCTGCAGATAGACCTCAACCTCAGGGTTGGCGGTGTGGGCAAGGTTGTAGAA
Source organism: Phaeobacter sp. JH20_29 (assembly GCF_048056175.1). Lineage (NCBI taxonomy): Bacteria > Pseudomonadati > Pseudomonadota > Alphaproteobacteria > Rhodobacterales > Roseobacteraceae > Phaeobacter > Phaeobacter sp. JH20_29. The sequence goes on from NZ_JAYMWO010000018.1 coordinate 33,969, forward strand.
CTGCGTCAGCGCCCCCTCGGTATCGCTCCACTTCAGGTGGTTGGCGAGGGGGATCGCCTCGGTCACGATCAGCGCATCCACGCCTTCGGCCAGACGGGTGCGGGCATTGATCCCCTCGGCCTGATCGGCATGTGTCCAATTGTAGCTGAGCGGCGCGCCGTTGATGATCTGCGCCTCGACCCTGATCTCTTCGGCGATCTGTCCGGCAGTCGCGGCCGGTTGCCGGGCCAGGAGCTGGTCCAGCATCACCGGATTGTCGGGTCCGAACAGGGAATGCCCGACCATGACGACACTGGCCACCAGATCTGCCAGCGTCATGGGGAAACACCAGTGCGGGGGTGGCGCGTGATCACCTGCCAGACGATCTCCTGCACCTGCCGCGCGGCTTTGGCGCTGAAAGCATCCGCAGGCGAGCCATCGGAGCGTTGCAGCTGATGCGGCAGGCCAACCGGGCTTTTGTGATAAAGCACGCTGACATGGGTCAGCGCCACAACATAGGCGCCCAGATCGTTGATATGGATCGGGTCGAGCGCCCCCTCGGATGTGCGGGCAAAAAGCGCCTCGCGATGAGTCATCCCGTCGATCTGGCCGTCCTCGGCGGCGCGCACGACGGCGGCCATCACCTGTCCTGCGGGGATCAGATAGGCGGGACGTCTCGGATTGCGGCGGCTGTCAGATCCGGCCAGCCCGCCCAGCCAGAGCTGTTCCAGATCACCGTCGATCCGCTTCAGCCAGCCATCCGGCGTATCCAGCGGGTGCCAGGTTTCATAGAGGTATATCCGCGTCCGATCCGACCCCGCCCGGGCCAGATCAGCCCAGCGGCGAAAGTATCGCGCGCCTTTGAAATAGCGCAGCGCGTCGCGCAGTTCGACCATCTCCGTCAGGATCACGGCGTCATACTCACCGGAGCCAACCGCCTCGCGTGCATCTCGCCAGACCGGAGGGTGATTGACTTGATCGAAATGCAGGATATCCAGATCCGGCTCCCAGTGATCCTGCAACGGGGTGCCCGACCCCAGCTGGCTGTTGTAGCTGTGCCCTTCCGGTGCCAGTTGCCGCACCATATGCGGTATATCGCGACCAACCAGCGAATGGCCAAGGTGGAACACCCGCATTGGGCCCGTCGGGGCCTTCAACAAGGGCAGGGCAAAGGGGCTGGCCTGCGCGCGCAGTGGCAGCAGCGACAAGAGGGCGAGAAATCCGCGACGGCCGATCATTGCACCTCTGGCAGCTGCGCGGCGGTTGCGATCAGCCCCTCCCCGATAACAAAACGCCCGCCAATGGCGTCGCCTTTTCGAAACGGCAGCTGATCCGCCGTGAACCGCGCGCAAAACGTCCCGCTGATCTGATCGGTGCCCTGCGCCAAATCCATCTCAAGTTCCATCCCGTCAAAGCCAAAGAACCGCTCGCTCAGGCGGTACTGACATTTATAAGCCGCTTCCTTGGCCGAGAATATCACTTTGGCGAGCTGGCCGGGGCTGTTTTGTTGTGCGAGCCAGTCACGCTCGGCCGGGCGGCAGATCTGCGGGATCAGGTCATCAGCCAGCGGCGTGTCCTCCTCCACGTCGACCCCGAGCCCGCGCATCTGTTGGGGCAGGGCCATAACGGCGACGGCGGCGCTGTGACAATGGCTGATCGAGCCGACAACCTCAGGCGGCCAGACCGGCGCCCGTTTGGGGCCGACCGGAATGGCGCTGGGCGTCATGCCGAGGGACGACATCGCGCGATGCGCGGCAGCGCGGCCCGCCGCAAACTCGCGCCGCCGCTTCTCGACGGCATTTGGCGACAGGCAGGCGGCCTCCTCAGGGAAGGGCGGAGGCGGATCGTCCTGCGGATCGCAGGTTTCCACCACGACACAGGCGTCAAACAACCGGCGGATCAGCGCCTTGTGCCGGGCGCTGCGTGAGAGCGGATCGGCAAGGCTCATCCGCTGCGGGCCTTGCGGTTGGCCCGCATCGCACGGCGTTTCGACATCATATCGGATTTTGCCGCCGCATCGACGGCGGGGGCGGCGGTGTCCTCTGTCGGGGCCGCTCCGGTCAGCGTGTCGATATGGCTGGCCAGCCCCGACAGCGTCGGAAACCGGAAGATATCCGTGATCGAGAGCTTCGGCACATCCAGAGCGCCGCGAATGTCGCGGTGGGCCTGCACGGCCAGCAAGGAATGACCGCCGAGGGTGAAGAAATTGTCCTCCGCCCCGATACCGCTGACCCCAAGGATCCCGGCCCAGATCTCGGCAATCTTGCTCTGTGCTCCGGCGCTGAGCGGGGTGTCGGAGGTGGGAGCAGTGATCCGCACCGGTTTCGGGTCCGGCAGGGCCTTGCGGTCGATCTTCTTGTTCGGCGTCAGCGGGAAGGCGGCGAGATGTTCGATATGGCTTGGCACCATGACGGCAGCGAGCTGCTGCGCCAGCGCGGCCTTGAGCGCTGCCTGATCCGGCGGCAGCGCGCCGGTGACATAGGCAACCAGCCGGGTGTCTGCCCCGCTGTCGCGCGCCACCACAACCGCGCCGGTTATCCCGTCCATGGCTGCAAGCGCGGCCTCGATTTCGCCCAGCTCGATCCGCTGGCCCCGGATCTTGACCTGATGGTCACTACGGCCGAGGAATTCCAGCTGGCCATCGCCGCGCCAGCGGACCAGATCGCCGGTGCGATAAAGATGGGTCGAGGTCACCCCGGCGCCCGCATCGCTAAAGGGATCGGGAATAAACCGTTCCGCAGTCAGCTCGGGGCGCTGCCAATACCCGGCGGTGACGCCTGCGCCGCCGATCAGCAGCTCCCCCGGGACTCCGACCGGCTGCGGAGACAGATCCTCCTTGACGACATAAACAGTGGTATTGGCAATCGGCGCCCCGATTTGGGCGGTCCCGGCGGGCACGCCGGATAGGGGCTGCATGGTTGACCAGATCGTCGTCTCGGTCGGTCCGTACATATTGTGGATCTCTGCGCTGGTCGCCCCGCGCAGATCCGCGACCAGATCTCCCGGCAGCGCCTCCCCGCCGATCAGCAGGTGCGACAGCCGCCCCAGCACCGGGCGCGCATCGGCATCCGCGGTGATCATCCGCGCCATCGACGGGGTGCATTGCATATGGGTGACGCCATGGCGCAGGATCTGTGCCGCCAGCGAGACATCCTCCGCCGCCAGTTCCTGCGGGGCATTGGCAAGACGCAGCACCTCCGCAAGGGGTTTCAGCCCCTCCAGCACCACCTCGGGCGCGATGCCATAGTCGATCAGACAGGCGATTTCATCAACGCCAATCCGCTTCAGCTGTTCGACCCGCTGCATGGCATCGGCAATGGTTCCAAACAGGCCGGAGTCTTCGAAATACCGTTCAAAGGCGAAGTCCAGAATGGCCTCCAGCTCCTCTGTCGAGAGCATCCCGAGATCCATTTCAAACGGGTTTTTCACCCCCTCGGGTTTCTTGAACGCGGGGAAGGCCCAGGCGTATTGCTTGATCAGACCGGCCGCTGCGCGCAGGTAATCCTTCATCGGTTCACGGGCCGTGGCGCGGGCTTCCTCGCGGGTATCGGCAAGATAGCTGTGTAGCATCAACGTGACCTTGTGATCGCGCGGATCGTGACCAGCCGCGCGCAGGGCGTCGTGGTATATGGCGATCTTGCCCGCGACTTCGTCGATGCTCTGGCCCAGCAGATGGGTCAGCACATTGGCCCCGATGCTGCCAGCTTCGCGCCAGGTCTCGGGGTTGCCGGCCGTTGTCACCCAGACCGGCAGTTCCTTTGACACCGGGCGCGGCTGGGTCAGCACCGCGTGGTCGCCGCCATCCTTGCGCGGGAAGGCAACCTCCTCGCCGCGCCAGAGCTTGCGCACGGTCTCGATCGCCTCAAACAGCGCAGGCTTGTTGGCGGGGGGGGTGTTTTCGGGGCGCAGGATGAAATCATCCGGCTGCCAGCCCGAGGCAAAGCCAATACCGGCGCGGCCGCCGGTCAGATTGTCGATCACCGACCATTCCTCGGCAATCCGGGCCGGGTGGTGCAGCGGCGCCACGCAGGAGCCCGCGCGCACCCCGATATTCTTCGTCACCGCCGCCACCGCCGCGCCGGTTACCGCCGGGTTCGGATAGGGGCCGCCAAAGGCGTGGAAATGCCGCTCCGGTGTCCAGACCGCGTTGAACCCGTGCTGATCGGCGAATTTCGCGCCCTCCAGCAGCAATTCATATTTGCGCGGACCGGGGCCGTCGTCATTGCCCCAGTAGAACAGGTTGAAGTCCATGCCCCGGTCGCTGGTTGCGATGGGGCCATTGGACAGCTGCAACCGAGCCTCATCACTGGACAGCACCAGCTTGAAGCCGCGCGACAGGGTCCAGAACAGCTCAAGCACGGAGATATCAAACGACAGGCTGGTCACTGCCAGCCAGCAATCGCCCGGCTGATGCGGAACCCGCTGGTCCATTGCAGCAAAGAAATTTGCCACATTGCCATGGCGCACCATCACCCCCTTTGGGGTGCCGGTAGAGCCGGAGGTATAGATCAGATAAGCCAGATCCTGCGGTCCCGGCTGGGTGGTCGGCCCACCGCTGCCTGCGGGTGTCTCCGGCAGATCATCCAGACAGAGAACATCGGCAGATGCGGTGCCGGGCAGCTGGTCGCGCAGACGGCTGTCGGTCAGGATCACACTGGCCGCGCTGTCGGTGATGAAATGCGCGATCCGATCCGCCGGATAGGCCGGATCAAGCGGCACATAGGCCCCGCCCGCGGCCATGGTCGCCAGCGCCGCGATGACCAGCGCAGGGCTCCGCCCCAGATAGATGCCGACATGGCTGCCCGGCGCAACACCCCGGTGGCGCAGCAGCGCCGCCAGTTGTTCGACCTCCTCAGATAGCTCCGCGTAGGTCAGGCTTTGATTTTCGTAGACCAGCGCTGTGGCCTCCGGGGTCCGCGCCACCTGGGCTGCAAATTCTGCCGGGATGGTGGTGTTCTGCGTCCCGGTCAGAGCGGTTTCATTCCAGGCCACCAGAATCTGTTGCCGTTCGGTCTCTGGCAGAACGGGCAGATCGGCAAAAGTCCCCTCGGCCGCTGCGTCGCGCGCCGCGACCAGCATGTTGATCCGAGCGATCAGCAGGTCGACGGCCTGCGCATCAAGGCGTGTGCTATCGGCCTCCAGAGTCAGCCTGCCATCCGTCAGGCAAAGCGTCGCCGCACATCCCGCAATGGGCCGGTCGCTCCCCAGATTGCAGCCGATATCCGGGCAAAGGCCGCTGCCTGCGGTCTGCCGCAGCTCTGGCGCGCGGGCGATCAGATCGGATGCGAATCCGCCGCTGTTGCGGATGCTGTCGAGATCCTCGCGCAGGCGGGTTTGCAGGTCTGCCAGGTAGCTGTCGCGGCTGGATTGCATCGGCACCCAGTCACAGATCATCCCTGTGACCGCCGCCTGTTGCAGCGCATCATTGCTAAGCGCGATCCCCGCAGCCTCGGACCCTGAACTGCACAGCGCCAGGGCAAGCGCCGTGGTCACCGCATCGGCCTCCGTCATGGCATGGCCGTCGGGCAGGTTCAGCGCGTGGCTGGTGATATCGGCACTGGCATCGCCCGCGGGTCTGGCAAGCGGCAGATCCGTGGCAGGCAGCGCGGCGAGGGCCGCGCGCCATCTGGCTTCGCTTGCCTGTGTTGCGGCCAGCCGCCCTGTCAGATCGCGGCGCGTCTCCGCATCCAGCTGCCGCAGCACATCCCCGATTTGGACATGGGTGCCGGCGCGGATCAGGCGACCATCGCTATGGTGCAACCCCAGCAGCCGCAGCGCGCCGTCGCCGCAGGCCAGCGTGACGCTGGTGTCGTCGACGGCTAACACGGTGCCCGGTGCCGCCGATCCCGGCACCACCTCGGCAGAGCCGATCAGCACCACCGGCGCGCTGTCCTCCGTGCCCAGATGTAGCTTGGCCGCGCAGAGCGGGTTCCAATAGCCGTTGAAATCAAGCGCGCGGATCAGCCGGTGCACGTCAGCCGCAGGCTGCGACAGGTCCAGCAGGGCGCCGGCTTCGGGCCGATCAGCGCGGGTATAGAGCTTGCGGGTGCTGAAATCCTGCGCCTGCCGCGCCAGCGTGTCGGTTTCCAGCTGGCTCAGCACATCGCCGAAGCTGTCCATCGCCGCGGCGTAGCATTTGGCGTTGAGACTATAGGCCGTCTCATCCCCGGCAATCTCAAACAGGCGCTGGGCGAGGATGTCGCCCTCATCCACACCGCCTTCGATCATATGCCAGGTGATACCGTATTCCGTCGCCCCTTCGATCAGGGCCCAGTTCGGCGTATTGAGACCGGCATAGCGCGGCAAAGGTCCATCATGGAAATTGACGCCGCCCTTGGTCGCGCGGGTCAGCACGCTGTCGGGGATGATTTCGAGATTGGCGATCGACATCAGCCAGTCCACCGATCCGCCAAAGTCGCGCGCATCCTCCAGCACGCTCAGCCCCTTGTCAGCGGCCCACTGGCGGATTTCGGCGTCTTTGGTCACTACGGCGGCGATGCTGTGGCCACGGGCCATCAAGGTGTCGGCACAGGCGACAAGCAGCGATTCATTGCCAAGCACGATACAGGAGAATGGGGTCATTTCTGCTCCTCCGGTTGAGACGGGGTCTGGCGCGTTTCCATAGGCTGGGTTTGGCGGCGGCGAAAGATCGCGCGGCTATGATGAACGATCAGGTCCCGCAGAAAATAGGGCGGATCCGAGGCGGGTTTGTCCGAAACCAGCCGCCGCAGCCCATAGAGCAGGCTGCCCGTGATCAGCGCCAATGTGGCTCCGACCGTATAGGCGCGCCCATGGGTGCTGAGAAAGTAATGCAGCCTGCTGTCGAACCAGTATTGCGGTGTGCGCTGCCAATCCTTCATCCCGGTTGAGGCGGATCCCACATGGGCCACCTCGCTTTCCGGCAGATAATGCGTGCTCCATCCGGCGCGGGCGGCACGGTGGCACAATTCGGTTTCCTCGAAATAGAGAAAGAAGGTCTCGTCAAAACCTCCAACCGCCTCGATCACCTCGCGTCGGATCATCAGGCTGGCACCAGCGGTCCAATCCAGCTGAGTTGGCTCGGTCGGGATCTCCATGGGCACCACGGCATCTTTCAGCAGGCGGGTCACGATGCCGGTCCGCACCGAGGATTCGAATTCCCCCGCAATGGTCGGGAACCGGAAGGCGGTGCAATGGGGCGTCCCATCGGTGCCCCGCACATAAGAGCCGACCAGCCCGGCGGTTGGTGTGGCCTGCAAGAAATCCCGCAATGCGCGGATCGCTCCCGGCTGCACAAAGGCATCCGAGTTCAGCAGATAATAGAACTCAGGCGCGCTGCCATCGGCGAGGCCGAGGCGAAAGCCGATGTTCATGCCCGCCCCAAACCCGCCGTTGCGGTCGCTGGCGATCAGGCGCAGGCGGCCGCTGTCCAGCCAGCCACGCTCCTGTACCGCCGTCAGCAATTTGTCATAGGACCCATCGCCAGAGCCATTGTCTATGATCACCACCTCACCTTGCAGCGCGTTCATCTGCTCCAGCGCGGCGGCGGCACAGTCCAGCGTCATTTCCGGCGTCTTGTAGTTCAGGATGATGGTCAGAATACGCGCCTGTTCGGCCCCGGCTGCCGGGCGCGCGCAAGTCTCCGTCTGCTGTGGGGCGGGGCTGTCGGTCATGGTCATTCTGCCGCCTTTGGCGCGCTTTGGCGCAGCGCGGCGGCGTCGGCTGCATCAAGCCGCGCCTTGACCTCGCCTGCCAGCACGCTGACGTTGGGCACCAGCACCATGCTGTTGTGATCACCCGGCACCTCGACGACCTCGATCGCTGGCGCCCAGCGGGTCCAGTCGTTGTCGTCATAGACATATTCGCGCTCGCGGCTGACCCAGTTCCCTGCCGAGACCTGCCAATGGCGATCAAGCGGCGGGCGGAACAATGTGAGAGGTCCGCTCCACGGGCGCAGCTCATAAGCGGGCAAGGCGGCGCGGAAGGCCAGTTCGACCTTGCGGTTGTTGAACACCGGTGCGCTGCTGTCTTCGCTGGCGGCATACCGGCGTTTTTCGATCTCCCAGGCGATGCGATTGCCGATCCATTCGCCCAGATACCCGATGCCCTTGCGGCGCAGCTCGGCCCATTTGATCAGCGCCTTGTCGCGGTGGTTCAGCTCAGGTCGCATCGGCAACGGTGTGTCCAGCAGGATCAGCGCGGCGGTGTCTTCGCCGCTGGCGCGCAATTGCTGGGCCATTTCATAGGCGGTCAGCCCGCCGCCGGAAAACCCGCCCAATAGATAAGGCCCCTCCGGCTGGATGCTGCGGATTTCGGCGAGATAGTCGCGGGCTGCCGCATCAAGCCGGTCATGCGGGGCGTCGTCGCCGATCAGGCCACGGGCCTGCAGCCCGTAGACCGGGCGGTCCTTGCCAACCATCAGCGCCAGATGGCGCAGGTTCAGAACGTTGCCGAACATGCCGGCCACCAGAAAGAAAGGCCGTCGCCCGGTGCCATCGCCGGGGTGGAGCTGCACCAGATGGGTATATGCCGGCGTCTCGGCCTGGGACGTGCCTGTGTGGTCGGCAGAGGTTTCGGTGGTGAGGCCGCCGCCGGTGCGGGCGATCACCAGTTCGGCGAGCCTCGCGACGGAGGGGGCCTCAAACAGGGTGGAAATCGCCAGATCGACTCCAAAGCTGCGCTTGATCTGTGCAAAGAGCCGGACCGCGACAAGGGAATGGCCGCCAAGGTCGAAGAAGCTGTCGTCGACCCCGACCTGCGCCACCCCAAGCAGCCGGGCAAACTGCGCCGCGATCTCCTCCTCGACCGCGTTGCGCGGGGCGAGGTAGTCGGTGTCGAGCTGTGGCCGTTCGAAGCTCTGGCTGTCCTCGCGCGCCTGCTGCGGAGGCTGATCGGCCTGTGCCATCAGATCCGGCAGCGCGAGGGAGGATACCACCACCTGCGACAGGCCAGTCGCCAGCGCCCGGCGCAGCGCGTCCGGGCCTTCTTCGGCGCGGATGCCCTGGCTGATATTGCGCTGCAGTCGGCGTTCCTCGGGCGACAGCGGCTGTGCGCCCGGCGATGCGGCCAGCCCCAGATCCGCGCCGCTGGCGTCTGCTCCCTCTGCCGGGGCCAGTTTGGTTTCACCGGGCAGCTGCTGCATCTGAAAGCCCCGGACCTCAACCAGCACGGTGCCATCTTCGGTGGTCAGGGTGATGTCGAACCGGGCACTGGTCGCATCGCTGTCCATCAGCCGCATATGGCTGAGCACGTCGCAGGGCAGCGGAGCAAAGACCTCGATACCGTCATAGGACACCGGCACCCAGAGCGCGGCACCGCGATAGGCGGGAATCAGGTCAATCGCCCATCCGGTGGCAAGATCCATCAGGCCGGGTGGCAGCAGCGTGCCGTCCTTGGCGGCGATGGCCGGCAGTTGCAGCCGGGCAATGCCTTCGCCCGTCCCCTGTCGCATCTGTTGCAGGACATGCCAGCGCGGGCCGAACTTCAGATGCGCCTCCTGTGGCGTCCGTAGCCGTTCGCGCTTGGTACAGGGTGACGTTTCGATGGCCACCGGTAGCAGATCGGGCAGGGGGTGCCGACCGGGCTGCCGCGCCGCGATATCCGTCTCCAGCAGCGCCTGAACATGCAGGGCATAGCCCTCCGCCGTGCGGCTGTAGACGGCAAACTCATAACCGCGCTCGACCGGCAGCAGCCGCACGACCATATCGCAGGCGGCTGTCTCCGAGACCACGAGCGGGCGCAGGAAATAGAGATCACGCAGGGCAAAAGGCGCCTCATGCCCCAGTTCGGCAAGTGCCTCGGCAGCATATTCGATATAGCCGGTGCCGGGGATTAATGCAGTGCCATCCTTGGTGCGGTGTTCATCAAGGATCCACTGGTCGCTGCTCAGCCGACGATGAAACAGCACCCCGCCATCCGGGGCAAACTGGCGGCTGTCAAACAACGGCTGATCACAGGGGATCGGATCATCACCGACCTCCTGCTGGCGGGCGCCAATGGCATCTGCCGCCATGCCGACATCTGCCCAGACCCCCCAATCGACGGCAACGACGCGGGTTATGTTGCCCGCAGCCCCGGCAGCGCTGCGGTGCTTGGCAAAGGCGTTGAGATATTCATTCGCGGCGACGTAATCGACCTGGCCGATCGGGCGCGTCACCGTCGAGGAGGAGGAGAACAGCACCATCAGCTCCAGCGTGTCGGTGCCGAAAATGGCGTCCAGTACCCGCAACCCGCTGACTTTCGGGGCGAGCACCTGGGAAATGTCGTCCTCGGTCTTGGCCAGAACCGGCGCGTCATTGATCTGGCCTGCGCCGTGGATGACACCGGTGATGGGGCCAAAGGCGGTCTCGGCCTTGGCGACGGCGGCGCGCATCTGTTCGCTGTTGCAGACATCGGCTGCCAGCGGCAAGACCCGGCCCCTGCCAATGGCGTCCAATGCCATCACGGCGCGGATGCGCTGGGCGGTTGTATTGGCCGGGCTGTGGCGGTTCAGATAGCTGTCCCACTGGTCACTCGGGGGCAGGCCACCGCGCGAGATCAGCACTACATTGGCGCCATAGCTCTGCATCAGATCCGCCGCGATGGTGCGTCCGATGCCGCCGTAGCCGCCGGTGATCAGATAGGTGCCACCCTCGCGGAAGCCGGGGAGTGACGATGTGATCTGATCCTCCTCCGACAGCTCCACCGGGCGCCACCGCAGGGTGTAGCGCTTGTCACCACGCCAGAGTGCGGTGTCATTTGCAGGCTCCGCCAGCAACTCCTCCAGCAGGCGATCCGCAATCGACGCGGGCTGGTCCTCCGCCAGCCAGCGCCGCAGCCCACCGGGGCGGCGCGGCAGTTCGATATCGACCGTGGCGCAGGTGAGGCCGGGAATTTCGCGCGGCAGCACACCGGCAGGGCCCGCGATCATCGCCTTTTCGGGGTAGGGCAGCGGTTCGTCGCGCAGCTGGGCCGCGCCGGTGGTGAACACTGTCATATGCAGCGGCTGCGGTAGGTCGATCTGGGCCAGAGCCTGCCCCAGCGCGGTCAGCGCATAAAATCCCATCTCCAGATTGCGATCAAAGAAGGAGGCGCCGGGCCGGAAGGTCTCGCCCTCGGTCACCAGCCAGAAATGGCCGATACGGCTGGGCAGAAGATCGGCCAGCGCCAGATCGGCAAGCAGCGCATCGTAGCCCGCGCGCCCCTGTTCGGGCGCCAGCATATAGCGGGTCTCGCTCAGTTGCGCATAGGTGTCGCCGGGGCGCACCCGCACCACCCGGTGGCCAGCCTGATCCAGCCTTGCGGCCAGTTCAGAGCAGAGTCCGGCGTCGTCTTCAAACAGCAACCAGGTTTCGGGCTGCTGATCCAGTTCGCCGGTGACGTCCAGATCGCAGCTTGCCAATGCGGGCCGCCAGCTGGGGCGCGATCCCCAGTGCGACAGCTGGTCGTGGCGGGCCGGGGTGATGATGGCAGCCTCGGCGCGGGCCGGGGCCGCGGGCTCGATGAAATAGCGGCTGCGCTGAAACGCATAGGTTGGCAGCGGCAGGCGCTGACGCCGTGCATCGCCCCAGATCTGATCCCAATCGGCGTCCAGCCCGCAGGCCCAGAGCCGTCCGATCACCCCAAAGAAATAGGCATCATCCGCCATCATCTGCTCGGGATGGCGCAATGAGCTGAGCACCTGACCGGGTTTGATCTTCGGCGCCATCTGCGCCAGCGAGGACAGCGCCTTACCGGGGCCGACCTCCAGATAGATCCGGTTCGGCACGTCAGCCAGCGTATCAAGACAGGCGGCAAACATGACCGTATTGCGCAGCTGGGCAACCCAGTATTCGGGATCGGTGGCCTCGGCGTCGGTCAGGATCTGGCCGCTGCGGTTCGACAGGATCGGGCGTCCCGGTGCTGTCAGGGTCAACCCGCGCAGGAACTGGCGGTATTCATCCAGAATGCCCTCCAGCATCCGGCTATGGGCGGCAATATCAATCTGGATCCGCTGGTGATCCACCTCATCGGCGGTGAGCTGAGCCGCAAGCGCATCCAGCGCCTCCTGCGGGCCGGACACGGCAGTGAGGCGTGGGGCATTGACGCTGGCGATGTCCAGATCCGGCGAAAGCCGGGCCTCAACCTCGTCCAGCGGCAGGGAAATCGACAGCATCCCGCCGGCGGGCACCTTGTCGAACAGCCGTCCGCGCAGCAGCACCAGATCGATGCAATCCTCAAACGACAGCACACCGGCCAGACAGGCGGCGGTGTTTTCACCCATCGAATGTCCCACCAGCGCGGCAGGGCGGATGCCCCAGCTGATCCAGAGCTGCGCCAGCGCAAATTCCACGATCATGATCAGCGGCAATTGCACCGACGGCTGTTGCAGCCGGGCATTGGCGGCGTCTTCTTCCCCCGGTTCCGGCAGCCACAGCGCGCGGATGTCATAGTCCAGCTGCGCCTGAAGGTGGTCGAGGCCCCGGTCCATCCAATCGGCAAAGACAGGCTCGGTTTCGTAGAGATCCCGCGCCATACCCGCATATTGCGCGCCGCCGCCGGGGAACATGAAAACCACCTCCGGCGGACGGTCGGCGCTGTCGTGGTCAAACACGCGTCTGGGGTCGCCCGCCTCAAGCAGCGCGGCGGCCTCCTCGGCGGTTTCGGCCACCAGGGTGCGACGCTTGGCAAAGCTGCGGCGGCCCTCCTTCAGCGTATAGGCCACATCGGCCAGAGGCAGATCCGGGTTCGCGCGCAGATGCGCGGCCAGGGCACTGGCATTGGCATTCAGCGCGGCCTTCGAATGGCCCGAGAGGCAGAGCACCTGAAACGGAAAATCGCTGTCCTCCGGTGCGGGGCGGGGTGCGGCCTGTTCCAGCACGACATGGGCATTGGTGCCGCCCACCCCGAGGGCGTTGACCGCAGCGCGGCGCGGTCCCTTGGCCGAGGTCCAGTCTCGCAACCGGTCATTGACCACAAAAGGCGCGGTTTCAAAATCAATCGCCGGATTGGGTGCCTCATAGCCGAGGCTGGGCGGGATCTGACCATGATGCAGCGACAAGGCGGTCTTGATCAGCCCGGCGACGCCGGCGGCGGTATCCAGATGGCCGATATTGGTCTTGACCGATCCGATACGGCAGTAACCCACGGCGGCGGTGGTTTCGCGGTAGGCTTCGGTCAGCGCGGTGACCTCGATCGGGTCACCAAGATAGGTGCCAGTGCCGTGGCATTCGACATAGTCGATGGTGTCCGGCGGGGTCTTGGCGGCGCGCAGCGCCTGTCGCACGGCGCTGGCTTGCCCCTCGACCGAGGGGGCCAGATAGCCGGCCTTGTCGGCGCCATCATTGTTGATCGCAGAGCCTTTGATCACCGCCCAGATATGATCGCCATCGGCCAGCGCATCTTCCAGCCTGCGCAGGGCAACCGCTCCGGCACCGGAGCCAAAGACCGTGCCCTGTGCGCGGTGGTCAAAGGCGTGGCAGTGGCCGTCGGGCGACAGGATCTCGTTTTCCTTGAACAGGTAGCCGCGGCCCTGTGGCAGTTCGATGGTGACGCCGCCGGCAAGAGCCATGTCGCAGTCGCCCTCGCGCAGGGCCTTGCTGGCATAATGCACCGCCACCAGCGAGGTGGAGCAGGCCGTCTGAATGTTGACCGATGGTCCCTTCAGATCAAAGACATGGCTGACGCGGGTCGACAGGAAATCCTTGTCGTTGCCGGTATGGCGCAGCAGGAACATGCCCACGTCATCCACCAGCGGTTTATTGGAGCAGATGTTGAAGTAGAAATAGCTGCCCATGCCGCAGCCCGCATAAACCCCGATGGGGCCGTTCAGGCTTTCGGGCGGGTGACCTGCATCCTCCATCGCGCCCCAGGCGACTTCGAGGAATTTGCGGTGCTGAGGGTCGAGAATGGCCGCCTCTTTTGGGCTGAAGCCAAAGAACTCGGCGTCAAATTCGGCGTAGCCGTCCAGCGCAGCGGTAGCGGCGACGTAATTGGGGTCGGACAGCGTCTCGGGGTCTTCGCCTGCGGCCAGCAGATCCTGTTCGCTGACGGGTTTGATCGATTCCACACCGTCACGCAGGTTTTGCCAGAACGCTTGCGGCGACTGCGCTCCCGGCACGCAGAGCGACATGCCGACAATGGCGATATCGCCGCTGTAGCGTGACGCGTCAAACGGAGTGCGATCTGTGGTTTTCGCGGATGTTTTCAATTGCCCCAATCGTCCTCAACCCATGTGTCCGAAACAAGAGCCTTGCCCGAACGTAACCCTAACCAATCAACAACACTGACCCTGCGAGCGCAAAGGTCTTGCAACAGTGGCACGAATTGGTCCCCAATCTGTGAACAGGGCGTGCGCCCGCTGGCCCCCAAGCCGACGGATTACCCTGTGCGCAGTGTGAACCCTGCAAAATATATACGGTATCGATAGGGACAGATTGTGTCCAATTCGGCCTGAATTGCGAAGAGAATGCGGCATCACAGCACACTGCGCCGTGCCTTGGCCAGCGGCGCGGTGGCGAGCGCCTGATGGCCGTCGAACAGCTGCCGCTTTGGCGTGAACAGGCCGGGGTATCGCAGGCGCTCAGCATAGCCAAGCACCGACCCGGCACAGAGCCATGTCACCGGGGTCAGCGTCGCGTTCAGCAGCATATCGACCAGCGTCGCCGCCAGCATCAGCGCCAGAGGCGCGGCAAAGGGCGACAGTGTTGCAGCCGCATGGCGGCGCATCTGTTGCCACAGCAGCACCAAGGGCCCGGCCAGAAGGCCCATCTCCGCGATATAGCCAACCCAGCCAAAGGTACCAAAGACAAGGATCCAGCGACCGTCCGGGATCGATTCGATCTCTCCACTTTCGAGGTTGCGTACCAGATTGCGCCCCCAGCCGCCCCAGCCGAACCAGGGTTTGTCGGCGGCGCGATCCAGCATCAGCGCCTCATTGGTGAACCGAAAGCCCAGCGATTGCGCCCGTTCGGGACTGAAGGCCTGCGCCTGCGCAAGGATGGCATCCACGGGCACCAGCCCAAGGTTGCGCAGCATCGGATAGACAATCGCCACCACCCCCAATGCCAGCGCCAGCCGCATCTGCATCCGGTAGGAAGCCATCGCCACAAAGGGTGTGAAGATCAGGCCATAGACCAGCGAGGCGATGCTCTTGCACAGGATCAGCACCGCAAAAAGGTAAATCGCCGCCATGGTGTAGCGTCGCTTGTCCGGGCCTTCGGCACTGCGGGCCAGCGATGTTGCGGCCAGCACGGACATCAGCACGAACAGCGCCAGCCACAGGCTATGGGGCAGGAATACAATCGGTCGGAACCCGCCCTGACGCATGGTCTGGCTGAAATCATGCTGAAAGAATCCATAAACCCAGGTGTTTATCTGCGGGCTGAACCGGACTTCGAACAGCGAGGGTATCGAATAGATCAGCCCGGCCACCATCAGCACCATCACCAGCTGCCGCTGCTGGTCGGGATGTGAGAGGTAGCGGCGCGCCAGAAAGAATGGCAGCAAGACGATCAACTGGTTGATCATCACCGATCCGAGGTCGCGCCAGCGCAGCCCGGGCAGGGCATAGGTCGGAAAGACGATGGGTTCGGCGTTTTCAAGAACGCGGAACACGATCGGGTCACCATTGGTCAGCACGGTTGCAATGACCGAACCGAGGAAGAGAGCCACAAGCGCCCGCATCACCGGATGGCGGGGCCAGATCTCCACCCGCTTACGCAGGATATAGACACAGATCACAAAAGCGACGACGGCCGGAATGGAATCCTTGTCCATATCCGGGACCAATGGCAAGTCGAACACCGCAAGCGGTGGCAGGAACAGATATCCGCCGATGACGCACCAAAGAATAGACTGCTGCAACGGCAGACGCCGAAACAGTTTGTATGCGATCACCGGCCAGGCGATCAGCATAAGATAGGCCAAAGCATTTGGCATCGCGTGCGGCCCTGCGCTCCTGTATTTGCCCCCGTGACCATGAGTTTAGCCCCAGATGTCTGCGCTGTCGCCCGCATTCGTATTCTGAGGTAAACTCTTGAAACAGATGCAAGGCCATGTGATCGAAGAGGGGCGTCGCTTCTGGCGCATGAGGGGGGATGCGGGTGTATTTTGATATTCGGGACACACGGATTGATGTGAACATTGCCGATCCGGCGCGGCTGGAACAGGCGGTGATGGGGCATTTCCAGACCCGTCGTGGCTTTGCGCTGGCGACGGTGAATTTGGATCACCTGGTGAAAATGCACAGCTCGCCTGCCTTTCTGAAAGCCTATGCCGCACAGGATTTCGTGGTGGCTGATGGGCGGCCCATTGTCTGGCTGTCGCGGCTGGCACAACGACCGGTGGCGCTGATGCCGGGCTCTGACATGGTGCTGCCGCTTTGTCGTTGGGCCGCGCGCGCCGGGGTGCCTGTTGCTCTTGTGGGCAGCACCGAAGCCGCGCTTCAGGATGCCTCCGCGGCATTGAAAGCTGAGGTGCCGGGGCTTGAAATCGCCTGGTGCCACGCGCCGCCGACGGGCTTTGACCCCGGCAGCGAGGCTGCGGAGCAGATCCTGCGCGAGCTTGCGCGCAAGCAGATTGGCCTGTGTTTTCTGGCGCTTGGCGCCCCCAAACAGGAGATCTTGGCCGCCCGTGGTCGCGCTCTTGCGCCCGAGGTCGGCTTTGCCTCAGTTGGCGCGGGGCTTGATTTTCTGGGCGGCCATCAGAAAAGAGCGCCCGCCTGGGTGCGCCGATTGGCCCTGGAATGGCTGTGGCGGGCGCTGAGCAGCCCGCGCCGCCTGGGTCCGCGCTATCTGCGCTGTCTGGCAATCCTGCCGGGTCAGCTGCTTCACGCGCTCAGGCTGCGCCACCCCTGACGGAAACTGGCCTGACCTGGCCGGTATGGCGGCAGTTATTTGTATTCCATCAATCCGCGTTTGCGCCCCCGCAGCCGCAGCCAGTGATATTCCATCGCGCCCTGTGCCTCGGCAAATTTGCCGAGAATGGAATAGAATGCGCGACGACGGCCCATCCGGGTAGCCAGCCGCAGGAACTGCACCGGGTAGACCAGCAACAATAGCAGCGCCCAACCGGAAAACGGCAGCAGCATCAGGATGCAGGCCGGGATTCCGGCGCCCCAGATCAGCGCCCGCCTGGTTTCCGCAACCCAATGGCGTTCGGGACCGGCGCCATGCAGCGCCGCCCCCTCGGCAAAGGCAAAACCCGCACGGCGGCTGCGCTGCCACCACTGCGAAAACCGCAGCATCTGGGCATCGTGCAATGTCATCTCGGCATCCAGCCGCCAGATTGACCACCCCGCGCGTGCCAGACGCAGGCACAGCTCAGGCTCTTCGCCCGCGATCAGGTCGTTGCGATAGCCGCCAACCTCCTGCAGGGCGCGAAGCCGCATCAGGGCGTCGCCGCCACAGGCCTTCGCCGGGCCGACCGGAGTGTCCCATTCGTGATCGCAGAGCTGGTTGTAGATCGAGCTGTCGGGGTGACGTTCGCGCCGCCGCCCACAGACCACCGCCAGCCGGGGATCAGCCTCCAGCCGCGCGGTTGCGCTGGCGATCCAGCCCGGCACCACCTCGCAATCGCCATCCACCAGCTGCACATAGGTACAGTCGCCGTCGAGATGTGCCAGACCTGCATTGCGGGCGCGGGCAGCGGTGAACCGCTCGCTCAAATCGAGGCTGACAACCTTTACCCCCAGCGCCTCGGCCGCGGCGACCGACCCATCCGTCGACCCGCTGTCGACGTAGATCACCTGACGCAGCTGACCTTGCAGGCTGCGCAGGCAGGCCAGCAGCCGCGCCCCTTCGTTGCGGCCGATGACGACAGCATCGACAATCGGCGGCGTCTGGGCGGCGACCGGCGGATCCTGCACATCTCGGGTCATGCTGCGCTCTCCGCCAGATAACGCGGGGAAACCTGCAGGAAACCGGCCTCGCGCAGCTGTTGCGGCCCGGTTTCCGGCCCGTCATAGCGCTGAGCCTTTTCGGACCATAGGCTGAGATCCGGCGTCGTGGCAAAGCCCGCAACACGCAGCGCATCCTCGCCATGGGAGATAGCCGCGCGGGACAGGGAGGCCTGATCCCGCGCCATCGGATCATTGGCAAATTTATAGTGTTTCAGAACTGCCATCGTGTCGGCGACCTGCACACCGGTCGACAGATGCGGATGCACCGCCGGGCCGACGTCTGCACCGACAAAAACCAACGGGTGTTTGCTGAGGCAACAGTTCTCTCCAAAAACCGCGCCGCGAATGCCACCGAACTGCATTCTGGGTGCAGGCGCGGGCGCATCTGGCAGCCGGTTCTGGGACAGGAAGAACCCCAGCCCGGTAGCCGGATCATGATAGGGCAGGGCGCGCACCGCGCTGATGTCATAGTGGCAGAAGCTCTGCTGCACCTCCGGGTAGGCGTGCTGCGCGACCGATTGCAGCGGCGCCTTGGGAAACATTTCCAGCATCTGCGCCATCATCGCGCTATACCCATGCCGATCCAGATAGCGCACCAGCCCGGTCAGGCCGAGCTGCGCCTGCCCCTCGAATTCAAGGATTTCGTCCATATCGGCGAAAAGACACCAGCGACCGGCGCAAAACTTCCGCGCCGCATAACCGCGAAAGATATTTTCAAAGCGGCCCCAGGGCAGGCGGGATTGCAGCACCGTGACATCCGGTTCTGCCGCCAGCCGGGCCAGCGTATCGTCGCTGGAGCCGGTGTCGCAGAAGACGAAATGCGCCGCCCCAAGCGCGCGGTAATGGGCGAGAAAAACATCAAGGTAATAGGCTCCGTCCCGCACCAGCGCGACCACGGTAACCGCTTCGCGCGGTTGATGAATTTGGCGCGGCCCCGACAGGTGCCGGAGCGTTGCACGAAACCGCAGGCGATCAAATGGCATGACGATCCTGCTGTCGAACCGATCCGCAAGACGGGCACGAAACCGGCGGGTCAGCCCATCGGGCGCTTTCGGCGCGGCGGGGCTGGGAGGATCATCTGTGCCGGTCATCGTGGCTCCTGGTCGGACAGTTCCAACTGTGCAAAAACATCGATCCGTGGCAAGTATATTGCATTATGTTAGCGCTAAAACTATGACCGTCTCAGAATTGCATTTCGACGCTGAATACGGCAGTGTCTCGCAAAAATCGGACATGCAGAGGGACAGAGCACATGGGCTCGGACATGACAGTGCTGGTTGGCGACGTGGGCGGCAGCAATACGCGGCTGGCCCTTGCCGGTCCTGAAATCGGCGTCACGGCGCTGCAAAGCTTTGCTAATGATAGCTTTTCCAGTCTCGATGACGTGCTTGCAGCCTATTGCTCGCAGCCCGATCTGCCGCCTTTGGCCGGTGCCTGCATCGCGGTGGCGGGGCCTGTCTATGGCAATGAATATCAGCTGACCAACCGCAACTGGCAGGGGACGGCAGCGGACCTGGGCCGACAGTTGCAGCTAGGCGAGGGCGCGCGGGTTGACGTGATCAACGATCTGGCCGCGCTCGGGCATTCGCTGCCCGCACTGATCCCCGGCCAGCTGTCGTCGCTGCGGGCGGGACACCAGCGCGGACAGCAGGCGCTGGTGGCGGGCATCGGCACCGGCTTCAACGTGTCCTTGTCGGTGGATGGCCACACTGCCGAGGCCGAGATGGGCCATACCAGCCTGTCGGCGCCTGTCGCGCGTGGTCTGGCCGAACGGCTTGGAGAGCGAGCTGCCGGTTTTGCAACCAATGAGGATCTGTTCTCCGGGCGCGGGCTGGTGCGCTATCATCAGGCGCTGCATGGCGTCGCGGCAGAGGGCGGCGCGCAGATCGTCGCGGATTATCTTGCCGATGCCGACAGCCCTGCCGCCGAGACGGTGACCAGCTGGGCGCGGCTGCTGGGGGATTTTGCCCGCGAATTGGTGCCGACCTATATGCCGGGACAGGGGATCTTTTTTGCCGGCAGCGTGGCACGGGGCGTGCTCGGCACCCCGGCCTGCGAGATTTTCCTCAAAAGCTTCCTGCAACCTGCGACCGGCGTGCAGAGCCGGTGTGAAACCACGCCGCTGTGGTTGATCACCGACGATGCCGCAGGCGTCAGCGGGGCGGCGCGTTTTGCAATCGAAATGGCCGGCCGCAGTCGCTGAACCGCGCCCATGGCTGGGGCGCAGATCAATAGTCGCGTTTGAAGAAGAGGCCGATCCCGGTCTCGCCTTCGCCATCCACCTTGCCGGTGACGGTGAGGCTCTTGCTCACATCCAGATTGATGCTCAGCTCACTGTCGCCGCGGGTGTTGACATTGAAATCGGTATAGACGTTCTCCGACACATAGCCGCCGATATCCAGAAGGCCCGCGCCGATATTGTCGAGACCCAGCTCAACATTGCTGGCGCCGGTTTCATCGCGCAGTTTGCTCTCGGCCCGATTGCTGCCGCCGCGCCCGCTGAGCGTGGCCACGGAGCTCGCCAGCCGTGCCAGCGCCAGCGGGGAGAGGTCCTGAATATTGTCGCCAAACAGCAATAGCGCCAATGCCTCCTCGCTTGGGCGTTCCGGCTCGGAGGTCACCTTGATCGAGGGGCTGTCGATCAGCCCGGAGAGTTCGAGCGTCGCGGTGCCTTCGGAGGTCGCTGCCGAGGAGCGCAAGAGCAGATAGGGGCGCAGGTCGCCTTGCAAGGTGATCTGCCCCTCATCAAGCGCCAGCCGTCGTCCAAGAATATCAAAGGTGCCACGGATCAGGCTGATCTGGCCTGATGGCGCCAGGTTCGCGGTGCTGCCGCGCAGCTGGATCTGGCCGCCCAGCTCGGCACGAACGCCACGCCCACGGGCGTTGATGCGATTGGGCGCGCTGATCAGCACGTCAAGCAGGGTTCGGCCAGCGCCGCCACCGCTGCCGCCGGTGTTGATCAGTCCCGCACGGGCGCGCGTGCGGCGCACCTCGGCAGGCTCACCCTGATGGCGGATATCCGGGATCGGCGCTGCGGTAACGGAGCCGCCTGCGGTCGCAAGGTTGATATTGGTCTCGCCCACATCAATCCGCCCTGACAGGCTTTTGGTTCCGATCAGCCCCCCGGTCAGAGACAGCGCACCAGAGAGTTGCGTGTCATAGGACAGCTGATCGCTGAGACCGACATTGGTGAGCGCGATCTGCAACTGCGCATCAAAGGGCGCGATCAGCCCGATGGGTCCGCTGACCCGCAGCTGGCCGCCATCGCGGGGCTGCGCCGTCAGCTGAAGAACGGCTCTGGACCGCGCAATAGAGACGGTGGCGGTGATGTCATCTATCCGCTGGGCGGCAGCCGGAATTGCCAGCGACGTCCCACTAGTACGGATCTGCCCGCTGAGGTTGGCCAGCGATGGCTCCCCTTCCAGCGAGAGATCGAACTGGGCGGGGCCACGGATCAGATTGGGTGACATGAAGGGGTTCAGCCCCTCCAGACGCAGCTGTCCCCTGGCATCAATATCGGCACGGCCCTGCACCTCGTCCCAGCTGCCCGCTACGGTGCTGGTGACGCCAGCCGGGCCAATCGCGCGGCTATCGATCTGCCAGACCCCATCGCGGCGACGGGCGGTGCCTTCGGCGGTCAGCCGCCCCGGCAGCCCGGGAACGAAGCGCTGTACCTCGGCCACCAGCGCGTCAAAGGTAATATCAGCGTCCCCTTTGTTTTCGGAGACCGTACCATCGAGATCAGCCGATAGCCCCGCCGGTCCTTCGGCCGCGCCGTCAAAGGTCCAGACCCCGGCGCGGCGGCTGGCAGTGCCCTTGGCGCTCAATGATCCGGCGAGGGTCGGTACAAAACGTTCAAGCGCGTTGATCGCGGCGTCGAACTCCAGATCGCCATCGCCGTTGATATTGATCTGGCCGGTCAGTTCCGCGCGGGAGGATTTCGGGCCTTGCAGCTCGGCAATGCCAGAAAACGTTTGGTTCTCGCGGGTGATATCCGCGCTGAATTGCAGCGCTCCGGGGGCCTGCGGCAGGACCTTCTCCAGCTGCTTCAGCGTGGCGCCGAGGGACAGGTTGCCGCTGGTGCTGCCCAGTTGCCCATTGGCCCGCGCGCTCAGCCCTTTGGCCTCCAGCGCGAAGCGGTCGATGCTGAGCCCGGCCTCGTCCCGGCCGGCCTTGAGCGCAATGGTGGTGGTGCCGCCGATCAGGTCATCGACAGGCCGCAATCCCGCCGAGAGGTCCTGACCCCGAACTGCGAGGTCAATGTCAAAGGCCCCAGACAGCGGGGTGGTGGAGCCGACGGCCTTTGCCGTCATCCGCCCGTCCAGAGATTGTCCCGCAAGGCTGGAGAAACGCGCAAGATTCTGGGCGTTGGCGTCAATATCGGCGGAGATGCGCAGCCCGCTTTCCAGACCGTCGATGGTGACCGCGCCGGTCGCACCGTAATCCGCGCCCAACAGCAGCATATTGGTGATACGCAGCGCGCCGGGTCCATCTGTGGTGACCTGCCCGTCAAAGGTGATTGCCGCCCCCAGGGCCTCGGCCAATGCAGGGTCGGTGGGGCGCAGCCCGGTCAGCGCGGCGGCGATCTGCCCATCCAGCGCCAGACCGCTGCTCTGGTCCAGGGTGCCGGTCATCTCCAACTCGGCACGGGCAATGCGCAGCGCGGGGTTGGCCAGCCGTTTCATCCGTGCGGTCACGGTCCAGTCGCGGCCAGCGGGTTTCCGTGCATGGAGCGCAAGCTCGGTGACCGTGGTCGAACCGCCTGCCACCGGCAGGACCACCGCTTCCTGTCCCGGCGGAGGGGTGACCGCAGCGCTCAGATCGGCGCTTTCAAGTTCGCCACCGGCGGCCATTTCAACAAAACCGGAAACCTCCAGCGCCTGTGTCGAAAGCGCCAGATCGTCGATCATCACCCCGCCCATGGCGCGGGTCTGGCCGCGCAGCCGGGCGCGCATGTCTGGGCCGAAGAACGGCTGATAGACCGGATCGACCAGCGCGGTGATATCGCCGTTCAGATCCGCACGAAAGCCAATGGGGCGGCTGCCCGCGCTGGGATCCGCCGGGGCGTCGCCGGCAGGCGACAGAACAACAGTACCGCCGAGGCGTCGGGTGCCGTCGGTATCCAGTGCCAGTTCGGCGCTGAAATCCTCAACCGGTCCGCGTCCTTGCAGGGCGAGACGGATATCGGGGCCGCCCGGCAGGCCAAGCGCGGTGGACACAAGCCCGCCGTCTTCCTCCTGCAACACCATATCAACCGTGATATTGCCGGTGTCATTGGCAAAACCCGCCTCCAGGGTGAGCTGATCACTGTCGCGGTCCAACCGGGTGATCTGCAAGGCGCTGTCGAGCGCGCCATTGGCAAGGCTCATCGAACCATCAAGGGTCAGCACCGCCGCCACCCCGACCAGATCCTGCCCAAGTGTCAGCCGCCCAACCTTGATTTCACCGATATTGATTGACACCGGCAGCTCCGGCAGCTGGAACGGCGCCGCCTCGGGGTTTGGCAGGTTGGGGTCGTCCAGCGGCGCAGCGGGTGCGCGTTCGATATGAATGCGATCCGCCTTTAGCGTGTTGATGGAGAAATCACCGCGCAGCAGGCCTAGGCGGTTCCAGTCCAGTACTGCGCCCTCAATGGTCAGCCAGATGCCTTCGCTATCTGCCACGGTCAGCTTTTGCAGCGTAGCCTGAGAGGACAGCGCCCCCTCCAGCCCGGTAACGCGGATGGCGCGGCTCTCGCCCGAGAGCGTGTCTTCGAGAAAATCAACCAGCAGGCCACCGCTCTCTTGGCGCTCCTGCGCGGGTGTTTCAAGAGGGGCCATTGTCAGCGCCACAGCCAGGAGCAGCGGCGAGAACAGGGTGGCAGGGCGGAGGGCTGCGAGAAGATGTTTCAAAATGCCTGTCCTATCCCGATGTAGAATTGCAAGCCGTCGTCGCTGCCACCGTCTACCGGATAGGCCAGATCCAGACGGATGGCGCCGATCCCGGCCACGTCGTAGCGCAGCCCGAACCCGGCGCCGGCATGGCGGGCCGAGTCCGAGGAGACAAAACTCTCCGCATCCACCAGCCCGACATCGTAAAAGCCGACAAGGGTGAATTTCTCGCCGATCCGCCCGCGCACCTCGCCCGATAGGGCCAGATAGCCGCGCCCGCCGGAGATCCCGCCCGCCGCAGGCACGCCCAGCGACTGGAATTCCTGACCGCGCACCGATCCTGCGCCGCCGGAGTAAAACAGCAGGGTGGGCGAAACCTCAGACAGCGACGGGCCGATCACCGATCCCATCTGCAACCGCCCGGCCAGCACGATGCGGTCACTGCTGCCAAGCGCCTTATAGGCGCGCCCGTCGAATTTCAGCTGAAGCCCGGATTTGCTGCCATCCACGCCGATAAAGGGCAGGGCGCGGGCATCCAGATAATATCCGCTGGTGGCGCTCAGGCTGCTGTCGCGCCCGTCGTATTCCGCCCGCAGCTGCCCGACCAGATATTTGAAACGTCGCTTGCCGAAGACGTCTTCGGCGAGCACGCTCTCAAAGCCAACGGAGGCCTCGGCAAAAAGCTGGTCGGAATAGACCCGGCGCAGACCGACCGCGCCCAGTCCACGGGTGGCGGTGTAATGTTCTTCGTCCAGCCTCTCGGCCTCAAGCAGGTAGAACTGGCTGTCATCGGGACCAAAAGCGGCAGGCCGGTCCAGCCGCAGCGCCACGCGCCCGTCCAGATCATTTGCACTGCCAATGCCCGACAACCGGGCCTCAAATCGCAGGCGCTCCGCACCGCCAAAGAGATTGCGGTGCATCCAGGAACCACTCACCTCCAGCCCGTCAGAGGAGCTGAGTTCAGCCCCAAAGGTAAATCGCCGGGGCGGCTGATCCTCGATCCTGGCGACATAATCCAGCGTACCGTCGGGATTGGCGCGTTCGGCAGGGCGAATGGTGACAGCGGCAAAAGCCCCGGTGCGGCGCAACCGTGTCGCGGACCGCGACAGAAGATCGGGGTGAAACACCTCGCCTGTCGGGAAGCCTGCGATCCGCTGTATCGCCTCTGCCCGCACATTCGAGGGTGTGGCCAGTTTCAAACGACCAAAACGCAGCTGCGGTCCCGGCGCCAGGCGCAGACTCGCATTCAGTCTGGCGGCCACATGGTTGGCGGTGATCGACTGCGCGCCGACCTTGGCCTGCGGGTGACCGGCATAGCGCCAGTTTTCCACACCCGCGTTTGCGGCATCGCGCAGGACTGCGGTGGTGGCGGTGCGACCGGTGGCAAATTCTTCGGGGATCTCAACCGCTCGTCGCTGTGGGAGGGGGGCAATCTCAGCGGTGCCAAAGGTGAATTTCGGACCTGCCTTGACGGTGATATCTATCTTCTTGATCTCACGCGGAAGGTTCAGGGGCTGGATCCGGGCCGCCTCGCGCCCATCGACGCTTATCTGCACCACCGGTGAGAAATATCCCTGATCGTAAAGCACCTGCACCAGCGTGCGATAATCCGAGAGCGCCGCCGCCATCAGCGGCTGCACACCGGTCTCGCCGCGCGCGCTGGTCGCCAGCGTGGCAGAAGCATCCTGCAGGAGGTCGCGCAAATCGCCGTCCGACCCCGGCGCGACCAGCCGGGCGTCCGCCGCAGACAGCGCCAATGTGCCGCCAAAGAACAAGGCCGTTGCCAGGGCGGCCTTGCGGCCCAGCTGAGCAAAACCCCGAGGTTGAGTGACATGGCAAAGGGAGCGGCGGAAGGATCGGCGATAGAACATGGGACGCTCCGGACAGGCTACAAGATCGGTCCCCGGTCTCGGGCGGATCGGCGCTGACGCCACCGAGACATGTGGACCGGGATCAGACCTAACATAGGGCAAACCCGGTGTGTAACGTCAATGTCGCGTGATAGGTTCCCGCGCCAATTCGTGATCAAGCCTCTGACAGATCGGCGACAGATCGGCGCTGATGCGCGCCCCGGGTTGGAGCTGACGGGCTGACGACCGGCTACATCTGCGCGGCGCGGAACCAGGCCCGGATCGCAGCGCGATCCTCGGGCGCCATATAGGTGATATTGGCAGGTGGCATCGCATGGGTCACACCCGCCTGCAGGTAAATCTCACCGGCGCGGCGGGCCACATCCGCTTCGGTCTCCAGCAAGACACCCTTGGGGGCGGTGCGGATCCCGTCCCAGAAGGGTTCGCGGGCATGGCACATGCTGCATCGGCCCAGAACGATTTCATGCACCTCGGCAAAGCCTTCGGTCTGGGCCATGGTCAGCGCGGTGCCGCTCAGCGCCGCCTCCTCAGGGGCATCGTCGCCCTCATGCTCAAGCCCCAGCGACGACAGGATGATCACGCCCAGGAACAACAGCGCCGTCGCCAGCCAGGTCCAGGTCGGATCACCGGCACGGGCGTGGCGTGTGTTGAAATAATGCCGGATGGTCACCCCCATCAGGAACACCAGCGCCGCGATCAGCCAGTTGTATTCGCTGGCAAAAGCCAGCGGGTAGTGGTTCGACAGCATCAGAAACACCACCGGCAGCGTCAGATAGTTGTTATGGGTCGAGCGCAGCTTGGCGATCTTGCCATATTTGGCGTCCGGCGCGCGGCCTTCCTGCAGATCCTTCACCACGATGCGCTGGTTGGGCATGATGATGAAAAACACATTCGCCGTCATGATGGTGGCGGTAAAGGCACCGAGATGCAGCATCATGGCGCGACCGGTGAACACCTGATTGAGACCCCAGCCCATGGCCACGAGCATCACGAACAACAGCACCATCAGCAGGGTCGGGCGCTCAGCCAGACCGGATTTGCACAGACGGTCATAGACCAGCCAGCCCACCGAGAGCGTCGCGGCTGAAATCAGGATCCCCTGCCACAGCGCCAGATCCGCCTTCGACTGGTCGATGAGATACAGCTCGCCACCGACCCAATAGACCACCATCAACAGCGCAAAACCCGAAAGCCATGTCATATAGCTTTCCCATTTGAACCAGGTCAGATGGTCAGGCATCTCGGCGGGGGCGACCAGATATTTGCGGATGTGATAAAAACCGCCACCATGGACCTGCCATTCCTCGCCATGGGCGCCCACCGGCAGATCCGGTGCCTTGCGCAGCCCCAGATCCAGCGCGATGAAATAGAAGGAGGAGCCGATCCAGGCGATGGCGGTGATCACATGCAGCCAGCGGATGGCAAAGCCCAGCCAATCCCACATCATCAACAGCTCAAACATTCAGATCCGGTCCTTTGTCGCCCAATGCGCATTGCTGCGGCCGGGGCTGGGTTAACAGTCAGTCGCTGCGCGTCCTGCGGGCGCCGATGCCGCCCGGTGGTTCGGGCCGGGCGGGGCGCAATCTGGCCTAGCGCAGCCCTGCCACACTAGGCAAAGCGGGGTTTCTTCGGTATTCCCATATACTGCCAAACTGTATCAAAAAATCTGGAACAATCGCAGGCCTCTGTCATGTCTTACCTCGACAATATCCGCACCTTCGTTCGGGTCTATGAACTGGGCTCGATGTCGGCCGCAGGGCGTGACCTCAGGGTGTCGCCTGCAGTCACCTCGGCGCGGATCTCGCAGCTGGAGGAATACCTCGGCGTGCGGCTGTTCCAGCGCACCACCCGCAATCTGACCGCAACCGAGCAGGGGCGTGCCTTTTATGACGGGGCGGTTGCGGTTTTGGATGCGGTGGATCTGGCGGAGGCCAGGGTGATGCATCTGACCGATACCCCGCGCGGCACCCTGTTTGTGGCGGCACCTCTGGGGCTGGGTCGACGGCTGCTGGCGCCGCAGACGCCGGAATTCCTGGCCACCTACCCGGAGATCAACCTGCGTCTGCGGCTGTCGGACCGTGCGGTGGATCTCACCAGCGAGGGGCTGGATCTGGCATTCTTCCTGGGCCAGCCAGAGGACAGCAACCTGCGCATTCGCAAGATTGCGGATTGCCAGCGGGTGCTCTGCGCCGCGCCCGCCTAT
This sequence comes from Phaeobacter sp. JH20_29, assembly GCF_048056175.1. Classification (NCBI taxonomy): domain Bacteria; kingdom Pseudomonadati; phylum Pseudomonadota; class Alphaproteobacteria; order Rhodobacterales; family Roseobacteraceae; genus Phaeobacter; species Phaeobacter sp. JH20_29. The sequence goes on from NZ_JAYMWO010000018.1 coordinate 61,728, forward strand.
GTCGCGCGGCGCGGGTTGCCCGCAGATGGTGACGCGCTGCTGCGGGATGGGCATAATTGTCTGAACCTGCGCTACCCCGGCGCCAGCGAGTTTCAGTGGCTGTTGCAGACCGGCGATGGCCCGCGCCGTTTTGCGGTGAGCGGGCGCTACGAATGCGATGATGGCGATGTGCTGACCGATTGGGCGCTGGCAGGGGAGGGCGTGATCCTGAAACCCCTCTTCGAGGTTGCCGAGCATCTGGCGGCAGGACGTCTGGTGCCGGTCGCCGAGGCCACGCCACCGGTGCCCGTCCAGCTGGCCTGTCTTTATACCCATCGCCGCCATCAGGATCCGAAGACCAGATTGTTCATGGAATATATGACCGCGCGGCTGGCCTCAGTGCTGCGTGTTGATGGGCAGCGTGTCGATGGCGCGCAACCGGGGCGTGCTGCCGACCCCGCGCAGGCAGGAACGCCCGAGACCTGAGCGACCCGCAGCAGCTCCCGCCCGCCCCGGCGCTCCTGTCGGAGCGCCGTGTCCGTTGGGAATGGCCGCGCCAGGGCGCGGCGGCGCTCAGCTGCCGCGATAGGTGGAATAGCCGAAAGGCGACAGCAGCAGGGGCACGTGGTAATGCGCGCTCTCATCGGTGATGCCAAAGCGGATCGGAATTTCGTCCAGAAACAGCATCTCGCCGGAGGCCTGGCCATTGGTGCGCAGGTATTCCCCGGCCTCGAACACCAGCTCGTAGAGACCGGTCACAAAATCCTTCTTCGGCAGGATCGGACTGTCGGTCCGCCCATCGGCATTTGTCAGCATCTGCGCGATCTCGGTGCGCCCGCCTGCATCCAGCCGATACAGCCGGATCGGCAGTCCGGCGGCGGGGCAGCCGCGCGCGGTGTCCAGCACATGTGTGGTGAGATACCCGGGCTCTGTCCTTGTGCTCATTCTTAAGTCCTCCTGCTATGGGGCTACCTCTGCCTGATGGCGGCGGGGCCTGCAAACCTGTGCAATCTGATAGTGTATTCGGGAAAATTTGAAAGATAGCCGTGATCTTCTGCCATAGTAATGACTTGGAGTTGTTTGAAAAGAGGCCCCCGGCAATGAACAGATACCCTCGCAACATGATCGGATATGGCGCGACGCCGCCCGATGCAGCCTGGCCCGGCAATGCCAAGGTCGCGGTGCAGTTCGTGTTGAACTATGAAGAGGGCGGGGAGAACAATATCCTGCATGGCGATGCGGGGTCGGAGGCGTTTCTGTCTGACATCGCCGGGGCGGCGCCCTGGCCAGGACAGCGGCACTGGAACATGGAATCGATCTACGACTACGGCGCCCGCGCCGGGTTCTGGCGGCTGCATCGCATGTTCACCGCTGCGGATATCCCGGTCACCATCTATGGTGTCGCCAGCGCATTGGCGCGCTCTCCCGAACAGGTCGCGGCGATGAAGGCTGCGCAGTGGGAGATCGCGTCACACGGGCTGAAATGGGTCGAACACAAGGATATGGCAGAGGCCGACGAACGCGCCGCCATTGCCGAGGCGATCCGCCTGCATACCGAGGTGGTCGGAGAGCGTCCGCGTGGCTGGTACACTGGCCGGTGCAGTGAGAACACCGTGCGTCTGGTGGCGGAGGAGGGCGGCTTTGACTATATCTCGGACACCTACGACGATGATCTGCCCTATTGGCTGGAGGTCGGCGAACGCGATCAGCTGATCATCCCCTATACGCTGGAAGCCAACGACATGCGCTTTGCCACCGCACCCGGCTACATCACTGGCGAACAGTTCTATCAGTATCTCAAGGACGCCTTTGACCTGCTCTATGCTGAGGGTGAAGAAGGTGCGCCGAAAATGATGTCGATCGGGCTGCATTGCCGCCTGATCGGCCGCCCCGGCAAGGCGGCGGGGCTGAAACGGTTCATCGACTATATCCGGGGGTTCGACGGGGTCTGGTGCCCGCGCCGCATTGATATCGCCGATCATTGGGCGAAAACCCATCCACATCAGCGCCGTGAACGCCCCAGCCAGATGAGCCGCGCGCGATTTGTCGAGGCCTATGGCGGGATCTTTGAACACTCCCCCTGGATTGCCGAACGGGCCCATGATCTGGAACTGGGACCAGCCTATGACCGCGCGGCAGGGCTGCATAATGCGCTGTGCCGGATGTTCCGCTCTGCCAGCGAGGCGGAGCGGTTGGGCGTGCTGACAGCGCACCCGGATCTGGCAGGCAAGCTGGCCGCCGCCAAACGTCTCACGGCGGAGAGCACCAGCGAGCAGGCCTCCGCCGGACTGGATGCGCTGACTGATGCGGAACGCACACGGTTTACGCAATTGAACAGCGCCTATGTGGAAAAACACGGCTTTCCCTTCATCATTGCGGTGCGCGACCACGATAAGACATCGATTCTTGCAGCATTTGAACGGCGTATCGCCAATGATCGCGACAGCGAATTTGCCGAAGCCTGTCGGCAGGTCGAACGTATCGCCGAGTTCCGCCTGCGGGATGTGCTGCCGTGAGGGACTGCCAGCTATGCCGGAGACCGCGATGAAGATGCTTGAGATCCAGCCGATCACAGCCGAGGGCTTTGCCCCCTTTGGCGATCTGATCGACTGCACCGGAGCGCCGGACAAGATCATCAATCAGGGGCTCTGCGGACGGTATCATGATCGGGCCACCATGGAGTTCAGCGCCGGTCGTGCGGGTCTCAGCCTGTTCAACGCCGAGCCGCGTGAACTGCCGATGCCACTGCGGATGGTCGAGCGCCACCCGGACGGCAGTCAGGCCTTCATCCCGATGAGTGAAACCGGATTTCTGGTGATCGTCGCCCCGGATCGCGGTGGTGTGCCGGGACTGCCGCTTGCCTTTGAAACGCAACCCGGACAGGCGATCAACTTCCACCGGGGCACTTGGCACGGGGTGCTGACGCCCCTGACGGCGCCGGGCCTGTTTGCCGTGGTGGATCGGATCGGAGAGGGCGCCAATCTGGAAGAACACTGGTTTGAAAGCCCCTATCAGGTGATCCGACCCTGATCTGACAATCAAAGGCGCAGCGACCCAGCGGGTCTTGCGCCTTTTTCTTTCGCAACAGGCACTCCGCCAAATGAGAGTGTCATCACAATACCGACCAAGACCAACAGAATAAGCAACAACAGAGAGGACCAGATCCATGGCCGATGGCTCAATCGGAACGCCGGCGCAGCTGCGCGATCCCAATTACACTCCACCGCTGGCAAAGGCTGTGCCACTGGGCATCCAGCATGTGCTGGCCATGTTTGTCTCAAATGTCACCCCGGCGATCATCGTGGCCGGGGCGGCGGGATTTGGCTTTGGCTCTAATTCCCCCGATTTTCCCGAACTGCTCTATCTGATCCAGATGTCGATGCTGTTTGCCGGGGCGGCGACGCTGCTGCAGACACTGACCATCGGGCCGATTGGTGCGGCGCTGCCGATTGTGCAGGGCACCAGTTTTGCCTTCTTGCCGATCATGATCCCGCTGGTCGCGGGCAAGGGGGTTGATGCGCTGGCGGCGCTGTTCGGCGGGGTGCTGATCGGCGGGCTGTTTCATGCCGCATTGGGGCTGGTGATCGGGCGTATCCGCTTTGCCCTGCCGCCGCTGGTCACCGGGCTGGTGGTCACCATGATCGGTCTGGCGCTGGTCAAGGTCGGCATTCAATATGCCGCCGGAGGCGTGCCAGCGATCGGGACACCGGAATATGGCTCGCTGCTGAACTGGTCGGCAGCGCTGGTGGTGATCATCGTCACCCTGGGTCTGAAGTTCTTTGCCCGCGGGATGCTGTCGATCTCGGCGGTGCTGCTCGGGCTGATTGTCGGCTATCTCTATGCGATGATGATGGGCATGGTCACGGTCGAGGCCATTGGCACCAGCTGGTCGCGCGCCAGCGCCTTTGCGCTGCCGATGCCGTTCAAATACGGGATCGAGTTTTCCTTTGCCGCGATTGTCGGTTTTTGCCTGATGGGGCTGGTATCGGCGGTTGAAACCGTGGGCGATGTCAGCGGTATCGCCCGTGGCGGTGCAGGCCGGGAAGCCACCGACAAGGAGATTTCCGGTGCCACCTATGCGGACGGTTTCGGCTCGGCGCTGGCGGGCGTGTTTGGCGGGTTGCCCAATACCTCCTTCAGCCAGAACGTGGGCCTGATCGCCATGACCGGCGTCATGAGCCGTCATGTGGTCACCATCGGCGCGCTGTTCCTGATCCTCTGCGGGCTGGTCCCGAAGGTTGGCGCGATCATCCGCACCATTCCGATTGAGGTGCTGGGCGGCGGTGTTATCGTCATGTTCGGCATGGTGGTGGCTGCTGGTATTTCGATGCTGTCGGATGTCGACTGGAACCGCCGCAATATGGTGATCTTTGCCATTTCCCTCTCCATCGGATTGGGGCTGCAGCTGGAACCGGGTGCGGTGCAGCACCTGCCGGATACGCTGCGGGTCCTGATGACCTCGGGCTTGCTGCCGGCGGCGCTCATTGCGGTTGTGCTCAATCTGGTGCTGCCGCAGGAGCTTGCCAGCGAGGCTACGGAAGAGGTCTCTGGTGGCCTGTCAGGACAGGGGCGCGGCAGCCTGCCGGGCGAGTAACCGCAGCTCTTGAGTGTGCAACGAACAGGGGCCGCAGCAGATATGCGCGGCCCCTTTGTTCATGGTCGCAGACAGTCGCCTCTTTTCAGCTCTGCCCTGCCATCAGCGCGGCCATATCCAACATCCGAGCGGAGAATCCCCATTCATTGTCATACCAGCCAAACACCCGCAGCTGGTGATTGCCGATCCGACGGGTTTCCGGTCCGGCAAGGACCAGCGATTCAGCTCGGGCACGCAGATCGGATGAGACCAGCGGCTGCTCGGTCCATCCCAGAACCTGCGAAGCCTCGATCGCAGTGCGCAGGGTGGTATCGGCGAAGTCTGCCGCCATCGGGTGGCTGGTCCTGACCACCAGATCCACCGCAGACACGCTGGCGGTTGGCACTCGCACCGCAGCACCACTGATGCGACCAGCCAGATGCGGCAGTACCTCGTCGATCAGATGGGTGGCAGAAGTCGTGGTTGGCACCATCGACAGCGCCCCGGCACGGGAGCGGGCAAAATCGCCGCGCGGTGCGTCCACCATCGGCTGCGAATTGGTGTAGCAGTGGATCGTGGTCATATGGGCGCTGTCGATGCCCAGCAGCATGTCCAGCAGCTTGACCAGCGGGGCCAGCCCGTTGGTGGTGCAGGAGGCATTGGAGATGATCGCGCCATCGCCCAGATCGGCCTCGTTTGCGCCCAGCACAATCGTGCGTTCGGCGGCGGGCGAGGGGCCGGAGATCAGCACCTTGCGCGCCCCGGCCGTCAGCCCCCGTCCCGCCACATCCGATGTGCGCGCGATGCCGGTGCATTCCAGCACCACATCGACGCCTGTCAGATCCAGCGTGCTGAGGTCGGCTGTCTGGTGGAACCGGATCACCCGGTCGGCAATCCGCAGGTTGTTGCCCTCGATCGCAACCGCGTCGGGATAGGGGCCAAAGGTGCTATCGTATTGAAACAGATAGGCGCACATGTCCAAGGGTGCGATATCGTTGATGCAGACCAGCTCAATCCCGGCACCGCGCGGCGTCGTCAGGATCTGGCGCAGAATAGCGCGGCCGATGCGGCCGAATCCGTTGATTGCAAGTTTCATGGCCAAGCTATGACAGGGCGCGGCGCGCGGCTCAATCCGCTAGAACGGCAATCCTGCTCCGGTTTCGGTCACAATTTCCCGCGCGGTGTTTCAAATCGACGCCTGTGCCGCGGGGCGGGGCCACGCGAACCACGGCGGAGTGCGCCTAGGGGCAGGCCAACTGTGCGAAATACGTCCCATTGATGGAGCGCACCATCGTCTCGACCCGGGCCCGGCACCCGGTTGCAGCGTGAAAGGCGTGCACGGCCTGCCGCGCTGTCAGTACCGCAGGCGGGCGAAACGGCTGTAGCTCCGCGTTCTGGCGCTGCGCCATGTAGCGTCCCGTCGCGCTGCCAGTGTTGCGACCTGTGTCTGTCACCTCCGGGGCCACATGCCAGCTGCGCCCCAGCACATTGACCACGGTCACCTGTGCCTCCGATTCGGTGCCAGCATCAGCCGGACCCGGCAGGGTGAGCAGCAACGGTCCCGTCACCACGGCAAAGGCGATGCCAGCCATCTTGCGGCCAGCGGCCCTGCGCGGGGCGGCGGCAGCGGCGGCGATGGTTGCCGGACGACCCGCACGGGTGCTCAGCACCGCCAGCAGGCTCATCAGACCCAGCGCAAGACCTGTGAACACGATAGATATGATCGACATTGGCGCAGGCTCCATGGCTGACCTCGCGGGGCGAGATCGACCCGCGAGACTGTCTTTCAACATGTCACTTACCTTAGCGCAGCTGTGCGTTCTGGCAATGGCGATGCGCCGCCTTGGTTAGCGCGGTGGGCTTAGTGGCATGTGCCGGTTGACGTCCTTGTATAGCAGGTAACGGAAGCGTCCCGGTCCCCCGGCATAGCAGGCCTGCGGGCAGAAGGCGCGCAGCCACATGAAATCACCGGCCTCAACTTCGACCCAATCCTGGTTAAGGCGGTAGACGGCCTTGCCCTCCAGAACATAGAGCCCGTGTTCCATCACATGGGTCTCGGGGAAAGGGATGACGCCGCCCGGTTCAAAGGTCACGATAGTGACATGCATGTCATGCGACAGATCTGCCGGATCGACAAAACGGGTGGTGGCCCAGCGACCCTCGGTGTCGGGCATGACGCTGGGGGCAATGTCGCGCTCGTTGGTGACCAGAACTGCGGGTTTCTCGACGCCGGGCGCCGGTTCCCAGCGTTTGCGGATCCAGTGAAACCCTGCTGTGCTGTCGCTGCTGTTGTGCAGGGTCCAGGCCGCCCCGGCCGGGATATAGGCATAGCCGCCCGGTTCCAGGTGATGCGCGACGCCATCGACGGTCAGATCCAGCTTGCCCTCCGTCACGAACAGCACGGATTGCGCGGCGCTGTCATGTTCGGGACTGTCGGAGCCGCCATCCGGTTGCAGCTCAACGATATATTGCGAGAACGTCTCGGCAAAGCCACTCAGGGGGCGGGCGATGACCCACATCCGCATCCCCTGCCAACCCGGCAGATATGAGGTGGTGATATCGCGCATTGTGCCTTTGGGGATGACGGCATAGGCATCGGTGAACATGGCGCGGTCGGTCAGCAGCTGCTCCTGACCGGGGTGGCCTCCCTTGGGGGTGAAATAACGCGGCGCGGTCATCGGCGATCCTTTCGTGATGGGTGCCGTATTTATGCGGGCTTGCCGATGGGGGTCCAAGAGGGGCGCTGCGGATAACATCCTTCGCGAAATTTTGAATATCGGATGCGGGCAGCGTTACAGATCTGCCAGCGCCTGGCTCTGGCGCAGCTCCGCCGCGCAGAGCTGCAACGCGCGCAGCGAGATTTCGGTGTCCTGTGCCGGGTTCATCCCCCGCGGGGACGAACTGCCAACCACGATAGGCCGTTGATCGGGGCGCGAGACCGGCACGGCGTAACCGATGATCCCGGTTTCGAACTCACTGTCGGTCACCGCATAGCCCCGCTGCCGCGCGGTGCGCACCCGGTCGAGGATTTGATCCACCTCGGTCAGGGATTGCTCGGTGTGGCGGGGGATATCCGCCGTCGCCAACGTTTCGGCAGCCGCGTCGTCCGACAGGCAGCCCATCAGCATCCGCCCCAGGCTGGTATGGACCAGCGGGATATGAGCGCCGGCGGTAAACCCATAGGTGACCGGTGCATGTTCGACCGTGGATTGCGCCAGCAGCAACACCCGCCCCTGATCCAGCGTCGCAAGCGTAATCTCAGCGCCAAGGCTGCGGGCATGACGGTTCAGCACCGGCTGCACCTTGCGGCCAAACTGATTGGCCTGAAGAAACCCGCCGGACAGCGCCAGCACCTGCGGCGTCAGCGACAGGACCCGGCCCTGCTGGCGCAGATACCCGGCCTGTACAAGCGTCAGCGCCCCGCGCCGCGCCGTGGCACGATCCTGACCGGTGCGCCGTGCGATATCTGCCAGCGTCAGCGTCGGAGTAGCCGCGTCAAACGCCGCCAGAACAGCCAGCCCCTTGGCAAAGCTTGAGGAAATATTACGGTCTTGTTCACTCATCTTCTCATCCAAAAAATACTTGTCAGCGCGCCTGCTTGCACCGGGGGAGGGGATCAAATGGATCGTATCCCGGTAGCACCGACCGCAGATCGAACAAGGTACGGCCCGTGTCCGCATCGGTCTGAGACATCATCGGTGTTCTGTCGGTGCGCTTGCCTCCGTCACCCTGGGTTGTCTGTCAGTTCCAGTCTTCGGCCCTGCGCTGTGCCCTGCGTTCAATTCGCAGCTTTATGTGCCTCGCCTCTGATAAGAGACTGGACCTGAACTAGTTTTTTAGTTCAAGCTTAAATTATCCAGTTGCATAACAAAAACATTGCAAAGGGTGTGATATGGGGAAGACCGACGCAACGTCATGAGCGGCGGAGCACATATCGAAGGCGTGGACAGAAGAAGGTCAGATCACAAGATGACGACGTCACTCATCAAGGGGGCGCTTGCGCGCAAGGGGTTGCTGACAGAGCAGGCCTGTCACGCGGGCGAGGCGGTGCTGGCGCAATGCGAAGCCGCGCGCGTGGAAACCGTGCGCGTCCTCTTTGCCGATCAACACGGCATTCTGCGGGGTAAGACGCTGGTCGCCGCCGGCCTGAGGTCGCTGTTTGAGCAGGGAATCGCGGTGCCGTCGACACTGTTGCTGAAGGATACCGCCCATCGCACCGCCTTCCCGGTGTGGAGCGAAAACCCCGAGGAGGTTGTGACGCCGATGCAGGGCGCCAGCGATGTGCTGCTGGTGCCGCGCCCGGAGACCTTTCGCGTGCTGCCATGGTCCCCACATTCGGCCTGGATCTTCTGTCATGTCGCGTTCCACGATGGCGACGTCGTCCCCTTCGGATCGGCCTATGTGCTGGAACGGGCGGTGGAGACATTGGCAGAACAGGGGCTGAAGACCGTGGTCGGGCTGGAGGTCGAATTCCAGATCTTCGAACGTGTGGACCCGGCGCTGGGCCATGCGCAGCAGGGGATGCCCGGGGCTCCGATCGAGACCCGGAACCTCATTCAGGGCTACCAGTATCTCACCGAAACCCGCTACGGCGAGGCCGAGGCGATTCTGGACAGGTTACGACGCAATGCGCAGGCGCTTGGCCTGCCGGTGCGCACTGTCGAGATCGAGATGGGTCCGAGCCAGTTCGAGTTCACCTTCGATCCGGCCGATCCGATGACGCAGGCGGACGCGATGGTGATGTTCCGCACCATGGTCAAGGAAGTCTGTGCCGCTCAGGGATTACACGCCAGTTTCATGGCCAAGCCGCGGCAGGATCACGCGATGGCCAATGGCTGGCACATCCATCAGTCGCTGATAGATCCCAGCACCGGGCGCAATCTGTTCATGCCCGAGGTTGAGGGCGAGCTGACGGAAGAGGCCAGTGGCTGGATCGCCGGGCTGCTCGCCCATGCCGAGGCGGCCTCGCTGCTGGTTGCCCCTACGGTCAATAGCTACAAGAGGTATCTGCCATACCAGCTGGCGCCCAACCGGATACAATGGGGAGAGGACAATCGCGGCGCCATGCTGCGCGGCCTGATGCGCCCCGGCGATCTCTCCAGCCGGATCGAGAATCGCGCGCCCGACAGCAGTGCCAATCCTTATTTCGCGCTGGCCGCGCAGATCATCGCGGGCAGCGAGGGGCTGGCCTCCGGGCGACGCGCGCCGCCGCCCACGGCATCGCCCTATTCCGACGACGCGCAAAAGCTGCCGCGCTCGCTTGGACAGGCGTTGCAGGCCTTCAGCGGATCCGACCTGTTTCGCGTCGCTCTGGGGGGCGATGTGGTCGACTATCTCGCCCATCTGAAAGAGGTCGAATGGTCCCGCTACCTCGATACGGTCAGCGAATGGGAGCAGGCTGAATACTTTAACCTTTACTGATGTTTGACCGGTTCCGGCAGGGCCGTTGCGCGGTCGGCCGGCGGTGCCTGATTGCGGCGGTTCAAATGCGTTCGAGACCGCGATTGCAGCTTGAACGAGACATCCGTTATTGGTACCGTATACAGGCGTATGCGGGAGAACCATTGCAGCAGGAATTGCCTGCCGACACTGGTGCCGAAGGAGCAACCGCCCCGGAAACTCTCAGGCCAAAGGGACCGTAAACGTGACGTACTCTGGAGAGACCCTGATCACACCAGGGCGCCGAAGGGATAACGATCTCAGGCAAAGGGACAGAGGGGGCATCACATTGCGCAGGTTCTGCCTGCGTGACGATTGGATGCCGGGACCATGCCATCATTCCTGATCGGACCGGCCCTGAACTCATGGGATGGATCGGCATGACTGCTGAGACCAGGCAAATAGGAACGATACCGGCGCCAGTCGGGCTGGCCGGGGCAGTTCCCTGCGGGCGGTGCTTGGCTCCGGCGGCTCGTGCCATGCCCGTGATGCCGCAGATTTTGACACCCAAACCGCAGCCGTCCACCAGGGCGCGCTGCCATAAGCGCTGAGATCGGCGCGATCTCCAAAGGAAGAGACTGATGAAATACACCGAAGAACACGAATGGCTGCTGGCCGAGAGCGATGATCTGATCACGGTGGGCATCACAACCCACGCGGCAGAGCAGCTGGGCGATGTGGTCTTTGTGGAACTGCCCGAGGTCGGCACCGAAGTCTCCAAGGATGATGAAATCGTGGTCATCGAATCCGTAAAGGCAGCCTCCGATATCCTGGCGCCGCTGGACGGCGAGATCGTCGAGGTGAACGACGCCCTGATCGACAACCCCGGCAAGATCAACGAAGACCCTCAGGGCGACGCCTGGTTCTTCAAGATCAAGCCGTCCGATCTGTCCCCGATGGACGATTACATGGATGAAGCCGGCTACAAGGACTTCATCGGCTGATCCTTGCACCCCGCCTGCGCCGTTCCGCGCGGCGGGGTTTTTTGATCGCTGTTCCCGCACCTATCGCGGTGCCAATCCGCACCACCGGGCCAGCCCGCAGTATTCCGCTGCCTTAACCTCCTGTTGCTGAAGAGGGCGACACATGTCTTTTGAACCCACGGACTATCTGCCGTATGACTTTGCCAACCGCCGCCATATCGGCCCGTCTCCCGAAGAGATGGACGACATGCTTGCCGTGGTTGGCGCCGAGAGCCTGGATGCGCTGATTGACGAAACGGTGCCTGCCACCATCCGTCAGGCCGCCGCGCTGGAGTTTGGCCGTCCTCTGTCGGAACGCGAGCTGCTGCATCACATGCGTGAGGTCGCAGGCAAGAACGTTCTGAAAACCTCGCTGATCGGGCAGGGCTACCACGGCACCGTGACCCCACCCGCCATTCAGCGCAACATCCTGGAAAACCCGGCCTGGTACACCGCCTACACGCCCTATCAGCCCGAAATCTCCCAGGGCCGTCTTGAGGCGCTGTTGAACTTCCAGACCATGATCTCGGATCTGACCGGTCTGGAAATCGCCAATGCCTCGCTTCTGGACGAGGCCACAGCCTGCGCTGAGGCAATGACCGTCGCGCAGCGGGTCGCCAAATCGAAGGCCAAGGCGTTTTTTGTCGACCGCGATTGTCACCCGCAGAACATTGCCGTGATCCAGACCCGCGCCGAGCCGCTGGGGATCGAGGTCATCGTCGGCAACCCTGACAAGCTGGAGGCGGATAAGGTCTTTGGCGCTATCTTCCAATACCCCGGCACCTACGGTCATGTGCGCGATTTCACCGACCACATCGCGCAGCTGCACGCGCATAAGGCCATCGGCATCGTTGCAGCCGACCCGCTGTCCCTGACCCTGCTGAAAGAGCCGGGCGCCATGGGTGCCGATATCGCTGTCGGCTCGACCCAGCGCTTTGGCGTGCCGGTGGGGGCAGGCGGCCCACATGCGGCCTATATGGCGACCAAGGATGCTTACAAACGCTCGATCCCCGGCCGGATTGTCGGCGTCTCGGTCGATGCGCATGGCAACCGCGCCTATCGCCTGTCGCTACAGACCCGTGAACAGCACATCCGCCGCGAAAAGGCGACCTCCAACGTCTGTACTGCACAGGCTCTGCTGGCGGTGATGGCGTCGATGTACGCGGTCTTCCACGGCCCCAAGGGGCTGAAAGCCATCGCGCAGCGCATCCATCGCAAGACCGTGCGTCTGGCCCGTGGGCTGGAAGGGGCAGGGTTCAGCGTTGATCCCCGATCCTTCTTCGACACGATCACCGTTGATGTGGGGCCGCTGCAATCGGCGGTGCTGAAATCGGCGGTGGACGAGGGGCTGAACCTGCGCCGCGTTGGCGAAACCCGCGTTGGTATCACATTGGATGAGGTCACCCGTTCAGAGACCATCGAAGCGGTCTGGCGCGCCTTTGGCATCCGACGCAAGGACGAAGACTTCACCCATGAATACCGCGTGCCGGAAAACATGCACCGCACGTCCGACTATCTGACGCATCCGATCTTCCACATGAACCGGGCCGAAACCGAGATGATGCGCTACATGCGCCGCCTCGCGGATCGTGATCTGGCGCTGGACCGGGCGATGATCCCGCTTGGCTCCTGCACGATGAAGCTCAATGCCGCCGCCGAGATGATGCCGCTCAGCTGGCCGGAGTTCGCCAATATCCACCCCTTTGCCCCTGCCGATCAGATGCAGGGCTATGCCGAGATGGTTCGCGATCTGTCCGAGAAACTGTGCCAGATCACCGGCTATGATGCGATCTCCATGCAGCCTAACTCGGGCGCGCAGGGGGAATACGCGGGCCTTCTGTCCATTGCGGCCTATCACCGTGCCAACGGTCAGGGCCACCGCAACATCTGTCTGATCCCGATGTCGGCCCATGGCACAAACCCGGCCTCTGCCCAGATGGTGGGGTGGAAGGTTGTTGTGGTGAAATCCGCAGGAAATGGCGATATCGACCTCGAGGATTTCCGCGAAAAGGCAGAGAAACACGCCGAAAACCTTGCAGGCTGCATGATCACCTATCCCTCGACTCATGGCGTGTTCGAAGAAACCGTGCATGAGGTCTGCAAAATTACCCATGATCACGGCGGTCAGGTTTATATCGACGGTGCCAATATGAACGCCATGGTGGGCCTGTCCCGTCCCGGCGATCTGGGCGGCGATGTGAGCCACCTGAACCTGCACAAGACCTTTGCCATTCCCCACGGTGGTGGTGGCCCCGGCATGGGACCGATTGGCGTGAAGGCGCATCTGCAACCGCATCTGCCCGGCCACCCGGAAACCGGCGGTCAGGAGGGTCCGGTTTCTGCGGCTCCCTTCGGGTCTGCCTCGATCCTGACCATCAGCTGGGCCTATTGTCTGATGATGGGTGGTGCGGGGCTGACGCAGGCGACAAAGGTGGCGATCCTCAACGCCAACTACATCGCCAAGCGTCTCGAAGGCGCCTATGACGTACTCTACAAGGGGCCGACAGGCCGCGTTGCGCATGAGTGTATTCTGGACACCCGCCCGTTTGAGGCCAGCGCCAATGTCACTGTTGACGATGTGGCCAAGCGCCTGATCGACAGCGGTTTTCACGCACCGACCATGTCTTGGCCCGTCGCCGGTACCCTGATGGTGGAACCCACCGAGTCCGAGACCAAGGCCGAGCTGGACCGCTTCTGCGAGGCCATGCTGTCGATCCGCGAAGAAATCCGCGCGATTGAGGCAGGCGAAATGGATGCGGAGAATAACGCATTGAAAAACGCGCCTCACACGATGGAAGATCTCGTTAAGGACTGGGATCGCCCCTATTCCCGCGAACAGGGCTGCTTCCCTCCGGGCGCGTTCCGGGTCGACAAATACTGGCCGCCGGTCAACCGCGTCGACAATGCTTACGGTGACCGCCATCTGGTCTGCACCTGCCCACCGATGGAAGACTACGCCGAGGCGGCAGAGTAACCACTTGCGAAACGGGCCCTTCGGGGCCCGTTTTTCTGTCCTGCGATGCCTATCCATCTGTGACGTCCCGTCACGCGGCTGGACAGCGGCACAACCCCCGCGCCATGCTGCCGCCAAGGGAAACAACACAAAGAGGCGCCGGGATGGACATGAACTTGGGTATGCGCAGCGAAAACCGCGCGCTTCTGGATCGGGTGGCGGCGATGATCCGCGACGAGATCATGCCGATGGAGGCCGAGTATCACGCCGAGATCGGCAAGGGGGATCGCTGGCAATACACCGATCGGCAGGCCGAAATCCTCGAAGGCCTGAAAGCCAAGGCCAAGGCCGACGGCCTGTGGAATTTCTGGCTCACCGACAGTGACAAGGGCTTCGGCCTCTCGACCGTCGAATATGCTTACTTTGCTGAGGAAATGGGAAAAACCCCGCTGGGGGCAGAGGTGTTCAACTGCTCCGCGCCCGACACCGGCAATATGGAAGTGTTTGAGCGCTACGGCACCGAGGCGATGAAACAGCAATGGCTGGCGCCGCTCCTTCAAGGCGAGATCCGCTCGGCCTATCTGATGACAGAGCCGGATGTCGCCAGCTCGGACGCCACCAATATCGCCATGTCCTGCCTGCGCGACGGCGATGACTATGTGCTGAACGGCGAAAAATGGTGGGCCTCAGGCGCAGGGGATCCGCGCTGCAAGGTCTATATCGTCATGGTGCGCACCGGCGGCGACGACCTGCCCAAACACAAGCGCCAGTCGATGATCGTGGTGCCTGCGGATGCACCGGGGATCGAGGTGTTGCGCCCGATGGAGGTCTACGGTCACGATGACGCCCCCCACGGCCATATGCATATCCGCTTCTCAGACGTGCGTGTGCCTGCTGAAAACATGCTGCTGGGCGAGGGGCGCGGATTTGAAATCGCGCAGGGCCGTCTTGGGCCGGGGCGCATTCACCATTGTATGCGCGCCATCGGCCAGGCCGAAAGCGCGCTGGAACAGCTCTGCCGCCGCTCGCTGCGCCGCGAGGCCTTTGGCAAGCCGCTGGCCCAGCTTGGCGCCAACTACGATATCATCGCCGAATGCCGGATGGAGATCGAAATGGCCCGGCTCCTCTGTCTCAAGGCGGCATGGTACATGGATCAGGGCGATGCGCGCGCCGCAGCACCCTGGATCAGCCAGATCAAGGTGGTTGCCCCCCGTGTCGCGTTGAAGGTGATCGACGAGGCGGTGCAGATGCACGGAGGGCAGGGCATCAGCCAGGACACGCCGCTGGCGCAGGCCTGGACCCATGTGCGCACCCTGCGCCTTGCCGATGGGCCGGATGCGGTGCACCGCAGGCAGGTCGCCCGCGCCGAGCTGAAAGCCTACAGTCAGGAGAATCTGGGTTAACGCTAGCCCCCCAATCCGGGCTGAGCGGCGAGGCTCCGACCAAAAAAATAGGCCTCCAGAAATAGTCAGGCGCGCTCCCGGTGGAGGGCGCCTTTCTCATGTTAAGCCCAATGCGTTGAAAGAATGAGATTTCACCGCGTGAACCGGTCAGATCATCGGCTGATCTGACGTCGCGGAAAAATACTGTGGATATCTTGCCGTAGTTAACCGCAGTCGCTATACGCACGCCTTTCCGGTCGCAGCCTACCCGGATATCAAAACAAGGACTGAAAACTTGAAAACACTTGTCATCTGCTCGGGCGGATTGGATTCGGTATCCCTCGCCCATGTACTCGCTGCCAAAGGGCAGCTGTCGCGCCTTGTCTCGTTCGACTACGGACAGCGCCACCGCAAGGAACTCGACTATGCTGCCGCCTGCGCAGAGCGGCTCGGGGTTCCCCACGAGATCATTGATATGCGTTCGATCGGCGCGGCACTCAGCGGCTCTGCCCTGACAGACGATATTGATGTGCCGGACGGACACTACGCCGAAGAGACCATGAAGGTTACGGTGGTGCCCAACCGCAATGCCATCATGCTAACCATTGCCTACGGGATTGCCGCCGCCAAGGGCGACACGGCTGTGGCAACGGCGGTGCATGGCGGCGATCACTTCATTTACCCGGACTGCCGCCCGGCCTTCACCGATGCTTTTGACGCGATGCAGCGCATGGCGCTGGACGGCTATGCCGATGTGGCGCTGGTGACACCGTTCGTGCATCGCTCCAAAGGCGACATCGTCACCGCAGGTGCGGCGGTGAACACGCCCTTTGCCGAGACCTGGTCCTGCTACAAGGGTGGCGAACATCATTGCGGGCGCTGCGGCACCTGCGTTGAACGCCGTGAGGCCTTCGATCTGGCAGGCGTTGAGGATCCGACAGTCTACGCGGACCCCGATTTCTGGCGCACAGCCATCAAGGAAGGGGCCGCCTGATGTTCCGCATTACCAAGGAGTTCCACTTCTCCGCTTCACATCAGCTGACCCATCTGCCAGCCGATCACCAATGCGCGCGGCTGCATGGGCATAATTACATCGTCGTGGTCGAACTGGCCGGCGCCAAGCTGAACAGCGACGGTTTTGTCCGCGATTATCACGAGCTGGCACCGCTGAAGAATTACATCGACGGCAGCTTTGATCATCGCCATCTGAACGATGTGATGGACGGCCCCTCGACCGCCGAGAACATGGCCCGTCATTTCTACGAATGGTGTGTCGCGCGCTGGCCCGAAACCGCTGCGGTGCGGGTATCGGAGACGCCGAAAACATGGGCCGAGTACCGACCATGAGCCTGCGCATTGCCGAAATCTTCGGACCCACGATCCAGGGAGAAGGCGCCCTGATCGGGGAGCCAACCGTCTTTGTCCGCACTGGCGGCTGCGATTACCGATGCAGCTGGTGCGACAGCCTTCACGCGGTTGACAGCAAATACCGCGAGACCTGGATCCCGATGACCACCAGCGATGTCTGGGCAGAGGTCACGCAGCTCAGCGGCGGCCAGCCGCTGACCGTCTCGCTCTCGGGTGGCAACCCGGCCATTCAGGACTTTGCCGAGCTGATCGCACGGGGAAAGGCCGAGGGCTATCGCTTTGCCTGCGAGACGCAGGGCTCGATCAACCAGCCCTGGTTTGCCCAGCTGGACACGCTGGTGCTCAGCCCGAAACCGCCCTCCAGCGGCCATAAGGTGGATTGGCAGAAATTTGACCACTGCCTTCAGGCTGCAAAGGGGTGCGGGCAAACCGTGGTGAAGATCGTGATCTTCGACGACCGGGATTATGACTGGGCGCGGGCCGTTGCAAAACGCCTGCCGGACCTGCCGCTCTACCTGCAACCCGGCAACCCGGAGGTGGACCCGGATAAACCGGTGGACCTGACCGCCGCCACAGAACGTCTGCAATGGCTGATTGAAAAGGTAACCGGAGACCGCTGGTTTACCCCCCGTGTGCTGCCACAGCTTCATGTGCTGGTCTGGGGCAACAAGCGCGGTGTCTAGGCCGAGAGACCTGAGGAGAAAAGAAGATGAGTGACGATATCTACAAGGATCTGAAACAGCTGGGCGGCGCGACCGTAATGCCCAGCAACCCCGACGAAGCAGAGCTGGAGCGGGTGCAGAACCCGCAGGCCGACGTCGCCTACAACGTGCGCTTCACCGCGCCGGAGTTCACATCACTCTGCCCGATGACCGGCCAGCCCGATTTTGCCCATCTGGTCATCGACTACGTGCCGGGCAAATGGCTGGTCGAGAGCAAATCGCTCAAGCTGTTTCTGGGGTCCTTCCGCAACCACGGCGCCTTCCACGAAGATTGCACCGTGTCCATTGCGCGTCGGCTGGCCGATTACCTTGAGCCGCAGTGGCTGCGGATCGGCGGCTATTGGTACCCGCGTGGCGGTATTCCGATTGATGTCTTCTGGCAGACCGGACCGCTGCCGGAGGGCGTCTGGATCCCGGATCAGGGCGTGCCGCCCTATCGCGGTCGCGGCTGAAAACGTCGCTCTGGCCGTCAGCCGACGGCCTGATCACTGAATGCGGGCCGGGTCGTCAGACCTGGCTCGCCCGCGGTCCCAGCAGCGGATCGCGGGCCATGGCGGCGGCATCGACATCCTGCGGCTCCGCTCCCAGCAGATTGCCGCGACGGCGATTGAAGTAGAGATCAATCCGGCTGTAGAGCGTGTTGCGGCGCATCTCCAGACAGCGCATCAGCGCCTTGCGGGCATAGTCCAGCAGCTCATCTTTCTGATCCTGAAGGCCAATCACTTCCTCGGCCCGGTTCGAACCACCATCGCCGGCTCTCTCTGCCTCAGCTTGCGGCGCGCCAGCATCCTCGCGGTTGGCCGTCGGCGGCGGTGATGATGACAGCTGCGGCGACAGCGGAAAGTGACAGCCCAGCAGGACCACATTGCCCGGTGAAACGGTGATCGGGTCGATATAGGTCAGACATTCAAAGGGCTCGCCCTCGGCATTGTAGTTCCACAGCGTTTGCGACCCGCGTCTGCACATATCGCGGGCGTGTTTCAGCAGGCTCACCGAACTTTCCTGAACCGCAGGGCCCTGGAACAGCGGGCACGGCCGGTCGATCACATCCTGCGCCCGGTAACCCGTTGCCTGTTCAAAGGCCCGGTTGACAAAAACCAGCTCCAGCTCCTCGGCTTCGGGATTGATCAGCGACAGCGGCAACGTGGAATGCCGCAGCAAAGTACCAAGAAGTTCCATCTCTTTTTCCACGTCATCACCCACCGATTAAGCATATGATCTGTGACGAAACGCGTAACCGAACGGTTGGTTCCCGTAGGGCGCCAAAAAACTGAAAAAAAAATACGCCGCCCTCCGCAACAGCGGACCGCCGCTGCCGTGAAAGGTGATTTCTGATACTTTTACAGCAGTTTGTCAGGTTGCGGAGAAGGGGTCGTCAGGATATCCGACCCGCGCAAGATAGAGCCCATGCCCCGGGCAGACCGGTCCACAGGCAGCCCTGTCCGTCGCCTCAAGCGCAGATTTCACATCCTCAGGCGCCCAGGCTCCGGCGCCGACCCGCTCCAGCGTGCCGACAAAACTGCGCACCTGATTGTGCAGGAACGACCGCGCCCGCACATGGAAATGGATCTCCGGCCCCGAAAAGCCCTGAACCCGCTCGACGCGCAGCTCGTCTAGCGTCTTGAGCGGGCTGGCCGCCTGGCAGATCGAGGAGCGAAACGTGGTGAAATCATGCTGGCCGATCAGATGGTGCGCGGCCTCCTGCATGGCGTCTGCATCCAGATCATGGCTCAGCTGCCAGACCTGTCCGGCGTCATGGGTGGCAGGCGCGCGGCGGATCAGGATGCGGAACAGATACTGCCGCTCAATGGCCGAGAACCGCGCGTGCCAATCGTCGTCCACACGGGCGCAATCCACAATCGCCACTGGCGCAGGCTTCAGATGGTAATTCAGCGCCTCGGACAGGCGGAAGGGATCCCAGTCCTTTTCCATGTCGCAATGGGCCACCTGACCCAGACCATGCACCCCGGTATCGGTGCGGCCTGCTGCGGCAATGGTATGGGGGCCGGGTTCGAGCCGCGCAAGCGCATCCTCGATCGCCCCCTGAACCGAGGGCTGATCCTTCTGGCGCTGCCACCCGGCAAAGGGTGCGCCGTGATATTCGACTTTCAAAGCAAAACGCGGCATGAGCGGGCAAGTAACGCGGCAATCGCGGCGGCACAAGTCCCGGATGGCGGCCTGCCGGGGTGGTATCATACCCGGTCAGCCCTTATCTTGATCAAATCGAACAAGGATCCGACCCCGCAAAGGGTCGGCAAGACGGGGCAAACCTTTGGGATTATCATCACTGGCAGACGGGGTCTTGCGCAGCTTCGAAGGGGCGGGCGCCGCCCTTTCGGAGAGCCTGTTTGAACCGTCGATCCGCCTTGGCGTCACGGGTCTTGCCCGCGCCGGCAAGACCGTGTTCATCACCTCACTGGTGGCCAACCTGATGAACCGGGGGCGGATGGTGCAGCTCTCGGCGGTGCGCGAAGGGCGGGTCGAGACGGCGTTTCTGCAACCCCAGCCCGATGACACCGTGCCCCGATTTGACTACGAAAACCACCTTGGCGCCCTGACCGGGCCGCGCCCCTTCTGGCCCGACAGCACGCGGGCCGTCTCTGAACTGCGCCTCAGTCTGAAAGTGCAGCCAAACGGTCTGCTGTCGGGCTTTCAGGGACCACGCACCCTGCATCTGGACATCGTCGATTATCCCGGTGAATGGCTCCTGGATCTGGCGCTGCTGGACAAGACATACGCCCAGTGGTGCGATGAGGTGCTGACCCGCATCCGCAGTCGGTCGCAGGCGGTGGCGTTTCTGGATCTGGCGCAGAAGGTTGACGCCACAGCTCCCCATGACGAACCGCTGGCGCAGGATCTGGCCGCGGCCTTTGCCGCCTATCTGCAGGCGGCCCGTGCCGCCGGCTACTATGACTGCACACCGGGGCGCTTCCTGTTGCCGGGGGATCTGGCCGGGTCGCCGGTGCTGACCTTCGCGCCGGTCCCGCTTTGCGATAGCGCCCCGCGCCGGTCGCTTCACCGCGAGATGGAACGCCGGTTTGAGGCCTATAAGTCAAAGGTCGTGAAACCCTTCTTCCGCGATCATTTCGCCCGCATCGACCGGCAGGTTGTGCTGGTCGATGCCCTCAGCGCGATCCATTCCGGCCCCCGCGCGGTCGACGATCTGCGCCACGCGATGACTGATATCCTTGCCGCCTTCCGTCCCGGTCGCAACGGGTTTCTGCGCCAGATCCTGCGCGGCAAGCGGGTGGAAAAGATCCTGTTCGCGGCGACCAAGGCCGATCACCTGCATCACCAGCAGCACCCGCAGCTGACCGCCATCATCGAGGCGCTGACCCGCGATGCCCGCGACCGGGCCCGCTTCGCCGGGGCCGAGACGGCGGCGCTGTCGCTTGCCGCCCTGCGCGCCACGACGGAGGAACTGCGCCATCACAACGGGGTCGAGCTGCCCTGCGTGCGTGGCACGCTTCTGGACAGCGGCAAGCCTGCGGCCTTTTATCCCGGCGCATTGCCGCAGGATCCCTCGCATCTGCTGACCCCGGCCCGGCAGGGCGCAGAGACCTGGCTCGACGGCGATTATCAGGCCATGGCCTTCGCCCCGGCTCCGCTCACCCTGCGTCCGGGCGACGGCCCACCTCACATCCGCCTCGACCGGGCGGCAGAATTCCTGATCGGAGACCGCCTTTGACCTGTGTCGCACAGTCTGATCCACCGCCCGCGCTGCGCCCGGCCCGCAGCACTGACGCAGGCAAGATTGCCGAAATCCTGCACGGGTTCGAAGTCGACACGCCATGGATGCCCAAACGCCATACCGGTGCCGAGGCGATTGGCTTCTGCGGGATCATGATTGATCGCGGCTGGGTCACCGTGGTGCAGATCGGCGGCCGGATCGAAGGCTTTCTGGCGCGGGATGGCGCCACGATCTGTGCGCTCTACATCCGGCAGCGCGCACGCGGGCAGGGGCTGGGACGCCTGCTGCTGGACTATGCCAAATCGGTGCAGTCGCCGCTGCAGCTCTGGACCCATCAGGCCAATGAGGGTGCGCAGCGGTTCTACCGGCGCGAAGGCTTCGGGGAGCAGTCGCGCAGCGATGGGGCCACCAATGATGAGCGCCTGCCGGATATCCAGTATCTCTGGCCGACGCCGCAGCCCGCCGCCGGTCCCCGACCGGCGGCGCAGGCCCGGCCGTCCGCCCCATTACCGTCCGCCCCATCAAAGGACAGAGCATGACCCGCAAGGACGCCGTTCTTTTTGACCTCTCCGACAGCGCCACGGCAGATGCCGCACCGGATGTGGCCGCCGCACCACCGGTGCCTGATCTCGATGGCGCCAGCAGCAACCTGCCACAGCCCGCGCTGGCACAGGCGGCGGAGCTGGCCAGCCGTCGCCCCTCCAGGCTGGCGCGCTGGTTCTGGGCCAGTCTGACGGCCCTCATAGGTGCCGTCATCTCCGTCGCGGCCTGGGATTTCACCACCGGGCTGATCGACCGCCTGCCGCTTCTGGGATGGGCCATCAGCGCAGGCTTTGCCATCGCCCTGCTGCTGGCGCTACTGATGGGTCTGCGCGAACTGGCCGCGCTGTCGCGCCTGCGCCGGGTCGAAAGCCTGCGCGCTGCGCAGCCCCTGCTGGCGGCGGATGCCCGGACCGCCGATGCCACCGCCGATCTCAAGGCTGCGCGCAGCTATGTCTCCGGGCTGGAACGGTTCTATCGCGGCCGCAAGGATCTCGCCTGGGGGCTGGCCCGGCTTAGCGAGCGCAAGGCCGATATCATGGATGCCGACGCGCTGCTGCAACTGGCCGAGGCGGAGCTGCTGGCGCCGCTGGATGCCCGCGCCCTGCGCGTTGTCGAAGGTGGCGCACGTCAGGTCGCGACGGTTACCGCACTGGTGCCGCTGGCGCTGGCCGATGTGGTGACCGCGCTTGTGACCTCATTGCGGATGATCCGCCGCATTGCCGATATCTACGGCGGCCGGTCCGGTTTCCTCGGCTCCTGGCGGCTCACCCGCGCTGTGCTGTCCCATCTGGTCGCCACCGGCGCCGTCGCCGTTGGCGATGACCTGCTGGAGCCGGTGCTGGGCGGATCGTTGTTGTCGAAACTCTCGCGCCGCTTTGGCGAAGGGCTGGTGAACGGCGCGCTCTCCGCCCGCGTTGGCATCGCCGCGATGGAGGTCTGCCGCCCGATGGCCTTCTCAAAGGCGCAGAAGCCAAGCACCCGCAAGGTCATCCAGCGCGCCCTGACCGGCCTGTTTTCCAAGGATCAATAGGCAGGCCTGAGCCTCATGCGCAGCATGAGCCACGCCCAAGGCTGCCAGGTGGGTCTGGCCCCGCCAGAGCGCCGCCGCAGAGGCGGGAGAGCCGCCGTCCTCCGGGATCAGAACAGCTTCGGTGGCGCATCTTTGGGCTGGCGCATGGCGACGATCCCGGTGCGAAACCCCTCGCCAATCCGATCCGCCAGCGCGCCCCATTGCAGCGCCGTCCGTTCCGGCAGCTCCGCCTGCAACACCTCGTGAAACAGCCCCAGCCAGAGCGGGAAATGCTCCGCCTTCACATCCGGCCTGCTGACATGCACCCGCATCGGATTGCCGCTATAGCATTTCTCCCGCAGGATCGCATTGCGCCAGAACCGGCTGATCTTCTCCTCATGCTCGGGCCAATCCTCGACATGGGCGGCAAACACCGGGCCGAGCACCGCATGGGTCCGCACGCGGGAATAAAACATATCCACCACATGAGCGATCTGCTCTGCGGTGATGTCAAATCGTGCAAGCGCGGTCTGGGTCATGTCAAAAGCCACCTTTCCATCCCGTCGCTACACCAGAGCACGCCGCCGGTACAGCCGCCCGGACACAGGCTGCGACCAATTGTGCGGCGACTTGGTGTGGCGTATCTCGGTTAAGAGCCGTCGGGCACGTCGTCGTAGGTTTCGCCCCATGCCTCCAACGCATCTCTGCACCGCTCATAGTCGGGTCAAATCTGCCCGACAGCTGCAAAAGCGCGACCAGAGTTTCTAGGAGAAGCAATGCCCAGACGGGCGATAGGGCGAAAGCATAGCCCACAAGAGGGGTGCGGTTCGTCCACGGGCGATGTCGTGAGCGATTGCCCTGCACAGGGATGGCAAGCCATGCCAGCAAAACAAGCGCGGTAAACCCCGCAACAGCCAGAAATGCAGACAACTGATACTGCGTGAAGAGAAGCGAAACCGTGATGGGATCAGTTGCTGACATCTGTTCACTGTTCAATGATATTTTGTAGATGCCGCTACCATCGCGCACGGTTATCCGCGTGCCAACCTCGATCTGCCGCTTTACCCGCCTGCCGCTCCTGCCTATAAGGCCCTCATGTCCCATGTTGCGGCCATCATTATTCGAATTATATCCCCGGCGCTCTGACCACGTGAGCCGCCGGGCAAAGGTGCTTGAGCCATCGCACCGAACCGAATATCCCAAAATACGACCAGATCATCCAAAGGACGCTGCACATGTGTGCCGACACGCCTCAGACGCCTGAGTACAAAGACACCCTCAATCTGCCCAAAACCGATTTCCCGATGCGCGCGGGCCTGCCCAAGCGTGAGCCGGGCTGGCTGGAGCGTTGGGCGCAGATTGGCGTCTATGACAAACTTCGCGAAAAGGCCGCCGCCGCCAAGGGCACCGATGCCGAGCGCAAGCCCTTCACCCTGCATGACGGCCCCCCTTACGCCAACGGTCACCTGCATATCGGCCACGCGCTGAACAAGACGATCAAGGACATGATCGTCCGCTCGCACCAGATGATGGGCTTTGACGCGCGTTATGTGCCGGGCTGGGATTGCCACGGCCTGCCGATCGAATGGAAGATTGAAGAGCAGTACCGCAAGAAGGGCAAGAACAAGGACGAGGTGAACATCGTCGATTTCCGTCAGGAATGCCGCAAGTTCGCCGAAGGCTGGATTGATATCCAGCGCGAGGAATTCAAACGCCTTGGCATCACCGGCAACTGGGCTGATCCCTATATCACCATGGATTTCCACGCCGAAGCGGTGATCGCGGATGAATTCATGAAGTTCCTGATGAACGGCACGCTCTATCAGGGCTCCAAACCCGTGATGTGGTCGCCGGTTGAGAAAACCGCGCTGGCTGAGGCCGAGATCGAGTATCACGACCATAAATCGCACACCATCTGGGTGCCCTTCGGCTTTGCCAATGCGACCGGCGATCTGGCCGATGCCCGCGTGGTGATCTGGACCACCACCCCCTGGACGATCCCGTCGAACAAGGCCGTCGCCTTCAATCCGAAGGTCGCTTACGGCCTCTATCGTGTGGACGCCACCGAAGAGGAAAGCTGGACCAACCCCGGTGATCTCTATCTCTTTGCAAACGCGCTGGCCGAGGATGCGCTTGGCAAATCCCGCGTCACCGAATTCACCAAGGTCCGCGATGTTGAGGCCTCCGAATTTGCAGGGCTGATCTGTAAACACCCCTTCAATGGCATCGACGGAGCAGATGGCTTCTGGGATTATGACGTGCCGATGATCGACGGCGACCATGTCACCGATGATGCAGGCACCGGCTTTGTCCACACCGCGCCCAGCCATGGTGCGGATGACTATGAGTGTTTCGTCGCGCGCAACTGGATCGACCGGATGACCCACAACGTGGGCGAGGAATCCGAATTCCTGTCGCATGTGCCGTTCTTTGCCGGGCTTCAGATCTTTGACAAGAAGGGCAAGGAAGGCAAGGCCAACACCGCCGTGATCGCCAAGCTGGTCGAGGCCGGCGGCATCATCGCCCGTGGCCGCATCACCCACAGCTACCCGCATTCCTGGCGCTCCAAGGCACCGATCGTGTTCCGCAACACCCCGCAGTGGTTTGCCTCCGTGGACCGCGAGCTGGACGACGGCATGGGCGAGATGGGCGATACCATCCGCACCCGCGCGCTGAATTCCATCGACCAGCTGGTTCACTGGACCCCGCAGACCGGCCGGAACCGCCTCTATTCGATGATCGAAAGCCGCCCGGACTGGGTGCTGTCGCGCCAGCGCGCCTGGGGCGTGCCGCTCACCTGCTTCGTGAAGAAGGGCGTGCTGCCGACAGATCCCGACTTCCTCCTGCGCAATAAACAGCTGAACACCCGCATCGTGGCCGCGTTTGAGGAACATGGCGCCGATATCTGGTACACGGATGGCTTCAAGGAGAAGATGCTCGACGGCATCGCGAACCCTGAGGATTACGATCAGGTCTTTGACGTGCTCGACGTCTGGTTCGACAGTGGCTCCACCCACGCCTTTGTGCTGCGTGACCGCGAGGACGGCACCGAGGACGGTATCGCCGACGTCTATATGGAAGGCACCGACCAGCATCGCGGCTGGTTCCACTCTTCCCTCTTGCAGGCCTGCGGCACCAAGGGCCGCGCGCCCTATCGCAACGTGGTCACCCATGGATTCACGCTGGACGAGAAGGGCAACAAGATGTCCAAATCGCTCGGCAACACCATTGTGCCCGAGAAAATCGTCCAGCAGTATGGCGCCGATATCCTGCGTCTCTGGGTGGCACAGACCGACTACACCGCCGACCAGCGGATCGGGGCGGAAATCCTCAAAGGTGTCGCCGACAGCTATCGCCGCCTGCGCAATACCATGCGCTACATGCTCGGCAGCCTTGCGGATTTCTCCGAAGATCAGCGCGTGGATCCGGCCGATATGCCCGAGCTGGAACAATGGGTTCTGCACCGTCTGGCGGAGCTGGATCACAAGGTCCGCACCGGCTATCAGGCCTTTGATTTCCAGGGGGTGTTCTCGGCGGTGTTCAACTTTGCCACCGTGGATCTGTCGGCCTTCTATTTCGATATCCGCAAGGACGCGCTCTACTGCGACGGCGACACGCTGAACGCCCGTGCGGCCCGCACGGTGCTGGATATCCTGTTCCACCGGCTGACCACATGGCTGGCCCCGATCCTGGTCTTCACCATGGAAGAGGTCTGGCTGGAGCGGTTCCCCGGCGATGACAGCTCGCTGCATCTTCAGGATATCCCGACAACCCCGGCCGATTGGCTGAATGAGCCGCTGGCTGCGAAATGGGCCAAGGTCCGTCAGGCCCGCCGCGTCGTTACCGCCGCTCTAGAGGTGCAGCGCGTCGACAAGGTGATCGGCGCCTCACTGGAGGCCGCGCCGGTGGTGCATGTGCGCGACGCTGAGGTTCTGACCGCGCTGAAATCGGTGAATTTCGCCGATGTCTGCATCACCTCCGATATCGTGCTCAGCGGTGATCCGGCCCCGGCCGAAGCCTTCCGCATGCCCGAGGTGGACGGCGTGTCGGTGGTGTTCGAGAAGGCCGATGGTGATAAGTGCCAGCGCTGCTGGAAAATCCTGCCGGATGTGGGCAACCACAGCCATGCGGGCGTCTGCGGCCGCTGTGATGCGGCGCTTGGCTGAGCCGCGCTAAGACTGGGCGCGGGCGGGTTTGATGTCCGCCCGTCTCGCCTGTGGTGATCACAGATCCCGTCAGGGATCTGCGCGCCGCCCGCTCCTAGATGGGGCGGGCGGCGCGCTTCTTTTGGACGTCCGCGACAGGGGCCCCTGTCAACAAACGCCGGGGGTTTCTATGAAATCTCTTTGTGCTGCTGTTCCGCAGTCGGCGCGGCGGGGCGTGGCTTGCCGGGGTGAACCTCCCGGATGCCTCAGCCGATCACCCGCTGGGCGGCACGATACTGGTTCTGGGCGATCACCTCGCTGACCGGAAGCGGCCCGGCGTGGTAGCCCGACTGCAGATCCTGCAGTTTCTGTTGAACCACTGAACGCAGATACTGGGTGCCTGCCATCATGCTTGCTCCTTCGCTCGGTCCGGTCAAAGCTGCCTGTGTCGATGTGGCTGCCGCTTTCTTGGCGACCGATGCGACACTCTCCAGGCCACCCGTCTGCTCACCGGGCTGGCCCGCCTGCGCGGCCTGCTGCCCATTCATATGTCCGCTCAGCATACGGTACACGCTGACATTTGATTGACCGGTGATCTGCATGGTGACTGACCTTCTTAACAACTTGAGACCCATCTTTACTAAAATTTGGCGAAATTGCATGCGCTCCTGTGGGTAGCCGACAGCGCCGAAGGCATAGGTTCCTATCCAAAAGGTTAGGATCCTGACGGCCCCGGATCGGGCATTGCCTTGACGGCGGTGGCCATCGCGCAGAGAGTCGGCGGATGGGATCAGCAGCCCCTGGTGCTGCGATCCGGGCGGCCAGCGACGTTGAGGCGTGCCGCCGCAGCAAAAAGGGATCATCGTGACCGGGCAGCTCACTGCAACCGCGACACAGCATATCGCTCAGGCCGGTCTCGACACGCCGGTCGGCTGGCTCTGTGTGACCGAGCGGGACGGGGCCATTGTCCGGCTGGACTGGTCAACGGCGCCCGCCGGAGCGTCGGCTTCGGCGCTGACGGAGCGGGCGCTTGCCCAGCTGCGCGCCTATTTTGCCCATGAACTGACGGAATTCGACCTGCCGCTGGCGGTGGCGGGCAGCGATTTTCAGCGCCGGGTCTGTGCTGCCATGTCGGCGATTCCGCTGGGGGAGACCCGCACCTATGGTGAAATCGCGCGGGAGCTTGGCGCCGCCGCGCAGCCGGTGGGCAATGCCTGCGGAGCCAATCCGATCCCGGTGATCATCCCCTGCCACCGGGTTCTGGGCGCGGGCGGACTGGGCGGGTTTTCCGGTGCGGGCGGTGTGGAAACAAAGGTGGCCCTGCTGCGCCACGAAGGCGCGGCCGGCCTGCTGATCTGACCACCGCGGTCATTTTTTGCAAGCATCGCAGGGCGGCATGCCCCCGTCAGCGGCTGAGGCTCAGGCCTCGCGCTCCGGCACGATCTGCTGGGCGATACCGACAAAGATCAGATAGACCGAAGTCAGCACCAGCCCCCAATGTGCCCAGCTCTGCGGGTGGAAATCCACCCAGGCGGCCCAACCGGCAAAGAAGGTCCAGGCCAGCGCCACCGGCAGCGACACCTTGCGCCAGCGTTCGGTGCGGACCGGGTGAATGAACTTCAGCGGCAGGAACATGGCAATCGCCAGGAGGGTGACCAGAACCAGGCTGGTCCAATGGCTCGGCTCTAGCGCAAAGATGACCAGCACCAGCATGTTCCAGCATCCCGGAAAACCGGAAAAGGAGTTGTCCTTGGTCTTCATCCGGGTGTCGGCAAAATACAAGGCACTGGCAAAGGTGATCACGATGAGCGCCATCCAGCCGGTCCAGCCTGCCATCAGGCCGGATTTGAACAGGGCAAAGGCCGGAATGAACACATAGGTGAGATAGTCGATGATCAGATCGAGCAGCACGCCGTCAAACTCCGGCGCATAGCGTTTCACCTCATAGTGGCGGGCCAGCGGCCCATCAATACCATCCACGGCAAAGGCCACGACGAGCCAGACAAACATCAGGCTCCACTTGGCATCAGCCGCAGCCAGCATGGCGAGGATTGCAAACACCGCACCGGTGGCGGTGAGCAGGTGAACGGAGAGGGCGCGAAACTGAGGTGTCATCTGCCCCTGATGGCGAATTTCCCGTTATCTCGCAAGTGGTCAATGGGAAAACGCTGCATCCATAGGCGGAAATTCAGGCCTTTGGTGTCCTCGGTGCCACCTGCTGCCACGGATCGGTTCGGCGTCCATCGCTGGCTGGCGTCCTGCTGTCGCGGCACCGCAATTGGCGTCACTCGTGGTCCGGGTCTTCCATCAGTGCCTTGCGAAACAGCGTCTCGGTCAGGTTGCGGCTGTCCACCAGCTGCGGGTAGGCACTGGCCTCCGATGGTCCGGGGCTGGCGACATATTCGCCACGGGCGGCTTTCCCGGCGCGGTAGTCGGCCCATTCCTGATCGGAGATCTGGCGGTCGCCATCGCTGTCCAGATCCGCCAGCAGCTGTTCATAGAACTGGCTGAAATCCACATCACCGATATCGGAGGTCGTGGCATGGGCGGCACTGCGGTTTGCGGGATTATACGGCGCGCCAAGCGGTGCGCTTTCGGAGGTATGGCTTTGGGATACGATACTCATCACTGGGGATCCTTCTGGATTTGACGCCAGTAATTTCTCCCATGGCCGTTACCGCGGGGTTAAGGCTGCTTACGCAGATGCACCTTTTGCGCAGGTCTCACGCTTTGGGGTGGGCGCGGTTGTAGACATCCATCAAATGTGCCGTATCCACGGCCGTATAGGCCTGTGTTGTCGACAGCGAGGCATGGCCCAGCAGTTCCTGAATCGCACGCAGATCGCCACCGGCCTCCAGCAGATGGGTGGCAAAGCTGTGACGCAGCGCATGTGGCGTGGCACTGGCAGGCAGACCCAGCTGCGCGCGGGCCTGTGCCATGGCGCTGCGGATGATACGTGCGTTCAGCGCGCCGCCGCGTACCCCGCGAAACAGCGGTGCCGCGCGCTCCTGCGGATGCGGGCAAAGCCGCAGATAGCGATCCACCGCATCCCGCGCCACGGGCAATACCGGCACGATCCGCTCCTTGCCGCCCTTGCCGGTGATCCGCAGCACCGCAGGCAGCGGCGCGTCTGCACCTGTCAGACCCAGCGCCTCCGAAATCCGCAGCCCGCAGCCATAAAGCAGCGTCACCACCGCCACATCGCGGGCGGCGACCCAATCGGTGGTGGATTGATGTTCCACGGTCTCGATCACCGCGCGGGCGGCCTCCTGCGCCAGTGGGCGGGGCAGTTTCTTCTGGAATTTCGGACTGCGGGCGGACAGCACGGCGGTGGGTTCAAACCCCTGCCGTTCAGCCAGCCAGGTGTAGAAACTCTTGACCGCCGAGAGCTTGCGCGCCAGTGACCGTGCCCCGGTCCCGGTGGCGCGGGTGGCCGCCATCCAGGCGCGCATGTCGCCGGTGGAAATCTCCGCCAGCGCCCCCAGCCCCTGCGGGCCACCAAAATGCTGTGTCATGAAGGCGAGGAATTCGACCACATCGCCGCGATAGGCGGTGATGGTATTCGCCGCCGCCCCCTGTAGCGCCGCCAGACCGGCCAGCCAGTGTTCCAGCGCATCGCGGCAGGCCGGAGAGATCAGCACTGTGGCCGCTGGCGTCACGACAGCCAGTGGCGCATCGAGCGCTCAAAAACGCCGGCAAAAAACGCCAGCAGGTCAGTACCATGCTGCGGGGTGAACTGGTGCGGATCCTCGGCTCCCAGCACCAGCAGGCCGGGCAGGCGGCCTGCGCCCAGTTCCAGTTTCAGACAGGCCTCCGAGCGGATGAACTCGGCCTTTGCCCCATGGGTGCGGGGATTGCCGGATTGCATCTGGCGCAGCGTGACCTGACGGTCCGGCCCGCTCCGCTGCGGGTTGATATACTGTTCGACAAACCCCGGCTCGACCACTTTCAGAACCTGATCCATGCGCTGCACGGCGGCATCCTGTTCCGGCTGCGGCGATTCCAGCACCAGGGTGATCGAATCCACCCGCAGGATTTCCGCCAGCTCACCGCCAAGATTGCCGAGGTAGCTTTCAAAATCCGTCGGATCCAGCAGGCGCAGGACGGCACGGTGGATCTGATTGGTCCCGGCAAGGTTCTCATAAGCCGCCGCAATCACCGACCGATGGGTGTCCTCCAGCCGGTCCAGCCGGGCCTCCATCCGCTCCATTGCAATGCCGCGCAGGTCCACGATATTGGACCCCATCGCGCGCTCATTGGCGCTGACCAGCGCGCTCATCACGCTTTGGTCCTCCAACAGGGCGTCGGGTTTGGCCAGGATCGCCTGGCGCAGGGTGTCTTCCAGTTCTGCCGTCGTGCTCATGCTCTGCTCTTTTTGACCTCTGATGGGTTTTGCCGGTGTTATAACACGGGTTTCACCCAGGGGTGGCAAAATTTTGGACACCCTTTGCAAAACCCTGCCGATGGAACGCCTCAGATACCGGTCGCCCTGCGATCGCCCGCACAGGCCAGCGGCACAAAGAAAAAGGGGCCGCCCGTCAGGCCGCCCCTTGCTGTCTCTAACGTGTCGTGGCCGTCTATCGACGGTCCCCGGCCTTACAGGATCTTGATGTTCGCAGCCTTGATATCGGCGAGGAAGGCATCCAGACCCTTGTCAGTCAGCGGATGGTTGATCATGCCCTTGATCACGGCGGGCGGTGCGGTGATCACATCGGCGCCGATGCGCGCGCTTTCCAGCACGTGGTTGGCGCTGCGGATGGAGGCCGCGAGGATCTCGGTCTCAAAGCCGTAGTTGTCATAGATGGTGCGGATATCCGCGATCAGATCCATGCCATCGAGGTTGATATCGTCCAGACGGCCGATGAAGGGCGAGATGAAGGTCGCGCCAGCCTTGGCCGCCAGCAGCGCCTGATTGGCCGAGAAGCACAGGGTCACATTCACCATATGGCCATCGTCGGTCAGGGTTTTGCAGGCCTTCAGACCGTCCCAGGTCAGCGGCACTTTCACAGCGATGTTTTCGGCGATCTCAACCAGCTTGCGGCCTTCGGCGATCATGTTCTCGGCATCTGTTGCGGTCACCTCGGCAGAGACCGGACCATCGACCAGATCACAGATTTCCTTGGTCACTTCGATGATGTCACGACCGGATTTCTTGATCAGCGAGGGGTTGGTGGTCACACCATCCACCATGCCCAGATCATTCAGCTCGGCAATGGCGTCGATTTCAGCGGTGTCTACGAAGAATTTCATCGGCTAGGGTCCTCTGGATGGGTTGGCCTTGATTGCGCTAGCCTTTACCTGATGGGGCGGGCTTTAAAAACCCCCCGTAACGCCCGGATCGACCTGAGCAGCAGGCCCGGGCTCAGGCACCAAGGCCGGGGCAGAACCAGCAGGGCGGGGAAACACCCGGCCCCGGCGGATGGGCAGAAGAGGCAGAAACGCGTGCAGGAGCAGGCATTTTTTCACCAAGGCGACCGGGTTGGCGTCCTGACGACACAGCCGCTGGACCGCGTCCTTGACTATCGCGCGCCCGAGGGCGGCTGCCATCTCGGCGCCTATGTCGAGGTGCCGCTCGGCCCGCGCCGTGTGCTCGGGGTGATCTGGGGGCCGGGGGCGGGCGATTTCGATTCGGCCAAGCTGCGCCCGGTGAATAGGGTGCTGGATGTGGCCCCGATGCGCGATGAGATGCGCCAGTTCCTCGCCAGATCCGCCGATTACACGCTGACGCCGCTGCCCGCGATGCTGCGGCTTGCGACCCGCGCACCGGGCCTCTCGGATCCCGTTTCCATGCGCAAGGTGCTGCGCCCCACCGGCCAGATGCCCGACCGCATGACCGATGCCCGCGAACGGGTGCTCTCGGCGGTGGCGGAATACGGCGGCCTGGCCTTCACGGCGAAGGAACTCGCGGATCTTGCCGGGGTCACAACCTCGGTGGTCAAGGGGCTGGTGAAACAGGGCGCCCTGCGCGAAGAGGACGCGCCGCGTGATCTGCCCTATCCGCGCCTCGACCCGGACCTGCCCGGCAAGACCCTGACCGACGATCAGGCCGCCGCCGCCGCCACACTTGGCGAGGGGGTCGCCAGTGGCCGCTACGGCACCACGCTGCTGAAGGGCGTCACCGGCTCCGGCAAGACCGAGGTCTATCTGGAGGCGGTCGCCGCAACCTTGCGCGCAGGGCGCCAGGCGCTGGTGCTCTTGCCGGAAATCGCCCTGACGGCAGAATTCCTGAAACGGGTCGAGCAGCGCTTTGGTGCGACGCCCGCCGAATGGCACTCGGGCGCGACGATGACCGAACGTCGCCGGGTCTGGCGCATGGTCGGGCAGGGCAAGGCGCAGCTGGTGATCGGCGCGCGCTCGGCGCTGTTTCTGCCCTATCAGAACCTCGGCCTCATCATTGTGGATGAGGAACATGACACCTCTTACAAACAGGACGAAGGGGTCTGTTATAATGCCCGCGACATGGCGGTGCTGCGCGCGGCCATGTGTTCGGCGCAGGTGGTGCTCGCGTCGGCCACGCCCTCGCTGGAGACCTGGGCCAATGCCGAGGCAGGCAAATACAGCCGTCTGGATCTCACCTCTCGTTTTGGCGCCTCGGTGCTGCCAGAGATGCGCGCGATCGACATGAGGGCGGAAAAACTGCCCGCCTCGACCTGGATCTCACCAACACTGAAACAGGCAATGACAGCCCGCATGGAACGCGGCGAACAATCGCTCCTGTTCCTCAACCGCCGTGGCTTTGCGCCGGTCACCATCTGCCGCGCCTGCGGCGGCCATGTGACCTGCGACCATTGCGATTCCCGCATGGTTGAACACCGTTTCATGAAGCGGCTGATGTGCCACCAATGCGGCGAGACCAAACCCGTACCGGACGCCTGCCCGACCTGTCAGGTCGAGGGCAAAATGGCCCCCGTCGGCCCCGGTATCGAGCGGCTGGGCGAAGAAACCGCCGCGCTGTTCCCAGAGGCCCGGATCGCGGTCCTGTCCTCCGATCTCTTTGCCTCCGCCCGCGCCCTGAAGCAACGGATCGAGGAGATCGCCGCAGGGGAGGCCGATATCATCCTCGGCACCCAACTGGTGGCCAAGGGGCATAACTTTCCCCTGCTCACACTGGTCGGCGTGATTGACGCGGATCTTGGCCTGCAAGGGTCGGATCTGCGCGCGGCGGAGCGAACGTTCCAGCTGATGCGGCAGGTCGCAGGGCGGGCCGGGCGCGCCGACAGGCCGGGCGAGGCGCTGATGCAGACCTTCCAGCCCGAACACCCGGTCATCCGCGCGATCCTCTCCGGCGATGAGGAAGCCTTCTGGAAGGCCGAAGCCGCCGAACGTCACGCCGCAGGCGTACCGCCTTATGGGCGGATGGCGGGCATCATCCTGTCGGGGCCGGATCTGCCTGCGGTGATGGATCTTGGCCTGACGCTGGCGCGCAATGACATGCCACTGCGCCAGATCGGCGCGCAGGTTTTTGGTCCGGCACCGGCGCCCATAGCGCGGATCCGCGGCCGCCACCGGGTGCGCCTGCTTGTGAAGGCCGACAAGGGGACGCCGCTACAGGATGCAATCGCCCGCTGGATTGGTCCAATACGTCTCAAGGCGGATCTGCGTCTCTCCGTCGATATCGACCCGCAGAATTTCTTCTGAGGAATCCGATGGGGGCGCTGCCCCCGGCCTGCGGCCTCCCCGGGGATATTTCCGGCCAGAAGATATCTGCGGCTTGTCATCTTCTGGCGTCAAATATCCCGGAGCGCGAGGCAGCGCCTCGCATGTGGTCAGGCCAGCGCCGACATCCGCCGCTGATCGGTCAGCACATCGGTCAGCACCGCCCCGACCCACATGGAAAACAGCGCAAGCCAGGCGGTGCCCGCAAAGATCGATCCGCCGGTGACACCCGCACCGATGGCGCAGCCACCCGCCAACATGCCGCCAAAGCCCATCAGGGCCGCGCCAATCATCGCCCGGCGCATCGTGGCAGCGTCGTCAAACGCCTGCAGGCGCATCTCTCCACCAACGGCAGCCGCCAGCATCGCGCCGCCAAAGACCCCTGCAACCAACCCGATATCGAACTCCAGAACCGAGGCGCGATCGAGGAAAAACATCAGCATCCGTGCCGAGGGGCCGGTGAAGGTCGCGCTTTCGATCTGCACCGGATCAAAGGCCACCTGTGCCAGCGCCGAGGTCACCGCCCAGCCAAGCGCCACCGCAAAGCCGACGCCAGAGGCAAAGATCAGCCGACCCGCGCCGATGCGGTTCTGTGCGGACAAACCCAGCGCAAGGAGTGCCGTTAGCAGGCCAATGACCAGCCCGGACCACTCCGGCAGACCGGCTGCGGTCAGCAGATCCAGATTGCGCCCGCCAGAGGTGATCCACAGCCCGGCCAGATAATCCCTCAGGGGCGCCAGATGCCCGGAAAGGCTCATCTGGGCGGTCACGGCAAAGATCAGCCCCGACACCACCGAGCGCAGGTTTCCGCTCGCGGCCAGCACCAGCAGCCGACCCGAACAGCCCCGCGCCAGCAT
This sequence comes from Phaeobacter sp. JH20_29, assembly GCF_048056175.1. NCBI lineage: Bacteria > Pseudomonadati > Pseudomonadota > Alphaproteobacteria > Rhodobacterales > Roseobacteraceae > Phaeobacter > Phaeobacter sp. JH20_29. The sequence goes on from NZ_JAYMWO010000018.1 coordinate 97,007, forward strand.
CATGCCGATGCCAAAGATCAGCCCGCCGATGATGGCGCCGGACCAGCTGCCCGGCACCGCCATCATCCGCGCCTCATCGGTATTGATCCATCCCAGCAGCCGACCAGCCTGCACCCAGACCAGCGCGGTCGAAAACGTCAGCAGCCAGACCGCTACCCGGTCTCCCATCCGGCCCCGGGCAAATTCCACCGTGGCGGCCCGCAGGCAGAACCGTGAGCGCTGCGCCGCCACGCCAAAGATGCCACCGGTCAAAGCCCCGAGCAGGGCCGCCGCGCCGGGTTCGCCAACCCATTCGACAAATCCGATAAATCCGTCCACCCGCAGCCACCTTTCATGAAATTCCGCTTTGTGAATATGATTTCCGATACACTCGTGCATTGATGCAGATCAGATGTGCGGGCGGCTTTTTTTCTCGCCAGCGGCGGCCGATCGGCGTAGAGCCGTGGGCATGTTCAAACCTGTCCCCACCGAAGCTGCGGCGTCCCTGCCGCTCTGGCGCCGCCCCACGACCTTGCTGTTTGTGATGGCGCTGACCATGCCGATTGCCTTCAACACCTGGAGCGCGCTGCTCAACAACTTTGTGATCGAGGCCGCGAATTTCGACGGGGCTGACATCGGCCTGCTGCATACGGTGCGCGAGATTCCGGGGTTTCTCGCCATCGGGGTGATCGCGGTGATCCTGTTTGTGCGCGAACAGGTGCTGGGGCTGGTCTCGTTGATGATGCTGGGGCTGGCGACCGCCGTCACGGCGTGGTTTCCCAGCCTTGGCGGGCTGCTGACCATCACGCTGCTCAGCTCGATCGGGTTTCATTACTATGAGACGGTGAATCAGTCGCTGCAGTTGCAATGGCTGCCCAAGCTGCGGGCGCCACAGATCCTGGGCTGGCTGGTGGCGGCGGGATCCGCGGCAACGCTGGTGGTCTACAGCCTGATTGCCCTGCTGTGGGAGCCGCTGGGCCTGACCTATAATATCGTCTTCCTGCTGGCGGGGGGCACCACCACTGCGATGGCGCTGTTCTGCCTGCTGGCCTATCCGCAGTTCGACGCGCCGCATCCGCAGACCAAACGCCTGATCCTGCGCCGCCGCTACTGGCTCTACTATGCGTTGCAGTTCATGGCCGGGGCGCGGCGGCAGATCTTTGTGGTTTTTGCCGGCTTCATGATGGTGGAGAAATTCGGCTTTGCCGTGCATGAGCTGACCAGCCTCTATCTGATCAACCTGGTGGTCAATATGATTGCGGCACCGCTGCTGGGGCGCGCTGTCGCCCGCTTCGGCGAGCGCCGCACGCTGATTTTTGAATACACCGGGCTGGCGTTGGTCTTTGCCGCCTATGGCGGGCTCTACTGGTTCAGCTGGGGCGTGGTTCTGGCGGGGGTGCTTTACGTTGTAGACCATATCCTGTTTGGGCTGGCGCTGGCGCTGAAGACCTATTTCCAGAAGATCGCCGACCCGTCAGATATTGCGCCAACCGCTGCGGTGGCCTTTACCATCAACCATATCGCCGCGGTGGTGCTGCCGGTGACGCTGGGGTTGCTCTGGGTGGTGTCTCCTGCCGCGGTCTTTGCGCTGGCGGCTGGGATGGCGATGATCTCGCTGATGCTGTCGCTGCTGATCCCGCGCCATCCCGAACCCGGCAATGAGACGATCTTTGCCAAGTGGCAAGGCACCGCCCCGGCAGAATGACACGCGCGGCCCGCGCCCCAGTCCCAAAGCGGGGCGGGCAGGGTCACGGCTCTTGACCTGCGCCGCCGACGGGCCTAGGCGCTGTGCAACCATTGCCCGGAGACCGCCATGCCCACCTTTACCGCCCTCACCACCCTGACTGGAAAAGCCCCCGCCGAAGCGCTTGGCGAGGCGATGGAGCGCCTGATCCCGGAACCAACCGGTCTGGGCGTGTTCGAGGTCGAGGACGGCTCCGGCCTGTGGGAGGTCGGCGGCTATTTCACCGAGACCCCGGATGAGGCCGGTCTGGCGCTGCTGGCGACCATGTTCGATGCCCAGCCTTTTGTGATCTCTGAACTGCCCGAGACCGATTGGGTCGCCCATGTGCGGCGCGAACTGGCGCCGGTGGAAGCGGGCCGTTTCTTCGTCTACGGCAGCCATGATGCCGACAAGCTGCCCGCTGATCGCATTCCGCTTCTGATTGAGGCGGCGATGGCCTTCGGCACTGGCCATCACGGCACCACCCTGGGCTGCCTGAAGGCGCTGGACAAGCTGATCGACGACGGCTTCGTCGCCGGGAAAGTCGCCGATATCGGCTGTGGCACGGCGGTGCTGGCGATGGCTGCGGCGCGCGTCTGGGATGGGCAGATCCTGGCCAGCGACATTGATCAGGTCGCCGTGGACGTTGCCGAGGCCAATCTGAAGGCCAATGACATGGAAGGCCGTGTGCAATGTCTGGAAGCCGCCGGTTTCGACGCCCCGGCACTGGCCGAGGCGGCCCCTTACGATCTCATCTTCGCCAATATCCTGAAAGGCCCTCTGGTTGCATTGGCCCCGGATGTGGCCGGCCATCTGCGCGACGGTGGCTATGCGATTCTCTCCGGTTTGCTGAACGAACAGGCCGATGAGGTGCAGGGCGTTTATGCACAGAACGGCATCAATCTTGTGGAACGCACCGAGATTGGTGACTGGACGACGCTGCTTTTGCAGAAAAAGGGCTGAATCGCTCAAGTTTGTTGAGCATTTTAATGACCCGCCCCAAAATGGTCCCATTCCCTACCTAAACATTAATATGTGGATGGTGGGAGCCATTGCAGGGTTTTGGTTATGGGTGAACACAGTAACAATTTCTATGCTCGGCTTGACCGGCTGGAACGCAAACACGGGGCCATGGCGCGCGGCTATACTGCCAAAGTGCGCGCGGATGGGTTGATCGTGGTGGCGCCGCGACGGGTGCAGTCGCGGATCTCCGGCCGATCATTGATCCTGTTTGTCGCGGCGTTTCTGCTGTTCAAGGGCTTCTTGATGGCAGCGCTGGGATTTGGCAGCTACGACTATCGTGTCGACCAGCTGCGGGCGGGAACGGGGCTGGAAAAAGCCGGTGCATTTGTCATGCAGCGGGATCCAGTGTCACAGTTCCTGGCCGAGAAGATCGGACCTGTGCTGCGGTAGAGGGACAGGCTGGCGGGCCATGTGTCGGGCGCTGGGGGGCATCCGACACAATCCGGCCGCGCGGTCATGTCCGACGCAGCAGGGTTACGCCTCGGCATCGACGTGCAGACCAAAGCAACCAGAAAACGCCGCACTCCATCAGGAGGCGGCGTTTTTCATGTCTCTCGGATGATAGGCTCTGGATGATCCAGACCGAGGTGCCAACCTCAGAAGACCGGCTTGCCCTCGGCAACGCGATCGATATCCGCGCGGGACAGGCCGATATCGGCCAGTTCGCGGTCGCTCAGCTGACCCAGCGTCTGGCGGGTGGCGCGCGCGTCGTTCCAGTCGATAGCCGCGCCCAGAAGGCCGGTGATCATGGCGCTGAAGCGGCCAAACAGGCTGCTGGTGCCATAGGTGGTGCGGGTGGTGTCAAATGCAGCCATGTCCTCGTCCTTTCGGAGGTTGAATTGAACTCTTCGCCCTGTGGCGATGGACGGCAATTAGTCATCTGCATGACGGCTGACAATCGCTGAAATTGCATGTGTCATATGCGCTTTTTGCATGGCTTATGATCCATAAAAACAAGGGAAAAGGCCGATTTTTTACCTCTTGGAAAGGAATGTCGGTTTCCCCGCCGGAGAGGGTCGTTTTCGGAACAGGATTCACGTGTTTTTGCGCCACAGGTGCCGCGCGGCATCCCCGCAGGGCACATCGCACAGGCCTGTAAAGCAATTGGACATGTTCGCCTTTTGTGCTAATCCTGAGCAAAATCAGACCTCCACACCGGGCAGGGATAGGGCAGACATGCGAATATTGGGCATTGATCCGGGGTTGCGAAACCTCGGTTGGGGGGTGATCGAATCACGCGGCACTCGTCTCAGCCATATCGCCAACGGCGTCTGCACCTCCGATGGCGATGATCTGGGCGAACGGCTGCTGTCGCTCCACAATCAGGTCATCGAGGTGATCGCGGCCTACCGCCCCGATCAGGCCGCCATCGAACAGACCTTCGTGAACAAGGATGGTGCCGGCACGCTGAAACTGGGGCAGGCGCGGGGCGTCGCCCTGATGACGCTGGCGCAGGCCGGTCTTCCGGTGGGTGAATATGCCCCCAACCGGGTGAAGAAAACCGTGGTCGGCGTGGGTCATGCGGCCAAGGAACAGATCCTGCATATGGTGAAACTGCAACTGCCCGGCTGCCTGCCCAAGAATGCCGATGCAGCGGATGCTCTGGCCATTGCCATCTGTCATGCGTTTTATGGGGGCACGCAACAACGCCAGCTGAAGGAGAAGCGCGCGTGATCGGAAAACTCACCGGGCGTCTGGAGTACCGCAGCAGCGATCACGTGCTGATTGATGTGCGCGGCGTCGGCTATATCGTCTATTGCTCCGACCGCACCATGGCCGCGCTGCCGGGCGTCGGCGAGGCGGTCGCGCTCTATACCGATATGGTGGTGCGTGAGGACCTGATGCAGCTCTATGGCTTCCCTTCGCTGGTTGAAAAGGAATGGCATCGCCTGCTGACCTCGGTGCAGGGGGTGGGGGCGAAAGTCTCGCTGGCCATTCTCGGCGCGCTTGGCCCCGATGGGGTCAGCCGCGCGATCGCGCTGGGGGATTGGGCGGCGGTGAAGGCCGCCAAAGGGGTCGGCCCCAAGACCGCGCAGCGCATTGTGCTGGATCTCAAAGACAAGGCGCCGGGTGTCATGGCGATGGGTGGCACCGTCGTCGACGCCATGGATGGGCCGGGGCTGGATGTGGTCGAACCCGCCGAGCCGGTGAGCACGGCCAGGAAACCCCGCAAAGCGCCACCCAAGGCCCCCTCCGGTGCCGCAGCTGCTTCTGCGGGGGCGCTCTCTGCGCTTGGCAATCTGGGCTATGGTCCCTCCGATGCCGCTGCCGCCGTGGCCGAGGCGGCCGCCACCTATCCAGACGCCAATGAGGCCGAGCTGATCCGCGCCGCCCTGCGGCTGCTGGCACCGAAAGGCTGATTGTGTGAGAGTATTGAAAAAAATAGGACAACGCCCGTCTGCGGGTGGACGGGCACTGTCCGGCCTGCCGACCGGAGTAGGGTTTAAAGAAACCAGATTGGAGTCATCAGAATGATTGACGCCGATCCCACCCTGCGTCCCGCGCCCCTGCCCGAAGACAGCGCCGCCGAAAACGACCGCGCCCTGCGCCCGCAGGGGCTGGGCGAATTCATCGGTCAGGCCGAAGCCCGCGCCAATCTGCGTGTGTTTATCGAAAGTGCGCGCCGCCGCGGCGAGGCGATGGACCACACGCTGTTTCATGGCCCCCCCGGTTTGGGCAAGACCACCCTGGCGCAGATCGTCGCCCGCGAACTGGGCGTCAACTTCCGCATGACCTCCGGGCCGGTTCTGGCCAAGGCGGGCGATCTGGCAGCGATCCTGACCAATCTGGAATCCCGCGACGTGCTGTTCATCGACGAGATCCACCGGCTGAACCCGGCGGTGGAGGAGGTGCTATATCCTGCGATGGAGGATTTCGAGCTGGATCTGGTGATCGGCGAAGGGCCGGCGGCGCGCACCGTGCGGATCGAGCTTCAGCCCTTTACCCTGGTTGGCGCCACCACCCGTATGGGCCTGTTGACCACGCCACTCAGGGACCGGTTTGGCATTCCAACCCGGTTACAATTCTACACCATCGACGAGCTCTTTGAGATCGTCAGCCGCAACGCCCGCAAGCTGGGCGCCCCCGCAGATGACGACGGCGCCCGTGAGATCGCGCGGCGCGCCCGCGGCACCCCCAGGATCGCCGGCCGACTCCTGCGCCGCGTCGTGGACTTCGCTGTTGTCGAGGGCGATGGCACCATCACCCGGGAACTGGCCGATGGTGCGCTGACGCGGCTGGGGGTGGATCAGCTGGGTCTGGATGGCGCGGATCGCCGCTATCTGCGGATGATTGCCGAGAATTATGGCGGTGGTCCGGTCGGGATCGAGACCATGTCGGCGGCCCTGAGCGAAAGCCGTGATGCGCTGGAGGAGGTGATCGAGCCCTATCTGTTGCAGCAGGGTCTGATCCAGCGCACGCCGCGCGGGCGGATGCTGGCGCATAAGGCCTGGACCCACCTTGGGCTGACGCCGCCACGGGGGCAGGGCGACCTGTTGCTATAGCGGCTCATCTGCCGCGCAGGCGCGTCAGTGCTGTCGCGGATTGGCGTCAAAACAGTCTGAAAGTGTTAAGATGGGTTTGAAGAATTGGACTCAATTTTAGCGTATGTTTCGCGTGCGAAACATTTGGTCACGCCTGCTGACCTAAGTGACAAGGCCTGAATGAAGCGCCGCGCCAGACGCGGCGCTGCCTCCGGCGGGGATATTGTGGGCCAGAAGATGCACAGTGATACCCGGTCGCAACCCTTGCCGTTGATCCCGTGAGCGGGCATTAAGTCCATTCAAGACCGCAGTCCGACTAGAGAGCCGCATGATGACCCCAGCCGAGATCGAAGCCCTGTTTACCCGTGCCGATGGCTCTTATGCCTTTGCCCGTTGGGGGCGGCCGATTGCGCCGATCGTCTTTGGCGTCGAGGACAGCACGCTGGCGACCGTCAAGGGCGCGATCGAGGCGGTGGTGACCCTTGCCGGGCATCAGATGGCGGAGACCGATCCCGAGCTGGGCTCCAACCTGATGGTGTTTTTCTTTCGCGACTGGGACGAGCTGATGGGGGTGCCGGATCTGGACCATCTGATCCCGGGGCTTGATCCGCTGCTTGAGCGGCTGAAGGCGGCGGATGCCAGCCAGTACCGCGCCTTCCGCTTTGACGATCAGGGGGCCATTCAGGCCTGTTTCGTTTTTCTGCGCATGGGCGGCGCGATGGCAAAGCTGCCTGCCGAAACGCTCGCCCTGACGCAGGCGGTGCAGGCGATCCTGATGTGGGGCGACAGCGCTTTTGCCAAGACCTCGCCGCTGGCGGTGCTGCCGGAGACGGGCGCCACCATCCTGCGCCCGGATATCGCCGGGGTGATTGCGGCGGCCTATGATCGGATGATGCCGCTTGCGGCATCCGACAGCGCCCATGCGCTGCGGCTCTTTGCCCGGCTGCAGGCACCGATTGAGCCCTCGGCCGACGCCTCTGGTCAGGCCAGCCACTGAGCCGCGCGCCAGCGCAAAACGGGGCAGGAGGCCCGGCAGAATGATCCATCGCTTTCCGGTTCGGGTATATTACGAAGACACCGACATGGGCGGGATTGTCTATCACGCCAATTACCTGCGGTTTATCGAACGGGCGCGCAGCGACTGGGTGCGCAACCTTGGCAATGATCAGAACGCCATGCGCGAGGCGGGGCTGATCTGGGTGGTGCGCCGGATTGAGGCGGATTACCTCGCCCCTGCCAAATTCGACGAAGAGCTGCGGATCGAGACCGAGGTGCAGAAGGTCACCCCTGCGCGGCTCACCATGTCGCAGCGGGTGTTTCGCGGCGAGACGGAGCTGTTTCGCGCCATCGTTACGGTGGTTTGCGTCAATGCCGGGACCGGCGCGCCGACCCGCCTGCCGGCAGAGATTCGCGCATTGCTGTAACAATTCCTGCTGTCACGGCTGTTTCATTGGCTTTTGACCTTGAACTGCGATAGCCTTTTGCCAAATGAAAGCCGGAAAACGGCTGGAAAACGGCCAAAAACATAGAGCAGGTCCATGGAAGCAGAAACTCTGGCGTTGGCGCAGGAGATTGATTTCTCCATGTGGGGGCTATTCGCGCGGGCGACCCTGACGGTCAAATTGGTGATGCTGATGCTGGTTGTCGCCTCCGTTTGGTCCTGGGCGATCATCCTGCAGAAACTGATCAACTATCGTCTGGCCCGTCGGGAGGCGGCGGAGTTCGACTGTGCCTTCTGGTCCGGTGAGCCGCTGGATGGTCTGTTTGACCAGATCGGCCCGCAGCCCAAGGGGCAGTCGCAGCGGATCTTTGCCGCCGGGATGACCGAATGGCGGCGCAGCCACCGCACTGACGGGGCGCTGATTGCGGGTGCGCAGGCTCGGATCGAGCGGTCGATGGATGTGGCGATCGCCAAGGAAAGCGAACATGTACAGAGTGGTCTGTCGATCCTGGCCACTGTTGGGTCCACCGCACCGTTTGTCGGGCTGTTCGGCACCGTCTGGGGCATCATGACTGCCTTTATCGAGATTGCGGAACAGCAGAACACCAACCTCGCCGTTGTGGCGCCGGGCATTGCCGAGGCGCTGATGGCGACGGGGCTGGGGCTGCTGGCTGCGATTCCCGCGGTGATTTTCTACAACAAGCTGAGCGCGGACAGCGACCGGATCATCGGCAGCTACGAAGCCTTTGCCGATGAGTTTTCCACCATCCTCAGCCGCCAGCTGGATTCCTGATCCATGGGCGCCTCGGTTCAACCCAATGCCGCCAACGGGCGCCGCCGGGGACGGCGGCGCAGCCGTGCGCGGCCGATGGCGGAAATCAACGTCACGCCCTTTGTCGATGTGATGCTGGTGCTGCTGATCATCTTTATGGTGGCGGCCCCGCTGATGACGGTGGGCGTGCCGGTGGAGCTGCCAAAGACCGCCGCAGGCGCGCTGCCCGGCGATGAGGAAGAGCCGCTGACCGTGACCATGACCGCCAGCGGCGAGATCCAGATCCAGACCACTGCCGTGGCCCCGGATGAGCTGATCGCCAAACTGCGCGCCATCGCGGCAGAGCGGACCTCCGATCAGGTGTTCCTGCGTGCGGATGGGGCTATCCCCTATGAGGCGGTGATGCAGGTGATGGGGGCGCTGAATGCCGGTGGGTTTTCCAGCGTTGGTCTGGTGACCGATGTGGGTGGTCCAACCCTTGATGGGCGGGCTGTCGAAGACAGCGGGCAATAGGCGGGGCACGGGTGTGCAGACCGGAACCAAGATCTCTGTTGCAGGCCATGCGCTGCTGGCGGGCTGGGTCGTTTTCGGCGCCTGGTTCCCGTCCGAGCCGCTGCCGATGGCGGTGCAGGATGTGTCGATCATCTCGACCGAGAAATTCGCCCGGCTGAGCCAGCAGCGCGCCGCGCCAGTGGTGGCCGATACCGCCGGCGATCTGACCCAGCCTGAGCCGGAACCCGCACCGCAGGTCACGCCACCGCCGGAGCCGGAGCCCGAACCGCAGATCAGCCAGCCTGAGCCGGTGACCCCGCCCGAGCCTGACACCGAACTGGCCGAGCGCCCGGAGCCGCAGCCGGTTGAGCCGACACCGCCGGTGGCCGCGCCCGCGCCGCCCGACGTGCCGGACACGACGACGGTGACACCGCAGCTGGCCGAGCGCCCGCAGCTGCGCCCGCTGGATCGCGTCGCCCCGACCCCGGTGGCACCACCGGAGCCGGACACCCGGATTGATGATGTGGCCCAGCCAGAGGTCTCCGATGAGGTTGGTTCCGAGCCTGCCCAGGAGTCCCAGCAGGCCACGGCAGAGGCGGCGGCCAACGACCGGATCGTGACCGAGGAGGTCGAGGCGCAGACCGAACAGGTGGCCAGCGCTGCACCTGCGCAGTCACTGCGGCCCCGGACCCGGCCAGCGCGGCCGACGCGGCCGGAGCCAGTCGCACAGCCCGAACCGGAACCTGCCACGACTGAGCCGGTCGAGCCTGACCCCGTGCCGGATCGCTCTGATGCGGTGGAGGATGCGCTGGCCGCTGCCCTTGCCGGTGGTGGTGAGGTGGCAGCGCCGGAACCCTCGGGCCCGCCGCTGACCAGTGGCGAAAAGGATGCGCTGCGGGTGGCCGTGCAGCAATGCTGGAACGTCGGCTCGCTGTCATCGGAGGCGCTGCGCACCACCGTGGTGGTCTCGGTCGCGCTGACACCGGACGGCCGGCCCGAGGAGGGCAGTATTCGGATGCTCTCCAGCACCGGCGGATCGGGGGCTGCGGCCAATCAGGCCTTTGGCGCGGCGCGGCGGGCGATTCTGCGCTGCGGTGCGCGTGGTTTCCAACTTCCGTCTGACAAATATGCGCAATGGCGTAATATCGAAATGACCTTCAATCCCGAAAGGATGCGGATCAAATGAGGACATATCTGGCAACGCTCGTGATGGGCGCGACCCTGCTGGGGGCGGCGGTGATGGCACCGGTTTTGCCTGCGCAGGCACAGGATGGCCCGCTGAGGATCGAAATCACCGACGGGGTGATCGAACCCTTGCCCTATGCGGTGCCCGGCTTTGTGCCGGAAACCCCTGCCGCCGCCGAACTGGCGCGTGAGATTTCGCGGGTGATTGCCGCGGATCTGAGCGGCACCGGCCTGTTTCGTGAAGTCCCGGCCTCGGCCCATATCGCCAAAGTCACCGATTTCGATGCGGCGATCGGCTATGCCGACTGGAAAGCGGTGAATGCACAGGCGCTGATCACCGGCGCCCTCAGCGTGAACGGCAACCGGCTGACGGTGCGGTTCCGGGGCTATGACGTCTTTGCCGAAAAGGAGCTGGGCACCGGTCTGCAGTTTTCCGGCACCACCGACGGCTGGCGGCGTATGGCCCATAAGGTGGCGGATGTGATCTACAGCCGCATCACCGGCGAAAGCGGGTATTTCGACAGCCGGGTGGTGTTTGTTTCCGAAAGCGGGCCAAAGGACGACCGGCGCAAGCGGCTGGCGGTGATGGATTACGATGGCGCCAATGTGCAATATCTGACCAACAGCGCCTCCATCGTGCTGGCGCCGCGGTTCTCACCCACCGGCGACCGGGTGCTCTACACCAGCTACGAGAGCGGCTTTCCGCAGATCCATGTGCTGGATGTGGGCAGCGTGCAGCGTCGGGTGCTGTCGGCGGACAATGGCATCATGAGCTTTGCGCCGCGCTTTGCGCCGGATGGGCGCACCGTGGTCTACTCGCAGTCGCAGGGCGGCAATACCGATATCTTCACCATGGATATCGACACCGGCACCCGGACCCGGCTGACCAGCGCGCCGTCGATCGAAACCGCCCCGTCGTTTTCCCCCGATGGCAGCCAGATCGTCTTTGAAAGCGACCGTTCCGGCGCGCCGCAGCTCTATGTGATGGCGGCAACCGGCGGCGAGGCCCGGCGGATCAGTTTTGGCGCGGGGCGCTACGGCACTCCGGTGTGGTCGCCGCGCGGTGACATGATCGCCTTTACCAAGCAGAACAAGGGCCGGTTCCATATCGGCGTGATGCGGACCGATGGCAGCGAGGAACGCCTGCTGACGGCCTCCTTCCTAGATGAGGGGCCGACCTGGTCCCCGAATGGCCGGGTGATCATGTTCACCCGTGAAACCCAAGGGGCCAGCGGCCGGGCGCTGCTCTATTCGGTGGATGTATCGGGGCGCAACCTGAAACCGGTCCGCACCCCCGATGGCGCGTCGGATCCGGCGTGGTCGCCCTTGCAGAACTGAAGTGTCGCGCGCCTGCCATAATGGTCCGGCGCGCGCCCTGTTAACAAAGACCAAAGTGGCAGCGGCATCGGGCCTGTGGTAAATCTGGTGCAACAATTGGAAATGGGACGAGGCGGATATCATGAGCGGTTTGACAAAAGCAGTGCTGGTGGCAGCGGCGTTGGGGCTGAGCGCCTGTACGGGCAACCCCTGGGATGATGCAGCCGGGGCCGGTGGGCCTGGTGCAGGGGCCGGGGCGGGCGCTGCGGGGCAGCTGGATCCCAGCAGCCCGGCCTACTTCCAGCAGACGGTCGGCGACCGGGTGCTGTTTGCGGTTGACCAGTCGACCCTGTCACCTGCCGCCCAGAGCGTTCTGCAGGGGCAGGCGCGCTGGCTGACGGCCAACCCGGATTATGTGGTCACAATCGAAGGCCACGCCGATGAGCAGGGCACCCGCGAATATAACCTTGCACTGGGTGCGCGCCGGGCCAATGCTGCCCGCGAATACCTGATTTCCCAAGGGGTTGCGGGCGGCCGTCTACAGGTTGTCAGCTTTGGCAAGGAGCGTCCGCTGGAGATCTGCTCGAACGAGGCCTGCTACACCAAGAACCGTCGCGCGGTCACCGTGCTGGCGGGTGGCTTGACGGGGTAAGTGACCATGCGACTGCGTCCTCTTGCGATTGCCGCCCTTGCGCTGACCCTGGCAGTGCCGCCGCTTGCCGTCCGGGCGCAGGATCAACAGACCCTTGCCGATATCCGGCAGGAACTCACCGTGCTGCACGTCGAAATCCAGCGGCTGAAGCGGGAAATGTCGACCACCGGCAGCCCGCAGACCAATGTCGCGGGCGACAGTGTGCTGGACCGCGTCAGCGCCATCGAGGCGGAGCTGCAGCGGCTGACCGCGCAGACCGAACAGCTCTCCTACCGGGTCGATCAGGTGGTGCAGGATGGCACCAACCGGATTGGTGACCTGGAGTTCCGTTTGGTGGAACTGGAAGGCGGCGATGTCTCGAAACTGGGGGAAACCAGCACGCTGGGCGGCGGTGAGCTGCCCGCAGCCGGGGCACCTGCGCTGCCCGCCACGCCGCCGGGCGCTTCGGTCGATACGACGTCGGAGCTGGCGGTGGGCGAGCAGACGGATTTCGACGCCGCCAAGGCCGCGCTGGACAGCGGCGCCTATCAGGAGGCTGCGGAGAAATTCGCGGCCTTCACCCTGGCTTATCCCGGCAGCCCGCTGGCCGCAGCGGTGGAATACAATCGCGGCAAGGCGCTGGACGGGCTGGGTGACACCCGCGAGGCGGCGCGGGCCTATCTGGCGTCATTCTCCGGCAACTCCTCAGGAGAGACCGCGCCGAAGGCATTGTACGAACTGGGCGCCGCACTGGGGCGGCTGGGTCAGACCAGCCAGGCCTGCGTGACCCTGGCAGAGGTCGGCAGCCGCTTTCCCGGTGCAGCCGAAACCGCCGCAGCGGAGGCGGAACGCGCAAAACTGGCCTGCAATTGACGCGCAGGGACCGGGATATCCTCGCCATTGTGCAGGAGCAGTTCCGGTCTGCCTTGCCCGAACGGTTGGGCGTTGCGGTGTCAGGCGGCGGCGACTCGATGGCGCTGATGTATGCGCTGCATGAGTGTTTTGCCGATCTGGGCGTGGAAATCTGTGTCGCAACTGTTGATCACGGGCTGCGCGCGAGCTCGGGCGAGGAGGCGCAGATGGTGGCGGATGTGGCTGCCAAACTGGGTCTGGCGCATGATATCCTGCAATGGGTTGACCGGCCTTCTGCGCAGCAGGCGGGCAATCTTCAGGAGCAGGCCCGCAACGCGCGCTATACGCTGCTGACCGCATGGGCGCAGTTGAATGACATCCCGGTGGTTGCATTGGGGCATACGGCCGATGATCAGGCCGAAACGCTGCTGATGCGGCTGGGGCGGTCGTCGGGGGTGTCCGGTCTGGCTGCGATGCCGCGCAGCCGCGCGATCGAGGGGATCACCCTGCTGCGGCCGCTTCTGGAGGTGACGCGCGAAGAGCTGCGTGGCTACCTGCGGGAGCGGGGAGGGCAGTGGGTTGAGGACCCCAGCAACGAGGATCTGCGTTTCGAGCGGGTGCGGGTGCGTCAGGCGATGGATGCTCTGGCGCCGCTGGGGCTGACCGTGCAGCGGCTGGCCGCCGTTGCCCGCAATATGGGCGCCGCCCGCGAAGCCCTGGACTGGTATACGTTCCTGGCCGCCCGCGACATGGCCGAGGTGCGCGATGGCGCGATTGTCATCGACCAGCGCCAGTTTCGCACGCTGCCGGACGAAATTGCCCACCGGCTGCTGGTGCGATCCGTGCAATGGGTCAGCGGGGCGGTGCATCCGCCACGGCGTGAGCCGATGGTGCAGGCCCGCGAGGCAGTGCGTCGTGGCGGATCCTTCACATTGGGGGGCTGCCGGATGATCACCCGCAAACAGCGCACATGGGTCTGCCGCGAATATAACCCGGTGGCCGATGAGATGACCCGGCCCGGTCGGCTCTGGGACGGGCGCTGGCGGGTTTTTGGCGGCGAGGTGAAGGACCATGAGGTGCGCGCCCTGGGCTCTGACGGCCTGCAGCACTGTCCCGACTGGCGCAGTGCCGAGGTTCCGGGCGAGGTGCTTCATGCCACGCCGGCCGTGTGGCGGGGGGGGGAGCTGGTTGCCGCCCCATTGGCAGGATTTGGCAACGGATGGTCCGCAGAACTGGTTCAGAACAGCGAAGAGTTCTTCACAGCTCTTTTATCGCATTGAACCTCACTGAAGTATCCCTATTTTAGAGGCAACGAAGGCGGCCTGCCAGGTGCGCCTCGCATATTGGGAGACTTTCCTTGGGCAACGTACGCAATATCGCCTTTTGGGTTGTTCTGTTTGTGCTCGTCTTGGCGCTGTTCAACTTGTTCAGTGGTTCGGGCAGCACGATGCAGAGCCGAGAGAAGACTTTTTCTGATTTTGTCAGCGCGGTTGAAAACGGCAATGTCAGCACCGTGACGCTGGATGGTGAACAGGTTCGCTATACCACGTCGGACGGGCAGAATTTCATGACCATCAAACCCGGCGACGCCGAGGTGACCGCCCTGTTGATCGACAACAACATTCCGGTCCGCGCCGAGAAGCAGCAGCAGTCCGGGTTCCAGTCGTTCCTGCTGACCCTGCTGCCCTTCCTGCTGCTGATCGGTGTCTGGATCTATTTCATGAACCGGATGCAGGGCGGCGGCAAAGGCGGCGCCATGGGCTTTGGCAAGTCGAAGGCGAAGATGCTGACCGAGAAGCATGGCCGCGTTACCTTTGACGACGTGGCTGGCATCGACGAGGCCAAGGAAGAGCTGGAAGAGATCGTTGAGTTCCTGCGCAACCCGCAGAAATTCTCGCGCCTCGGCGGCAAGATCCCCAAAGGCGCCCTGCTGGTGGGCCCTCCGGGTACCGGTAAGACGCTGCTGGCGCGTGCGATTGCAGGCGAGGCGGGCGTGCCGTTCTTCACCATCTCCGGTTCCGATTTTGTCGAGATGTTTGTCGGCGTCGGTGCCTCCCGCGTGCGCGACATGTTCGAACAGGCGAAGAAAAACGCGCCCTGTATCGTGTTCATCGACGAAATCGACGCCGTCGGTCGCCATCGTGGCGCCGGCTATGGCGGCGGCAATGATGAGCGTGAACAGACGCTGAACCAGCTCTTGGTGGAGATGGACGGTTTTGAGGCCAATGAAGGCGTCATCATTCTGGCCGCCACCAACCGCAAGGACGTGCTGGACCCGGCGCTGCTGCGTCCGGGCCGTTTTGACCGGAACGTGACCGTCGGCAACCCCGACATCAAAGGCCGCGAAAAGATCCTGGGCGTTCATGCCCGCAAGACGCCGCTTGGCCCTGACGTTGATCTGCGCATCATCGCGCGTGGTACGCCGGGGTTCTCCGGTGCGGATCTCGCCAACCTCGTCAATGAGGCCGCATTGATGGCCGCCCGTGTTGGCCGCCGTTTTGTCACCATGGAAGATTTCGAATCGGCCAAAGACAAGGTGATGATGGGGGCTGAGCGCCGCTCGATGGTGCTGACCCAGGACCAGAAGGAAAAGACCGCCTACCACGAGGCCGGTCACGCGGTTGTCGGCATGGCGCTGCCGCTGTGCGATCCGGTCTATAAGGCGACGATCATTCCGCGCGGTGGTGCGCTGGGTATGGTTGTGTCGCTGCCGGAAATGGACCGTCTGAATTATCACCGTGACGAATGTCAGCAGAAGCTGGCGATGACCATGGCGGGCAAGGCGGCGGAAGTCATCAAATACGGCGAAGATCATGTCTCCAACGGTCCGGCCGGCGACATCCAGCAGGCCAGCCAGCTGGCGCGTGCCATGGTGCTGCGCTGGGGCATGTCGGACAAGGTCGGCAACATCGACTATGCCGAAGCGCACGAAGGCTATTCCGGCAATACGGCGGGCTTCTCGGTCTCTGCCAACACCAAGGAGCTGATCGAGGATGAGGTGAAGCGCTTTATCCAGCAGGGCTATGAACAGGCGTTGCAGATCCTCAAGGACAAGAATGAGGAATGGGAACGTCTGGCGCAGGGGCTGCTGGAATTTGAAACCCTCACCGGTGACGAGATCAAACGCGTTATGAATGGCGAGCCGCCGCAGGCAGGCGAGGACGAGGATGATGACACCGATACCGGTAGCGCCTCGGTCACCGCGATCCCCAAGGCCAAGCCGAAGAAGCCTGCGTCGGATGATGGCATGGCACCGGAACCGTCGTCCTGACGGCGGGGCGCTGAACGCCGTGTAATATCAGACCCGGTCACCCTGAGGGTGGCCGGGTTTTTTGATGTCTGAACTGCGCGCGAAAAGCCGAGCGGCGGGGCTGGCCAGAACCGGATGCTGCCCCTATGGTGGCGGAAATTCCTGAATGAAATGAGCCTGATGGAGATGCCCCATGCCAGTGATGCGCGAAACGGAGTTTCAGGGACAAGTGACCTGGATCGGCTATGTTCCGGCTGCCACCGGTGGGCTGCGGTCGGAGCCGCGGGACGCGCTGACGCTGGGGTTTGACGGCATCGAAGGCGAGCGCCACGCGGGCGCCTTGCGCGCCTCCTGTGTGCGGGTGCGCAATCTGCATCCCGAGGGCACGGAAATCCGCAACCTGCGCCAGATCAGCATCCTGTCGGAGGAAGAGCTGGCGCTGATCGCCGCCGATATGGGGATGGAGCGGATTGATCCCGTCCACCTTGGGGCGACGCTGGTGCTGCGCGGGATTCCCGACCTTAGCCATCTGCCACCCTCCAGTCGCTTGCAGGGGCCGGATGGGGTGACGCTGACGGTCGATATTGAGAACCGGCCCTGCATTTTCCCGGCCAAGGAGATCGAGAAGGACCACGCGGGCTTTGGTCCGAAGTTCAAGCCGGCAGCCACCGGCAGACGCGGTGTGGTGGCCTGGGTCGAGCGGCCTGGCGTGCTGAGGCAGGGCGAAAGCCTGCGCCTGTTTGTGCCGGACCAGCCTGCCTGGGCACCCTGAGTCGGGGCATGTCTGCGCCGCCGGTTGCTGATAGGCGTTGACGCGGCACGATTGGCAATCTTTGGATGCCCTAGGGGGAGCGAACGCCGTTTCAATGCCTGATCATGTCGGAAATCACGCGCATGGAATGTCGCAGAAGGGCTAAGTCTTGCGGGAAACCGGCACGGCTGTGCCCATGTAACTCGCGACATCACAATTCAGGAAACCGGCCATGAGCTACAAGAGTGACATCGAAATCGCCCGCGAGGCGCAGAAGCGTCCGATCCAGGAAATTGGCGCCAAGATCGGCATCTCCAGCGATGATCTGCTGCCCTACGGCCACGACAAGGCCAAGGTGAGCCAGGACTTCATCAATTCGGTTCAGGGCAAGGAAGACGGCAAGCTGATCCTGGTGACCGCGATCAACCCGACGCCTGCGGGCGAAGGCAAGACCACCACCACCGTTGGTCTGGGTGACGGTCTGAACCGCATCGGCAAGAACGCGATGATCTGTATCCGCGAGGCCTCGCTGGGCCCGAACTTCGGTATGAAGGGCGGCGCCGCAGGTGGCGGTTACGCGCAGGTTGTTCCGATGGAGGAGATGAACCTCCACTTCACCGGTGACTTCCACGCCATCACCTCGGCCCACTCGCTGCTCTCGGCGATGATCGACAATCACATCTACTGGGGCAATGAGTGCGATATCGACATCCGCCGTGTTGCATGGCGTCGTGTGGTCGATATGAACGACCGCGCCCTGCGCCAGATCACCGCCTCCCTTGGTGGCGTCTCCAACGGCTTCCCGCGCGAAACCGGTTTTGACATCACCGTGGCCTCCGAAGTCATGGCGATCCTCTGCCTCGCCAACGACCTGAAGGACCTGGAAAAGCGTCTGGGCGACATCATCGTGGCCTACCGCCGCGACAAGACCCCGGTTTACTGCCGCGACATCAAGGCAGAAGGCGCGATGACCGTTCTCTTGAAGGACGCGATGCAGCCGAACCTGGTGCAGACCCTGGAAAACAACCCGGCGTTTGTCCACGGTGGTCCCTTCGCGAATATCGCCCACGGCTGTAACTCCGTGATCGCAACCAAGACCGCGCTGAAAGTGGCTGACTATGTTGTCACCGAAGCAGGCTTTGGTGCGGATCTTGGCGCTGAGAAGTTCATGAACATCAAATGCCGCAAGGCAGGCATCGCACCCTCGGCTGTGGTGCTGGTTGCGACCGTGCGCGCGATGAAGATGAACGGTGGCGTGGCCAAGGCTGACCTCGGCGCGGAAAACGTCGAAGCGGTCAACAAGGGCTGTGCCAACCTCGGCCGTCATATCGAGAACGTCAAATCCTTTGGCGTGCCGGTGGTGGTTGCGATCAACCACTTTGTCACCGACACCGAGACCGAAGTGCAGGCGGTCAAGGATTACTGCGCCACCCATGGCGTCGAAGCGGTGCTGTCGCGCCACTGGGAGCTGGGCTCCGAAGGCTCCGCCGATCTGGCCCATAAAGTGGTTGAGCTGGCCGACTCCGGCAAGGCCAACTTCTCGCCGATCTACCCCGACGAGATGCCGCTGTTCGAGAAGATCGAAACCATCGCCAAGCGCATCTACCGCGCCGACGAGGTGCTGGCCGATCAGAAGATCCGCAACCAGCTGAAGGAATGGGAAGCGGCTGGCTATGGCAACCTGCCGGTCTGCATGGCGAAAACGCAGTATTCCTTCTCCACCGATCCGAACCTGCGCGGCGCGCCGACCGGCCATTCGGTTCCCGTGCGCGAAGTTCGCCTGTCGGCGGGGGCCGGTTTCATCGTCGTGGTCTGCGGCGAGATCATGACCATGCCGGGTCTGCCCCGCAAACCGGCATCGGAAACGATCCGCCTGAATGACGCAGGCCAGATCGAAGGCTTGTTCTAAGGCCTGAAATAGGCAATCTGCGGCCCGAGGATCCCCTCGGGCCGCAGGAGTTTAAAGATGAGCGAACGACACCCGCCGCAGGACTGTGCCGACATGCCGGCGCTGCGGCAGCAGATCGACAGGCTGGACCGGGAGCTGATTGCCCTGTTCGCCGAGCGGGCGGGCTATATCGACCGTGCGATCGAGCTGAAGGCGGCCAATAACTGGCCCGCGCGCATACCGGCCCGTGTCGAAGAAGTGGTCGGGAATGCCCGGATGACGGCCAGCACGGCAGGGCTTGATCCCGATCTGGTCGAGCGCCTGTGGCGCCAGCTTGTGGAATGGTCGATTGCCCGCGAGGCACAGATCATTCGCGAGGAGTAACGCGGCCCGGAGCGGCGCGCAGCAAGAGGACAGAAGCAATGGTAGCGAATATCATCGACGGCAAGGCCTTTGCCGCCACCGTACGCGAGAAGGTGGCAGGCCACGTGGCCCGGTTGAAGGAAGAGCATGACATCACCCCCGGTCTGGCGGTGGTTCTGGTGGGTGAAGATCCGGCAAGCCAGGTCTATGTGCGCTCCAAGGGCAAGCAGACCGTTGAAGCGGGCATGAACTCCTTTGAGCACAAGCTGGAGGCCGACACCTCCGAAGAGGACCTGCTGGCGGTGGTCGATCAGCTGAACAAGGATCCCTCGGTGCATGGCATCCTCGTGCAGCTGCCGCTGCCGGGTCATTTGAACGAAGACCTGATCATCAACTCCATCGCGCCGGAAAAGGACGTGGACGGGTTCCACATTTCCAACGTGGGCCTGCTGGGCACTGGTCAGAAAAGCATGGTGCCCTGCACGCCGCTTGGCTGTCTGATGATGCTGCGCGACTATCATGGCTCGCTGTCGGGCATGGACGCTGTTGTCATTGGCCGCTCCAATATCGTTGGCAAGCCGATGGCGCAGCTGTTGCTGGGCGACAGCTGCACCGTGACCATCGCACATAGTCGCACCAAGGATCTGCCGGATGTTGTCCGCCGCGCCGATATTGTTGTCGCTGCTGTGGGCCGTCCTGAAATGGTGCCTGGCGACTGGATCAAGGAAGGCGCCACCGTCATCGACGTGGGCATCAACCGGATCGACGCACCGGAAAAAGGCGAGGGCAAGACCCGTCTGGTGGGCGATGTGCATTTTGAGAGTGCGGCCGCGCGCGCGGGCGCAATCACCCCGGTGCCCGGTGGCGTCGGCCCGATGACCATCGCCTGCCTGCTGGCCAATACCGTGACCGCCTGCTGCCGCGCCAATGGTCTGGCGGAGCCGGAAGGGCTGACCGCCTGATCAGAACCGACCTGCTATCTGCGGATGGCTGAGATCTGCTGCTCCCGTCGGATGCCTCCGGCGGGAGTATTTTTTGGAAAAGTGACAGGTGGGAAAAACCCGCGGATCAGGGCGCGCGGATCAGGCCGCGACCGGCACCATGGTGCCCTGCAACAGGGCGATCAGTTTTTCCTCCTCTCCGGTGATGGCGTGGACCTCGGCGGTGACAATGATCAGACGGCGGCCGGGTTTGATGACCTGGCCCGTGGCGCGCAGCATATCGCCTGCACCCGGTGCGAGAAGGTTGATCTTCATCTCGGCGGTCATCACCTCGCTGTCCTCGGGCATCAGGGTCAGAGCGGCATAGCCTGCGGCACTGTCTCCGATGGCAAAGCTGAGCGCCGCATGGGCGACGCCGTGCTGCTGGCGGCTGCCCGGCAGGATGGGCGCGGAGATGGTGACGGTGCCGGTGCCGACGCTGGCAACCTCGGCACCCAATGTCTGCATCATGCTCTGTCTGGCAAAGCTGTCGCGGATGCGCTGTTCGATCATGGCTGTCCCTTTCGCATGTGCAGCCAGCATAGACCGCGCGTGCTGCGATGGGGAGGTGACGCTGCGCGCAGATCCGCCGCGGCGGGTCAGCGCGGCATCGGGCAGGGCAGCGGACGCGGGCCGGTGAGGATCGCGAGGGCCCGCGGCGCCATGAGATCCGAGAGCGCCGGGTTGGTGGTGCAGAGACCGCCGGTATAGGTGCCAAAGGCGGGCAGGATCAGGCGCTGGTGATCGGCCAGGAACGCAGGCCGGGCGCTGCCGCGCAGACGCGCCTTTGGGTGGTAGTGGCCGGATATCTCGGCGGCAGCTTCGCCCGGGGTCTCAGCGCCGGTGTGGCTCTTGAAGGTGGGGTCGGCGATGTGACGAAACAGCAGCGGGCCGAGGGTCAGGCTGTCACAGGCGTCGCCCGCCAGCCCGCTGGGGGCAGGGTCGTGATTGCCGGTGATCCAGATCCAGCGATGAGCCGCGATCAGCTGGTCGAGACGGGTTTGGTCGGCATCTGACAAGGCGGCTGCCGCCGCGTCATCGTCGAAGCTGTCGCCGAGGCAGATGACCGTTTCAGGACGGGTCTGGTCAAGCACCGCGGCAAGACGCTGAAGGGTATCGCGGGTTTCATAGGGGGGCAGGGCCGGGCCGCCGCGCCGGAGCTGGCGTTCGGATTTGCCCAGATGCAGGTCGGAAACACAGAGCAGCCCCTGCGCCTGCCACCAGAGCGCACCAGCACCAAGCGCGGTGAGGCGCTGGCCTGCGAGGGAGAGATCATAGCCGGTCATGGCTGCCCTGATCGCCGGTTTTGCGGGAGGGTGCAAGACGGCAGATTCAGCCGTCAGGGTGACGCAGCGCCGGGCGGAGCCAGCTCTGCCAGCCCGGCGCTGCGCATCAGCTCTTCGGTTTCGCGTTGCAGCAGCTTTTCCTGGGCGGCACCTTTCACCGGGACCTTGCCTGCCTCCAGCAGCAGCGGCGCGGCCAGCGGTGAGATCTGCTGCAGCCTGTTGAGGGTGATGTTTCCCTTGATGCGGCTGAGCAGTTCCTCGATGCGGCCGAAATCCACCAGCCCGCCAAGCGCCTCCTGCCGGGTGATGTCCAAGAGCAGGTGATCGGGATCATATTTACGGAGCGTGTCGTAGAGGATGTCGGAGGAGAATGTCGCCTGTCGTCCGTTCTTGCGCTGGCCGGGGGTGTTGCGTTCGATCAGCCCCGCGATGGTGGCCACCGCGCGGAAGCTGCGTTTCATCACCGCATTGCCCGCGAGCCAGCCGTCCAGACCCGCGCGCAGCTCGGCAGGATCGAACAGCGGGGCGGGGTCGTCAACCGGGCTGAGTCCCCAGATCAGCGTGGCATAATCGGTGGCGACAAAGCCAAGCGGATCGAGCGACAGCTCTTCCATCCGTTTGGTCAGCAACAGACCGAGGGTCTGCATCGCATTGCGCCCGGCAAACCCGTAGATGCAGAGGTGTTCGCGGCCCCGGAAGGGAAAGCTTTCGAGCAGCAGCTGGCCCCGGCGGGGCATCTGTGAGACCTCGCGCTGTAGCGCCAGCCAGTCGGCGGTGTGCGGTGGCAGATCGGGCCAGCTGTCGCGTTGCAGGATATCGAGGATGCGGGTGCTGAGCTGGGTCGAGGTGGCAAATTTGGTGCCGGAGAAGACCGCGACCTTCGGTTTCCGGCTGGCATTGCGGCTGACCTCGACCGTCATTTCGCGCAGCGATTCATACCGCACGATCTGGCCGCCGATGAGGAAGGTGTCGCCCGGGGTGAGGGTGGCGGCAAAGCTCTCTTCGACCTCGCCAAGCGGTTTGCCGCCGCGGCTGCGTTTGAGTCGGACCTTCAGGAGGTCGGCGTCCTGAATGGTGCCAATGTTCATGCGGATGCGGCGGGCGGCGCGGGGGTCGCGCAGCTGCCACATCCCGTCGGGACGTTGCAGCAGCCGTTGCCACTGGTCATAGACCCGGAGGGCGTAACCGCCGGTGGCACAGAAATCGAGGCAGGCGTCGAACTCAGCCCGGCTGAGGCTGGCATAGGCGCCGGCTCCCGTGACCTCGGCAAAAAGGTCATCGGCGGCGAAGGGACCGGCGCAGGCGCGGATCAGGATGTGCTGACAGAGCACGTCGCGGGGGCCGGGTGTGCGCGGGCTGCCATCAAGCGTGCCTGCCTCCACCGCCTCAAGGGCGGCACGGCATTCCACCACCTCAAACCGGTTGGCCGGCACCAGAAGCGCCTTGGAGGGTGCATTGTAGCGGTGGTTGGCGCGGCCGATGCGCTGGACCAGCCGTTTCACGTTCTTCGGCGCGCCGATCTGGATCACCAGATCGACGTCCCCCCAGTCGATGCCCAGATCAAGCGAGCCGGTACAGACCACTGCGCGCAGCTCTCCGCGCACCATCGCTGCCTCGACCCGGTCCCGCTGCACCCGGTCGAGTGAGCCATGGTGAATGCCGATCGGTAGCGCGTCATCATTGGCAAGCCAGAGGTTGTGAAAGAAGATCTCTGCCTGGGCGCGGGTGTTGTGGAAGATCAGCGTGGTGTTATGCGCCTTGATCTGCTCAAGCACGGCGGGGATGGCATGGGCAGCGCCGCCCCCGGACCAGGGCGGGGCTGCATCCGTGTGCAGCATCTGGATATCGGCGGCGGGGCCGGGGTCGGCCAGAACGATATCGCAGGGATCCGGGTGGCGGGCCAGATACTGCGCGATGGCGGCGGGATCATCGACGGTGGCCGAAAGGCCGACGCGGCGCATGTCCGGACAGATCGCCTGAAGCCGGGTCAGGGCGAGCATCAGCTGGTCGCCGCGCTTGCTCTCGGCGAGGGCGTGGATCTCGTCCAGTACCACCCGTTTCAGTCCCGCAAACATCCGCGGCGCGTCCTCATAGGAGGTGAGCAGCGCGAGGCTTTCAGGTGTGGTGAGCAGGATATGCGGCGGGTCGGCGCGCTGGCTGCGCTTGCGGGAGGCGGGCGTGTCACCGGTGCGGTCATCAATGCGGATGGGCAGGCCCATCTCCTCGACCGGGGTGCGCAGGTTGCGTTTGATATCCGCCGCCAGCGCCTTCAGCGGCGAGACGTAGAGTGTGTGCAGCCCGCGGTGTTCGCCGGTAGCAAGATCGGCAAGAGTGGGCAGGAAACCCGCCATCGTCTTGCCGCCGCCGGTCGGGGCGATCAGCAGCGTTGCCGGATCATCCGCGCGCGCCAGCATCTCCTGCTGGTGCGGGTGAATGGTCCAGTCACGGTCGTGGAACCAGGCGGTGATGACATCGGGAAGACTGCTCATCCGACTTATCTAGGCGCGGTGGCAGAACTTTTCTAAACGTTCTGGCCAAAGTTTATCAAAAAACTTTGGGGTGGCTCATTTGACGATGTGTTCGTCTTTGACGAACATATTGGCCCAGGCGCGGTCGATGAGGTCGGGAGACATCTGATAGGGGATGCCTTCGAAATCGCAGATCGCCTTCATCTGGTCGATCAGGAACAC
The DNA here is from genome assembly GCF_048056175.1 of Phaeobacter sp. JH20_29. NCBI lineage: Bacteria > Pseudomonadati > Pseudomonadota > Alphaproteobacteria > Rhodobacterales > Roseobacteraceae > Phaeobacter > Phaeobacter sp. JH20_29. The sequence goes on from NZ_JAYMWO010000018.1 coordinate 121,112, forward strand.
CGGCTGATAGTTGGCGTAGATATTGTCGATGGTCGGATATTTGCGTTTCAGAAGATGCACCAGCGCCGCCTCGTCCAAGGGCACGCCTTTCTTCTGGGCGACCATGGCAAAGATCTTGAGGAAGTTTTCCTGATTTGGCCCGTCGATCTTGATCTTGAAAAAGATCCGCCGCAGCGCCGCCTGATCGAAGATCTCATTGGGGTGGAAGTTGGTGGAGAAGATCACCAGCGTGTCAAAGGGCACCTCGAATTTCTCGCCCGATTGCAGCGAAAGGATATCGCGGCCCTCTTCTAGCGGCACGATCCAGCGGTTGACCAGCGCCTGCGGTGATTCCGCCTGGCGGCCGAGGTCATCGACGATAAAGATGCCGCCGGTGGATTTCAGCTGCAGCGGCGCCTGATAGGTGCGCGCGGTTGGGTTGTAGACCAGATCCAGCATCGACAGGGACAGCTCGCCCCCGGTCACCACCGTGGGCCGTTCGCAGCAGACATAGCGGCTGTCAAAGCGGCGGGCGCGGCGCAGGCTGTTGGGGTCGTCCTCGGGCAGCGGCACGGCAGTGTGCACGATGGGATCATAGACCGTGATCACCTGACCGGCATATTCAATCGCGCGCGGCACGTAGACGTGATCCCCCAGCGCGTCGCGGATGCCGTTGGAGATGGAGGATTTCCCGTTGCCGGGCGGGCCATACATCAGGATCGAGCGGCCGGCGCTGACAGCGGGGCCGAGGTGGTCTAGCAGGCTGTCGGGCAGGACCAGATGGCCCATCGCACCGAGCAGTTGCTGGCGGGTGACCAGAATATTGCGGATTGACTGGCGTTTGACCTGTTCGCGGTAGATGTGCAGCGGCACCGGCATGGCGCCGTAATACTCGGACTGGCTGAGCGCATCCAGCGCGCGGGCTTTGCCCGCCTCGGTCAGCTGATAGCCCATTTCATTGCCGCTGTTGGCGTTGAGCGTACCGGTTGCCTCCAGCAGCTTTTGTTCGCGGGCGATATCGACCAGTTCCTGCGTCACCGGGATCGGCAGGCAGATGGCAGCGGCGATTTCGCTGACGTTTTCGCAGGTCTTGCGGAAAATGGTCTTGAGCAGGATATCCCGCATCATCACCATCGGGAGCTGCATCTGCTCCAGCCCGCGCGGGGTAGGGGGTGCCACTACGGCGGATGTCTGCATGTTCATGCTGCGGCCTGCCTGTCTCGATTGTTCAATGTTGCGCCCGGTGGCGCCCGACTGTTCAGACAAGAGTTTATTCAGCACTGTGGCACAAGCGGGGCAAAGCTGGTGCATTTCCGCGAAGGGGCCGACCACATGCGGGGCATTTTAGGAAATTGTCAGTCGGGGGCGATCTGGACCGGGATGCCTCAGACCGGGGCGCTCTGACCCAGCTGGCTGCCGAGCAGCAGATAGGCGACCAGCGTGCCGCCAAGGCAGAGGCCCATTGGAAACTTGCTGCCGACCTCCCAGCTCTTCCAATGCGGGGCAAGACGGCGCAGGGGGGTGTATTTCGCGATGCGATGGGTGAGGAACCCGGCCAGCAGCATGGCGGAGAAGATCATCACCACCACCGAGAGATCGCCAAACACCACAAAGGGGGCTGCGGCACCGGCGAATTTGGCGTCCCCTGCGCCGACCATGCCCGCGCTGTAGCACAGGAAGCCAAGGCCGATGCCGATGGGCAGATGCAGCAGCTGCCAGCCATAATCCGTCCAGCTCATCAGGAAGGGGCCGACAAGGACAAAGATCACGGCCAGAAGATCCACGGTCCAGTTCGGGATCCGCATATGGCGCAGGTCATTCAGCGCGACCACACAGCAGAGCGGCACCACAAAGGGCAGGAACCACAGGGCGACATGGGCCGAGATCAGCATGGGGTGGGGGCTCCGGTCTTAGCCGTTTTCCAGCGCAGCAAGTGCGCGCGCCGCCGCGTCGAAATGCTGCGGATGGGTCGAGATCGCCTGCCGCAGCAGGCTTTCGCCGGTCTGCACGTCGCCCTGTTTTACAGCCGATAGCGCCAGCGTGTGCAGCAGCTGGGCGCGTTCGACCTGATCCATCGGGATCACCGGCAGCGTGTAGTTGCGCTGCGCGCCACGGGCCAGCACCAGATTGTTCTTGGCGGTGAACAGCGACTGATCCTGGCGGATGGCATCGCCGAACAGGCGCTCGGCCTCGGCGTAATCGCCACGGGTCAGTTTCGAATAGCCCCAGTTGTTCATCACGCGGGCGGGCTGTGTCGTGAGGCCGACGGCGGTCTGGTAAAAGCTGTCGGAGCGTTTCCAGTCCTGTTCCGAGTCGGCGACCATCGCCTCCAGCCGGTAGCGTTTGTAGGTCTCATGGGTGGGCGGCACCTTGTCGAGGGTGGCCTTGGCCTCGTCCCAGTTGCTGGTGCGGATCAGCGCGTCGGCCAGTTCGATACGGTCCTCATCGGTGGCCTCGGGCAGCGAGACGACTTTTTTCCAGGCGGCGACCGCTTCGGTGTTGCGCTTGGCGCGGATCAGCGAGATCGCCAGCCCGCGGTTGAGGTCGATCCGGTCGGGTGCGGATTTGACGGTGCGCTGAAAATAGGTGACGGCTTCGTTCGGATCGGCAACCGTCAGCATCACATCGTTGAGATTGCTCTCGTCGACCACATTCACCTCCTGAAAGGCGCGGTCCACGGCTTCGGTGTCGTCCTTGGCGCAGGCCGACAGGACAAGCCCACCGACCAGACATGCGGATACGAAAATCTGCTGGCGCATTTTTTGCGTCCTCTGTGCTGCTCTGCCTCTAGGCCTTGCGTCACTGGGACGTGCGAATCAGGTAGCTGCCCCCTCCGCGTTGCACCAGTGCATAGCCTTTTTGTTGCGGATCACTATGCGTGTTCTGATCAAGTTTTGCGAGGGCAAGGCGGAAATTTTCACGGATTGCGTCACTTTCGCCATTATCGAGGGCGAAGGCGCGGCGCAGGGTCTGTTCGGCCTCCGGGTATTTCTGCCGCTCCATCAGCACCACGCCGAGATTGTTCATCGCCGCAGGCCAGTCGGGATCCTTTGCGACCGCGCGGCGCAGCTGGGTTTCGGCCTGACCTAGACGGCCCAGCCCCAGATTCGCGGTCCCGAGGCCAGAGAGCACCTCGGCGCTGAGACCCTCTTCCAATGCGGCGCGGGTAAAGGCATCCAGCGCCAGCTCATACTCGGCGGCGGCCATCAGACGGTGCCCGACAATAAGCCCGCTTTCGGCGGTGCCACGGGGATCAACGCCGGGCAGGGCGGGCGCGCCAAGGGGATCCTTTGGATCCGGTTTTCCGCCCGGCGACATGCAAGCCGCCACCAACGCAAGCGCGAGGGTGGCGGGGATCAGTCGATAGAGACGGGAGGGGATGGCCCAACCCAATGTCATCATGTGTTATTTGCTCATATTGCCCAGATTGGCGATGCCCTGTGCCGAGGGTCCGACCAGAATGATCAGCAGCGGCGGCACCGTCAGGGTCATTGTGGCAAGGGTCATTTTGGTTGGCAACTTGTTTGCGGCCTCTTCGGCGCGCATGACGCGCTTGTCCCGCATTTCGCTGGCATAGACCCGCAGTGCCTCGGCAATCGAGGTGCCGAAGGTGGCGGATTGGATCATCACGGTCACAAAGGAGGACACATCCTGCACGCCGCAGCGGGTGCCCATGTCGCGCATGACCTTATCCTTGTCCTTGCCGGCCTTCATCTCCTGGGCGACCACCTCGAATTCCTCGGCCAGCGCCGGGTAGGAGGCATGCAGCTCCTTGGCCACGCGCACAATCGCCTGATCCAGCGACTGACCTGCCTCGACGCAGACCAGCATCATGTCCAGCGCGTCAGGAAAGCCCGAGGTGATCTCCTGTTTGCGCTCCTCGATGCGGCGGGTGATCCAGTATTTCGGCAGCATATAGGCGGCGGCACCGGGGCCGATGATGCGGATCACCATCTGCTGGCTGTCATATTCCATGTCCGCATTCAGCACGTAGACATAGAACAGACCCGCGGCGAGACCGATGAGGCCAAGGGCAAACTGTGCAAAGTGGAAAAAGCGGACCGAGTCCTTGGACTGGTAGCCGGCCTGACGCAGCTTCAGCTCCATCTTGGAGAGTTCGGCGGCGTCCTGCGGCTCCAGAAAGGAGGCGAATTTCTGCAGCTGCTCGTTGCGATCGGCCTGCCGCAGACGTTCCTTTTTCGGTTTGGTCTGGGTGCTGGCCGACATGCTTTTTTGCAGCTTCTTCAGCGGATCCTCGGGCTGGTTCAGCAGCAGCGGAATCGCCAGCAGGATCATGAAGAGGCCGATCATCCCGACCACCAGAAGCGGGCCGAAGGGGCCAAGATGGGAGGTCAGCAGGTCGTTGATATCGCTCAGGGATGTCATGATTATTGCCTCACACCTTGATGTTCGTCAGCATCCGCATGACGAAGAGGTTGACGGTCAGCATGGCGCCCACAACAAAGCAGGCGGGAATGAACCAGGGATGGTCGATCACGCTGTCGTAATAGCCCGGATCCTTAGCCAGGATGCCGCCAAGACAGAACAGCGGAAAGCCGGAGAGGAATTTGCCGGACCACTGCGCCTCGGCGGTGATGGCCTTCACGCGGCGGAACAGGCGGAAGCGGGCGCGGATCACCTTGGCCAGACCGGCCAGCACCTCGGCGAGGTTACCACCGGATTGCTGCTGGATGGTGACGGCCACGGCAAGGAAGCGCATGTCCTGCATGTCCAGACGTTCGGCCATTTCCTTCAGCGCCTCGCCGACATCGCGGCCATAGGCGCTTTCGTCGGCGATCACGCCAAATTCCGTGGCCAGCGGGTCTTCGACCTCATTGGCGACGATCTGCACGGCAGAGGAAAACGGATGGCCGACGCGCAGGGAGCGCACCATCAGTTCGACCGCATCGGGCAGCTGTTCTTCGATCATCGCCATGCGTTTGGCGGCTTTTTTGTTGACCCAGAAGAACACGGCGCCGACGCCGATGATCACCGAGGCCAGCAAGCGCAGCGGCAGTTCGGCGCTGGTGCCGACGCTGAGACCGACAAAGGCGATGGCCGCGACGCCGCCCATGATCATGATCAGCTGGCGCGGTGAGAAGGCGATGGCCGCCTTCTGAGCGCGTTCAGCCAGCAGCGAATAGAGCGGGATCGACTTGGCGCTCATATGCTGGCGCATTTCCTTGCGCAGCTGTTCCAGCACCTGTTCGCGGTTGCCGCCCTTGTCCATCATTTCCAGACGGCGGTTCACGCGGCTGTTGAGGCTGATGGATTTTCCGAATGTCACCAGGTAGAGACCTTCGACCAGCACCAAGACGCCGATGAAGATCAGGCCGTAGATGATCGGTTCTGCACTCAGTTGCATCAGCGGGCCTCCATCACGGTGGGTTCATAGATCGACGCGGGCAGGTCATAGCCCCAGAGGCGGAAGCGCTCGGAGTAGTGGCTGCGCACGCCGGTGGCGGTGAAATGGCCGATGATCTTGTTGTCGGGTGTCAGACCGACGCGCTGGAAGCGGAAGATTTCCTGCATCGAGATCACATCGCCCTCCATGCCGGTGATTTCGGTGATCGAGGTCATGCGGCGCGACCCATCCTGAAGGCGCGAGGCCTGCACGATGATGTTGACCGCCGATGCGATCTGGCTGCGTACCGCCTTGATCGGCATTTCGATGCCGGCCATGGCGATCATGTTTTCCAGGCGCGAGATGCCGTCGCGGGCGGAGTTGGCGTGGATCGTGGTCATGGACCCGTCGTGGCCGGTGTTCATCGCCTGCAACATGTCGATGACCTCCTCGCCGCGGGTCTCGCCCACGATGATCCGGTCCGGGCGCATCCGCAGGGCGTTCTTGAGACAGTCGCGGGGGGAAACCTCGCCGCGACCCTCGACGTTGGGCGGGCGGCTTTCCATCCGGCCCACATGGGTCTGTTGCAGCTGAAGTTCCGCCGTATCCTCGATGGTCAGGATACGTTCGGCATTGTCGATGAAGGACGACAGCGCATTGAGCGTGGTGGTCTTACCAGAGCCGGTCCCGCCGGAAACGATGACATTCAGGCGCGTGGAGACAGCGGCCTGAAGATAGGCGGCCATCTCTTCGGTGAAGGCGCCGAAGCCGACCAGATCGTCAATGCCCAGCTTGTCCTTTTTGAATTTACGGATCGACACCAGCGAGCCATCGACCGCGACGGGCGGCACCATGGCGTTAAAGCGCGAGCCGTCGGCAAGACGGGCGTCCACGTAAGGGTTGCTTTCATCGACACGGCGACCCACGGCGGAGACGATCTTGTCGATGATCCGCATCAGGTGCTTTTCATCCTTGAATGTGACATCCGACATCTGCAGCTTGCCGTCGCGTTCGACAAAAACCTGATGCGGGCCGTTTACAAGGATATCGTTGACCGTATCGTCCTGAAGCAGGGTTTCCAGCGGGCCAAGGCCGGTGACCTCGTCATAGAGCTCCTTGGTCAGGGTCTGGCGGTCCTCACGGTTGAGAACGATGCCTTTTTCCTCAAGGATTTCGGTGGCGATGGAGGAAATCTCGGCGCGCAGTTCCGCCTCGCTGGCGCGTTCCAGTGCTGCGAGGTTCAGGTTGTCCAGCAGCTCGCGGTGGAGCTGGATCTTGATCTCACCCATCCGCTCCTTGCGCTTGCGTTCCTTGTCCGCCGGGGCGGCCTCGGCGGGAGTGCCGACCATTGGTCGGCGCATGGAGACGGCCGGGGCGGCTTTTTGCGGGGCGGGCGTGGCCACGGGCGCCGGCTGCGCCGCAGCGCGGGGGGTGGCGGATTGTTTTTTATACTTCGAGAACATGAAAGGAACGCCCCTGGTTAAATCTGGGTTCAGGCCGCCGCAGCGTCGCTTTGACCGAGGTCATGCAGCGATTGGGCCAGTTTCAGAACTTCCTTGCGTAGCGGGTTCTTGGCGGCCGAGCTGGCCAGCGGGGTGCCGTGGTCGCAGGCCTGCGCAACCTGTTTGCCGCCGTCGGGCAGCTGCAGGTCGATGGAAATGCCCAAGGATTCCGCCATACGCTTGACGCGGCTCTTGCCGCTGAGGTCGGTGAACTTCGGTGCGCGGTTCAATGCGAAGCGCAGCTTTTCAAACGGCAGCTCCTCCGATTGCAGAGCGCGTTTCAGGCGCAGCGCATTCTGCGCCGACCGCATGTCCAGCTCGACCATGGAGAAGTAGACATGCGCCATATTGAGAACGGTTTCAGACCATTGCACCAGCGTGCGGGGCATGTCGATGACGACAAAATCAAAATGGCTGCGCGCCAGCGTTACCACCCGCTCGATATCTTCGGGGGTGATGAATTCCAGCGGGATCATATCCACCGGCGCCGTCAGCACCTGTAGTTTGTCCTCATAGGTGACCAGCGCCTGGCCAAAGATGTCTTCGTCGAGATTCTCGGTATCGCTCAGCATCTCCATCACCACCTCGCGGCGCGGCAGGTCGAGATAGGTTGCGACGGACCCGTATTGCAGGTCAAAATCCAGAAGGCAGACGCGCGGGGTCTCCGATGTGGAAAGCTGCGCCAGCTCCCAGGCGAGGTTCACCGCCAGCGTGGTTGAACCGCTGCCGCCGGCCAGACCGTGGCAGACGATGACCGCGCCGTCGCGCTGGCTGCCGGTTTTCAGCGCGTGCTGCGGTTGGGCGGTGCGTTCGGCCTCGGCCAGGCGCAGCCGTTCGATGGCGGCCTGCAGCTCCCCCTCGGGCAGCGGGTAGGGGATGAATTCATCAGCCCCCTGGCGCAGCAGGCTGTGGAGTGCGGCGGGGGTCACGTCCTCGGCAATCAGGATCACCTTGATATTGCGGGACTTTGCCTCGGTGATGATGGTGCCCATCAATTGCAGATTGTCTTCGTCGGCGCTGTCCAGCGCCAGCGCCACAAATTCCAGCGCCTCGGCTTCGCTCTGGTTGAAGAAGGCCAGCGCCTCGGTAAAGCCGAGATCGCCCCAGGCTTCGCCCATGGTGGCTTCCATGTCTTCGATCAGCAGGTCAAAGTTCTGCACGTCGCGGCTGATCGTGCAGGCAACAATCGCGTTCGCTTCTGTCTGCGGCATACCGCTGCTCATCACCGTAATCCTTCTCTCGGGGCGTGTCGCACCATGTTGGCCAGAGCACGCTAGCACGCACGTCCGGCATTTGGACGCACATTACCTCTTGAGAACAATGTCGGTGAAGATCTGGGCGAGATTGGGGCCAAGGCGGCCCATTTGTGGGGAATTCCTAATGAAGCCTGAACAGGGTTAACCGCGGTCAACCCTGTCGTCCTGCGCTTATTCCAGGGTGGTCCTGATCGACCGTTCGCTGGTCAGAGACGTGCGTGGCACCGCGCTTTCGACATATTCGCGGTAGATGATCTGCGCATATTTTCCATCCAGAACAGTGGGATGGCGCTTCAGGAAACCGCTGACCTCAGTCACGGTGCGACGGTTGCGGCGTTCGCGGTCGGAGGTGGGGATCAGAGGCTGCGTTTCGCCAAAGGACACGACTGCCTCCAAGCGACTGCGGCTGATGCCCCGCGAGACGAGATAGGCGACGGCGGCACGGGCGCGGCGCAGGCCCAGGGCCTTGTTGTAGCTGGCAGAGCCGACGGCGTCGGTATGGCCGAAGACACGGAATCGCACCTCCGGGAACTGTCTGATCCAATGGGCCTGCTGATCCAGCACGGCGCGGGCGTTGCCATCCAGCTGCGCGCTGTCAAAGGCAAAGGTGATCGTATTTGGCACTTCCTCGGCAAACCTGGTGGCGAGCTGGATCGCAAAGTCGCGCTCTCCGGCCATCACGGCGGCGTTGGAATTGGTCGCATTGCCAAAGACCGAGCGGTCCAGCGGTTCGCCCGCTTCATATCCGCAGGCGGCCACTGTCAGGGACAGGCCAAGGAGTGCTGCATATCTGATCATCTGCCCCATGTTCCTCTGCTCAATCCATCACATAGCCGTAAGAGCCGTTGAAGTCCTGCTTGGCGACCTCGCTGGCGGGGCCTTTTTGTCCCTTGGCTACGCGACCCATCAGGAACAGCTCGCTTTCGCTGGGTGGGCGGATCCGATCGGTGGGCAGGCTCAGCGCCTCGCCCCGTGTCGGCGTAACCAGATGGGCGCTGACAATGATCACCAGTTCAGTCTGCGCGCGCTGGTAGTTGGCACTGCGGAACAGCGAGCCGAGGACCGGCACGTCGCCAATCCATGGCAGCTGCGAAGAGTTGTCGCGGAACTCATCACGGATCAGGCCGGCAATCGCAAAGCTCTCGCCGTCGCGCAGCTCCACCGTGGTGGAGGTTTCGCGCCGCGAGAAGGCGGCGATATTCAGCCCGTTCAGCTCAATCGAGTTGGTGGGATCAATAGCGGAGACGGCGGCCTTCATTTCAAGGTTGATGACATCGGCGTCCACCACCCGCGGAACGAAGTTCAGCTCGATCCCGAAGGGTTTGAATTCAATCGTAATAATGCCGTCTTCCTGTGCGACGGGAATGGGGTATTCCCCCCCGGCGAGGAATTTGGCTTCCTGCCCGGACAGGGCCGACAGGTTCGGCTCAGCCAGGGTGCGCACGACACCTTTCTGTTCCAGCGCCTCCAGCAGCAGGTTCACCTGAAAGGCCCCGGCGTTGAAGCCAAAGACAAAGGCACCGGTGTTGTCGTTGCCCGCAGGGATATTGCCGGACAGGCTGTTGGTCAGCGCGCCTTGGGTGTTGAGTGTGCTGGTGCCGCCGTTGACGCCGACGCTGTTGCCGCCCTTCACGCCAAGCGAGGCGCTGAGCGACTTCGAGACGGTGCGCTGCATCTCGGCAAAACGGACCTTCAGCATGACCTGCTGGACACCGCCCACCGACATCAGGTTGCTGACCCGTTCCGGGGCGTAGCGTTCGGCCAGATCAAGCGCCCGCTGCAATCGCGACGAGCTGGAGACAACGCCGGACAGGACAATACCGTCATTGGCGGTACGGACCTCGATCCGCTCGCCGGGCAGGATCTGCCGCAGCCGTTCCTTGAATTCGCTGACATCCGCGGCAACGCGGACGTCGACATTGGTGATCAGACGACCGGAGGCATCGAGCAGGGTCAGCGTGGTTAGACCCGGCGCCTTGCCCAGCACGTAGATTGTGCGATCCGAAAGCGAGGAGATATCGGCGATGCTGGGATTGGCGATGCTGAGCTCGGAGAAGGGCACATCGCTTTCGACCACGACCGCCCGGTTCATCGGCACCTCAAGATTGGCCGCCGTGCCCTTTTTGACCACGCGCAGGCCATTGCCCCAGGCCGCATCCGCAACCGGGAAACACACCAGCGCGAGCCCGGTGAGGGCCGCCGCTACATACCGTCTAAAAGCCATGTGACCTGCCTTTCCGATCACGCCTCAATACAGGGTCTTATTGCCCATTGTTTGGGACACTCTGCGCGTATCGGCGAATTTTTGCAAGAATCAAAGGCTTCCGGGATGCAGCGACCGTGGCTGACCTGTGGGGTGACAGCAACAATCACATAAAAACGCCGCCCCGGAGGGGGCGACGTTCGATCTGTTATCTATCTGAAACCTTTGCAGGAAAGGCGCGGTGCTGATCAGTTGGTGCAGGGAATCGGGATCTCTACCACCTCGGCGCCGCGACGGGTGCGGATGGTGCAGACTTTTTCCTGCTCGGCCTGCTGCGGCGCTTCGATGGCGCTGAGCCCCAGCAGGCTGCGCTGATCAACCTCGATCACCGATGCAACCGTGTCGTCACCAGCCCCCACAAGGGAGAGCGACAGACGGCCGGTGGACTGGGCCTGGGCGAGGGCCGCAACCTGCTCGGGGCGGACAGCGGCTGTGACAGTGCGGGCAATCACGGCACCATCCAGATCGCCACCTGCAGTCTGATCCACGGCAATCAGTTCGATATTGGTCTGGATCAGACGGGTGAATTCACCATTGCGGCCACCGGCCTGATCATTGAGCGATCCGGTCCAGTAGACATCGACACGGTCACCGGGACGCAGGAAGCCGGACACGCCGGAGGAGACATCGACGCGGATGGCAAAGGCGCGCATCCCCTTGGACAGGCGCGAGGTGATGCCTGCGTCCTCACCGGGTTTGGTGACTTTGACGGCCAGAATCGCCTCGTCCTTTTCCATGCGGCGCAGCACCACGCGATGATCATCGGGGTATTGCGGCGGGAACAGCGCATCCATGGTCAGGAAGGCGCCTTCGGGAATCGCGTTTTCGGGCCAGCGAACGGAGCGGATATGTTCCTTGGTCAGTCGCTCGCCGTATTTCAGCTGGTCATTGGCGACAAAGATATCGACCAATGGGATGTTTTCCCCCCGCGAGGCGCGCTCACGGGCGAGTTCGTTCTGGTAAGCGCTGATATAGTTCTTGGCCATCATCACAGCCCCCCCGGCGAGGGCGACTCCGACAATGAGGACAAGTCCGAATACTGCACGCATGGTGGTACCTCTCATCAGTTGCGGCCGGCATTGCAGACGCAATACCGGCGCCTGGGTCGGTCAAACCGTTGCCTAAGGCGGACGTTCTGTCCTGTTGCGCGCCTGGCGCACCTTAAATCTCTGTCTGGCTGCCGAGTTGCCTCGGCCACTACCGGATCAGCTGAACGACCAGTTGGTCATATAGGCGGCCAGCAGATCGGCCAGCCCCAATGCGCCATCCTCCATGGAGGCGGCGATCAGAACGACCAATCCGACAATCGCAGCGGTCAGAACCACCCAGTCAACGGTGACTGCGCCGTCGTCTTTGGCAATGAAATGCTTGAACCTGTTCATAATGGACCTCGTAAGCCGAAGGTTCCTTGGGCAAAGGGCCGCGCCTTAGGCAAAAGGCGCGGCCCTCGAACTCGTCAGGTCATAAGCGACTTAGGAGTCGGACGGACCTTTGGTGCCCAGGTAGGAGCCGGTTGCCGAGGTCAGGTTCGACGCGCCGTCTTCGATCGAGGTGTAAACAACACCCGCCAGAGCGGCCACAGCGGCGGTCAGAACAACCCAGTCAACGGTCACGGCGCCAGAGTCGTCTTTACGGAAGTTTTTGATGAATTTGATCATGGTGCGTCCCTCCAAAGGATCTAAAAGTGTGTTTCGACCTTGTCGTCCGTTGTGAGCCTGCTCTCTCCTGCTCGGCTCTGTTCGACTTGGTGTGAAGCTATATAGCCAGCGGAGCGTGGCAGGATTTGGGCTGAAACGCGGACTCATTTGCCCTACTTTAACTTTTTGCCGAGTATTCGGGTAAGGCATTGAATTTTAACGCTTATTAATTTTACCTCATGTCAATACCCGTGGCTTCGAGGCGGCAGATCTTGGTAAATATGGCAAATCTGCCAGAATCTGAGGCGCGAAACTGGATTTTTGCCGGGGCTTCGGCGAGTCTCATCTGCGAAAAAGGAGAGGCAGAGCAGCCCCATGAGTCTTCTTCAGTCCATTCGCCGCCGTCTGGTCCGTCTTATTGCGGCTCAGCGGAAGGGCATGAGCCAGTTGTCGGGCCTGCCAGTCGCGGGCAGCGCAGTCATCTGTGGCAATGTGGCGACGCTGGTGATTCTGGCGGTGCTCTGGGCTGGCAGCGCGACGCCCGCCCGGTCGCAGGAGCCGGGTAAGGTGACCCCGGCGCCCTTTCCTGAATTTGAGGCCAAACGCGTGCGCCCGCCGAAACCGGGAACCAAGCAGCGGATTACCATCCAGATTGATCCGCCTGCCGCACCGGTTGCGGCGCCTGCCAGTGGCGGCGCGGTTCCGGCTGCTGCTGCGGACAGCGGGCGCTACACCGGTTTCTGGCAGGACATCTCAGACAAGCTGGAGGACAGCGGGCCGGGGCGGCTGGCCAAGGCGCTGCGGGCGCTGGATGGCGACACCCCGGTTGCCGCCCCCCGGTTGCAGTTGATGCAGGACATTGCCAGCGCGCGGGGAGTGCAGATCCTGACGGCCAGTGTCGGCACGGATGTGTCGCCCGCGCTGGTCCTGGCGGTGATCGCGGTGGAATCGGCAGGCCGGTCCGACGCGGTCAGCCGCGTCGGCGCGCAGGGGCTGATGCAGCTGATGCCGGACACCGCCGCACGTTTCGGCGTTGGCGACGCGCTGGACAGCGCAGAGAATATCGCGGGCGGAGTGAAATACCTGAACTGGCTGATGGGCGAATTCAACCGCGATCCGATTCTGGTTCTGGCGGGATATAACGCGGGCGAGGGCGCTGTGCGCAGCCATGCCGGGGTGCCGCCCTATGCCGAGACGCGCGATTACGTGCCCAAGGTGCTGGCGGCCTTTCAGGTGGCGCGGGGGCTTTGCATGACGCCGCCGGAGCTGATCACCGATGGCTGTGTCTTTCGCCGGATGAACTAGCCGGATCCGATCCCGCCAAACTCTGCGCAGGTCAGGATCAATTTATCGAAAAATATTCGCGCTCTGCCGATGGGATCATTTTTCTGCCCGAATTGGCTGATTTATCGCGCCCGTATTCTACCTTGAGTTATTTCGGAGATAGGCATTGGATTTAGGGATTGATCCGACGGCTTTGGCCGCGGGCTCGCATGTTGTGACGGGTAATATCATGATGTTCGGCACCATCGCATTTGTCGGTTTTTTCGGGCGGCTGGTCTTTGTCGCCTTTGGTCCGGGGTTGGCGCAGGTCAATCCGCTCGGACATCTGTCCGGCTTTGGGCATATTCTGGTGGCAGTGGCGCTACTTGCCGGGGCGCTGCATCTGTCGGGCAAGACCGTCAAGGCGCAGGTCCTGTTCAAACGTCATCTGGTCGATCCGGTCATCGTCACCCTGCTGGGGCGGGACAGCTGCGATCCGCAGGGGGAGGCCTATTGTGTCATGGTGTTTGAAGATGGCCGCGAGATGAGCGTCAACTGGCATGACACGCGAGTTCATATGTATGAGCTGCTGAACCCTGTGGAGCTGCCGCTGTGGTCGTCGCTGCGGCCGCGCGAACGCCCGGAGGCGGGCACCACAGAAGCGCCAGCCGGCGTCTGAAACCAGACGGCCCGCCAGCGGAACTGGCGGGCCGTCTCATTCTATATGCTTTGGAACCAGCTTTGCAGCGATCAGTTGACGATGGTCGCCTCGGTGGCGGCGCGCAGCTCTTCCTCGCTGACGCCCTCGGCGGTCTCGACGATCTTCAGGCCGCCCTCGACCACATCCAGCACGCCGAGATTGGTGATGATGCGGTCGACCACGCCCTTGCCGGTCAGCGGCAGGGTACATGCTTTCAGAACCTTGCTGTCGCCATGTTTGTTGGTGTGGTCCATCACCACCACCACACGGCCGACCCCTGCGACCAGATCCATCGCGCCGCCCATGCCCTTCACCAGCTTGCCGGGGATCATCCAGTTCGCCAGATCGCCGTTTTCGGCCACTTCCATCGCACCAAGGATCGCCATGGCGATTTTGCCGCCACGGATCATCGCAAAGCTCTGTGCCGAGTCGAAATAGGCGGTCTGCGGCAGTTCGGTGATGGTCTGCTTGCCGGCGTTGATCAGGTCGGCGTCCTCCTCGCCCTCAACCGGGAAGGGGCCCATACCCAACATGCCGTTTTCCGATTGCAGCGTCACGTTGACGCCTTCGGGGATGTGGTTGCTGACCAGCGTCGGAATGCCGATGCCGAGGTTCACATACCAGCCGTCCTGCAGCTCCTGTGCCGCGCGGGCGGCCATTTGATTGCGGTCCCATGCCATGTCGCGGTCTCCTTACTTTGCTGCCGGGCGCGTGGTGCGCTGTTCGATGCGTTTCTCGTGATCGCCCTGAATGATGCGGTGCACATAGATGCCGGGCAGGTGGATCGAATCCGGGTCAAGGCTGCCGGTGGGGACGATTTCCTCAACCTCGGCCACGCAGATCTTGCCGCAGGTGGCGGCGGGCGCGTTGAAGTTGCGCGCGGTCTTGCGGAACACCAGATTGCCGGTCTCGTCCGCTTTCCAGGCCTTGACGATGGCGAGGTCGGCAAAGATGCCTTCCTCCATGATGTAATCCTCCATCGCGCCATCGGGGCCGGTGGGGAACTGCTTTTCCAGCTTGCCCTCGGCAATCACGGTGCCGACGCCGGTCTTGGTGAAGAAACCGGGGATGCCCGCGCCGCCGGCGCGCATACGTTCGGCCAGCGTGCCTTGCGGGTTGAACTCCAGCTCCAGCTCGCCGCTGAGATACTGGCGCATGAATTCGGCGTTTTCCCCCACGTAGGAGGAGATCATCTTTTTCACCTGTCGGGTCTGCAACAGGATGCCAATGCCGAAATCATCGACGCCGGCGTTGTTGGAGGCAAAGGTCAGATCCTTGGTGCCCGCATCCTTGATCGCCTGCAACAGCAGTTCCGGAATACCGCAGAGCCCGAACCCGCCTGCGGCGATGAACATGCCATCGTGCAGAACACCGTCCAGCGCTTCGGCAGCGTTGGAATAAACCTTCTTCATATCCATCTCCCTTGATCATCAGCCAGGTTGGCAAAGTTCTGACCTCCGCCGCAGGCAGAGTCAACGATACGGAGAAAGACAGGTATTTCTACGGAGCGGCCCGCGCCACGGGCCGCCCGGCGCTGCCGACGCCTGCGGCTGCATGCCCCCGGGCGCCGCGCCAGCGGCGCTATGCCCAACGGGTCGAGGTCCGTCGTCAGACGGGGCTGACCGGGCGGGAGCAGCTGCGATCGGGCCTCGGCACCAGACCGGGCCGACCGGGGGCGCTGATGGCCGCCGCAACAATGGTCGGGCGGCTGCCACAGGATCCCGGCACCGGCGGAAAGGATCAGCCTTCGTCGCTGCTGGCTTCGGCGGCTTTCTTCTTGGTGGTCTTTTTGGTCGTGGTTTTCTTCGCGGGGGTCTTCTTTGCCGCCGCTTTCTTGGCCGGAGCCTTTTTCTTGGCACCGGATTTGCCGGCCTTCTCGCTGATCAGCTGCAGCGCCATCTCGACCGTCACATCCTTGGGCTCGACATCCTTCGGGAGGGTCGCATTGACCTTCTCCCATTTGATATATGGCCCGTAGCGCCCGTCCATGATGCTGATGGCGCCGCCGCTTTCCGGGTGCTCGCCAAGCTCCTTCAGCGCCTTGGCTGCGGCGCGACGGCCGCGACCGGGGTTGGCGCGCTTTTCCGCCAGCATTTCAACCGCGCGGTTCATGCCGATCTCAAACACATCGAGTGTCTCCTTGAGATTGACATAGACCGGCTTGTCCTCATCCGGTTTCTGATGCGCGATATAGGGGCCAAAGCGGCCCAGATTGGCCTGAATCACGCCGCCTTCGGGATGTTGACCAACCTCGCGGGGCAGGGTCAGCAGGGTCACCGCCTGTTCCAGCCCGATCTCATTCGGGCCCCAGCCCGGCAGGAAGTCGCGCCCCTGTTTGGGCAGCGACGAACGCGGCGGCTTCTTGTTCTCAGGCGTCGCCTCGCCGCGCTGCACATAAGGCCCGAAGCGGCCGGATTTCAGGTGGATCTCATCACCGTCGTCTTCGCCCAGGATCCGCTCATAGCCTTCGGCACCCTCGCCGGAGATCGGGCGGGTGTAGTTGCATTCGGGATAATTGCCGCAGCCGACAAAGCCGCCGGTGCGCGAGGTCTTGAGGTGCAGCTGGCCTGCGCCGCATTTGGGGCAGATACGCGGATCGCCGCCATCCTCACGCGGGGGATAAAGCTGCGGCGCAAGTGCTGCGTCCAGCACATCCAGCACCTCGGTGATGCGCAGATCTGAGGTTTCGGCAATGGCTGCCGAGAAATCGCGCCAGAATTTGCCCAGAATATCCTTGTAATCGCGCTGGCCGGCGCTGACGTCATCCAGCTCGCCTTCCAGATTGGCGGTGAATTCATAGCCGACATAGGTGCGGAAGAAATTCAGCAGGAAGATGGTGACAATCCGGCCCTTGTCTTCGGGGAACAGGCGGTTCTTGTCCTTGCGGACATATTCGCGGTCCTGAATCGTGGTGATGACAGACGCATAGGTGGAGGGGCGCCCGATCCCCAGCTCTTCCATGCGTTTGACCAATGTCGCCTCGGTGAAGCGCGGCGGTGGCTGGGTGTGGTGTTGCAGGCCCAGCACGGATTTGCTGTCGGAGAGGATGGCGGCACCGGTATCGGCCTTTTCCGCCTGTGGCCCCAGCGTGGGCGCGAACTTCAGCGCCTCTCCCTGCATGATCTGGGGCAGGCGCTTGTCGTCTTCGTCCACGACATCGTCGCGGCCCTCTTCATAGACCCGCAGGAACCCGTCAAACAGCATCACCTGACCGGTGGCACGCAGCACCACCTGCGCGTCCTTGGAGCCGATATCAACCGTGGTCCGTTCGAGACGTGCGCCTTCCATCTGGCAGGCGAGGGTCCGCTTCCAGATCAGGTCATAAAGCTTGCGCTGATCATCTTCGGAGACCTTCAGGCTCTTGGCATCGCGGCCCATCTCGGTGGGGCGGATACATTCATGCGCTTCCTGCGCGTTCTTGGCCTTGTTCTTGTAGATGCGTGGCGATGACGGCACATATTCGGCGCCGTAGCGTTTGGCGATTTCGGCGCGGGCCTCCTGCACGGCCTCGGGCGCCATGTCGATGCCGTCGGTTCGCATATATGTAATGTAGCCTGCCTCATAGAGACGCTGTGCTGCATTCATGCACTGCTTGGCGCCCATGCCGAATTTGCGGCTGGCTTCCTGTTGCAGGGTCGAGGTCATGAAAGGCGCGGAGGGGTTGCGGGAGGCGGGTTTAGCCTCGACCGACTGCACCACCATGTCGCGGCTGGCAACTGCCTGAACGGCGAGTTCGGCGGCGGTGGAATTGGCCAGGCTGTATTTGTCCAGCTTGTCGCCGCCCAGAACCGTCAAACGGGCTTCGAATTCCTGGCCGCGCGGCGTTGCTAGGCTCGCCTTTACCGACCAGTATTCCTGCGGGTTGAAGGCTTCGATTTCCAGCTCGCGCTCAACGATCAGGCGCAGGCAGACCGACTGCACGCGCCCGGCAGAGCGGGCACCGGGCAGCTTGCGCCACAGCACCGGCGACAGGTTGAAGCCAACAAGATAGTCCAGCGCGCGCCGCGCCAGATAGGCCTCGACCAGCGGCATATCCACCTGACGGGGGTTCTTCATCGCCTCGGCGACCGCTTCCTTGGTGATCGCATTGAAGGTGACGCGGCTGACGGCGGTGTCCTTCTTGATCGAGCGGCGCTTGGTCAGCGCTTCCTGCAGGTGCCAGCTGATCGCCTCGCCTTCGCGATCGGGGTCGGTCGCGAGGATCAGGGCGTTGTCGTCTTTCAGCGCGTCGGCGATGGCCTTGATGTGTTTGCGGCTGTCGGCGCCAACCTCCCAGGTCATCGCAAAATCATCGTCCGGTTCGACCGATCCATTCTTTGCAGGCAGGTCGCGCACATGTCCGTAGGAGGCCAGAACCGTGTAGTCTGAGCCAAGATACTTGTTGATTGTCTTGGCTTTAGCTGGGGATTCTACAACAACAACGGGCATAAATTCGAAAACCTCTATGGGACGGGCTGCGGGCGCTCTATGGCGGGGCAACATGTGGGGTGCAAGGGGAGATTGTCAATCCGGCATCGAATGACCGGGGGCTGATGCGTCAATCAGCGCTGGGGCTTGGGCATGGCCGTGCTGTCTGACGTCACATCGAAATCACTGCGAACCAGCATTCCGCCCGCCGCGCGGGCCACGGCGCCGGACAGCTCCAGATCGGTGAGCGCCGGTGCCAAATCACGCGAGGGGATCGCCAGATCGCGGACCAGCTGATCCTCCGCCGTCGGGGCGGGGCCGAGCCGGTCGAGGATCTGTTGGTGCAGCACTGCGGTGTCGCGCAGATTGCGCCGCTCCTTCGGTGGTGGCGGCAGTTCGGTGAGGCGGGCGCTGGCGGCAGCCTCTGGCGGTGGCACCGGGCGATCCGACAGTTCCGCCACCACACGGTGCGACAGATCCATTGGCGGCAGCGCCTCGATCACGTCCTGCGCGTTGCGCACCAGCTGGGCGCCGTCGCGGATCAGCATGTTGCAGCCAGCCGCGCGGGCATCAAACGGATGGCCGGGCACGGCCAGCACATCACGGCCCAGATCCAGCGCATCGCGCGCGGTGATCAAAGAGCCGGATTTGGCGGCCCCCTCGACCACCACCACGGCCTGTGCCGCCCCTGCGATAATGCGGTTGCGGGCCGGAAAATGCCGGGCTTTCGGTGACATGCCCGGCGGGTGTTCGGAGATCATCAGCCCCTGTTCGGCAATATCCCCGGCGAGGCGGGTGTTTTCGGTCGGGTAGATGACATCAACACCACCTGCCATCACAGCGCAGGTGCCGGTGCGCAGGGCCGCCATATGCGCGGCGGTGTCGATCCCGCGGGCCAGCCCGGAGATGATGCAATAGCCCGCTTCGCCCAGGTCCCGTGCCAGCGCGCGGGCCATGCGCACCCCCAGGGAGGAGGCGTTGCGGGCGCCGACGATGGCGATGGTGGGCTGGTGCAGCAGGGCCGGATCGCCAACAGCCCAGAGCAGGGGCGGGGCGTCGCGCAGCGCGGCCAGATGTGAGGGATAATCAGCCTCACCAAAGCACAAAAGCCGCGCATTGGCGGCTTCTGCGGCCTTGATTTCGGCGAGTGCCGCATCGACAGAGCATGTTTCATACCCTTTAATGCCAGCGGCGCGTGCCATTTCAGGCAACGCGGATAGCGCGTTCTGCGCTGACCCATATTTCGCGAGGAGACGGTGAAACGTCACCGCGCCAACACGTCTTGAGCGCAACAGGCGGAGCCAGGAAATCCGAATATCTTCCGTGGTGGGTGGGAGTGGGGGGTGAGTGGAAGAATGTGCTTCTTCGGTCATCCTGCGCTCCGCCTTGTTGCAAGACTATGATTAGCTCTTGAGTGGTTAACAGGTGATGAACATAGAGAATTAAAGGCAATATTTTTAAAAAACTCAATTCTAACACGTTCTACTGCAAGTAAAATTTCGCAACCTTTGGGCGTTTGACCGTGCTGCGGGGGGCCTTGCAGGGCCGCTGTGAGACCGCTGCAAATCGTAAAATCAACGAAAAATGCCGCCGAGTCGGTTGGTTAGCGACACGGCGGCGATTCTGATCTTAGGTCTGATGCGTATGGGGGGATGAGGTCAGGTGGCGGAACCGCCAACGGTCAGCCCGCCCATCAGGACCGTGGGTTGCCCCACGCCGACCGGCACCCATTGCCCCTGCTTGCCGCAATTGCCCATGCCGGGGTCCAGCGCCATGTCATTGCCAAGCGCGCGGATCTTGTTCAGGGCCGTGGCGCCATCGCCGATCAGGGTTGCCCCCTTCACCGGTGCGCCGACCTTGCCGTCCTTCACCCGGTAGGCCTCGGTGCAGGAGAAGACGAATTTGCCATTGGTGATGTCCACCTGACCGCCGCCAAAGCCGACTGCCCAGATGCCATCCTTGATGGAGGCCACCAGATCGTCCGGGTTGGCATCGCCGCCCAGCATATAGGTGTTGGTCATCCGTGGCATCGGCGCATGGGCATAGCTCTGACGGCGCCCGTTGCCGGTGCTCTCCACCCCCATCAGCCGGGCGTTCTGTCTGTCCTGCATAAAGCCGACCAGCTTGCCGTCCTCGATCAGGGTGGTTTTCTGGCTGGGGGTGCCTTCGTCATCAATGGTGATGGAGCCGCGTCGGTCCGGGATGGTGCCGTCATCCAGCACGGTCACGCCCTTTGCCGCGATCTGCTGGCCCATCAGACCTGCGAAGGCCGAAGAGCCCTTGCGGTTGAAATCGCCTTCCAGCCCATGGCCGATGGCCTCATGCAGGAGAATACCGGGCCAGCCGGGGCCAAGCACCACATCCATTTCCCCGGCCGGGGCGGGCACCGCCTCAAGGTTCACGCAGGCAATACGCAGCGCCTCGCGGACCTTGGCCTGCCAGTCTGCGGGCGCGACCAGACCATCCAGCCCGACGCGGCCACCGCCACCGGCAGAGCCGCTTTCGCGTCGACCGTCCTGTTCCACGATCACCGAGACATTGAGCCGGGTCATTGGGCGCACGTCCCGCACCCGGGTGCCATCGGCGCGCAGGATCTCCACCTCCTGAAGCGAAGCCGCCAGCGCGGCAGAGACCTGCACCACGCGCGAGTCCTGATCGCGGGCAAAGGCGTCGATCTCGCGCAGCGTCTCTACCTTTACGGCAAAGGGCATAGCGCCAATCGGATCATCCTCAGTATAAAGTCTGGTGTTGGTGCGCACCGGCGGCGGGGCCATGGTGCCGCCGCCATCGCCCACGGCGAGCCGCGCGGTCTCGGCCGCGCGCTTCAGACCGGAGATCGAGACATCGGTGGAATGGGCATAACCGGCCACCTCGCCATTGACGGCGCGCAGTCCGAACCCCTCGGCAGCGTCATAGCTGGCGTTGCGCAGCCGCCCATCGTCGAACACCAGCGCCTCCGACTTGCGCCGTTCGACGAAAATCTCGCCATCATCGGCCCCCGCGAGCGCCTGACGCAGCACGCCCAGGGCCTCGTCCTCGGGCAGGGTGGTTTCAAACGGGCGGAAGGCTGCGGTATCCATGGTTTGACCTCGGTTTTTTTGATCTAAATCAAGAAAGCGACGCTTTGACGCGAGCATTCCTCTTTAACTGCACGATGGAATATGATTTTTAGCAGCGTCAAAGACAACGGGTCCGGCGCGTTTTGTGGAATCAAACTTCCGACATAGGACGTCGGCGCAGGAATAACTCGATCAACCGATCAACTGATCAGGACATGACATGAAGAACGCTTTGATGCTTTCAGGCCTTTTTTCGGGCCTCTCGAGCCTTCCAGCTATCGCGCAAGACGGTCTGGAAACCATTGGCAAGCCGGTTGACGGCGGCCTCGGCTTCCAGCCCGCGGCGACCGAGCTTGCCGAAGGCATCCATTCTCTGGATTACATGATTCTGGTGATCATCACCGCTGTTTGTGTGTTCGTTGGCGGGCTGCTGCTCTATGCGATCTTGCGCTTTAACCGTCGCGCCAACCCGAATGCGGCGCAGTTCACCCATAACACCCCGATTGAAATCGCCTGGACCGTTGTGCCGATCCTGATCCTGGTCTTCATCGGGTCCTTCTCGCTGCCGGAACTGTTCCGTCAGCAGGAAATCCCCGAGGGCGACATCACCATCAAGGTGACCGGCTACCAGTGGTACTGGGGCTATGAATATGTCGACCACGAGTTCGGCTTTGAAAGCTTCATGCTGGCCAAGGAAGATCTGGCTGCCAACGGCTATGCCGAAGACGAGTATCTGCTGGCCACCGACACCGCCGTTGTTGTTCCCGTTGGCAAGACCGTCGTGATGCAGGTGACCGGCGCGGACGTGATCCACTCCTGGACCATCCCGGCCTTTGGTGTGAAGCAGGATGCGGTTCCGGGTCGTCTGGCCGAACTGTGGTTCAAGGCTGACAAGGAAGGCATCTACTTTGGTCAGTGCTCCGAACTCTGCGGCAAGGACCACGCCTATATGCCGATCACCGTGAAAGTGGTGAGCCAGGAGGCTTATGACGCCTGGCTGGAAGGCGCGATCGAAGAATACGCCGGTCTGCCCCAGTCCTATCAGGTCGCCTCCAACTGAGCGACACGACAGGCGCTTGCCTTCGGGCGGGCGCCGCCTAGCTATCACGTGAAATCGGATCGGGCCGCGCCACGTCGCGCGCCCGCTTTGGCAAAGATTGTTCACGATCAAAAGAGAGCACCATGACTGACGCAAGCATCAACGCCAGCACCGTCCAGCAGGGGGACGCGGAGTTCGGGGATTATTTTGCCCTGCTCAAACCGCGTGTCATGTCCCTGGTGGTATTTACGGCGCTGGTGGGTCTGCTGGCCGCGCCGGTCGGGGTGCACCCTGTCATCGGTTTCAGCGCCATCCTGTTCATTGCCATCGGCGGCGGTGCCTCCGGCGCGCTGAACATGTGGTGGGACGCTGATATCGACCAGGTGATGAAACGCACCAAGAGCCGCCCGATCCCCGCAGGCAAGGTCGAACCGGGCGAGGCACTGGCGTTGGGGCTGGCGCTGTCGGGCCTGTCGGTGATCATGCTGGCGCTGGCGACCAACGTGTTTGCCGGGGCGTTCCTCGCCTTCACCATCTTCTTCTATGTGGTGATCTACACCATGTGGCTGAAACGGGCGACGCCGCAGAATATCGTCATCGGCGGTGCCGCGGGGGCCTTCCCGCCGGTGATCGGCTGGATTGCGGCGACCGGCAGCATGGCCGTTGAACCCTGGCTGATGTTTGCTCTGACCTTCATGTGGACGCCGCCGCATTTCTGGGCGCTGGCGCTGTTCATGCGCTCGGATTATGACGATGCGGGCGTGCCGATGCTGACCGTGACCCATGGCCGCAGGTCGACCCGCAAACATATTCTGATCTACACCGCCCTGCTGGCCCTGCTGGCTGTTGGCACCGCCTTTTCCGGCGTTGGTGGCCCGATCTATCTGGTGGTGGCGCTGGTGCTGAACGCGCTGTTCCTGCATGGCGCCTGGAAGATCTCGCGCCGCGATGAAGACGACAGCGAGGCCGACAACTTCAAGGTGGAGCGCAGTTTCTTCAAGCTGTCGCTGCTCTACCTGTTCCTGCATTTTGGCGCGATCCTGGCCGAGGCGGTTCTGAAACCCTACGGATTGGGAGGCTGGTAATATGAGCCTGCGCAAAGAACATGAGCTGCACCAGAGACGTAAGGGACGCAATATCGGTGTCGGCGTTCTGCTGGGGTCTTTTGTGGTGCTGGTGCTGGCGCTGACCATCGTCAAGGTCACATCGGCGGGGTTCAAATTCCCGAACACCTCCGCCGCAGAGCAGAGTGAGGGGCAGGGCTGATGGCATTGCAGGGACCACAGAAAACCGTCGTACAGCTGGTTGGTGTTGTTGTCCTGATGGGCGGCCTCGCCTGGGCATCGGTGCCGTTCTATGACTGGTTTTGCCGGGTGACCGGCTTTGGCGGTGTGACGGGCGTTGCCGAGAAGGGGTCGGATACCGTTCTGGATCAGACCATCACCGTACGCTTTGACGCCTCCAAGGAACGCAACATGCCGTGGGAATTCACCCCGGTTGAGCGTGAGATGAAGATCAAGATCGGCGAGACAGGGCTGGCTTTCTACGAGGCCTACAACCCCACCGACCGCCCGGTCGCGGGTCAGGCATCCTATAATGTGACGCCTTATTCGGCTGGTGCCTTCTTTGAGAAAATTGCCTGCTTCTGCTTTGAGGAGCAGGTGTTGCAACCGGGGGAGCGGGTCGAAATGCCCGTGACCTTCTTTGTCGATCCCGAAATTGTCGAGGATCGTGACGGAAAATACGTGCATACGATCACGCTGTCGTACACATTCTATGAAATCGATCTGCCAGAAGGGTATGCCGCCCTTGAAACCGGTGATACAGCCGGGGCAGGCACAAACACGAACTAGGCCGCTTTGGTGAGGGACACTTAAATGGCGCACGCTAAAAACCACGACTATCATATTCTTCCGCCGTCGATCTGGCCTCTGCTCAGCTCGCTTGGCACGTTCATCATGCTGTTCGGTGCGGTTCTGTGGATGCACGGGATCACCGCCTATGCGTTCTGGGGCGGCTTTGTCATGGTGGTCTACAGCGCCTATGCCTGGTGGGCAGAGGTTGTCGCCGAGGCACGCCAGGGGGATCACACCCCGGTGGTGCGGATCGGCCTGCGCTATGGCTTCATCCTCTTTGTGATGTCCGAAGTGATGTTCTTCTTCGCCTGGTTCTGGTCGTTCTTCAAACATGCGATCTACCCGATGGAGACCTATGTCGGCACCGCCTATGCAGCGCCCGAGATCTACCCGGTCGATGCTTTCCACCTGCCGCTGATCAACACGCTGGTGCTGCTGCTGTCGGGCTGTGCGGTGACCTGGGCGCACCACGCGCTGGTTCACAACAACGACCGCAAGGCGCTGATCCAGGGGCTGGCCATCGGCATCGTTCTGGGCATCTTCTTCACCTTCCTGCAGGGCTATGAATATGCCCACCTGCTGCACGAAGGCTGGCAGTTCGGCGGCGATGAGTTCTACTCGAACTTCTTCATGGCGACCGGTTTCCACGGTTTCCACGTGATCATCGGCACCATCTTCCTGACCGTCTGCCTCATCCGCGCGATGAAGGGGGATTTCACCCCCGAGCAGCACGTGGGTTTTGAAGCCGCCGCCTGGTACTGGCACTTCGTTGACGTGGTCTGGCTGTTCCTCTTCGTGGCGGTCTACGTCTGGGGCACCGCCGGCCTCGCCCACTAAGGGCATCGCCCGAATTGTAACGGGTACAGGTTTAAGGTTTCGAATCCCGACCTGACCCCGTAAGACATGCAGCGCGCGGAGCCATGCTCCGCGCGCTTTCTCATTCGCAAGGACGGCGCGATGCGACGGTTGATCTTTCTCTCCCTTGTTGGCGGTCTGGGCCTCATGGCGCTGCTGTCGCTGGGGATCTGGCAGATCCAGAGACTGGAGTGGAAAGAAGACCTGCTTCAGACCATCGAGGCGCGCATCGCCGCTGCGCCGACGGCGCTGCCGCTGACCCCGACCGAGGAAGACGACCGTTACCGTGCCGTCACCGTCAGCGGTCGGATCGAGCCGGGCGAACTTCATGTCTTCTGGGTGACCAAGGCGGCAGAGACCGGCTATCGCATCATCGCCCCTCTGGTGACGGAGGAGGGCCGCCGCCTGCTTCTGGACCGCGGGTTCATTGCCTCCGCCGCCAAGGAGCGCGCGCGCGCGTTTGGTCCGGTCACGGTTACCGGCAACCTGCTGTGGCCGGATGAAGGCGACTGGACCACACCGGCCCCCGAAGTTGACACCAATATCCTCTATGCCCGCGATCTGGCCTATATGGCAGAGCGGCTCGACACTGAACCGGTGCTGATTGTGGCCCGCAGCGTCGCCCCAGATGCAGCGGTGACACCACAGCCGGTGACCACGGCGGGCATTCAGAACAATCACTTGCAATACGCGATCACCTGGTTTTCGCTGGCCCTTATCTGGGCCGCGATGACCACTTATTTCCTGTGGCGCTCGCGCCCCAAATCCGAAGGCTGAAGCGATGAAATATATCTCGACCCGGGGCCAGGCGCCCGAGCTGACCTTTGAAGACGCCATGCTGACCGGGCTTGCCCGTGACGGCGGTCTTTACGTGCCCGCGGAAATCCCGACCATGTCGAAGGATGAGATCGCGGCCCTTGCCGGTCTCTCCTACGAGGAGGTCGCCTTTCGCGTGATGCGCCCCTTCCTTGGGGATTGCTTCACGGATGAGGAATTCCGCGGCATCATCGCCCGCGCCTATGACGGCTTTGGCCACGCCGCCCGCGCGCCGCTGGTGCAGCTGGCGCCGAACCATTTCCTGCTGGAGCTGTTTCACGGCCCGACGCTGGCGTTCAAGGATTTCGCGATGCAGCTGATCGGCCAGCTGTTTGAAACCGCCCTGAAACGGCGCGGCGACAGCGTGACCATCGTCGGCGCCACCTCCGGCGATACCGGGTCGGCGGCGATCCAGGCCTTTGGTGGCTTGGACGCGGTCAATGTCTTTATCCTCTATCCGCATGGCCGGGTGTCCGAGGTGCAGCGCCGCCAGATGACCACGCCCACCGATGCCAATGTGCATGCGCTTGCCGTGGATGGTGACTTCGACGATTGCCAGGCCGCGCTGAAGGATATGTTCAACGACTTCGACTTCCGCGATGAGGTGAAACTGGCCGGCGTGAACTCGATCAACTTTGCCCGCGTGCTGGCACAGGTGGTCTATTACTTCACCTCCGCCGTGTCGCTGGGCGCGCCGGAGCGCAAGGTCAGCTTCACCGTGCCGACCGGCAATTTCGGCGACATCTTTGCAGGTTTCATCGCCAAGCAGATGGGCCTGCCCATCGACAAGCTGGTGGTCGCCACCAACCAGAACGATATCCTGCACCGCTGCCTGAGCGGGCAGGGCTACCACAAGGGCGAAACCATTCCGTCGATCTCCCCGTCGATGGATATCCAGGTCTCGTCTAACTTTGAACGCGCGCTGTTCTATGCCTACGGGCAAGATGGCGCGGCAGTGGCTCAGCTGATGGAGGAGCTGAAGACAGGCGGTTTCGAGGTGAGCCAGGGCGCCATGCAGGCCCTGCAGGAGCATTACGTGTCCGGTCGCTGCTCTGAGGAGGAAACCTCCGCCACCATCAAATCCGAACGCGCCGCCTCGGGCGAGCTGCTCTGCCCGCATAGCGCCATCGGCGTGAAAGTCGCCAATGAACAGCGTGACACATCGGTCCCGATGGTGACTCTGGCCACCGCCCATCCGGCGAAATTCCCGGCTGCGGTCGAGGCTGCCAGCGGCGTTCATCCGCCTCTTCCCCCGCGCATGGCAGATCTGTATGACAGATCGGAGCGGGTGACGCGGATCGCCAATGATCTGACCACTCTTGAGACACATATCAGAAAGCACATCGCGAATTGACAGTTCAACAGCACCAACTCGCCAACGGGTTCAGGATCGTCACCGAAACCATGCCGGGGCTGCAATCTGCCGCCATCGGCATCTGGGTGACCGCAGGCGGGCGGAACGAGCGGATCGAGCAGAACGGCATCGCTCATTTTCTTGAGCATATGGCGTTCAAAGGCACCAAGCGGCGCAGCGCGCTGGAGATTGCCGAGGCGATCGAGGATGTTGGCGGCTATATCAACGCCTACACTAGCCGCGAAGTGACCGCCTATTACGCCCGCGTGTTGCAGGAGGATGTACCGCTGGCGCTGGATGTCGTGGCCGACATCGTTCTGAACCCGGTGTTCGACCCGCGCGAGATCGAGATTGAGCGTGGCGTGATCCTACAGGAAATCGGTCAGGCGCTGGATACGCCCGATGATGTGATTTTCGACTGGCTTCAGGAAGAAAGCTATCACGATCAGCCCATTGGCCGCACCATCCTTGGTCCCGCCGAGCGGGTGCGAGCCTTTGGCCGCGAAGATCTGGAACGCTTTGTCTCGGAACATTATGGCCCCGGCCAGATGATCCTTGCCGCCTCCGGTGCGGTGGATCACGATGCTATTGTCAAACTGGCCGAAGAGCTGTTTGGCAAAATGCCCCCCAAGACGTTGATTATGCCCGCAGCGGCCAGCTTCACGGGCGGTGAGGCGCGCCATGAGAAGGCGCTGGAACAGGCCCATATCGCGCTGGCGTTTGAGGGGCCGGGCTACCGCGACGATGCGATCTACACCGCGCAGATCTACTCCAGCGCACTGGGGGGCGGCATGTCGAGCCGCCTGTTCCAGGAGGTGCGTGAAAAACGCGGGCTGTGCTACACCATCTTTGCCCAGACCGGCGCCTATGCCGATACCGGCACGCTGACGCTTTATGCAGGCACCTCCGGCGATCAGCTGGATGAATTGGCCCAGATCACCATCGACGAGATGAAGCGCGCCGCCAGCGATATGAGCGACGCCGAGGTGGACAGGGCGCGGGCGCAGATGAAGGCGGGGATGCTGATGGGGCTGGAAAGCCCCACCAACCGCGCCGAACGGCTGGCACGGCTGGTGCAGATCTGGGACAAGGTGCCGCCGCTTGAGGAGACCGTGGCACGGATCGACGCGGTGACCACTGCCGATGTGCGCGCCATGGCCGAAGAGATGGCCCACCGGGCCTCGATGGCTTTGGCGCTCTATGGTCCGGTGGGCGACGCCGCCCCGCTGGCCGCTCTGCAGGAGAGGCGCGCGGCCTGATGTTGCTGACCGGACGCAAGGTGCGTATCGAGACCGAACGCCTGACCCTCAGGCCGCCGGTTCATGCGGATTTTCGCGACTGGGCGGCGCTGCGCCAGCACAGCCAGGGCTATCTCACCCCGTGGGAACCGAGCTGGGCGGCGGATCACCTGAGCCGCAAGAGCTTCACCAATCGGGTCTATTGGGCGCGCCGGGCGGTCAGCTCCGGTTCGGCGCTGCCGCTGTTCCTGATCCGGCGCAGCGATCAGCTGCTGATCGGGGCAATTACCCTCGACAATATCCGTCGTGGGCCTGCGCAGGCGGGCACATTGGGGTATTGGACCGGTCAGCCCTTTGCCCGCCACGGCTATATGCGTGAGGCGATCGGGGCGGTGGTGCATCACGCCTTTACCAAGCTGGACCTCAGCCGGATCGAGGCGGCCTGTCTGCCGGAAAACGCCGCCTCGCGCGGGCTGTTGGAGAGTGCGGGCTTCAAATATGAAGGTGTGGCGCAATCCTATCTGCAAATCAACGGGCGCTGGCGCACACATGTCCTATATGCGTCCTTGCGCCATGATCGGCGGGGACGCACGCAGGTCGGCCAGGCCTGAGGCCGCGGCGCGCGCGGTCAACGCGAGGGCCGACCCCACAGCACGGCATTAGGAGAGATGCGTATGACCCTGAACCCTGCGGACACCGGTTTTGTCGACCATCTGCGCGCGGTGCTGCCTGCCGATACCCTGCGCCCGGCTGAACCGCGTTATCTGGAAGAGCCGCGTGGCCGCTATCACGGGCAGGCGGGGGTCATCGCCCTGCCGCGCAGCACCGACGAGGTCGCGACGCTGCTGCGGGCAGCCCATGCAGCCCATGTGCCGGTGGTGCCCTATGGCGGCGGCACCGGGCTTGTTGGCGGGCAGATCATGGGGGCGGAGGGGCCGGCGCCGCTGGTGATTTCGCTGGAACGGATGACCGCCCTGCGCGGAGTTTACCCGCAGGAGAACGTTATCGCGGTTGAGGCGGGGATGATCTTGGCCGACGTGCAACGCGCCGCCACCGAGGCGGGCCGACTGTTCCCGCTGTCACTCGCCGCCGAGGGCACCGCCCGCATCGGCGGCACCCTGTCGACCAATGCGGGCGGCGTCAATGTGCTGCGCTACGGCAATGCCCGCGATCTCTGTCTGGGACTGGAAGCCGTGCTGCCAACCGGCGAGATCTGGCAGGGCCTCAGCCGCCTGCGCAAGGACAACACCGGTTATGATCTGCGCAACCTGCTGATCGGGGCCGAGGGCACGCTGGGCATTATCACGGCCGCGTCGCTGAAACTCTCCGCGATTCCGGCCGAACAGGGCACCGCGATGCTGACGGTGGCCTCGCCCGGGGCGGCGATTGATCTGCTGGCGATGGCGCGGGAGCAGCTGGGCGAGACGATCAGCGCCTTCGAACTGATCCACCGGCAGGGGCTTGAGTTCCTGCGCGAAACCCTGCCAGATCTGCGGCTGCCGTTCAGCGACCTGCCGGACTGGTGCGTGCTGATTGATCTTGGACTGCCGCAGGGCAGCGCCCCGCAGGATGCCTTGGCGCAGCTGTTTGAGACGGCGCTGGCAGCGGGGCTGAGCAGCGATGGCGTCATCGCCCAGTCTGAGGCGCAGCGGCAGGCGCTATGGTCGGTGCGCGAACATATCCCGGAAGGCAACCGCCGCATCGGCTCGGTCTCTAGCCATGATATCTCGATCCCGATTTCGCGCATCCCCGATTTCATTGTCGAAGGTGGCAAGCGTCTGGCGGCCCTGGGAGATATGCGGATTAATTGCTTTGGCCATCTGGGCGACGGCAATCTGCATTACAATGTCTTTCCGGCGCAGGGGCTGGACCGCAGCGCCTATGAGCATCTGCGCGATGAGGTGAAACGCTGCGTCCATGATCTGACCCATGATTACGGCGGCTCGGTCAGCGCCGAACATGGCATCGGGCGGCTGAAGGTCGCCGATCTGGCGCGATATGGCGATCCGGTCAAACTGGCGGCAATGCGGGCGATCAAACAGGCGCTTGATCCGCATGGCATCATGAACCCCGGCGCGGTGGTGCCACTGGCAGATTAGGCAGTGGTGGTACCGTCGTTAGGCCAGTTGCATCCGGGGCCGCGCCGGTCGGCTGCGCATCAGCAGCAGCACCATGATCGCGATGTTGAGCCCGTTCCACAGGATCCCGTTCACAAAGGCCAGCTGATAGGACCCGCTGACGTCGTAGATCCAGCCGGACATCCAGCCTCCCAGCGCCATGCCGAGGATGGTCATCATCATTACGAAACCAACTCGCGTTCCGGCTTCCTCCGGGGGCATGTATTCCCGCACCACCAGCGCATAGCTGGGAACGATCCCGCCCTGCGCCAGGCCAAAGATGGCGCTGACCAGATAAAGCGAGACCATGCCGTCATAGGGCAGGTATAGAAACAGCGCGATACATTGCAGGATGGAGCCCACCAGCAGCGTGCGTACGCCGCCGAACCGATCCGCGACCAGCCCCGAAATCACCCGGCTGACCACGCCGCCCAGCAGCATCAGCGACAGCATCTCGGCGCCCACCGTGGGGCCGTAGCCCAGCCCGACGCAATAGGCCACGATATGGACCTGCGGCATCGACATGGCGACGCAGCAGCCAATACCGGCTAGACCCAAAACCCACTGGAGCTGGCGCGGCGAGAGCCCGGCCCGGGCCGCGTTGCTGGCGGATGCGGCTGCGCTGTGGCCCAGGGCGTCCACCGGGATACGCCGCCGCAGCACCACGGACAAAGGCACGACCACCAGCAGCGTGACCATTGCCAATGTGGCGTAAACGCTGCGCCAGCCGCTTTCGGCCAGCATATCGGCAAGGGCGGTCGGCCAGATCGCCCCGGAGAGGTAGTTGCCACTAGCCACCAGCGCCACCGCGATGCCGCGCCGCCGCTGGAACCAATGCGAAATATCGGCGATCAGCGGACCAAACCCCGCTGCCGTGCCAAGCCCCAGAAACAGATGCGCCGCCGACAGCCAGAGCATATCCGGCGCCAGCATCGCCAGCCCGTAGCTCACCGCACTGAGCGCCGCCGCCGCGCAGAGCGCCAGCGTGATGCCAAACCGGTCTACCAGACGGCCAATCACCAGATTGCCAACGGCAAAGCCGATCATCGTCAATGTATAGGGAAGCGACGCCGCCGCACGGCCTGCGCCAAACTCGGCTTCGACCGCAGGCATCACCACAATCACCGCCCACATGCCGACATTTGCGACGGTGGCAATGGCCAGCGTCACCAGAAGTCTGGTCCAGGAGTAGCGGCTGTCGAGGATTGCGGATGTAGACATGTCGGCACGCTAGGAGACGCGCCGACATGCTGCAACGATAATAACGCCTGTTACCGGGGGAGAGAGGCCTAAAGGCTGCTATCGTTGCAAAGGGTCTCGGCAGCGACGTCTCGGGCCGCCGCTGCCGATGGTGGCGCTGAGGCATCCCGCGATCCGAAAGGAAAAAGATCGCCGGGCTGCGTTCACGCCACCTGTGGGTGGTGGCCGCGCGAACCGCTTCGCTGGCCGACCCACCCGTAGGCTCAGGGCATGATCACGGTATCAATGACGTGAATGACGCCGTTTTCTGCCTCGATATCGGCGGTCACCACCTTGGCCTCATCGACCATCACGCCGCTGTCCAGATCAATGGTGATTTCGCTGCCCTGAACGGTGGCGGCCTTCATGTCATCGACCAGATCACCGGACATCACCTTGCCTGGCACCACGTGGTAGGTCAGGATCTCGATCAGCTTGTCCTTGTTTTCAGGCTTCAGCAGTTCTTCGACGGTGCCCTCGGGCAGGGCGGCAAAGGCGGCATCGGTCGGGGCAAACACGGTGAAGGGACCGTCGCCTTTCAGGGTGTCGACCAGGCCAGCAGCTTCAACAGCGGCGACCAGGGTCGAGAAATCACCGGCACCCGCAGCCGTGTCGACGATGTCCTTTGCGTGACCACCGGCAAAAGCCGAGGTGGTCAGGGCGAGCGTGGCGGCGGCGGTCAGAAGTGTCTTGCGGATCATGAGTACAGTCCTCTGTCTGGGTTACCTGCCTGTGTCGGCATTGACGGTATTACGGCGAGGTCTGCGGTTTGGATCTGGCGGGTTTCCGCCACCTGCATGTTGACAAGAAAAGCGCGCCGCCTAAGCCGCGCGCTTTTAGAATTTCCACTCACAATTATGTGATTGAACGCTGGATGCTCTTTGCAATTAAGGGGTGATCCAACCCTATTTGCAGAGGCTCAGGCGCCTTCGAATTCGCAGAGCACGGTGACATCCATGCCCAGATCTTCGAGCACCTTGCGGCCGCCAAGCTCCGGCAGGTCGATGATGAAGGCACAGGAGACGATCTCACCGCCAAGCCGCTCGATCAGCTTGATGCCCGCCGCCGCGGTGCCGCCGGTGGCCAGAAGGTCATCGACCACCAGAACCTTCTCTCCGGGCTGGATCGCGTCGTCATGGATCTCCATGATCGCCTCGCCATATTCCAGCTTGTACTCCTGGCTGATGGTGGTGCCGGGCAGCTTGCCCTTCTTGCGGATCGGCACAAAACCGACGCTCAGCTGGTGGGCGATGGCGCCACCAAGGATGAAACCGCGCGCCTCAAGCCCGACAACCTTGTCGATCTGCTCGCCCGCATAGGGGTGCAGCATCTGGTCGATCGCCATGCGAAACCCGCGCGGATCGGCAAACAGCGTGGTGACATCGCGGAACATGATGCCCTCATGGGGGAAATCCACGATGGTGCGGATGTAGTCTTTGACAGCAGTCTTGCGGGCCATGGGGTGTCCCCTTTTTGGTCGTCTGGAATGGGTCGTCTGATCTCTGGCGCCTGCGGCCCCTAGCGGGCGACGCGACCAATGATATGTCGCTGATGCTCTTGGCGCAGGCAAGGGGGCGGATGGGGTGGCTGCTCTCAACCGGCGCGGCTGTGGCCTTTCGGAACCAGCGGCAGAGGCGATAATCAACCGTTACCAGACCGGGCGGTCGGTATGCCTAGGCCGCCTCGGCGGCCCCGGCAGCCGGTCAGCCCAGAACCCGTGCGGCAACCGCATCCAGTTTGGCCAGAAGCGCGGCATCGCGTTTTTCCGGCGCCGTCATGATGGCATGTTCCAGCGCGCGGTCGCAGCCATGCGGGCAGGCCTCGCGGGTCGCCCCCAGCAGCGCAGGCAGCCGCTGCACCAGCGCACGGCCCTTGGCGGAATTGCCGGTCAGGGTGGCGATGATGTCGGTGATCTCCACCGCGCCATGATCCGGGTGCCAGCTGTCGAAATCCGTCACCATGGCGATGGAAGCGTAGCAAAGCTCAGCCTCGCGGGCGAGCTTGGCCTCCGGCATATTGGTCATGCCGATCACGTCGCAGCCCCAGCTGCGGTACATCTTGCTTTCGGCCATGGAGGAGAACTGCGGCCCTTCCATACAGAGATAGGTGCCGCCGCGATGCACAGTGATGCCCGCGTCCCGCGCCGCGGTCTCTGCCGCATCGGACAGCCGCTCGCAGGTCGGATGGGCCACGCTGACATGCGCCACGCAGCCGGTGCCGAAGAAGCTCTTGTCGCGCGCGAAGGTGCGGTCGATGAACTGATCGACAATGACAAAATCCCCCGGCGCCATCTCCTCGCGGAAGGAGCCGCAGGCGGAGATCGAAAACACATCCGTGACGCCGAGCCGTTTCAGCGCGTCGATATTGGCCCGGTAGGGCACTTCGGTCGGCGAATGCACATGGCCGCGCCCGTGGCGGGGCAGGAAGGCCATTTTCACACCATCGAGGTTGCCGGTCAGGATCTGATCCGAGGGCGCCCCCCAGGGCGTCTCAACCGAGACCCATTCTGCGTTTTGCAGCCCGTCGATGTCATAGAGGCCCGAGCCGCCGATGACGGCAATCATTGTTTCCTGTGTCACGTGTTCTGTCCCCTGAAGCTGGTCCTTGCCGTTCTGCCCGAGGAGGCCCCGGTTTGACAAGCGCGACGGGGGATTTGATTGCTGCCGCCCTGTGGGCGGTAGCAAGGCCTTCGGCGAGAGTATTTGGAGAAAGATGACAGGCGGGCGCTATTCGCGCCGGATGATCCCGGTCAAAGCCGCCGCGCCAAGGGCGGTGACGATCCAGCCTGCAAGGGTGAAGGCCCAGCGTGCCCACCACAGGATCACACCCGCCGGGCCACGGGTGGTGGAGGGTGCCCAGGCCTCGGTCTGGCCGAAGTCGATGATCGGAACCACGACGTCGGCGGCATAGGCGATCGCTGAGAAGCTTTCCCAGTCGCGGCCGGGAATTTTGTGATCACTTCAATGACCGGCGGGCTTCGCAGATCGCTCACCGCGGATGTGAGGGTTCAGATCGCACATAACACGATCTGGTGAAGCTCGAGAGCTGGCGGCGATGCGCTTTTCATCTGCTGGGGAAAGCTCGCCTTCCTGCATCGTCCTTAAATCCGTTATCTTGTTGGCGCCTTGCATCACATATTCTCCAATTCCAATGATGAGAACCGTCCGATGGATTGTGGGCCAATCAAAGCGAGGCGAGTGGTTAAGTGCTGCTAAACGCTTAAGTTTAATGTCAGCAGCGCTGCCGCAATGTTTCGCGTGCGAAACATTTGGACAGGAGGGCTGACCCATTGGGCGCTGAGCGGGCGGTAACGGGGGCTGCCCTTGCCCCACTGGCGGAATTCCGCTAGGGGCGGGCGCTAACGATACCCTTTCCCGATCACAGGTGACCCCATGACCCGCGGCATAATGGCGACGCTCGCCA
This sequence comes from Phaeobacter sp. JH20_29, assembly GCF_048056175.1. Classification (NCBI taxonomy): domain Bacteria; kingdom Pseudomonadati; phylum Pseudomonadota; class Alphaproteobacteria; order Rhodobacterales; family Roseobacteraceae; genus Phaeobacter; species Phaeobacter sp. JH20_29. The sequence goes on from NZ_JAYMWO010000018.1 coordinate 156,459, forward strand.
AACAGATTTCACCGCCCAATCTCTCCATCATGCAGGACGAGGGCTTTACCGTGGGCCGTGTGCGCACCGAATTGCTGTCGGGCCTGACCGTGGCGCTGGCGCTGGTGCCGGAGGCGGTTGCCTTTGCCTTTGTGGCGGGGGTGCACCCGCTGGTGGGGCTTTATGCGGCCTTTATGGTCGGGTTGATCACGGCTGTCTTTGGCGGCAGGCCCGGGATGATCTCCGGCGCGACGGGGGCGCTGGCGGTGGTGATGGTGGCGCTGGTGGCCGAGCATGGGGTCGAATACCTCTTTGCCACGGTGGTGCTGATGGGGATCTTGCAGATCTTTGCAGGTGTCATGCACTGGGGGAAATTCATCCGGCTGGTGCCGCATCCGGTGATGCTGGGGTTTGTGAACGGGCTGGCGATTGTGATTTTCCTGGCGCAGCTCACGCAGTTCAAGGACCCGGACAATACCGAGGCCTGGCTGGCAGGGTCGCAGCTGATCATGATGCTGGGGCTGGTGGGGCTGACCATGCTGATCATCTGGGGCACGCCCAAGATCACCGCCATCGTTCCGGCGCCGCTGGCCGGGATCGGCATCGTGGCGGCGCTGGTGATTGCGCTGGGCATTGACGTGCCGACGGTGGGCGATATGGCCTCGATCAAGGGCAGTTTCCCCTCCTTCCACAATCCGTTTGGCACGGGTGAAGGCCTTTACGGCACCGCGCTGGCCCCCTTCACGCTGGAGACGCTGTGGATCATTCTGCCCTATGCGGTGATCCTCGCGGCGATCGGCCTGATCGAGAGCCTGCTGACGCTGAACCTGGTTGGTGAAATCACCGGCAAGCGGGGCGGGGCAAGCCAGGAATGTATCGCGCAGGGGGCCTCCAATGTGGTCACAGGCTTCTTTGGCGGCATGGGCGGCTGTGCGATGATCGGCCAGTCGATGATCAATGTGAAATCCGGCGGTCGGACGCGGATTGCTGGCATTGCTGCGGCGCTGTTCCTGCTGGCGTTTATCGTGGTGGCCTCGCCGCTGATCGAGCAGATCCCGCTGGCGGCGCTGGTGGGCGTGATGTTCATGGTGGTGATCGGTACCTTTGCCTGGAACAGCTTCAAGGTGATGACCAAAGTGCCTATGATGGACGCCTTTGTCATTGTGCTGGTGACCGTGGTGACGGTGATGACCGACCTTGCGATTGCGGTGGTTGTCGGCGTGATCGTCTCGGCGCTGGCCTATGCCTGGAACAACGCCCGCCGCATCCACGCCTATACCCGCGAATCCGCCACCGACAAGGGCGCCAAGGTCTATGAGATCGAGGGGCCGCTGTTCTTTGGCTCGACCGACGGGTTCATCGAGCTGTTCGATGTGGCGAATGACCCGGATCATGTGATCGTGGACTTTGCCCGCAGCCGGGTGGTGGACCAGTCGGCGCTACAGGCGATCGAGGCGCTGGCGGGCAAGTATGAGGCCGAGGGCAAGGCGCTGGTGCTGCGGCATCTGAGCCGCGATTGCCATCAGCTTCTGACCAAGGCCGGGCATCTGATGGTCGATAGCGACGATGACCCTGACTATGCGCTGGCGGTGGACTACTCGGTCAAGACCGGGATCCTGGGTGGCCACTAAGCTGTCCCGTGGCATCTGAAAGAAGAAACCCGCGCACCATCGGCGTCGCGGGTTTTCTCGTTTTACGGTGATTGAACGGCGCTCTTGGGCAAAGCTTGGTCAGTCCGGTGCCAGGGTCTCCAGCATGTCGAGGTCACCGGACAAGAGCGCAGGTTCAGCGCGCGAGATCAGGTCGGCGGGCCAGTCCCACCATTTCAGACCAAGCAGGCGCGCGATCTGCGGTTTGGTGAAGCGGTAGCTGTGGACGGTGCCGGGGTTGCCGGTCACGATGGCGTAGGGCGGGATCGACCCGCGCACCACCGCACCGGCACCGATGATGGCGCCATCCCCGATCCGCGCCCCCGGCAGGATCATCGCGCCATAGCCGATCCAGACATCATTGCCGATCACCGTGTCGCGGGTATCGGGCTGAAATCCGGTCATCTGCGTCTGATCGAACACCGGGAAAGGATAGCAGCTGAGCCCGTCCTGCGCGTGATTGGCAGAGGCGGTGATGATGCGCACGCCCTCGGCGATCTGGCAGAATCTGCCGATCACCACCCGCTCGCGCGATCCGGCAAAGAGATAGGGCGCCAGACGGCTGGCCCAGTCCGACGGCGGTTCAAAGGCGGAGGCATAGGTGAAGGCGCCGATGGTGAAATTCGGGTGATCAATCGCCTCCGACAGCATCACCGTGCCGGCATGGGCGCTGCCATCGGGCAGGGTGATCGGATGGCGTTTCTTTGGGTCGGGTAACGGCATTTCTGGGCCTCATTCATCCGGGCGGGTGAGGGAAAACAGATCCCGCACCACAGAGTAGTCACGGTAGCCAAGGCGCGCCAGCGGCTGGAAGCGGGTCACATCGAAAGTCCCGTCGATCAGGCAGCTGTCGTCGAGATGGACGCCGACCACCTCGCCAAAGACCACCTTGTTGGCGGCGCCGGGAAGGGTCACGATCTGCGTCAGGCGGCATTCCAGCGCAGCCGGGGCGGCGGCGACACGACCGCAGGGAATGGTTTCGCAGGCGGCCATCTCCAGACCTGCGTGGGCAAATTCATCCACCCCCTTGGGCAGGGCTGCGGAACTGGCGTTCATTGCATCCCGCAGCGCGTAGGAGACAACATTGACGCAGAACACGCCGGTTTCGGCGATATTGGCCACGCTGTCCTTGGTGCCGTCCTGATCGTCCTTGGCCGAGGTGGAGGCAAACATCACCTGCGGCGGTTCATAGGCGACGGCATTGAAGAAGGAATAGGGCGCCAGATTGTTGGTGCCATCGGCCGCACGGGTGGAAATCCAGCCAATGGGGCGCGGGGTGACAATGGAGTTGAACGGGTTGTGCGGCAGCCCGTGGCCGCTCTCGGGTCGGTAGAACATATGCTGGTCTCCAAGTCTGAGCCGGAGCGGTAGCCTGCTGGTATTGCTTGCGGATCCGGCTGCCGGGGTTTGCCCAAGGCTTACGCCCGTGTTAGGGCGATGACCAGCCTGCGTGAAGAGTTTGCAGCGCGCTGTGGGGCAAATCCCTCGGTGGTGCTGGGCTGGTCAGCGGGCGGTGACGGCGACGGGCGTGGAGGCGGGCGCGTGATTGAGTTGAAGGCAGAGCAGCCCGAGGACCGCTGGGAGGTCGAGGCGCTATATGACCTGTGCTTTGCGCCCGGTCGCGAGGCGCTGTCGTCCTATCGTTTGCGCGACGACGTGCCGCCGGTCAGCGGGCTGAGCCAGGTGGCGCGCGATCAGGGCGGAATTCTGGCCGGGGCGATCCGCTTCTGGCCGGTGCGGATTGGTGAGGCGGGCCTGCCGGCGCTGCTGCTGGGGCCGGTGGCGGTTCACCCGACCCATCAGGGCGAGGGGCTGGGCGGCGCCCTGATCCGCGACAGTCTGGCCAAGGCGGAGGAGCGCGGCTGGAGCAGGGTGCTGCTGGTGGGCGATGCGCCGTATTACCGGCGCTTTGGGTTTTCGCTGCTGCCCGCGGTCGAGATGCCGCCGCCGACCAACCCGGAGCGGGTTTTGGGTCTGGATCTGGCGGCTGGCGGCTGGGCCGATGTGCGCGGCAGGGTTCTGCGCTGGAGCGGGCCGCAGATCCCCGGCTGATCGGGGCTGATCGGGGTGGATCGCAGGCGCAGGTTACCGAGATCTTGAAATACGGGCCGGGAAGACAAACATTTTTTTGGCAACATGAGGTATGCCATGACCGAGATCCTGACTCCTGATACTGCCCTGACCACGCCGCTGGACGCTGCTGCCGTGGAGGCGGAGCTGGAGGCGCTGGCCAAGCGTTACCGCGCCGCCGGTGGGCTGGGCATCCAGATCCTGAACCTGCTGGGCGGCTCGGTTGACGGGCTGCTGGACAAATTGCCTGCGCCGGTGCGGAGCCGGTTGAACGGCGCCACCGAGCAGGCGCTGCAACTGGCGATGCAGGGGGCCAGCGGATCGCGCCGGGTGGTGCCGGATCAGCCGGCGGCGGTCAACCGCGCGGTCAGCGCCGCGATGGGCGCGGCGGGTGGCATGGGCGGTTTGCCCGGAGCATTGGTCGAGCTGCCCGCAACCACGGCCTTCCTGCTGCGGAGTATTCAGGGGGTGGCGGCAGAAGAGGGCTTTGACCCGGAGGCCGAGGGCGTGCGCTTTGACTGTATCCGGGTGTTCGCTGCTGCCGGTCCGCTGGCGGCTGATGATGGCGCGGATCTGGGGTTCCTGTCACTGCGGCTGGGGCTGACCGGGGGGGCGGTGCAGAAACTGATCGCGCAGGTGGCACCCCGTTTCAGCATGGTTTTGGGCCAGAAGCTGGCCGCGCAGACACTGCCGGTGCTGGGGGCCGTGGCCGGGGCCACGACCAATTTCGTCTATTCGGGCTATTATCAGGAAATGGCGCGGGTCCATTTTGGTCTGCGTCGTCTGGCGGTGGCGGCGGATCAGCCACATGAGACATTGGTTGCGCGCCTGCAGGACCGGTTGCTGGCACCACGGTAGCAACCCGCCCCCGAAGGCGGTTGCCGATCTGCGGCGGTCTGATGTGGAACACCGGCAGCGGGCGCTTCTGCCCTTGCACTTGTGGGGATTGCAGATTTAATCATCCCCTCCTGATGAAGAGTGATGACGATGATACAATACGCTCTGAAATGCGCTGAAGGACACAGTTTTGACAGCTGGTTCCAGTCGGCAGCCGCTTTTGACAAGCTGGCAGCGGCGGGGATGGTGGCCTGTGCGCAATGTGGATCCAGTCAGGTGGAAAAGGCAATCATGGCGCCCCGCGTGCGCCCCGGCCGTACGGCGGTTTCGCCGGTCGGTGAGGCAGAGTCGCGTGCCGCTGCGGGGGCTGTCGCGCCGCAGCAACCTGCACCACAGGCGGCTGGAACGCCGGGCGCGCTGCGGGCGGTTCCACCCGGTGCGGGGGCGCTGAGCACCCCATCGGGAGAGCTGGAGGCTGCGGTGGCGGAGCTGCGGCGCAAGGTTGAGAAGAATTCAGATTACGTCGGTAAGGATTTCGCCAATGAGGCGCGCGCCATGCATCTTGGTGATGTGCCGGAGCGGGCGATCCACGGTGAGGCCCGGCCGGAAGAGGCGCGGGCGCTGATCGAGGAGGGCGTGCCGGTGCTGCCGCTGCCCTTCCTGCCCAATAGAAAAACCAATTGAAGGAAGAGCATGTATGCATGTCGTCGTGACAGGAACCAGCCGGGGCATTGGCCGCGAATTGGTCGCGAAGCTGCGGGAGGATGGTCACGAGGTGACGGGCACGTCGCGCGATCATTCCTCCGGTGTGCGGCTGGATGTGACCGATCCCGGCCAGCAGGCGCGGTTTGCCGCCCAGCTGAAGGGGCGACCGGTTGACCTGCTGGTGTGCAACGCCGGCGTCTATCTCGATAAATCAATGGCGCTGGAGGATTACTCTGCCGAGGTCTGGGGCAAGACGCTGGCCGCCAATGTCACCGGGGTCTTTTTGACGGTGCAGGCGCTGTTGCCGAACCTGCGGCTGGCGGCGGATCCGAAGATCGCGATCATTTCGTCACAGATGGCGAGCCATGCCCGTGCGCCCGGCGGCAGCTATGCCTATCGCGCGTCAAAGGCGGCAGCGCTCAATATCGGGCGCAATCTGGCGACGGATCTGCTGCCGGAGGGCATCGCCGTCGGGATCTATCATCCGGGCTGGGTGCGGACGGATATGGGCGGCGAAGAGGGCGACATCTCGGTGCAGGAATCGGTCGCCGGGCTGCTGCATGAGTTTGACGTGCTGAGCACGGAGACCACGGGCTGTTTTCACACCTGGGATGGCCGTATCCACGCCTATTGAGCGTGTGAGTGAAGACCGGCTGAACAGATCGGCGCGGAAACGAAAAAGGCCGGAGCATTCGCTCCGGCCTTTTTGGGTTTGCAGAGCCCCGCAGGGCGGTGGCTGGCCGTGGCTCAGTCCCAGCAGCTGACCAGAACGGTCATGCCGCTGGCCTGACGGGTCAGCGCCCCGACCGGCAAGGCGGTCGCCTCAGCGCTGGCGTCAGAGGCGGTGACCCCGGCGCTGCTCAGGGCGGCGCGCAGGGTATCGGCATTTGCCGCAAAACTGACCCCTTCTGGCAGCTGGGTGGCGCCTTTGGTCTGGCTCAGCAATATGCCCTGCACGGCGCCATCGGTGGTCAGCACCGGGCCGCCCGCATCGCCCGGCTGGCTGCTGAGTTGCAGACGCGAGACACCGGGGTTGCCGGACAGATCCTTTACATCCTGCAAGCTGCCCCAGCTGAGGCTGGGGGCGCCGAGGACGCCCTCGTAAGAGAAGCCGGAAACCGCGATATCGGACTGAAGACGGGCGGAGGCGCTGGCCAGTTTGGCGACGGCCATCGGGGCCAGCGCCTCAACCGGGCGCAGCACGGCGATGCCGGTGGCGGTGTCGGTATAGGCGACCTCGGCCTGGTAGTCGTGATCCAGTGTCACCCGGGTGCAGCCTGCAACCACATCGGCGGTGGTCGCCACGCTGCCCTTGGCATCGACATAGAAGCCGGAGCGCGACAGGCGCGGCTTGCGCACGTCAAGGCCCGAGATCAGATCGACATTCTGCGGGGCATCGGCACCGGCGGCGGGATCCAGAACGCCGTCGATGCGTTCGAAGCTGGCCGACATCGCTGCCAGCACGCGGGCGCGCCGCTCGTCGTCACCGGTCGGCCAGACCAGCGTGAAGCCCTTGATTTCGCCATTGGCGAGCCGGGCCTCGGTATAGGAGACGATGCCATTTCCGCGGCCTTCCAGGGTGAAGCTGTCGCCGCTGCGCTGGCGCGGACCGTCCAGAGGGACGATCTCCAGCGTCTGCATGATGTCGTAGAGACCGTAGAGCGTGCGCCGGTCACCGGGCTGGCTGATCAGCAGCAGCTGCGCGCCGAGATCGCCGCTGCTCTTGAACAGGGCAAAGGGAGATTCGTAGCGATCAAAGGTCACTTCACCTGCGGGGATCTGCATCGAAATCCCGGCTTTGGTATCGGTGAGGGGGGCCATGCCAACCGAAATCAGCGGCGCGTTATATTCATCCATCAGCGCCTGACGCTGGGCGGTGGTCAGCACACCGGTGGGCGCGTAGCCACGGGCCGACTGCCAGTCCGACATGGAGCCACGCGTGCCGCGACCAAAGGCGCCGTCGATGGTGGAAGTATAGAAACCGGCGGCCTTGAGCGCGATTTGCAGATCCATGCGTTCTTCACGGGTGAGACGGGATTCGCTGCGGCGCGCCTCAGCCGGGGTCTCATCGGGGAGCACAGTTTCGACCGGTTCCGCCGGGGCCTGGGTCACCACTGCGGGGTCGATCGGCTCCAGAACCGGGCTTTCGACGGTGGCCTGTGGTTCGGTATTGGCGGTGGCGGCTGTCGGGTAGAACTGATTGCCGAGGTTGCTGCTTAACGCGATGAAGCTGTCGCGCGGGATCTGCCGTTCGGCGCGGTAGACCTGAAGCACCCGGTCGGCATCGCTGCGGGTATAGGGGCCAAGCAGAATGCCATACCAGCCACCGCCAAGCGAGAAGCCGGAGACATCGGGCAGCCGCGCGGCAAATTCCTGCGCTTCGGCCTGGGCTTCGCGCAGGGAGGCGCGGGCGGCAACCTGGATCCAGACCGTCTCCTGCGCGGATTGTTGGGTGCCGGTCTGGGCGGTGGCAACACCTGTAAAGGCGGATGCCAGCGCCATCAGGGACAGTGCCAGCGTAGCAATCAAACTCTTCATCAAAAGGCCTCTATCGGGGTGATCGGTCGTTGGCGCGCACATAACCACTTTCGCGCCGCGAAGGGAACTCCTCTTCGCAGGGGGAAAACCCGGCGGATGGCGCCAAATTCGGCTGATGTGGCCTCAGGGACGCGCTGGAGGGCGGGGGCTGCGTGTTTCAGCGGGGCCGGAGCCGCTGAGGCTGCGATGCGCCGTTGACCCTGCGCCGGGGCTTGCATAGGAAGAACCCCGGATTTGCTGCCCCCATAGGGAAGAAACATGACCGACACCAAAGGCGCTCCGCGCTCGTTCCAAGAGATCATTCTGCGGCTTCAGACGTACTGGGCCTCCAAAGGCTGTGCCATTATGCAGCCCTACGACATGGAAGTCGGCGCGGGCACCTTTCACCCCGCGACCACGCTGCGCGCGCTGGGCAGCAAGGCCTGGGCGGCCGCCTATGTGCAGCCGTCGCGCCGTCCGACCGATGGCCGCTATGGTGAGAACCCGAACCGGTTGCAGCACTACTACCAGTATCAGGTGCTGATCAAACCCTCGCCGCCGAACCTGCAGGAGCTGTATCTGGGCAGCCTCGAGGCGATCGGCGTCGATATGGACATGCACGACATTCGTTTTGTCGAGGACGACTGGGAAAGCCCGACGCTTGGCGCCTGGGGCCTGGGCTGGGAGGTCTGGTGCGACGGTATGGAAGTCAGCCAGTTCACCTATTTCCAGCAGGTCGGCGGCTACGATTGTCACCCGGTATCGGGCGAGCTGACCTATGGTCTGGAACGTCTGGCGATGTATATTCTGGGCGTCGATCACGTGATGGACATGCCGTTCAACGACCCGGACGCGCTGATCCCGCTGAGCTATGGCGATGTGTTCAAGCAGACCGAGGAAGAATACGCCCGCTGGAACTTTGACGTGGCCAATACCGAGGTGCTGCTGCGCCATTTCGAGGAGGCCGAGGCCGAATGCGCCGCGATCCTCGCGCAGGAGCATATCGACCCCAAGACCGGCAAACGCATCATCATGGCCCATCCGGCCTATGACCAGTGCATCAAGGCCAGCCATGTCTTTAACCTGCTCGATGCGCGCGGCGTCATTTCCGTCACCGAGCGGCAGGCCTATATCGGCCGGGTGCGCGCGCTGGCCAAGCAATGCGCCGATGCCTTTGTGCAGACCGAAGCCGGCGGTCACGCGGCGTAACTCGAGGCTGATTGCCAATAGGAGTCCACGGTATGGGCAAGTTCCTTTCGCTGATCCTGATTTGCTCCGGCCTCGCGGCTGGGGCGGCGATGTATTACCTGCAGGTCTACGGCTTTTACGAGGATGTCGAGCTGCAGCCGGGCAAGGACGTGATGCTGACGCCGCTTGGTGGTGGCGCGGCGCTGCCGATCCGCTACAGTGGCTTTGAGGCGATCGACGCGGAGAGTTCTCCCATTCGCTATCGCGCCTGTTTCGCTACCGATCTGAAACCCGAAGAGCTGGCGCAACTGTTTGTGCTGTCGGATCAGAAAGAGCCGCGCAATGCGCCGGGCTGGTTTGACTGTTTTGATGCCGAAGCCATTGGTCAGGCGCTGGCCGAGGGACGCGCCGAGAGCTTTCTGTCGGTCAAGAATATCTCTTACGGGGTGGACCGCATCGTAGCGATCACCGACGCAGGGCGCGGCTATGTCTGGCATGAGCTGAACGATTGCGGCCAGAAAGCCTATGACGGCACGGTTGTGGGCGAGGAATGCCCGCCCCGGCCAGAGGCGGTCGGAGGCGAATGATGCTTGCCTTTCTGAAGAGTACCGCCCCTCTGGGGCGGCGCAATAGCGCCACCCCGCGGGACGGCGCAGCCCTTCGTTCAGAAGCGGCTCCGTTCCGTCAACACGTATTTTCCGCGCCGCGCGCGGCCATCCGTAAGGACATCTGATGCCTGATCTTCTGATTGAACTGTTTTCCGAGGAAATTCCGGCCCGTATGCAGGCGCGTGCGGCGGAGGATCTGAAAAAGCGCGTGACCGATGGTCTGGTCGAAGCGGGGCTGACCTATGCCGGTGCCCATGCGCTATCGACGCCGCGCCGTCTGACGCTGGCGCTTGAGGGGCTGCTGGAGCACTCCCCGACAGTGCGCGAGGAGCGCAAGGGGCCGAAAGTGGGCGCGCCGGACAAGGCCATCGAAGGCTTCCTGCGCGGTGCGGGCCTCACACGCGAGCAGCTGGAAGAGCGCGACACCCCGAAGGGCGCAGTCTATTTTGCGCTGATCGAAAAGCCGGGGCGCCCGGCGGCAGAGATCATTGCAGAGGTGCTGGAAGACACCATCCGCAATTTCCCCTGGCCGAAGTCCATGCGCTGGGGATCGGGCGCCCTGCGCTGGGTGCGCCCGCTGCATTCGATCCTCTGTCTCCTGTCCAAGGAGGATGGCGCCGAGGTTGTGCCGCTGGATATCGACGGAATTGCATCGGGCAAGACCACATTTGGCCACCGTTTCATGGCGCCGGATCAGATCACCGTATCCAGCTTTGACGATTATGCCGCCAAGCTGAAGCGGGCGCATGTGGTGCTGGATCCGGCCGAGCGGGAAGCGGCCATCTGGCAGGAGGCCACCAATCAGGCCTTTGCCAGCGGGTTGGAGGTTGTCGAGGACAAGGGTCTTCTGGCCGAGGTCGCTGGTCTGGTGGAATGGCCGGTGGTGCTGATGGGCGCCATCGACGATGAATTCCTGGCGCTGCCGCCGGAGGTCTTGCAGACCTCGATGAAGGAACATCAGAAGTTTTTCTCGGTGCGCAATCCGAAGACCGGGCGGATCGAGAAATTCATCACCGTCGCCAACCGCGAGACCGCCGACAATGGCGCGACCATCCTGGCGGGCAACCAAAAAGTTCTGTCAGCACGGCTGGCGGATGCGAAGTTCTTCTGGGAGAATGATCTGCGCACGGTGACCGAGCAGGGGTTTGAGCCCTGGGTTGCGAAGCTGGGCAATGTGACCTTCCACAACAAGCTGGGCACGCAGGCGGCGCGGATTGACCGTATTGCCGCGCTGGCCCGCGAGATCGCGCCGGTTGTCGGCGCCGATGCCGATCTGGCAGAGCAGGCCGCACGGGTGGCAAAGGCCGATCTGAGTTCCGAAATGGTCTATGAGTTCCCGGAATTGCAGGGCCTGATGGGGCGCTACTACGCGGAGGCGGCTGGCCTGCCGCAAGAGGTGGCCAATGCCTGCGAGGCGCATTATTCGCCGCTTGGCCCGTCGGATGATGTGCCATCCGAGCCGGTCTCGGTTGCCGTGGCGCTGGCCGATAAACTGGACACGCTGACCGGGTTCTGGGCGATTGATGAAAAGCCCACCGGGTCAAAAGACCCCTTTGCTCTGCGCCGTGCCGCGCTGGGGGTGATCCGGCTGGTGCTGGACAATGATGTGCGGATGCGGCTGGACGGCGCAATTGATGCCCATCTGCTGCGCCATGAAATGGCCCAGAACGGTGGTGACCCGGTTGCTACGGGGCTGATGCAGGACATGCTGAACGAGATCGCCGATCACGGTGTCTTTGGTTCTGCCGTGCGCACGGTGCTGGATGCCTTTGACGGGGATCTGCCCAAACATATCGAGCGGCTGAAGACGCAGCTGCCGGATGTGTCGCGTGACCTCCTCTCCTTCTTCCACGACCGGCTCAAGGTGTTCCTGCGTGATCAGGGCATCCGTCATGACGTGATCGACGCCTGCATCGCGATGGAGGGCAACGATGACCTCACGCTGCTGGTGAAACGCGCCCGTGCGCTGGAGGAGTTCATGGCCTCCGAGGATGGCGAGAACCTGTTGCAGGGCTTCAAACGGGCCAACAATATCCTGGCGCAGGCCGAGGAGAAGGATGGCGTAGAATATTCCTACGGCGCGGATAAGAAATTCGCCGAGGATGACAGCGAAGTGGCCCTGTTCGATGCGCTTGCGCAGAGCGAGGGGGCGATCTCTTCGGCCATCGAGGCCGAAGATTTCGCGGCTGCAATGGGCAGCATGGCCGCATTGCGCGCCCCGGTGGATGCGTTTTTTGAAGCGGTGCAGGTCAATTCCGACAATGAGGTGGTGCGCCGCAACCGCCTGAACCTGCTGAGCCAGATCCGCAAGGTCTGCGGGCAGGTCGCCGATCTGACCCGGATCGAGGGCTGAGCCCCGCAGGGCCGTGATCTGACCGCGCAGTCCGGGCAGTCCGGGCAGGCAAAACAACGAGAAACCGGGGTGATCGCAGGGTCGTCCCGGTTTTCTCCTTTTGGTCCACGTGCTTTTCCTTGCGGGAATGGACGACAGGGCTATGCTGCATAGCAAAGGAAAGGCGCCGCAGTGCAGAAAAATGATCGAGACATGGCTCGTACCCCACAGGATGAGACGCCGGATTCCGTGCTGATCACGCCGGTGGCACCCATTGCCAATCACACCCATGGCGGGCGGGCGAAATGCCTGCAACGTCTGGTGCGGTTGGATCTGCCGGTGCCGCGCACCGTGGCGCTGTCGTTTCAGGCGGTGCACGGGATCGCCCAGGGCGAGATGCCCGATATGGCGGCGATTGTTGACGCCTTTCCGTCGGATGCGCTGCTCTGTGTGCGCCCGTCGTCACAGGATCCCGATTGGGGCGGCCCCGGTGCGATCCTCAACATCGGCATGAATGATGCGCGCTATGTCGACCTTTGCGACAGTCTTGGGCGCGACGGGGCGGCGGCCTTGTATCTGCGGTTTGTGCAGTCTTATGCGGTGCATGTGGCGCGGCTGGACCCGGATGTCTTTGACGATGTGGAGGATGGTGGGCCTGATGCGCTGAGCGAGGTTCTGCACGCCTATGAGGCGGAGACCGATGAGCCGTTTCCACAGGATCCGGCGGAGCAGCTGGCGGCGGTGTTGCGGTCGATGGCGCGGGCCTGGGAAGGCACCTCGGCCCGGCTGTTGCGGCAGGCCAAGGGCGCGCCTGCGGATGCCGGGCTGGGTCTGGTGGTGCAGGAGATGGTGCCGGGCTTTGGTCAGGGCGAATGCGGTTCGGGTGTGTTGCAGCTGGTCAATACCAAGACAGGTGAGCCGCAGATCACCGGGCGGTACCTGAGCCAGAGCCAGGGGCGCGATGCGCTGGGGGCGGGGGCCGAGGCGCTGTATCTGGAGCGTGACCCGCGCGGGCCATCGCTGGAGGAATCGGCGCCCGAGGCCTTTGCCGATCTGAAATCCCATGCCCGGCTGATGCGACAGCGTCTGCGCGAAGAGATGCAGGTTGAATTTGTGATCGTGAGCGGCGCGGTGCATATCCTGGACGGGGTGCGGGTCACCCGGTCGGCACAGGCGGCGGTGCGGATCGCGGTGGCGCTGGCCGAGGATGGCATTATCCCGCGGCAGGAAGCGGTGATGCGGGTCGACGCGCATATTCTGACCGAGCTGCTGCACCGGCAGGTGGCGCCGGGGGCGACCCGTGATGTGATCGGAAAGGGCATTGCCGCCAGCCCCGGTGCCGCCACCGGGCGGCTGGTGTTTACCGCTGCGGAGGCGCAGGCCAGTGCGGCGCGCGGTGAGCCCTGCATTCTGGTGCGGCGCGAAACGTCGCCCGAGGATGTGCGGGGTATGCACGCGGCGGTCGGGGTGCTGACGGAGCGCGGCGGGATCACCAGCCATGCGGCGGTGATCGGTCGCGGTCTCGGGCTGCCATGTATCGTCGGGGCCTCTAACCTGAAGTTCCACAGTCGGCGCAAGCAGCTGGTGGCCCAGGGCGACCGGGTGTTCAGCCGTGGCGATATCATCACCATCGACGGCAGCAGTGGCGAGGTGCTGGCGGGCGAGCCGGAGATGCTGGAGGCGGCGGAGGACGGCGCCTTTCAGACCCTTCTCACCTGGGCCGATGAGGTGCGCGATATCGACATCCGCGCCAATGCCGACACGCCGGAGGATGCCGAGACCGCGCGCAAGTTCAACGCGCAGGGGATCGGCCTGTGCCGGACCGAGCATATGTTCTTTGATCCCGGCCGGTTGACGGTGATGCGGGAGATGATCTTTGCCGAGACCTCGGAGGGGCGGGCTGCGGTGCTGGCGCGGTTGCTGCCGATGCAGCGGGAGGATTTCTTTGCGCTGTTTCGCATCATGGAAGGGCTGCCGGTCTGTATTCGGCTGTTCGACCCGCCGCTGCATGAATTCCTGCCGACCTCCAAAACCGGGCAGCGGGAGCTTTCGGAAGCCTTGGGTATCCCGGTGAGCGATGTGACCCGCCGGGTCGAGGAGATGGAGGAATACAACCCGATGCTGGGCCTGCGCGGCGTGCGGCTGGGGGTGACGGTGCCGGAAATCTACGACATGCAGGCACGGGCGATTTTCGAGGCCACTCTGGATGCCTCCAAGGAGGGCGATCCGGTGGTGCCGGAGATCATGATCCCGCTGGTCTCGGCCAAACGTGAGGTGGAGCTGGTGAAGGCGCGCATTGATGCCGTCGCGCTGGCGGTGAAGGCCGAGCGTGGCGAGGATTTCACCTATCGTCTGGGGGTCATGGTGGAGACCCCGCGTGCGGCCCTGCGCGCGGGTGAGATTTCGCCGCATACCTCGTTCCTCAGCTTCGGGACCAACGACCTTACCCAGATGACCTATGGCATGTCGCGGGACGATGCGGGGCGGTTTATGTCGGCCTATGTCAATCAGGGCGTCTTTCCAGAGGATCCGTTCCACGTGCTGGATACAGACGGGGTCGGCGAGCTGCTGAAACTGGGGGTTCAGCGGGGCCGTGCAGAGAACCCGCAGATCACGCTGTCGATCTGTGGCGAGCATGGCGGCAACCCCGAATCGATTGCGTTCTGTCGCGAAGCCGGGTTCGATTACGTCTCCTGTTCCCCGTTTCGGGTGCCCGTTGCACGGCTTGCTGCCGCGCAATTGGCGATTTCCAGCCAAACCGGAGATTCACCACGCGAATCTCTAAAATCGTAAAGAAAACAAGGGGCTTTCGCAGGGGTAGCAGAAAGCAGCGGATTGGCGCTTAACCAAGGGGCAGCGGGGTGCGCTGTCCCGTCGCTGGACGTTTGGAGGGATTTCCACTAGGAGGTGCGATCGCGTGACGTTGGGATGGCCGTGCGCGATCTGTCTAGTGGGGATGCCCTTATGAAGATTCTGACTGTAGCTGCCGTGTTTGCTGCCGCCTTGGCAGCGGCCAAAGATGTATATGCGGATTCCGGTTTGGACGCGCTGTTCGAACGTGAGCAATCCACCCTGAACGCCGTGCCGACCGGGCGTTTGAACAATTTCTTCAACTTCAACCGCTCGGCCAAGAAGGCCAAGGCGACCGAAGTGAAATTCACCAAGGCATGGCTGGACACCATTCCGGCCGCCAAGGGGGGCGAGAATTTTGCCTGCCTGGCCGAAGCGCTGTACTTCGAGGCGCGCGGTGAAACCGTGAAGGGCCAGTTCGCCGTCGCCGAGGTGATTATGAACCGCGTGAAATCCTCGCAGTTCCCTGACAGCCTGTGCGGCGTGATCAACCAGGGGACCGGGCGCAAGTATCAGTGCCAGTTCACCTACACCTGCGACGGCCACAAGGAAGTGATCCGCGAGAAAACCGCATTTGAGCGGGTCTCCAAAGTGGCCCGTCTGGTGATGGATGGGGCGATCACCGGGATCACCGATGGCGCGACCTATTACCATACCACAGCGGTGCGTCCGCGCTGGAGCAAGAGCTTCACCAAGACCGCGCGGATCGGCGTCCATCTCTTTTACCGCGATGATCGTTTTCGGACTGCGCTCAACAACTAAGGCGTGTCAGGGGGCGGGTGCTTGCCGTGGTTGAAACCCTGGCAGCGCCGTTTTCGGCCACTGGTATGGCGCATGAAGGCCTGTTATGCGGGCGCGGCATGTTTATGCTGGAACCTCACCGCCAGATAGCCAGTTCAGGGGCTCGACCGTCATGTCTTCAGAAATTCGTCTCGCATTTGCGCATCCTTCCGAACGGTCGGAGGCCACTGCAGCGCGCGGACCGCTGGATCGGATTTCGCTCAGGGATCACATCGTCGAGGTGGAAATCGGCGCCTTTCAGGCAGAACGCGGAACCACCCAGCGCATCTGCTTCAATGTGGTTGTCGAAGTTGCGCCGCTGCCTGCGGATCTGGATGATGATGTCGACCGCATCCTGTCGTATGACCGGGTGACAGAGGCGATTGCGCGTGAGCTGTCCGAAGAACGTCTGAACCTGCTGGAAACCCTGGCGGAGCGCGTGGCCGAGCGGATCCTGCTGGAACCGCAGGCCGTGCGGGCCTTTGTGCGGATTGAGAAACTGGATCGCGGGCCGGGGGCGCTGGGTGTGGAAATCGTGCGCGCCCGCAATCAGGTCGCGACCGGTGTCGACAGTGAAGAGCGCCCGCATCCGCGGCTGATGTATTTGTCCAACCGCGCCATCGACAGTGACCACCTGACCGGCTGGATCGACCAGATGCAGTGTCGCAAGCGTCCGTTGATCCTCTGTGTTGGGGCGCATGAGCTGGCCACGCCGCAGACCGGTCACAAATGGACCCAGCGCCGGATTGATCTGCTGGCAATTGAACAGAACGCCTGGCGGCTCGCGGCAAAGGATGATCGCTGTGTCGTCGTTTCGACGCGAACGGAGCTGGACTGGGCCATGAAAAACGGGCAGATTTGCGTCTGGGCTCCGTCAAAAATCGTTTTGGATGCGGTAGATGGCCCTTCGGCGGCGCCCTCTGACGCGGTGGCGCTGGCTGCCTGGTTCGCCGCCACATTCGAGGCCGGCGAGATGATCGTGATTGGCGCCGCACTGCCTGGCAATCCGGGGGTGCCGCTGCGCGCCGTGGATGTGGAGCAGACCCAACTGTGAGTTATTACCGACCGCTGGTACAACACGGGGACAATCGCCCCGAGGGGGCGTTGTCGCTGATCAGTGGCGGGCTCTGGTTTACCCAGGTGGAAGTGCTGGAGCGCGGCGCGCCACCGCGGCTGATGCCTGCCGGTCTGTTGCCCGAGGATGTGCGCCACCGGCTGACGGCGCGGCGGGCAACGATTGCCGGGCTGGATATGACGCAGCCGCAGATCATGGGCATCCTGAATGTGACCCCTGACAGTTTCTCGGATGGCGGGCAGCATGATGAGGTCAGCGCCGCCTGCGCGGCGGCTTTGCAGATGGTTGCCGATGGGGCAAGCATCATCGACGTTGGCGGAGAATCCACCCGCCCCGGTGCCGCGCTGGTCCCCGAAGATGAGGAGATCCGCCGCACCGCTCCGGTGATTGAAGCGATCCGCGCCCGTTCGCAGGTGCCGATCTCCATTGATACGCGCAAGGCGGTCGTTCTGGCCGAGGCGCTGGATGCCGGAGCGAGCCTGACCAACGACGTGTCGGGATTTACCTTTGATCCGGCTCTGGCACCCTTGACTGCGCAGGCCGGGGTTCCTGCTTGTATCATGCACGCCCAGGGCGACCCGGCGACGATGCAGGAAGATCCGACCTATGAGAACGTCCTGCTGGATGTCTATGATTTCCTGAAGGGGCAGATCGACCGGCTGGAAGATATCGGGGTGGTGCGCGAGCAGATCGTGGTTGATCCGGGCATCGGGTTTGGCAAGACGCTGGACCACAATCTGACCCTGTTGCGCAATCTCAGCCTGTTCCATGGGTTGGGGTGTCCAATCCTGCTGGGGGTGTCGCGCAAGGGCTTTATCGGCAAGCTGGGCCATGAGCCGGATGCTGCCGCCCGCGCGCCGGGCTCTATCGCGGTAGGGCTTGCAGCCCTGGCCCAAGGCGTGCAATTCCTGCGGGTGCATGATGTTGCCGAGACGGCGCAGGCGGTTCGCCTGTGGCAGGCCGTCCGATAAGACCCGACCGAAAGGGCTGATATGCGCAAGTTTTTTGGCACGGATGGCGTGCGTGGCACGGCCAATATCCATCCTATGACAGCGGACATGGCGCTGCGCATTGGCGCGGCTGTCGGCCGGTATTTCCGCCGCGACGCCTCCGGGGTGCACCGTGTGGTGATTGGCAAGGACACCCGCCTGTCGGGCTACATGTTCGAAAGCGCGCTGACCGCGGGGCTGACGTCGACCGGTATGAATGTGCTGCTGCTTGGCCCGGTGCCGACACCGGCAGTGGGGCTGATGACGCGCTCGATGCGCGCCGATCTTGGCGTGATGATCTCGGCCAGCCACAATCCGGCGGCGGATAATGGGATCAAGTTCTTTGGACCGGATGGTTTCAAACTGTCCGATACCGTCGAAATGGAACTGGAAGCTCTGATCGAGGCCGGTGTCGAACCCGCGCAGGCGCAGAATATCGGGCGTGCGAAACGGATTGATGACGCACGGTTCCGCTACGGTGAGCGGGTCAAAAGCTCGCTGCCCCGCGATATCCGGCTGGACGGGCTGAAGGTGGTGATTGATTGCGCCAATGGGGCTGCCCACCGGGCTGCGCCGGAAATCCTGTGGGAGCTGGGCGCCGATGTGATACCGGTGGGTGTTTCACCCGATGGCACCAATATCAACCGCGATTGTGGCTCTACTCATCCGGGGACCGCGGCGGAGACCGTTGTGGCCCATGGCGCCCATGTGGGGATCTGTCTTGACGGGGATGCCGACCGGGTGATCCTGATCGACGAGACCGGAAAAGTGGCGGATGGCGATCAGCTGATGGCGCTGCTGGCGACCCGCTGGGCCGAGGATGACCTTCTGTCCGGCAAGGCTCTGGTGGCGACGGTGATGTCCAATCTGGGGCTTGAGCGGCACCTCGACGCGCGCGGGATCGGGCTTGAGCGGACGGCAGTTGGTGATCGCTATGTCGTGGAACGGATGCGCGAAGGCGGCTTCAACCTCGGCGGCGAGCAGTCCGGCCATATTGTCATGTCGGATTACGCGACCACCGGGGACGGGCTGATGGCAGGGCTGCATTTTCTTGCGGAGATGATCCGCTCCGACAGCCCGGCATCGCAGCTGGCGCAGCAGTTCACCCCGGTGCCGCAGCTGCTGAAGAATGTCCGATTTGCCGCCGGGCAGACACCGCTGGAAACAGATCAGGTGCAGAGCGCGATCCAGAGCGCCGAAGCCTCTCTTGCGGGGCAGGGACGTCTGCTGATCCGCAAGTCAGGCACCGAACCGCTGGTTAGGGTCATGGCCGAATGCGAAGATGCTGCCGTGCTGAGAGAGGCGGTGAATAGCGTGGTTGCTGCGGTTGAGGCGGCTGTGGCTGAATAGTCCGGTCGTCGGACATGCCCTGTGACAGGGCTTGTGACATTACAGGGCTTGTGACAGGCCGATGGACAGCTGAGATGGACCCGCTACCCGCTACCCGTGACGGGTTTTGCCTTGTCTCAGGGCCGCAGCTTGCGCGGGGAGCCAAACAATCGCCGCAACGCACCGAACTGGCTGATGCCCAGACCGCCGAGGATCAGGGCCATCGCCAGCAGCATGGAGGGCGGAAGTTCCTCGCCCAGAAATATGGCCCCCAGAACCACCGCCCAGACCGGAACCTGATAGTTGGTCAGTGTCATGAAGGTGGGGCCTGCTTCACGAACGACAATGACCCGCAGCAGATTGGCAGCGGCGGTGGGGATCAGGCCCAGAACCGCTGCAATGCCCAGGGTTTGCATGTCCGGGATCACCGGTGGTCCCTCCAGCAGCCAGGCCGCAGGCAGGGTCACGGCAGAACCGATGATGAGCAGGATGGCGGCCAGCCCCAGCGGATCCACTGGCGGCAGGCGCCGGGTCAGGATGGAGCTGACCGAATAGCAGGCGGCGGCGGACAGGCAGGCGGCCCGGCCATAGCCCTCCAATGCGGCGCCGGTGCTCTGAAACGCCTTGCTGCCGATTAGGACCGCGACCCCGACAAAGCCGATGGAAAACCCGATCAGGCGGCGCAGGGTCATCTGCTCTCCCGGCACAAAGACATGCGCCAAGGGCAGCACCATCAGCGGAATCGCCGCCATGCTGACGCCGGTAAATCCAGAGGAGACATGCTGCTGGCCCCATGAAATCAGCATGAAGGGCAGCGCGGTGCTGAGGGCGCCGATGATCACCAGCGATGGCCAGTTGGTCTCATCCTTGAACAGCCTGAACCCGCGCAGACCCCAGATCGCGGTCAGCAGCAAAGCTGCAAACCCGATGCGGCTGGCCGCGAGCCAGAACGGCGTCGTGCCCGTCAGGGCCAGCTTGATCAGCAGGAATGTCCCACCCCAGACAAAGCCCAGGGTGGCGATCATCAGCCAGTAGCGCGGAGCGATATCGGGCATCGCGATCTCCCTTTGTGGTGTCGCGCGACAAGACCCCGACGGAGTGGCCGGGTCAATCGCAATTGCTTTGCCCGCTATCGAACGATTTGCGGTTCAGGCCATGCGCGGGCGGCGGCTGCGGCTGAGGAGGAGGCCGCCGAGGATCAGCGCCAGCGCGGCAAACAGCTGCGGTGGCAGGGTTTCCCCCAGCAGCGCCGCACCAAAGATCACCGACCAGACCGGCACCTGATAGTTCACGGTGGACAGGAATGCCGGGCCTGCGCTGCGGGCGACCTGCACCAGCAGCACTTGGGCGAGCGCGGTGGGCAAGAGGCCGAGGTAGATCACGGCGCCCAGTGGCAGGGGGGCGGGCAGCTCTGGCAGCCCTTCGACCCAAAGCGCGGCCGGCACCATCATTGTGGCTCCGCACAGGAGGGTTGCTGCCGAGAGCGAGAGCATATTCACCTGTGGGCAGAGCCGGGTGATGATCGCACCGATGGCATAACAGAGCGAGGCCCCAAGGCAGGCGAGGCGGGCCAGCGATTCAAAATCCGTTCCGGCAGAGCGGAGGGCGTCGAGCCCGATCAGCAGCACCACGCCGGCAAAGCCGATCAGGAAGCTGATGCTGCGGCGCAGGGTCATATGCTCGCCCGGCACCAGAAAATGCGCCAGCGGCAGCACAAACAGCGGTACCACCGCCATGCAGACCCCGGCAAAGCCGCTGGCCACAAAAGTCTGCCCCCAGCTAAGCAGGGTGAAGGGCAGCGCATTGGTAAAGAGCCCCATGCCAGCCGCGCAGGTCCAGATGATGCGGCCGTCGCGGTTGCGCAGGGTGGGCAGGCCGATTCCCATGGCGTAGACAGCCGCCAGCAGACAGGCGGCACCGATGGAGATCCTGAGCGCGGCAATGGTCAGCGGCGCAAAGCCCCTGAGCGCCAGTGACACCGCCATGAAGGAGGCGCCCCAGATCACACCTAGGAACAACAGCTTGGCCCAATTGGCGGCACCGGGGGAGTCTGGCATCGGATCACCTCAGTGAAATAAATGAAAAAGGGCGCCCCAAACAGGAGCGCCCCGGAGAGCTAGGGTGTGCGAGCAGTCTCGCGGGCGCCTTAGTTCTTCTCTTTGTCGACCATCTTGCCTGCGGAAATCCAAGGCATCATGTCGCGCAGCTTGCCGCCGACCACTTCGATCTGGTGCTCGTCGTTGGCACGACGCGACGCTTTGATGGTGGGCTGGCCCACAGCGTTTTCCAGCATGAAGTCGCGCACGAATTTGCCCTGCTGGATGTCTGTCAGCACGTCCTTCATGGCTTTTTTGGTCTGCTCGTAGGGCAGGATGCGCGGGCCGGTGACATACTGGCCGTATTCCGCGGTGTTGGAGATCGAGTAATCCATGTTGGCAATGCCGCCTTCATAGATCAGGTCAACGATCAGCTTGGTTTCGTGCAGGCACTCGAAATAGGCCATCTCAGGTGCGTAACCGGCTTCGACCAGAGTTTCGAACCCGCAACGGATCAGCTCGACGATGCCGCCGCAGAGAACCGCCTGCTCGCCGAACAGGTCGGTTTCGCATTCTTCGCGGAAGTTGGTCTCGATGATGCCGGAGCGGCCGCCACCAATGGCGGAGCAATAGGACAGGCCGATTTCCAGCGCTTTGCCGGTGGCGTCGGTGTCAACAGCCACCAGGCAGGGCACGCCGCCGCCTTTGGTGTATTCACCGCGCACGGTGTGGCCGGGGCCTTTGGGGGCCATCATGATGACGTCGACGCCTTCTTTCGGCTCGATCAGGCCGAAGTGCACGTTCAGGCCGTGGGCAAACGCGATCGCGGCACCCGGACGGATGTTGTCGTGGACGTATTTCTTGTAGGTTTCTGCCTGCAGTTCGTCGGGCATGGTGAACATGATCACGTCACACCAGGCCGCCGCTTCTGCGATACCCATCACCTGCAGGCCTTCGCCTTCGGCTTTCTTCGCGGAAGGGGAGCCTTCGCGCAGGGCGACGACAAGGTTCTTGGCGCCGCTGTCGCGCAGGTTCAGCGCGTGGGCGTGGCCCTGAGAGCCATAGCCCAGGATGGCCACTTTCTTGTCCTTGATCAGGTTAACGTCGCAATCGCGGTCATAGTATACACGCATGATCATCGTCCTTTTGGTTCGTGTTTGGATGCAGCATAGGCATGTTTTCAATAAAGGAGAGGCGTATCTGGCGCGAAAATCTGCAAATTATTGCAATGGTCATTCGTGTTCTATGCAATTATGATGAAAATCATGCTTGATGACTTGGACCGACGCATACTTCGCCATCTTCAGGCGGACCCAGAACAATCGCTGCCTGATCTGGGGGATCGCCTTGGCCTCACCGCCTCACGCCTGTCGCGGCGGCTGGAGAAGCTGCGCGAGACCGGCGTGGTCCTTGGGCAGCGGGCGGTGATCGACTGGCGTGCGCTTGGCTATGAGGTGGAGGTTTCGCTGCGGATCACGCTGGACAAGACCAATCCCCGCGCCTTTGATGAATTCATCCCCGCCGCGCGTGAGATCCCGGAGGTGCTGGAAATCCAGACCTTCCTCGGCCAGGTCGATGTACGGCTCTCGGTGATTGCGCGGGACATGGCACATTATCAGGGGATTTACCGCAGCCAGATCCTGATCCTGCCGCATATCACCGACATCGAGGCGCTGATGCATGTGGCACGCATCAAATCGGACGAGGCACTGCCGATATGATGGCGCTGGATGACATCGACCACGCGCTGCTGCGCGCATTGGGACGGGATGCCACGCAATCGGCCGGCGCCTTGGGGCGCGAACTGGGGCTGAGCCAGCCCGCAACCTGGCGCCGCATCCGCCGCCTGCAGGAGACGGGGATCATCCGGGGCCGCAAGCTGGATCTTGATGCCGGCAAGCTGGGCTTTGGTGTGACGGTCTTTCTGGGGCTCAAACTGGCCACCAAGGGGCGCGTCTCGCTTGAGGATTTCGAACGTGCGGTGACTGCCATCCCGGAGGTGCAGACGGTCGAACATGTGCTGGGCATGTATGACTATCGCCTGCGGGTGACGGCGCGCGACATTGCTGATTTTGAACGCGTGCTGCGGCGCCGGATCATGACCCTGCCGGGGGTGGGCAATGTGGATGCCAATGTGCTCTTGAGCGAAGAGCGTCGGCCCGGCCCGCTCGGCTAGACGCCGCCGTCGCCCGGATGCGACAGCCCTGTCATCTTTCCCCAAATACTCTCGCCGAAGGCACCGGTCCCCGCAGGGGGCCGGATCCCTATTTTACCCCAAGCCCCATCTGCATCAGGGTCTTGCGTACGGGGGCCATGGAATAGAGCGCATTCAGACCAAACGCGCGCAAATCGCGCAGCGGGCGAGGCGACAGCATCGAGGTCCGGTTCAATAGGTCGATCCCCTTCACCCGCATCAGAATGTCGCCATGGCGGGCCTTGTGATAGCTCTCGAGCATCCTGGCGTCGCCTAGGGCCTCGGGCCGGGTCTGTGCCAGATCCAGCAGCACCCGCAGATCTCCCAGCGACATATTCAGGCCCTGGGCGCCGATTGGTGGCACCACATGGGCGGCTTCGGCCATCAGGGCAAGGCGTTCGCCCGACATGCGGGCGGCAGACTGGCTGATGATCGGCCAGATGCTGCGGCGTGAGGCCAGCCGCAGCTCTCCCAGCACACCGCAGCTGCGCCGGTTCATCTCGATTTCGAACGGGGCCTGATCCATCCGCTGCAATGCCTCGGCTCTTGGGCCGCGTTCCATCCAGACAATCGCGGAGGAGGGTCGACCGTCGTGATCGGGCAGCGGCACCAGAGTGAAGGGGCCGCCGGAGCGGTGAATTTCGGTCGAGACATTCTGATGGGGCAGGTCGTGGGTCACGGCGAAGGCCAGCGCCTTCTGTCCGTAACGGGTGGTCCGCACAGGGATGCCCGCTGCCCGCCGCATCGGGCTGTCGCGCCCGTCACAGGCGAGCACAAGACGGGCCGTGACCCGGGTGCCATCGCTCAGGGTGACCTGGGCGGAGTCCGTGCGCGTGAACAGGCCGGTGGTGCCCAGACCCGCACGGAAATCCACCGTCTCCAGATCGTCCAGACGTGCCAAAAGTTCCCGGCGCAGGAGCCAGTTGGGCAGGTTCCAGCCAAATGGCTGATCGGAGATATCGGCGGATTTGAAATCCTTGGTGACACGGGCCACCGGCTCTGCCCCGCCAGCGTCGATGATCCGCATGATGTCCAGCGGCGCGGCGTGGGCGTCGAGCCGGGTCCAGATCCCGGCGTCCTGCAACAGCGCCTTTGCCGGTTGCAGTATTGCGGTGGTTCGCAGATCGGCACCGGCCTCGTCGCGCAGTGTTACGGGCGCGGTCGGGTCGACGCAGATCACCCGGAACCCGGCGGCGCCAAAGGTTGCGGCGGCGGTGAGCCCGGCGATACCGCCACCCGAAATCAGAATGTCACAGCTGTCAGTCATCAGACCTGCCTTTCATCACTGGTCCTGAGATAGGCCGCTGGCAGCTGGAATGACAAGCGACATACTGTCCTTATGCCGGGCCTTTTTCGGGGTTCAATTGGCGCCGCGCCCCTAGCCACGGGTGATCATCACCAAGACGACAAACATGATGCCGGTCTTGGCGACCGCAGGGAGGAACAGCGCGGGCAGGCCCCAGATCGCAACAGCGAGGCCCCAGAGCAGAACATAAAGGAGGATAGCCAGAAGCGCCTTTGTGGCGCCACTGTTATGGCTGTCGGCAGGCACGGGAGCCGCGGCCGGGGCTGCGGTCACAGTGGCGTGGTGCTGGCTGTGGTCGAACGTCAGGTCATTCATCGGGCGGGCATCCTTGGCTGTGGCGGAGTGCGCAGCCTGATGGCGGAAGGGCCGGGCCTGCGCGGAAAAGATACCTGCCATATAGAGGTTATCAGTCCCGGAAAAAGTCGGGTGCGGCGGCGCGCCACGGGGGTGCGACAGGATGCGCAGGCCGGGGCCACCTTACGCTGTCCGCAGGCGGCTACAGCAGCCCGAGAAACCCGGTCAGATCATCCGTGTGGTGGTGAATATGCGCGCCGGTCGCCGCGGTTGGTGCCACATGCACCGTACGCATCCCCAGATCATGCGGCGCCTGCAGATTGCGCGGATCGTCCTCAAACATCGCAGCTTTTGTCGGGTCGATCTTTGCCTTGGCAAAGATGATGTCAAAGGCCTGACGTTCGGGTTTGGGGCGGTAATTGGCATGTTCGACCCCGTAGATCTCGTCAAAGCAGCCCTCAAGACCCCGCGCCGCCAGCACCCGCTCGGCATAGGGGGCGGTGCCATTGGTATAGATGATCCGCTTGCCCGGCAGATCCCGGATCCGTTCGGCCAGCAGGCTGTCCGGCTCCAGATGATCGAAATTGATGTCGTGGACCTCGATCAGGAACGGGTCCGGGTCCAGATCGTGATGGGCCATCAGCCCGGCAAGGGTGGTGCCATGTTCGCGCCAGTAGTCATCTCGCAGCTTATTGGCCATCTGCTGGTCGACGCCAAGCGCGGTCATGACGTAGTCCGTCATCTTGACCTCGATCTGATCGAACAGCCGGGCGGAGGGGTGATAGAGGGTGTTGTCGAGATCGAACACCCAGTGGCGGACGTGAGAAAAAGATTGCGATACCATGGCCTGTGACCTAGGTCGCCCGCCGCATGATTGCAACTGTCGCCATGCGCCGGTGCACTACATCGCCGTGGCGTCTTCGGGTCGATCCGAGGGGCTGATTTTAACTGCGTGGTCGGGGCGGGGTTGATTGCACGGCGGCCGGACCTGTAGACATCGGGGGTCAACAACCCAAGGATCGACATGAACCTGACCCGCAGCACCAGCCAGACCGACGCTTACGCGCTGATCCTTGAAGCCATCGATGTCGGGGTTTACCGGCCCGGAGACCGTCTGGTCGAGAGCGACCTTGCCGAACGGTTCGGTGTCTCGCGCACGCCCATCCGCGAGGCGTTGCAGCGGCTGGAGACCCAATCGCTGCTGGAGCGCGATGGCCGGTCGCTGATTGTTGCCTCGCTGGATCACAACCAGATGGCGGAGCTATATGTGGTGCGGCGCGAACTGGAAGGGCTGGCGGCCAGCCTTGCGGCGCGGCACGCTACCGAGGAGGAGGTCCGGGTGTTGCAGGAGATGGTCGCCTCTGACGATGCCTTTGTGGACAATCCGACGGAGCTTGCGAAGGCCAACCGCCGGTTTCACGAGCAGATCCATCTGGCGTCACATAACCGGTATCTGGTGCAGCAGCTGAACCTGGTCCACCGCACGATGGCGCTGATGGCGACCACCTCGCTGGCGGCGGAGGGGCGGGGCCGGATTGCGCAGGCCGAACATAAGACCATCGTGAACGCGATCGAGCGTCGCGATGAAGAGGCGGCGGGGCGGGCGCTGAAGGATCATATTTCTGTCGCCTTCATGACCCGGCTGAAACAGGACGCGGGCGATCGCAGCAAGGGCTAGGTGCCACCGGTCGGGAGCCTCGGGGCGAGCGGCTTGCGAGCCTTCGCAGGTTGGCCGTGCGCGGTCTTGTCCCAGAAGAACGGTTTGAAAATCAGCTCGTAGAGCGCCTTGTAGACGGCAATCACACCCATCGGAAAATAGAGCATCATGCCGGGCGCCCAAATCGCCAGCGATCGCCGACCGCTGGCAAAGGCCGCTGTAACGGCGATGATGATGCCAAGGAGTTCAAAGAAAACCAGGGCGGCAGCGGCCAGATAGGGCGCGCCTGCGGGCAGCAGCGGGGCGCTGGGATGGCCAAGGCCGAGGGTGATCAGCCAGAAGGTCCAGAGGCAGGGCGCCAGCAGGAACTGGCCAACGGTGCCGAGGAAGAAAGCCTGAAGGCCGAGGAACTGGCGCCAGCCCAATTGCCGCGCCAGCACAGCGGGGCGGCGCATATGCACCAGATAGGTGACCATGAACCCCTTCAGCCAGCGCGAGCGTTGCTTGATCCAGGGCCATGCGCGGCAGTTGGCCTCCTCATAGGTGGTGGTGGGCAGCATTTCCGTGCGATAGCCAAGGCGGCTGAGGCGGACGCCAAGATCGGCATCCTCGGTCACGTTATGGGCGTCCCAGCCGCCCAGCTGTTCCAGGATGTCAC
Organism: Phaeobacter sp. JH20_29; assembly: GCF_048056175.1. Lineage (NCBI taxonomy): Bacteria > Pseudomonadati > Pseudomonadota > Alphaproteobacteria > Rhodobacterales > Roseobacteraceae > Phaeobacter > Phaeobacter sp. JH20_29. Next base: position 183,512 of record NZ_JAYMWO010000018.1, read on the forward strand.
GGCGGATAAACAGCGTGGTGCCACCCAGCGGAACCACCAGCCCAAGGCGGGCGATGCCCGGCAGTACGATGCGGAACCAGCTGGCGTATTCGAGGGTGAAGCAGCGCGAGATCCAGTTCTGATCCGGGTTGTAGTAGTCGAGCGCGCCTTGCAGGCAGGCCAGATCGTTATCGCCCTGCGCAAAGGCACGTGCGACCTTTTCCAACTGGTCGGGATCCGGGGCATCTTCGGCATCCCAAACACCGATAATTTCCCCCCGGCAGTAGTTCAGCGCGTAGTTCATCGCCCGTGGCTTGGTGGTCAGGCCGCCGTGGGCGGGCACTTCGATCACGCGGAACCAATCGGGTAAATCGGCGCAATGGATGGCGTTGCGGGTGACCTCGTCGTCTTCTTCGAGGACCAGCAGTACTTCGAGCAGGCTGCGCGGGTAGGTGAGTTTGCACAGGCGTCGCAGGAGGGCGCGGCCGATTTCGGCCTCTTTGTAGAGCGGGACAAGGATCGACATGCGCGGCAGGCGCCGTCCCGTGGCCGCCAGCTGTAGAGGGCCTGCGCTGGGCGGCTGCTTTGGTAGAGGCTGCGTGCTCTCGTGCAGACGTCGCCGCCGCCGGTCCTGCAAATGGGATACGAAACCTGCACATTTCAGCAGAATGAACAGCAAGAGCGTAAAGAGCGCCAACCCGCAGAGTAGGGTGAAAACCAGCCTTGGCCGGGTCGCGGTCAGGCCAAGGCCGGCGAGTCCCGTCAGCAGCGGCAGGCCTAGCCAGTTCGGCTGGCGCAAAGTGCGGCAGCTATAGCGCAGCGGTACAGAGGCGCTGGCGTCGCGGGCAAGATCCTCGCGGAAATGACTGCTGAGCAGTTCGGTGATCTGCGCTTCGCTTGCGATCACCGGTCGCACATCGCCAAAGCTTTCTGCAAGGTCGCGCTGCACCTCGGCAAAGGCGGCTGGATGCGCTATCGCGACGATCACAGTCTGCCCCAGTTGCATGTATGGCAGCGCACAGCGACGCAGCCAGAACCGGGCGGGTTTGCGCGCGAGCAGACGCGCCTGGGGGCGATGACCGCCCAGATCAACCCGTGGCATCCCGTGCTGGGACGACAGCGCATCCAGAACCTGCTCCTGACTGGCCCACCCTTCGGAAACAAGGATCTGATCAATCGGAGCGCGCTGATGCTGACGCAGAACCAGCGCCCGCATCAGGTGATCCTTGCTGACGGCGTGATCTTCCACCAGCCGCCGTTCAAAGGAGGTCTGGCGTTCGCGCCGAATGAGGGGTCGTGCCGCCTCTAGGAATTTGAGGTTGTGTTCAACCATGACAGCACAGTTTATGCGGTCATGGATTCGAGCAAGAGGTTTTTACAGGGGCGTCTTTATCAAGCCCTTGTTTTCCATGGCAAAAGCTTGCCATGGAACCGTGTTTTTTGCGTAGGCTTATCTCAGCCCCGCTGAATTTACGCAGATTTGCGCGCAGCCATAGCCTCGGCGAAGCGCTCGAACAGGTAGAAACTGTCCTGCGGGCCGGGGCTTGCTTCGGGGTGGTGCTGCACCGAATAGACCGGACGATCGGAGATGCGAATGCCACAGTTGGAGCCGTCGAACAGCGACACATGCGTCTCTTCGACACCGTCAGGCAGGCTCTGCCCGTCGACGGCAAACCCGTGGTTCATCGATGTGATCTCAACTTTGCCGGTGGCGTTTTCCTTCACCGGGTGGTTGGCGCCGTGGTGGCCGTGGTTCATTTTGACGGTCTTGCCGCCAAGCGCCAGTGCCAGCATCTGGTGGCCGAGGCAGATCCCGAACATCGGCAGATCCGTGGTGTCGAGGATCTGCTGGATCATCGGCACGGCATAAACGCCAGTGGCGGCGGGATCACCGGGACCATTGGAGAGGAAGACACCATCGGGGTTATGGGCCAGCACCTCATCAGCGGTGGCAGAGGCCGGCAGGACGGTCACGTCACAACCCGCCGATGCGAGGCAGCGCAGGATATTGCGCTTGGCACCGTAGTCGATGGCGACAACCTTGTGCTTGGGGTCTTCCTGACGGGTATAGCCCTCGGGCCAGGCCCACCGCATTTCGTCCCAGCGATAGCTTTGCGCGCAGGTAACGTCCTTGGCCAGGTCGCGCCCTTCAAGGCCCGACCATTCGCGGGCCTTGGCGATCAGTGCTTCGATGTCGAAATTGCCGTCGGGATCATGGGCCAGGGCCACATGCGGGGCGCCCTGCTGGCGGATCGCACGGGTCAGGCGGCGGGTGTCAACGCCGCCGATGGCGATACGTCCGGTGCGGGTGAGCCAGGTTTTCAGCTCTTCGGTGGCGCGCCAGTTGGAGGATTGTGTCGGATCCCATTTCACCACCATGCCTGCGGCGACGGGATCGGCGGTTTCGTCATCCTCGGGGGTGACGCCGGTGTTGCCGATGTGAGGGAAGGTGAAGGTCACGATCTGCCCCGCGTAGGAGGGGTCGGTCATGATTTCCTGATAGCCGGTCATGGCCGTGTTGAAGCAGAGCTCTGCCACGGTTTCGCCGGTGGCACCAAAGCCGTTTCCATAAAAGATGGTGCCATCAGCCAGTGCCAAACATGCGGTGGGCTTGGGTGGGACGGTATCGGCCATGGCGCGACTCTCCAATATGGGCAAAATTCACGGGTATCTAAGGGGTGTGCGCCAAGCCGTCAAGCCTCCGTCGCTGCGATCTGGGCCTGTTTGCGGGGCGAGGCCGGCACCATCTAACGGTGTTTGGGTGCCCCAACGTCATTTGTCTGGCCCCAACTTGAACTTGACTACCACTTTAGGTAAAGATCCGGTTTCCGACTCCGTGGGAATGGACAGATAAATGGATACGCGAACTCGGGTCAATATGGCCCTGAAACAGGCCATGAAGGACCGCGCAGCTGCCCGACTGGCAACCTTGCGTCTGATCAATGCCGCGATCAAGGACCGTGAAATTGCCGACCGGGTCGATGGTGAAGGGGGCGGAATTGGCGATGCAGAGATCCTCGCCATTCTGGGCAAGATGACCAAGCAGCGCAACGAAAGCGCACGCGCCTACGAGGAAGGCGGACGGCTGGACCTGGCCGAACGCGAGCTGGGTGAGATCGCTATCATTGAGGAATTCCTCCCCAAACAGCTGAGCGACGACGAAATCGCCGAGGCGGTCAAGGCGGCGGTTGCTGATACTGGTGCGCAGTCGATCCGTGACATGGGCAAGGTGATGGGCGCCCTGAAGGGCAAATACACCGGCCAGATGGATTTCGGCAAAGTCGGCCCCCTGGTGAAGGATCAGCTCTGCCACAGCGGCGACTGCTGACGCTGACCTGAGCCAATCGCTGTCAGATCAGAAGCCCGCCACCTTTGGCGGGCTTTTTGCTGGGCATTGGGTTGCCCACCCGGGGGTTGCCCGGGGCTGGTATGTGGATGATTGGCCGAGGTCGGCCGCGCATTGGAGGAAGGCGGCACGCACCTCAGCGGCAAAGGGATTGTCGCGCAGGATCGCCTGCTGCACGTTTGGGGCATCTCCGGCGACCATCCGGCTGGCCTGTTGCATCAGTTCGAAACTGGCTGTGGTCATCCGCAGGGGACCCGGTGCAACCTGACTGAGCGCCTGGGCGATCAGATGGGTCAGACCCTGTACTGTCGCCAGCTCGCGATCATGGGCCTCGGGTGTGGTCCAGATGACATCGAGCCCGAAGACATGGCGCAGCAGCGCCGCCAGACGCAAGGGGCGCCCGCCGCGTAAGGGGCAGAGAGCGATTTTCTGACCGGCGAGACCCTGCGCGGCGCTTTGGGGGCCGAACAAGGGATGGCTTCCCAGAAGCTGGACCTCAGGCGGCAGGGTCCGCAGCATCACCTCCGCCGGCGCCATTTTGACAGAGCCGACATCCATCACCAATGCGCCGGGGGTGAGAAGCGGTGCAATCTCGTGGCAGAGCTGCTCCATCGCACTGACAGGGACGGCAAGAATGACCAGCGGGCAGGCGGCGGTTTCGGCAAGCGGGCAGAAACGCAGGGACGGGTGTTGCGGCAGGTCACAGCCTGAGGCTGGATCATGCACGCAGATCGGCACCAGCGGCGACAGGTGACGGGCGATCAGCTGGCCAAAGGCGCCAAAACCAATCAGGCCAACGCGGGGGAATCTGGTGGAAAGCGACATCGACATCGGGCTCCGGTCTGTGCCGCGCTGCCGTTGGGATGATGTGAGATGCTGCCTCTGTCCGCCGGAACGCGGCGGGATGAACATCAAGAAATGAGAATACGTCCGCCGTTATGAAAACAGCGGATAATACTGGATCGAAAAGGATACGGACGTATTGAACATATGCCTCTGATACGCGGCGCCCCGGCCAAAGTCAAAGGTGCAGTTATGCGGGGCGCTCCGGCATCGGGGTGTCACGGGCTGTGCCGGTGCAGCGCGGTCTTCAGATCCTCATAGAGCGCCTTGCGTTCCTCCTCGGACAGGAAGGCGCCGATTTCGACCTCTCGGCCACTGCCGCGCAGGGTGACGTAATTCGGCACGGGTCCGTCATCGGCATGCAGTTCGACCTGTGTCCAATAGCGGTTACAACGCCAGTTCTGGCGCTGTCCGGTCGGGTTGATGCGCTCCAGATGCGCTTCGGTGGAGTCCAGCGTCAGCACTTCCAGGACATGCCGGTCACGGCGACTGCGGTCCAGCGCCCATTTCACCGCAAACAGCGTCGCTGTCACAAAGGGCAGAACCCCCCAGAGCGCCGCACTGCCCAAAAGGGGGATCATCGGGATGGTGATCAGCGCGGCAAGCACCCCCAGAAAGCGGACATAGCCCTCTGGCGGCAGCGACTGATGCGGCCAGAGGTGCAGCTCTTGATTGCTGTCGGTTCGGGCTGTGATCCATTGATACGGCATGGCGTGAATTTAGCGTCCGCCAGCGGCCTGTCCAGCATCTCGACAGGGCCATGCGTCGCAGCTGCAAAGGGGGGAACCGGGTCGGTGCTGCGGGCACAAAGAAGGCCCCGAAGCGGGTGCTCCGGGGCCTGTCTGTCATTCAGTTCATCAACACCTTAGTGCGAATGGGAGCGATCCCAGTCTTCCTGCTTGGGCAGGATTTCGAACGTGTGCTCCGGCGGCGGAGAGGGCAGGGTCCACTCCAGCGTATCCGCATATTCGTTCCAGTAGTTGTTCTGGGTGATGCGGGCACCGCGCAGCAGCGAGTAGATCACAACGCCAAAGAACAGCAGGAACGATGCAAAGGACAGGAACGCGCCATAGGACGAGATCTTGTTCCAGTACGCAAAGCCTTCCGGGTAGTCGATGTAACGACGCGGCATGCCCTGACGGCCCAGGAAGTGCTGGGGGAAGAAGGTCAGGTTGGCGCCGATGAAGAACATCCAGAAATGGATCTGGGCGCCCAGCTCGGAGTACTGACGACCGGTCATCTTGCCGAAGTAGAAGTACACACCGGAGAAGATCGCAAAGACAGCACCCAGCGACATCACGTAATGGAAGTGCGCAACCACGTAGTAGGTGTCGTGATAGGCGCGGTCGACAGCCGCCTGCGACAGCACCACGCCGGTCACACCGCCGACGGTGAACAGGAACAGGAAGCCGAAGGCGAACATCATCGGAGCTTTGAACTCGATCGAGCCGCCCCACATGGTGGCGATCCAGGAGAACACCTTAACCCCGGTCGGAACCGCGATCACCATGGTGGCCAGCATGAAGTAGGCTTGCTGGTTCAGCGACATGCCGACGGTGTACATGTGGTGCGCCCAGACGACAAAGCCCAGAACACCAATCGCGATGATCGCCCAGACCATCGGCAGGTAGCCAAAGACCGGTTTGCGGGCGAAGGTCGCGATCACGTGGGAGATGATGCCAAAGCCCGGCAGGATCACGATGTACACTTCCGGGTGGCCGAAGAACCACAGGATGTGCTGATACAGGATCGGGTCGCCGCCGCCGGCAGGATCAAAGAAGGTGAACCCAAAGTTACGGTCCATCAGCAGCATTGTGATCGCGCCGGCCAGAACAGGCAGGGACAGCAGGATCAGCCAGGAGGTGACGAAGATCGACCAGGAGAACAGCGGCACCTTGAACAGGGTCATGCCGGGGGCACGCATGTTCAGGAAGGTGGTGATCATGTTGATCGCACCGAGGATCGAGGACGCACCAGAGACGTGAACGGCGAAGATCGCCAGGTCCATGGAGAAGCCGCCTTCGTTGGTGGACAGCGGCGGGTAGAGAACCCAGCCGACGCCGGAACCGGCCTGGTCGTTGCCGCCCGGTGCGAGGACCGAGGCAACCGCGAGCGAGGTGCCCGCGACATACATCCAGAACGACAGGTTGTTCATCCGCGGGAACGCCATGTCCGGCGCGCCGATCTGTAGCGGCATGAAGTAGTTGCCGAACCCGCCGAACAGCGCGGGAATAACCACGAAGAACATCATCAGGATGCCGTGGCCGGTGATCAGAACGTTCCACAGATGCCCATTGGGGGTACATGCCGCAGACGCATCTGCAAAAAGACGTGCACCTTCAAGGCACATGTACTGAACGCCGGGATCCATCAGTTCAAGCCGCATGTAAACGGTGAACGCGACGGAGATGAAACCAACGATCGCCGAAACGATCAGGTAGAGAATGCCGATATCCTTATGGTTCGTGCTCATGAACCAGCGGGTGAAAAAACCGCGCTCGTCTTCGTGGCCGTGACCATGAATGGCTGCATCTGCCATTAAGGTGCCTCCTGTTGCATAACGATAGGCCAACAAACACCGTCCCCGGCGGGCCTAGACTCATCCTGCGTTTTAGTTCGCCGGCAACAGGCCTTCAATGGCGGAGTTTGATATGGATCAAGAATAATTGTCGCGGGCAGGCCCTTTCGGGCTGCCTTTCTGATCCTTTGGCGCCGTGGTCCGGCGTATGTCACGGCGAAGCGCCCCCCGGCCTTGGGTCGTCCGGGAAGGATTTAGCCGTGTTTTATCGAACGGGCGGTCCTTGTGTGCTTGACCAGCGGGCGATAGCCGCGCAAGTTCCCGTTGATAGCTACGGAGGGCAGATAGTGGCGGTGTACGATCCAAACAATATCTTCGCAAAAATTCTGCTCGGAGAACTGCCAGCGCACAAAGTCTACGAAGACAATGACACCCTGGTGTTCATGGATATCATGCCGCGCTCCGACGGGCATATGCTGGTGATCCCCAAGACGCCCTGCCGGAATGTCCTTGACGCATCACCGGCCCAGCTGGCTGCGGTCATGGCGACCGTGCAGAAGATCGGTCGGATCGCGATGCAGGCATTTGACGCCCAAGGGATTACCATCCAGCAGTTCAACGAGGCTGCGGGTGGGCAGGAGGTGTTCCATCTGCATTTCCACGTGTTGCCACGTCGCGACGGCGATACAGTGCGACCACCGGGCATAATGGCCGATCCGGGTGTTTTGCAGGCACATGCGGAGATAATGCGCAAGGCCGTGGACGCGGCCGCCTGATAGAGGCCGCATGTTCTCAGAGTAAGCGATTACCGGCGGGCTGTCCTGGCCTGTCGCGGCTCGTGCTGCTGTGCCGATGCACGGGCGCGAAGTCGCGGACCAGTTATTCTACCTTTGGATGAAATTTATATTGATATGTGTGACCCGTTTATCCTAGGGTCCCGGCAGTCTCGGCCATAGGGCCTGAAGAACTGAGAACTGAACCGATATCGGGAGGGGGCTTGGCAGCGCAGCTGTCCAGGCGGAGCGATGTGGGTTTCATGTTTATGGCGGCCTGTCCCTGGCCTGCCCGTGGCGTCTTTGCAACGCCCGGCGAAGGGGAACCGGAAATGAAAGTTGCGGCAGTCTCGTATTGGTCGGGGCTGCTTGTGTTCATACCAACCTGCGCAGATGCGCCATGGTTTTGCAAAGTGACGGGCGTTTGGCCGGTGTATGTTGCTGAGGAGGGGCCGTGGGTAAGACGGCAGAGGATAGTGGTGATCTAAGGGGGCTGTCGGACGAGACAGTGGCAGCGGCCGTCTACGGCTCTGTTCTTGGCGCGTCCAATGCGGTCGCCTGGCGGGACCGGCTGATCCGTGCGGGCTATGATGGTGTCGCCGGGAAAGCCAAGAGCGCACTGATAGGATCGACGCCGGTTGGCGCCGGTAAGGCGGTTGCCAGCTCCTGGCAGGGATCTGCGGGCTCTTCTGATGGGGTGGGGCTTTCGGCGCATTTGTCACCTGAAGGCGAGCTTGCCGGGGCGGCGCTGATCGGACGTCACTTTGACCGCGCCATCTATCTCAGGAGTCGCCTGATCGCGGCGCAGAACCATGGATCCTGGCCAGAGCTTCAGGCAGTGCTTCCCTGCGGTGCGAGAAACTGGCTGCTGGTATCGCGCGAGGCGGAGATTCTGGCCGCAGGTGATGACTGGCCGAGTCGTGGGCGCATCACCGCGCCCTGGATCGCTCAGGCCATCGGGGTTGCGGATGCCAAGCTGCCGCTGTGGCACACGCTTTTTGATGAGGATAGCCCGCGCCCTGCACTTACGTTGCTGCGGGGCGAGGGGGGGCGGCTGCTGATGTGCCAAGCGGTGGGCGGCCGCGGGGAGAGGCTGGGCGCCGTCGATGGTGTTTCTGGCGCGCGCCCGTCTGACATGGCTGCATGGCGCGGCCGATTACGGGCCGTGGACCCCTCGGCACCGGCGGTTCTGGTGGAACAGCTTGCGACCGGCTGGTCGGATGTGGCGGCAGATCAGGTGGCATTGCGGTTCGGCTTTGATCCGGAGGAAATGTCGCTGCTGCGTCATCTGTTGATTGAGGCCGACTGGATTGAGCTGCGCATCGGGACCGGTGCCGAACGCGGGCCTGAACTGGCCCTTCTGGGCCAGATGCTCAGCAAAACTGCAGCGCCAAACTGCCCTGAGATGCTGCGGTTCCTTGCCTACCTCATGCAGCAGACGACTCGCGATCACGATATCGCTGCGGGTCGCGCGTCACCCCCACAACGCGTACTGAGCCTGGCGTCCGGGCTGACTTCACAATATTTGCAGTTTGGCGCCGAGCGCGGCCAGCCGGTGATCTTTGTCCATGGTATCTTTGACGGGGTTGCGGCGATCCAGCGGCTGCAACCGCAGTTGCGGGCGCGTGGCCTGCGGTGTCTGGCACCTTTGCGCTGCGGCTATGGTGGCTCGGACAGTTTGCCGAGCGGGACTGATCCGATTGATTTATTCGTAACCCAGTTGGATGCGCTGATCGACGCGGAGGGTTTGGTCAATCCCATCCTGTTGGGGCATCGCAGCGGATGCCTGTTTGCCGCCGCCGCCGGGCGCCGGCTGCGTGACCGGCTGGGCGGGGTGGTCTGTATCGGCGCGACACTGCCATTGCCCAGTATCGGACATGCAAGGGCCCTGCGCGGGCATCAGCGCGCGCTGGCGCTGAGCGCGGTCCATGCCAGCGCGGTGCTGCCGCTTGTGGTGCGCAGCTGGTCACGGTCCGTGCGGCAAAAGGGGCCGCAGGTCCTGGTGTCGCGCCAGATCGCCCGCGAAAGCGCGGACCGTCAACTGCTGGCTGACCCCGCGTTGAGCGCGGTTCTGGACCAGAGCCACAGGATGATGATGCAGCAGGGGCGCGGCGGCTACGAAATTGATCTGCGGTTGGCGGTTCGCTCGCGCGACATGCGCCATTGTGCCAAGGCCGCGCCGACCATCTATCTGCATGGCGGAGAAGATACCGTGACGCCGGTCGACAAACTGCAGGCCGCGCTGGGGAGTGGTCACGCCAACCTTCAGATCCGGGTCAGCAAACGCGCCGGTACCATGCTGCTCTATGCCCAGCCGGAGCTGGTGTTTGCAGCGATCGACGACCTGCGTCAGCGCATGACGTCATGATCGGCCTGTCCCGCAACGGGGGCTGACGCCTAGTCGAGGGCACAGGTATCGGTTGTGGCAAAGGCGACATCGAAACATTGCTTCAGCGCCACATCCACATCCGTCATCGTGACCGGCAACCCCAGATCCACGAGGCTGGTAACGCCGAATTCGGTCATGCCGCAGGGGACGATGCCGTCAAAATGGCTGAGGTCAGGCTCCACGTTGATCGAAATGCCGTGAAAGCTCACCCATTTGCGCAGGCGGATGCCGATTGCAGCGATCTTGTCCTCGGTCTTCTCTCCGTTGGGCCGCAGGGGTTTGTCGTCCCGCTCCACCCAGACGCCGACACGGCCGTCGCGGATATGGCCGGTCACGTTGAACCGGTCGAGCGCCAGGATCACCCAGCGCTCCAGCTGGCGGACGAAACAGCGCACATCGCGGCCCCGTTTGGCGACATCCAGCATGACGTAAACCACGCGCTGGCCGGGTCCGTGGTAGGTATATTGTCCGCCGCGCTTGCTTGCGTAGACCGGGAAACGGTCGGGGTCGGTCAGATCGTCGGGCCGCGCCGAGGTGCCGGCCGTATAGAGCGGGGGATGTTCAACCAGCCAGATACATTCCTCGTGGGTTCCTGCGGCAATACCCGCCGCACGCTCCTCCATGAAGGTGACGGCCTCGTCATAGCCGGTCAGGCCGGAGGTGGTGATCCATTCAACCATCGACGGTGTCCTTTGTTATGACTTTTGTAACCACTATAGAGCAATGCGCGGAATTTTCTGGCCTGCGTGATGGGTCGTGCGCTACCGTGATTGCGTGTATTCATCAATGGGGGGGACGCGTAATATGTTCTCAAAATCTCTTAAAACTACATTGGCAGCATCAATTCTGGCGACCTCCGGGGCTGCTCCGGCGGTTGCCGACAATCTTGGCGCGGCGCTGGTCGGCAGTATCATCGGCGGCGTGATCGTCAATGAAGCGCATAAAAACCGCGCGCGCAAACAGCCGGTGACCCGCAAACGGACCTATTCGCCCGCGCGGGCGCAGAACCGTGAAACGCAGACGGCGCTGAATTACTTCGGCTTTCCCGCCGGCTCCCCCGATGGCGTGATGGGGCGCAAATCCCGCAGCGCCGTGGCGCAGTATCAGGGGCATATGGGTTTCCCGGCGACCGGGCAGCTGACACAATATGAACGGGATTTCCTGGTGTCGTCCTACAGCCGCGCCCAGATTGGCGGCCCGCAGGTGATCAAGGCGATGCAGGGCCCCAATGGCGTCCGCGGGCTGTTGCGGATCTGGCGGGATGAGGCGACCGGCACCCGCAGCGCGAGTGCAGCCGGCTATGGCAGCTACGGCGGCCTGCCGTTTGAAGTCAGCCAGGCCGTGGATGAAATCGCGGCCAGCGCCGATCCCAGCGCCGAACAGCTGTTGCAACGTTCGGGTTTCATGCAGCTGGCGGATCTGAACGGCGATGGCAAGAACGACTACATGATCGACACCTCGGTGTCCGGCAGCTCCTTCTGGTGCGGTGCGTCGCATTGCTCCGTCATGGTCTTTGCCTCAACGCCGCAGGGCTATCAGCGCAATGACTTCATGGCGCGGGGCGTCACGACGGCAAACTTCGCCTGTCATCAGGGCGTCTGCCGGATGACGGATGAGCCGACGTCGGGCACGGTTCAGGCGGCTGTGCCAACCCCGGCCCCTGCGCCCGCACCCGCTCCGGGAGCAACTGTGCTGGCCTCCGCGCCGCAGGCCATCGCTCCGGCGCCTGCTCCCGCACCCGCTCCTGCCGGAGGCGGGCTGGCCGGCATTCAGCTGTTCCAGCAACCGGCACCGGCGGCAAGCACCGCGTCGCTCACCAGCCATTGCAGCAAGGTCAGCCTGCTCACCAGTTCCAACGGTGGCTATATGACCGTTGCCAATCTGCGCGACCCGGAGCTAGCATTGGGTGAGCAGTTCTGCCTGACCCGGTCCTATGCGATCAATTCCGGCGAAGCGCTTGTGGCCAAGGTGCAGGGAGTGAGCCAGGCACAGGTCGACAGCCAGTGCGACGCCTTTGGGCCTGCTGTTCAACCCTATCTTGCCAAACTGGCGACCACGGGCAGTGACGCCTTGATTTCCGACGTGCAGAAATTTGTGCTGCAATCCAACATGTCGATCGAGCAGCTGTCCAATACCGCCGGAATCTGCCTGTTCTCGGGGTATCGCCGTGACAATATGGAGGTGGCGCTAGGAGCGGCGCTCATCATGGTTGGTGTCGGCCAGCGTCCCTATGCCGAGCTGATCGGCCATCACCTGGCGCAGGGCTTTGGCGTTGCGAAATCGCCCGAGCAGGCACAGGGCTGGTATCAGACAGCGGTTTCCGCGCTGGAGGCCGGGGTTGATCCGGTCTTCGCACCCGGACAGCCGGAACGAGTCGCCCTGATCAAGGCCGCCGCTGCGGGCCTGACCGGCGCATTGGCACAACCGGTACCGGCGTCCAGCACCGCAGCCGCGCTGCCGAGTTTCTCAACGGACTGATCGGTTTTCACACCATCAGACCTGTCAACGGGGGCGGAATGATCATCCGCCCCCGTTCCTTTTTCGGGCGAGCAGAAAAGCCTGAGAAATGATCATTTTGCATCTTCACAACCGTCCCGCGCTCGTCTATACGCCGCTACACCAAGTCAAGACAGTGCGGTCGTGGCGGAATTGGTAGACGCGCAGCGTTGAGGTCGCTGTGGGGTAACACCCGTGGAAGTTCGAGTCTTCTCGACCGCACCATCATTCAAACAGAACTGAACATGTTTGAATATTTATCCATCTAAAACAAAGTGGTTACGGATTTTGGCGGCCTGAGTGGCTACCCATGATCTGCAGGAATGTGTATTCGTTTACGCATATTTTCCGCACGGTGCGTAATTCATGGCGTCTATTCGTAAGCTAAAATCGGGATATCGGGCCGAGGTTGCCCGCAATGGTGTCAGAAAGTCAAAGGTATTTCCGACAAAGCAAGAGGCCAAAGACTGGGCCGCTCGGGCTGAGTTCGAGATCTTGAACCAGGACAAGGTTGCGGCGAAGCTGACGCTGGGCGAGCTGTTTGAGCGCTATGCTCGCGAGGTATCACCTTCAAAGCGGGGGCATCGCTGGGAGGTGATACGGCTGGAAAAGATCGGTCGAGATGAGATCGCCAAGATCCGGCTGGAAAATTTGTCTGCCAGAGATTTCGCAAAGTGGCGTGATCAGCGCCTAAAGGAAGTCGCGCCCGCGAGCGTAATTCGCGAGATGCAGCTCATGTCTTCGGTGCTGAACGTTGCGAGGAAAGAGTGGGAATTGATCTCTGCGAACCCCATTAGCGATGTGCGTAAGCCGACGAAACCGCAGCCGCGTGACCGATTGCCGACCTCTGCTGAGATAGAGGCAATGCAGATCAGCGCAGGAGAAGATCTGAACAAAGCAACGGCTCGCGCTTTCCATGCGTTCAAATTCGCTATGGAAAGCGCAATGCGCGCAGGCGAAATTGCTGGGTTGGAATGGGATCGGGTTGATCTGGATCGCCGGGTGGCTCTGCTTACACATACCAAGAATGGCAGGCCGCGAGAGGTTCCGTTGTCGACCAAGGCGGTTGAGCTGCTACGAGCTTTGCCGGATCTCAATCCGGTGTTTGGTCTTTCGTCTCGCCAGTTGGATGTTCTGTTTAGAAAACTGCGGGATAGGGCGGCTGTCACGGGGCTAACGTTCCATGATTCCCGTCATGCGGCGATCACTGCGCTCTCAAGAAAGCTCGATGTACTGGCGCTGGCCCGGATGGTGGGGCACACGGATTTGAGGCAGCTGCGCGTGTACTACAATGAAAGCGCTGAAGAGCTGGCCAAGCGCCTCGATTAGGCATCTGGATTCTTGACCAACTTCTGCTTTCGCTCAAGCTGGCCATCCCTGATCCATCGTCTTACGGTCGCCTCGGATTTCCCCACCTTTTGCGCGTATTCCGCGACCGTGATCCATTTTGCTGGCGGGCTGATTTTTGAGGACAATAGGAGGCGCTTTATTTCCGTCAGCTCGTCCTGAAGGCTTGCGAGCGCATTTGCATCTACGGCGATGAGTTGCTGTGTCATATCTGGCTCCCGATAGGGGGTTGGGGTTAAGCGGCTGCGGCCGCGTAGCGGGCCTGCGATGCAGCGCCCCATTGATCAGCCATCGCAGCGGCAAGGCCTGGAAAGAACTTGCTGCGGATCTTCCAACGATCAGCGCCGGGGCTGGCTTTGTGAACGCTGTCGCGGGCGGTGCTGCCGTCTAGGGTGCCGGTGTGGCTCAGTTGGGGCAGGCCGCGAAGCCAAAGACAGGTCCGCTTTTTTTCATTGTCGGGGCCGTCGGGGGCGCTGCCAAACTGCCATGGCTGCACGGTTTGGGCTGGCGGTTCGTAGTTCTCGATCCGCTCTTTGGCGTGACGGTGCATTACCGGGTTTTCGATAGCCACGCATGGGATGTGGGGCACGTTCCAGCAGGCTGAAAAGAGCGCTGCGCCATCGTCCAGCTCGCGCCACATTTCATCAAGACTGCGGCCCGTTGGCGCTTGTGTCAGCCACCGCACGCCGCTGTTGCAAAGTCGAGTGCATGGCGGGTGCATCACGGCCATCAGATCCCAGCTGTCCTGCATGACATCGCGAATGTCGCCTTGAATGTGGCGATTGGTCGGCGTGTCGGAGGGCAGCAGATCGCACGACCACGCATCATGCCCGAGGGCAAGGAATGCCTCTCTGACAATACCGCTGGTTTCACATCCGATCAGGACTTTAGCCATATCTCTCTCCATCAAAGAGGTGCGTTTTCAGGGCTATAAGGCGGTTCAAACCCGCATCGGCATCAGGACCATGATCAGATCCGTATGTGCCTCACTGGTAGCCAAGGCAGGCGCGCCCTTGTCTTTCGCGCGCAAACGAACGTCCCCCATCGTTGCTGTCGTCTGCGCCAGGTAGACAGTGTTGAAACCGATATCCGGCCCAGACTTGCCCTTGGCGGCATAAGTCACAGACAACTTGCCATCGTGATCCTCTCGGCCAATCGTCATAGTGCCCTTTTCAGGGGAAATCTTGCAGCCAAGGTCGTCCGGTCCAGCCATCAAGCGGAGGCGCTGAGTGGCGGATTTGGGAATGATGATATCGAACGCCTGTTCCCCGTCGACTGAGGGGATGACCCGGTTGTAATCGGGATATGTGCCATCGATCAGTTTGCAGTGCAGTTCTCGGTCGCCGATCTCAATACTAAGAAGGGTGGGCGTCTTATCGGCACCGCGATAAGTGATCTTGGAAAGCTGATTGCCGTTTGCGGTCAGCATGGCTGAAAGCGGCGTTATGCCGATCCGCGGGAAGATCACATCAAATGGCGGATTTGGAGCTTCAAGATCCAGGAGCGCGAGCCTATGCCCGTTCGTCGTCACCATGCGTGACGCACCGTCGTGTGAGGTCCAGTAGATCCCGTTCAGATAGTATCGGGTTTCTTCGGTCGAGATGCACGGTTTGACCAAGGTAAGCGCGCGGAGGAGGACGTTTTCACCGACCTCAATGCCGCCCAGGGGCTTTTGCTTATTGATAGTTGGCCAGTCCTCTGGCGGTGCCATAACGTTCATGGCCAGGGACATGCCGTCAGCCGTCAGTGTGAGGAGATCCTTGGCAATGTCGTGCTCAATGGTGACGGTGCCGGACAGACCTGCCGTGACTTTCATCACCCGGTGGCCGTTCATCACAAATGACCAAGCGTCAGAGGTGTCGCAGGAGAGTGTCTGACGTGCTTCGCGATCAAGGCAGGTGGCAGTAATAGTCAGCTGACCGTCTTCAACCTTAAACAGGTTCTGGCTCAAGATCGGGATGCGAGACCACGTTTCCCGCACCTTGTTGACCCAAGCGAGGGCGGCGCGAAGTTCTGAGATGTCGACCTTGAGTGATTTGGTGGCGACATCAGTCTTGATTTCACTGTGAGCGTTCATCTTAGGGCCTTTCGGTGCTTGGTTCCATTTGGGGCGCGGCCGGTTTCCGTGAGTGGGTGCCGCGCCCTGGTCGCAGCGCTCGCGCTGCGGGTGTAGTCAACTGCTGCTTCTGGCGCGCTGCATTCGGCGGGTGCATTTTCGCCTGATCTGGCGTTGCTCTTCTTTCAACTCGTGCAGGGCGCGTTCTTTTCTGCGGATACGCAGATGAAGGATTGCGAGGCGGCGCAGGTCCATTTCGTCGGCAAAGTGAAGCCACAGCGCCTTGAGGCCGAATATTTCGATCTTTTTCAGCCTGTTGCCGGTCTGCATTGGCACGGCCTGTGTACGTGTGACAGGTACACGGGGTGGGGTATGTGCTCTGGTTTGCATGGTTGCTCCGATCACCGGTACGGGGTCGCGATTTTGCCTGTCCAGGCGTCGAATTCGGTGCGCAGGGCGGCAAAGCGGTCGGCAGCGGCCTTGTTGCTGTTGAGCAGGCCACGGCTGTTCACGCCGCAGATCATGCGGACGTATTCAGCGGCGGCGCTGGTCATCAGTGACTTGCCGGGAAAGCCGCTGCGCTGTGCGGCAAATTCCTGAAAGCGCGGATCATTGCAGAGGATCCCCGCCTGTTGGGCGGGTGGCATCTCGGCAAAGGGCTGGCGGGTCATGCGATCGCACCTTGGGCGATCAATGCTGGCGGACGGGCGGGTAGGCCCGTTGCGGCGATGTGACGGCGGATGCGGTCCGCGACCCTGCTGGGTGGCTCAATCCGGTGCGCGGGTTCGTCAAGCTTATCGAAATTGACGCGCTGGCCTCGGGCGGATTTCAGAATCGACCATGACCAAACGAATTTATTTGGATTGTTACAGTGCGCTGCTGGGTTGCCCGCAGTGTCCAGCGCATCGGTAAGTAGATCCTGCTCACTATTGCATGTGGCGTGAACAGGTGCCGCTCTCGTCTCAAATACATCTTCCACGCTGTACTCCATTCAAAATCTGTACCTGTATGTACATAATTATACCAAAAGGTATAAATCAAGCGGTAAATATACATACAGGTACAAATGTGATGAATGTGAGAAGCGCCCTAGCCAGTTTTGCGCATGTCGCTGCGAATATCGGTTCTCAGGGCGACATACTCTAGGCCATCGAAATTGACGGGCTTACTCAACACGCTCACTTTGTACCCCAGCCGCCTGAGTGCCAAAGGCATCAGCCGGGGGGACAAGGTGATGACTGCCTCCGCCCCAACCCCAGCCAAATATTCGTTTGCGCGTGCAAGTATCTCCCTAGTGACGTGGGGGCTTCCCACGAAGCGGGTCATTTCCCACAAATCAGCGCTCGGGTGTAAGTCGGCTTTCATTGCGGTGGGGTCAAAATCAACTGGAAGAGCACCTGATAGGAAATCGGCCAGCATGTAAGAAAGATCCGGTCCCTGGCGCCGTGGTGTTATGCTGTCGGTGCGCATAAGGCGCGCGCCACCGATACACTTCCCGTCTTCATATGCTACTATGAATTGAGCATTCGGTAGGTCGTACTCATCCCATTCAACTTTCGATGTGTGGACGAGATCCCATCCTAGCCGATCTACAAACTCCGATTTCCTAACCGCCATGAAATCTAATATATTCTGGTGACTTACTTCGGAGGGATTTGGGCCTACGATTGAAATCATTTTCTACTCCTGAATCTAGAATCCAAGAGTAGTTTAGGATTTAAGCTTTCTGGTTTCTCTATACCGTTCGGTAAGGGCTGAATGCACCTTCCCGGATAGCTATTACAACCGCCTGGGCATCGGTGCTTGCGCCAATTTCGTCGAGCGCATTCACGCGTCTTGCTCGAGCGCCTGAGTAGGTCAGGCCCAGTATTTCTGCTACTTCGTTCAATTTTCCTCCCTGGGAAATAGCTGACAGGTAGTCCAGCGTGCCCTGCGACAATACTAGTGTTCTGCGTTCTTCAAGGGAGCTTAAAGTTGCCAAGCTCAACGCGTCCATGCACAAGTCAAGTGTGGCATCGGACGGCGGGCGGCCTTTGCGGTGTGATATGCTTGCAATGGTTTTGCGTCCTTCGATCTCGAGCGCAAAGCAGACGCCATCCTCAATTCCAAATGATCTCGCCATTTCAAAGGCCGATGTATCCCAGCCACGTTCTTCTAGCTCGGACCAGCCAATGCGGCCATTTTGGGTAAGGCCAAATCTCAAAGTGGCATCTCTTAGGGCCATGTCCGTCTCATGGTACGCTTCCAAAAATGATGGAGGGTAGGTGAAGTGCGAGTACTTAGGATGGCCGTTGTTGAACAAAATCCCGATCGCACATCCGAAATCTGAAAAGCGCGACAATGTGTCAAAAGCTAACTTTACATGAGGGTTCATCGCAAATTCCTTGACCATAACTAACCTCTAGGTAGTATACCCAAATGTATAAATCAATATCAATTTTGACAGCGAGATCCCGACGAATGACAAGCTTTCAGGACATCGCCACTGCAATAGCCCAGTCAACCGACTGTGAGTTGCAGGCCATACGTCGGTTCTATCTGGAGAGGTTGAAGCTGTTTACTTCTTCACAAGACCATGTTGCCGAACAAACTCAGCAACATCAGAGATCACGCTCTCAGGTGCGTTCGCAAGACTGTTGATCAGCTCTTCACGGTCTGGAGAGCTAGTGCGGCCGGTCAAAATGAAGGTGATATCCACCTCGAGGGCATCGCATATGGCTTGCAAGCGTGTCGGTGACGGATCCTGGATACGACCGGTCGTGACGCGAGAAACATAAGTCGCTGTTCCAAAGAGATTGTTGCTTAGCGCGTCAGCAGTCCAATCGCTATTCGCAAGGGCTGCTTTCAGTCTGTTTCTTGCGGCGTTGTCCATGTGCTCGGCTTAGCTCTCCCAATCAACGAAAACGGTAGTACGTATCGGTATAGGGCGCAAGACGGATTAGGCGTTGACAGTTATACGCTTGAGTATATTTATATACCAACATGTATAAATGGCGTCAAAAATGACAGACTGCATTCAAGACATCAAAACTCGACGTGAGGCACTTGGTCTCTCACAGGCGGAGTTGTGCCGTCGTGCGGGGCTAACCTCTTCCAACTATGTCTGCCGATTGGAGGGTGGGAAGATCGCCGGGCCTTCGCATGGAACAGTCGTGGCTATTCTCGATGCTCTTGGTGAAGCTGAAAAGGAGGCCACGAAATGACGGGATCTTATAAGATACCGTTGTTGGGATTGTCCGTTGAGGATCGGGTAAAACTTCCATTTCCTGATGTTCCGTTCGAGCGCGCTAGCTTTGTCGATAACATGGCTGCTGCGGGTGACGCGCAATGACTATAGGTTGCAGGTCGCACAACCCATGTCGATTTGGCGGGGCGGCATCGGGACGCCGCCCGTTGAGATCAGTGCATGATCGGGTTTCAGTTGTTGATACTCTTCCAGGCCGTTGCTTGGTTACCTGTGCAGTATGCAATCATGTCCCACTGCGGCTGCCATTTTTTGGAGCAATCAAGCAAGATCCTGTCAGCGGTTTCTTTCGGGAGTCCTGCGGTCGTGGCTGGAACGGAGCGCATGGCGTCGAGATTTTCGCGCGTGCAATATGCTGTCATGTCCCATTTGTGGCCCCACTTGTTTGCGCAGTAGTCAAGGGTGGGACCGGCAATGTCTGCGACGATTTCGTGGGCTTTCTGAAAGTAGTCAAACCCCTCTTTACGTTCGTCCATACAGTATTTGACCATGCTGAAGTCGGTCGCCCATTTGTCGGTACATTCGGCCTGTACCCTATCCCGATCGAAGATGATTTCAGCGTGTGCGACTTCAGGAAGGCTTGCAGTGGTCATCAGAATGGGGATGAGGGGTGCAAAAGTGTTTTTTTTCATCGCTATTTCCTAATCGAAAAGATGCGCAACTCTAGCTTGTGCAAATGTCTCGCGTCCACCCTTAGGTCGGCAGTTTCATTCACCAAAAACGCAGCGGGCACAGAGGGCCGCCACCCTCGCTTCGTCGCCGATCGGGGGCAGGCGCGCCTGCATGTGGCCCCCTTATCCTCCCTGATGGAACCTGGGCGCGTTGGTGCAGCTTGTGCCGCGCGCCCCTTTTTCCAAGGGGGTTGCCATGCTTGACCTTCAGTCCTGCGCTTTGGCGTTTCCTGACCGGCCTGATTGGGTCTGGTTGCGGTGGTATTGGGGTGTGACAGATTTGCTGCGCGCAGGCGTGACGCTTGATGACGTTGCTGCGCGCGAACGGGGGCGCGTTGCCTGCCTCGCCACGCCTTATTCGGATTTTCCCGGTGGTCCGGTGCTGGCCGCTGATTATGCGGCGGAATGGGCGGGGTTGATGAAAGGGGCAGGGCTGCTGCCCTTGTCGCCTGCGCTATCGGCGTTTGAGGCTGGCGCGGCCAGCGTTGAGGTTGGCCCGGTTTCTCGCGTTGCTGAGATCGTCGTGGTGCCCCCGATCGAGGGCTGGCGGCAGTCGGCAGAGGTCTGGCGCGCTGTCTGTGGCGGATTAGGCGCGATGCGGCCTGTTTATCTGCTGAACGGGGGTGCCTGATGGCTGATGTTCTCGCCTCGGTCCCGGCTGGCACATCTCGGACATCGCCACGGCAGCAGCGCCGTCTGATATCACACGAGATCGTCCAAACCGTCGCCGACTTCTATCAGCTGACGGCCGATGTGCTGATCGGGCCTGACCGGTCACGGCGGGTGTCCTGGCCGCGTCAAATGGCGATGGTGATGCTGCGCAGGCATACGCAATTGGGTGTCTCGGCCATCGCTACGGCCCTCGGCCAGCAGTGCCATACGACTGTGGTCTATGGCTGTAAGCAGGTGGCCAAGCGGCGTGAGCAATCTGCCGACTGGGACGCCGATTTCAAAGAGCTGGACCGGATGCTTCTGCAGCGTCGGGGCGGGGTAGAGTTCGTTCGACACAGCCACGCGCATGGTCGCGCGTTTCAGACGGTTCGTAAGAAAAATATCGAGCAGCAGGGAGGTCAGTATGGACGGCCAAATCAATGACGTGGCGCAGGCGATGCCTGACCCATGGCCGCTGAAACTGGGGGAAACCCTATCGTCGCATGACTGGTTTCCGTTTCATGGGCATCAGTTCCTCGGCTCTTCCTTTGTGCGCACGTCGGTGATGGCGGGGCGACGGGAGGATATCGGCACCGCCGTGATCCTTCAGGCAGAGGCCATGCGGGAAGACCCAGCAGGCACCCTGCCGACTGATGATATCGAGTTGGCCGACCTCGCGCGGTTTCGCAGCCTGGATGAGTGGCTTGCCGTGCGCGCGCGGGTCTTAAAAGGGTGGATCACCGTGTTGGTCGAAGATCCCAGGACTGGGGCAATGACCGAGCGCCTCGGCCATCCTGATATCGAGGAAGTGGTCAAGGACATGTACAAGCGTAAGCGCGGCAGGGACGCGGCGCGGGATTCCTCGCGGATGGCGCTGAAGCGGCACAAGATCCGCACCAAGATGCAGGAAATGGGTGTTCCCGAGCATATTGCTGCGGACAAGGGTGCAATCCAGATGTTGGCAGAGCATTTCGATCATGCTGACATCTACATCACGCCTGACAACCTGCGGGCGGCGATGGCCGAGGTGCTGGGGTATACCGGCGCTGTGACGCCGCTGTCGGCGCATCGGCGCACGTGAAATCCTACTGAAATACAACTGAAATGATTTCACTACATTTCAGCACGATTTCACCCGGCAAGTGAAATTGCCCTACAGAACAGAACAGAACAAAACAGAATAATACAGAACACCTTACTAGCGCAGAACTCTGGCGGGACGCCTGTGGATAACTTGGAATTGCTTAGAAGAAAGGCAGAGCAGATATGGACGCTAGAGAGCAACACGCGGGCGAGAAGCGGGTGCGGGAGCACCTGATTGATCCGCTGACCCGGTTGGGGTTGGTGAAGCCATCGGGAATGACGGTGGCGCAATTCAAGGTGATGCAGGACGAACTCTGCGGCAAGCTGGCCTATATGACGGATCTGAACCTGCAGGCGTTGGCCGAACAGGTGCGATCGATGCCCAGCGGCAAGAGCAAGGATCGGTTTCCGATTGCCGCCAAGGTGCTGGGCTGGGCGGCACAGATCCAAGCGCCTGCCGATGACGCCTCGCCCTTGTTCCGCGCGGTGTTCGGCGGTGCCCTCGGCAAGGCTGCGATGGCGGAGGATTTTGCGCCGGAACTGTTGGCGCATCTGCGGAGCCATCGGGTGTGGCCGCGCGAATACGATGTGCGCCAGATCCGCGAGCGGTCACTTGAGGCCAGGCGGCGCATTACTCGGATGGCAGAAGCCGAGCAACGCGGCGGTGTCGTATCCGAGGAAGATCAGCGGCTGCGGTCAGCGCGCGCGCAAGCATCAGAGAAGTGCCGGCGCATTGTTGCGATCGTCGAGAGCGGGGGTGCAGCATGACCGAACATGTGGTGATCGTCGCGCCCGATGGTGTCGCGCGGCTGCAGGCCGAGGTTGACCGGATTGCCGCAATCAAGGCGCGCGGTGCTGTACCGTTGGCTTGTGGTGACGCAATCCCGCTGGCGCCGGGGCGCGGCCCCATGATCCAATTCACACCGCGAGAAATCCGGGCGACGGGCAACGGTGGCTTTGCGGCGGTCAAGTCAGGGCATGAAGGCAGGGATGCCGCGCGGGTGGCTGATGTGTTCGATGAGATGGATCGCGCCGCACGTAAGGCGCATCGGGCGGTTCAGCACCGGTTGGAGCTGGAGGGGAAAGATCCGCAGCCCTATGTGCCGCCGTTCACGCCCGGGCAGATCAGCGCGGGCCGAGACTATGCCTCGTTGGTGGAGCGGGTGAGCGCATCGGGTGTCAAGTGCTCCTCCCTTGAGGCGGTCAATTCCAGTGGTGGCGGCGGTGATCGGGAAGAGGCGATCTTCCGCGACTTCCAACGGTTGCGCGCGTTGCAGCGTAGGATCGGCGATGGGTTGGCAAAGGAGGTGCGGCGTATTCGTCCGTCACAGAACGGTGGGCGGAAGCGGTCGGCCATCTATGTTCGGCGTCTTGTCGATTTGGTGTGCCTTGGCGATCTGTCGCTGGAGGGCGTCTTGGTTTCGCATGGCTGGGCAAAGAACGGGCAGGCTGTTAGCGCTTTGCGCCTATCTCTCTGCGAGGCTCTGGACAGAATGCAGGGCTATGATCTGTCAGTGTGAGAAAGGGTGTTGACACTTAAGTCACCTGCGAGGCATGAATAGTACATCATCACGAAATGCGCCCACGGGAAACCGGCGGGCGTTTTTGCGTTGGTGCTTCCTGAACAGTGAGGATTTCCCGTGCCGCAGCTAAAGATCTGTGTGGCCTCTGGCTGCGAAGACTATGCGCTGCCTGGGTTGTCTCACTGTGATCAGCATGAGGCGGAGCGTCAGGGCAAGCTGAAGGCGCGACGGGCCAAGGCGCAGACATCAGAGGCGGCGCTGATGGCGAGAGCGCTCTATGCGGATCCACGCTGGCGCGCTGCTAGCAAGGCGTTCCTGCGCCAGTTCCCTCTGTGCCGCGATTGTGGCGAATTGGGTGTGATCGAACCGGCAACGGATGTTGACCACATCGAGCCTCACAAAGGTGATCGGAAACTATTCTGGGATCGCAAGAACTGGCAGTCGCTTTGCCACAGGTGCCACAGCCGAAAGACGGCGCGCGAGGTCTTCCACGGTGGGGGGGTATCCAGAAATTAAGGGCGTTATATCCGTAACCGGCGGCCATACCTTTGTTTTCGCGAGCGTGAAATTGGAGAAAAAAACCCACTTTGAAAGGAGGGGCAGAGATGAAGGGACGCAAGCCGAACCTTGAAAATGTCATTCCCATGAAAGGTGACATGCCCAAAGAGATCCCGGTTGCGCCGGATTTCCTTGATGATCTGGGACGGCAGGTCTGGGATGAGCTAGCGCCGGAGCTGGTCAAGAAGGGGCGGCTTGAACTGCTCTACAAATATCAGTTCGGTTCTTATTGTTCAGCGGTGTCGAACTTTATCCAGGCCACGAATACGCTGGCGCTTGAAGGCCTGTTTTATGAAACCGGTAAGGGCCGCAATGGCAACCAGCGCCGTAAACATCCAGCGCTGGCATTGCAGGATAGTGCCGCCGCGAGCATGCGGCGAGACTCTGCGCTATTCGGCCTGTCTCCAGTCGATGCCGCCCGCTTGGAGGGCGGTGATCAGGGTGATCTCTTCGATGAGGTCATGAAACAGTTGAATGGAACCAATTGACCACCCGGTATCCCGTTATGCGCTCGGGGTGGTTGAAGGGGATACTGTCGCTGGTGAACTGGTTCGCATGGCCTGCGAGCGCCACTTGCTGGATCTTGAGACCGGGGCAGATCGGGGTCTGGTCTTTGATTGCGAGGCGGCCAGTCGGATTATTCGCTGGGGTGGCATGCTCCAGCACACAACCGGGCCCATGGCTGGCCAGCCGCTGAAGCTGGAGCCGTGGCAAGAGTTCCGGCACGGGTCGGTCTTCGGGTGGAAACGTGCTGAGACCGGCCTGCGCCGGTTTCGCTCAACCTATCATCAGGTTGGCAAGAAGAACGGCAAGACCACCGATACGGCTGTGCCGATGCTCTACACTCAGTTGTTTGACGGGGAGGCGGCACCGCAGGGGTACTGTGCTGCAACCACCAAAGATCAGGCCGGTCTGCTGTTCAAAGAGATGAAGCGGATGATCAAGCGATCGCCGCTGTTGCGCCAGATGATGAGGGTCTGGCGCGCGTCGATCGAAAGTCCTCGGACTGATGGTCTCATCGCGTGTCTGAGCCGTGACGGGGATTCCTCGGACGGGATTAACCCCAGCTTCTTGGCGCGTGATGAAATGCACCGCTGGACCGATCGGGAACTGGCAGACACGATTGTTGAATCGATGATTGCGCGGGCGCAGCCAATTGACTGGGTAATCACTACGGCTGGGCAAGACCGCAGCTCACTCTGCGGCGAGTTGCGCGACTATGGTGAGAGTGTCCTGCGCGGGTCCGTTGAAGATGATTCCTTCTTTGGGTTCATCGCGGAGCCGCCTGCGGACTGTGATCCGGCAGATCCGCAGTTCTGGGCCATGGGAAACCCGAACCTGGGTGTCAGTAAGCAGATCGATGCGATGCAGGACACGCTCAAGAAAGCGTTGGCCATTGCGGGCCGGATGCCGAACTTCAAAAGGTTTCACCTGAACCTTTGGACCGAGGGTGCGGAGACTTGGATTGCAAGGGATGTCTGGGATCAGGGCCTTGCGAAAGCGCCGTTTGATCCGGCGATGCTCTATGGGCGCAAAGCCTGGGTCGGGTTGGATCTGTCAAACAAGGTCGACACCACAGCGATCGTGGTGGCGGTGCCTGTCGATGGGGTGATCTATCTGATCACCTACACCTTTCTACCGGCGGGGCCGAAGGGGTTCATCCAGAGAGCACAGACGGAAAAACGCGAATACGTGGGCTGGAGGGATCAGGGCTGGCTGGAGGTTCATCAGGGCGGGACCATTGATGAGGATGCCATCGCCGATCGACTTGAGTGGATCCGCAAGCATTTCGATTTGCAGGAAGTGGCCTATGACCCCTGGGGCATGAAGTATCTGGCTGACAAGCTGGATAAGCGCCGGTTCCCGATGGTCGAACACCGGCAGGGCTATGGCTCAATGTCGAACCCAATGAAGCGGTTCGAGGAAAAGGTGGCCCAGGGCAAGATCCGCCATGGCGGCAATCCCGTCCTGGCATGGCAGGTCAGCAATGTTCATCGCGACGAAGATGCGGCGGAGAACATCAAGCCGAACAAGAAGAAATCGACGGGGCGTATCGATGCCGCCGTAGCTGCCATTATGGCGCTGGGGCGGGCTGAGGTGGGCGAAGAGAAACGCAAGGCGCGGGAAGTTGAGGTCGTATGAAAGTCTTCGGTCTGGAAATCACACGCGGTAATTCGGCCAATACTGAAATGCCGGTTCGGGTTGAGCCGCCGATGGTCGAGGCTGTAGCCGATACCTCTGGTGTGGCGCGTCCAGAACCGTGGATGACTGAAATCGGTTTCGGTGGCGGCCGTGGTGGCACCGGGTCTCAGCGCCTGCCAAATGTCACTGCGCGGCGGGCGGAGCAACATGGCACGGTGTTTGCCTGCTGTAATAATATTGCCGGGGATCTGTCCAAGGTTCCGCTGAAGATCTGGGAGCGCAAGGCGGATGGTCAGGCGGTCCGAGTGCGCGATCATCCTGCGGCCTATCTGCTGAACGTCGAGGCATCAGAGGGTGTGCCCGCAAAGGTCATGCGCTTTGCGCTGGTCTATGCTTGGGCCCTGCGTGGCAATGGTTTTGCATATGGCCCCCGTGATGGTGGCGGTGATCTGGAAATGATCGAGGTGATTGATCAAGATGGATGCAATCCACTGCGGGCTGGCCGCGCCCGGTTTTACGATTTTACCGATGGGGCGGGTGTGTATCGTCGTGTTCCCAGCCGATCGATGGTGCATCTGCGTTACATGGCTCTGGATGGTTGGACGGGGCGTTCTCCGCTACAGGTGGCCAGTGAGACAGTAGGGCTTGCATTTGCGGGGCAGGAGTCGGCTGCGCGGTCTGTTTCCGGCGCGCATTCCAAGGCGTTCATGAAGCTGGGCGATCACTATGAAGACGACGGCGCGCGGACCCGAAATGCGAAGCGGTTGAAGGATCATCTGACCAACCCAAATTCGGACGGCATTCCCGTGCTTGGTCCTGATGACGATATCAAGAGCCTGGATCTGACCGCCGCAGATCAGGAGCTGTTGTCCAGCCGCAAATTTGATCGTGAGCAACTGGCCGCAATCTACCGTATGCCGCCGTCCAAATTGCAGATGCTGGAATACGGCGTGAAGGCAAATGGGGAGCAGCAGGCGATCGACTATCTGACAGATTGTCTGCTGCATTGGTCAGGTTTGGCAGAACAGACGTTGGCGCTGTCGATCCTTACACGGGGTGAGCGCGATCGAGGATTGTTCCTGCGTCATGATTTTGGGGCGCTACTACAGCCGACAATCAAGGATCAGATCGAGGCGGTGACCAAGGCGGTTGGTGGTCCCGTATACACCCCGAACGATGGGCGGAAAAAGCTTGGCCTGCCGCCAACTGAGGGCGGCGACAAAATGAACCCTGCACCGAACATGACGCGGGATGACAGCAAGGACGCAAAGGGGAAAGAGAAATGAGCGGGACAACCATTGGTGCGCTACTGGGAACAGCTGCGGTTGCGATCTGTGCGGAGTATCTACCCATGCTTGACGCTGTTCTTCCAGGTCAAGCTCCTGAGAGTGTCGACGCGATGCAGGCTATGGTCGGCGCTGGCGTCAACGTCGAACGGGGCGAGCGCTATGCGGTCCATCGTGGCATTGCCTATGTGCCTGTTCGCGGTGTCCTGTCTCCAAATTCTGAAATCCTTGAGCGCTGGTTTGGTTGGGCCACCTATCACGGGCTGATTGACACCATGGGCGCGCTTGCTGCCAGTGATGAGGTGCGCGGTGTGGTGTTGTTTTTTGACACGCCGGGTGGGGCGGTCGTAGGTGTTCAGGGTGCAGTCGAGGCGGTCAAGGCTTGTGCTGCGGTGAAGCCGGTGCATGCGTTTGTCTATCCGCTTGCGGCTTCTGCTGGCTACTGGCTTGCCAGCCAGTGCACAGAAATCATCGTCAGCCCTGGCGCGTGGGTCGGGTCGGTCGGCACCATGATGAACAGCAACCAGCCGGTGCAGTCGGGTAGTTCAGGTTATCAGGACTATATTTTGACCTCGCAACATGCCGGAGCCAAGCGTCCTGACCTGTCCACGGAAGAGGGGCGGGCGTTAGCGCTGGACCGCCTGAACGCGATGGAGGCAGATTTTCACGCTGCGGTTTCTGAAGGTCGCGGGATCCCGATCGACGATCTCAGGGTGAGCCTGAGCCGCAACGGAAACACCGCACATGGCGGGGATGTTTTCTGGGGTCAAGATGCGGTTGAGCGTGGGCTGGCAGATGGCCTTGAGGAAATCTCTACCTTTATAGCGCGGGTTTCGGCGCTCTATGCCCCGCCGCAGCAGAGGCAGGTGCGGGCCATGATGGCGCGGGCTAAAGCGGCACAGGCGAAAGCCTCTCTCTAACTCTCGGCGGCCAATTCGGCCTGTGTAGACCTCGCGCATTTGCGGCGGGGCCAATTGGGCTGCGCGGGTGCAGCCTTCCATGTCAAAAGGAGAAACAACATGGATATCAACGATCTTCGCCGCATGCTGAAGGCAGCGGCGGACGACATGCAAATCAAGGCCCAAACAATCGAGGATCTGGAAGGTGCCGATACTCCTGATGGGGATGCAATCAAGGCGGCGGTGACCGCATTTGAAGCCTCCGAAGCGGACTTCAAAAAGGTGCAGGTCAAGCTGAACCGTGCCCAAGCGATCGAGGACGCCAAGGCCGCGACGGCGACCTCTGAATTGGAGGCGGTCACTGCGCCTCAGGCAGCCCCTGCTGCGGTGGCAAACCCTGAGGAAAAGGGGATCGAGATCGGCTTTATGGCTCATGCGCTGATCAACGCCAAAGGTGATCGTGACAAGGCGGTGGAGTCTTTGGAAAAGGACGGTCACAGCGCCGTATCCGCAGCCCTGTCCGGTGCAAGTGAAGGGGCTGGTGGGGTCACCCTGCCGCGCCCGCAGGCGACGCAGGTAATCGAGCTTCTGCGCCCGCGTGTGACGGTGCGTGCTTCTGGTGCGGTTGTGCATGACCTGCCTGCGGGTGAGCTGCGCAATGCGCGGCAGGCGACACCTGCCAGCGCTTCCTATGGCGGCGAGAATGCTGCAATGGTTGAGAGCGAGCCGACGTTTGACAAGGTGGAAGAAAAGTTCCGTAAACTGACCTCGCTTGTGCCAGTGGGCAACTCGCTGCTGCGCCATTCCAGCGCGTCGATCGCAATCATGGTGCGCAATGACATTCTGCGGGAGATGGGCCTGAAAAACGATCTGGCATTCCTGCGGTTTGATGGTTCGGGTGTCCTTCCTAAGGGGCTGCGTCATTGGGCGTTGGCAGATCACTGGGAGGCGACTGTGGGCAAAGATCCCGCTGTGGTCGAACAGGCCATTCGGCGTATCAAGAGCAAAGTTGAAGATGCCAATGTGGCGATGGTTGCACCTGGTTGGATCATGCGCGCATCTGCCAAGAACTTCCTTGCAAGCCTGCGCTGGCCGAACGGGTTCAAGGTATTCCCGTCGATTGATGACAGCGGCACCCTGCACGGCTACCCGATCAAAACCACATCGCAGATCCCTGACAATCTTGGCGTTGGTGGAGATGAAACCGAAATCTACTTTGCAGACTTTGCCGAGATCATGATCGGTGATGCGCTGCAAATCACATTCGGCACCAGCTCTGAAGCTGCGTATGTCAATCAGGCTGGAGATACCGTGTCGGCGTTCCAGAGCGATTTGACCCTGATGCGGGCGATTGCGGAGCATGACATGGCACCGATGCACGATGAAGCCATCGCCGGTCTGAACGGGGTGGGCTGGAGCCTCTAAGGTGCGAACCTTCCCTTTATGATCTGGGCCTCGGCGGTGATCGTCGGGGCTTTCTCTTTTTTCCTGAAATCAAGGATTGCTGAAATGACGAAAGTAATCGTGGAATTCCTGCGCGCGCATGGTCGCTTTGTTCGTGGCGATATTGCCGGGTTCGCCCCCGATGTTGTGAAAAAGTGGCCTGCCGGGGTTTGTGTTCCTTATGACCCGGATAAGCCCAAAGCGCGCGGTGTCGCCGTTGTCGGTGAGATTGACCTTGATGCTGATGGGGTTCGGAAAATGATCTCCGACGCTGAAACAGAGTTCGCTGAAAAAGCGGATGCACTCAGTCAGCGCGAGCAGGAGCTCGCAGACCGTGAGGCAGAATTGGCTACGCGGGAGCGCGAGCTTTTGAACCGCACCGCCGCTGCGGAAACAGGTGCAGCCGCAGATCCAGAGGTGGCCGCTGCTGTGGATGAGGAAGCAGCCAAGGGTGCCACCAAGAAGACCGCCGGCGCACCGCCCAAACAGGGCGCTAAGGCGTAAGGTGGCGAACTGATGCGGGTGATTGAAGTGGATGCCATTCCATCAGGTTTCGAACTGGACGATTTCAAGCGTTCTGTTCACATGATGGATGACGAGGCGGAGAACGATCCAGCTCTTGGCTTGGTGTTGGAATCTGCTGAGGCGGCAGTTGCGACTGCGACTGGTCGCCCGGTCACCCCGCGTCTGGTCGAATTTATCGTCGTTCGTGGCCATTGGTCTCGGTGGTGGTTTCCGGTTCTGCCCGTTCAGGAGCTGACTGGGCTTGCGGTTGATGATGGGGCAGGAGGCTGGCTGGATCAGCCTCTTGGTGGGGCGTGGCTCCAGCAGGCGCATGATGAGCCGCAGTTGGTGATTGGTCAGTCCTGGGTGGGTCGTTCTGTCCAAGGCGATCTGCTGCGCATTCAGGCGCGCGTTGGTGGCGCTGATGTTTCCACCTTCCCGCGGCTACGCCAAGCTGTTTTCCTCTTGGCGAAAGAGTGGCTTGACGCTGGTGTTTCGATCGAGGGAGAGACTGTGCCGCAGTTATCTTTTGGTGTGAGACTGCTGATCAAACAGGCCCGCTACATCCGACCATTTGAGGTGGCTTGATATGGCGGGTCGCTTGGATCGCCGCATTGACATCGTGAAGCCCCGATTGGTGCCGGTTGGGCTTGGAGAGACCAAGGAGGACGGCTTCGAAACGGTTGCGACCAGGTGGGCGAAATACACCCCTGTGAGTGACGCTGAGAAACTGCGGGCGGCGGCGGTAGAGCAAAAGACGGATGCGCGTTTTGTGATCCGATATTCCCGCGCGTCGGCGTTGCTGGATGAGGATCACAAGATCCGATTTGATGGCAGTATCTGGTCCATCTCCGGCGTGAAAGAACTGGGTCGCCGCCGTTGGCTAGAGTTTACGGTGCACCGAACCGGCAGGCCAGAGGTGTAGCATGTCCATGAAAATGAAGATTGAGGGGGCGGGCGATATTGAGCGCGCCCTCGGTGCTTTGGCGCGTGGGACCGCAAAAGGTGTCACCCGCCGGGCCATGAAGAAAGCGCTTCAGCCGGTGGCTCGTTCGGCAGAAGGATCACCCTTTGTGATCGCTGTGACCAGTAAACTGGCGCGGGGGCAAAAAGGGCGGGCGCGGGGCGATCAGGGCCGCAGCAAGGTTGCGATGTATGTCGGCCCGGTCCAGCAGGATGGATCACATGCACCGCATGCCCATCTGATCGAGTTCGGCACCGGCGATCGCTACCACGAGTCGGGCAAATATGTCGGGGCTGTCATGGCGGATCCGTTCATGCGTCCCGCTTGGGATGCAAACCGCGAGCGTGTGCTGGAGATCCTGAAACGCGAGATTTGGGCGGAAATTGAGAAGACTGTCGCCCGCGCCGCCCGCAAGGCTGCAAGGGGGTAGGGATGGAAGATGATCTCTATCAGGCGCTTTTGACGCTTGGACACCCGGTTGCGTGGCTGGCCTTTAACAAAGCCGTTGGCTTGCCGCGCATCTCATTGCAGCGGATCAGCACAGTGACCGGCTATTCCCAAACCGGCCGCGCGGATGTCGAAACCGCACGGGTGCAGATCAATGTGTCTGCGGAAACCTACCCTGAGGCTGCAGCCCTAGGCAGGGCGGTTTCAGAGCTATTGACCGAATTGCGCAGCGGGTCGGTGATCCGCTGCCGCGAACTATCGCGCCGGGACGGATCATCCGAGACCGGTGGCGATATCATCCGGCAACAATTGCTGGATATCTCGGTGCGGTATCGCGCCTGAACCTTGGCCGGAGATCCGGCTTTTCAAACATGATGTGAGGAATTGAGATGACAGCAGATCTGGTCATTGCAGCAGACGAATGCGACGTCGAATGGTCCGAGGACGGCGCTACCTGGGCTGAGGTGCCTGGTTGTAAAACGATTGCGATCCCCAAGGTTACCACGGAAACCCGTGATCGCACTTCTTTGAGCAGCCCGGGACGGTTTCGTGAATGGGGTCGCGGGATGAAAGACACCTCGGAAGTGACCCTGAATTGCTTCTACCACCCTGACCTTCAGGAAAAGGCAATCGGATACGACAACGCCAACAAGCTGGTTCATTTTCGGGTTCAGCTGCCCCCGATTGAAGGGCTGCAGAGCACGGGTGACAAGTTCCAGTACGTCGCCTTTGTCACCCCTGGGGTTCCCGACACCGATTTCGACAACGATCTGATGCTGGCGTTGGAGCTGCGTCCTAGTGGTCCATTGGATTGGACGAAGGGGGCCGCACTGTGATCAGTTCTGTATCGGTGGCAGTGGGCAAGAAAACCCACAAGCTGAAATGTTCCACCCTGGCCATGGCGGATCTGGAAGAGGCGCGCGGCGAGAACTTTGATGTCATCCTGAACCAGCTCATTGCGGGTAATCAGGGCGTCAAAGTCATCATCGATGCGTGGGCTGCATTTCTGAATGACGGCAAGGGTGTGCCGACCGAGGACGCCGCTGCTGTTCTGGATGACCTCGGCGGCTATGCCGTCGCTGCGCCCTATCTGGCGCAGGCGTTGAACAAGGCCTTTCCGATGCTTCAGCTCAAAACTGAGGCTGATGACGGCGAGGATGAGAGCGCCGAAGATGGCGACGATGAGGGAAACGAGGTGCCCCCGGTCGAATAGACTGGGGGCACTTGCTGTCGACGTGGTGTGAGCTGGGCAATCACCACGCCGATTTCTGGACTGTGAGCCTGCGCGAATATGACCTGATCACTCGTGCAGGTATCACAGCCAAGAAAGACGCGATCGCGGTGCAGCGGGTTCTAAACCAGGAGCTGAGCACTTTGGTTTCCTATGCGTTTCACAAGCCCGAAAAAATGCCGGACTTCACCAAAGTGAACGGCGCGAGAACTACTAGGAAAAGCAACCCGAAACGGGATGTCGCGCAGTTGCGCGCGGCCTTCATCGGCATGCACGCAAAAGGTAAAAAGGGGCGGTAAATGAGTGCAGTTATTGGCGCGCTGCGCGGGCTATTGTCGCTGGACAGTGCCGCATTTGAATCCGGTGCCAAGCGCTCCAAGGCCGTCATGGGCGGTCTGGAGCGCCGCATGGTCAAAATGGCCGATGGCTTTGAAAAGCACGGGCGTCGGATGTCGCTGGGGTTCTCGCTGCCCTTGGCCGGCGCGGCGGCGGTTGCGGTTAAATCCAGCCTGAAAATCGTCGATGCCCAGGCAAAGATGGCGCAATCCTTGGATACCACGGTTAAGTCGGTTCAGGTTCTCGACCGGGCTGCGGATCTGGCTGGCGTGTCCATGGGTGAGGTCCAGCAAGCATCGATCCAGCTCACCAAGCGATTGAGCCAAGCCGCTGGCGGAACTGGGGCCGCAGCCAAGGCGCTGGAGCGCTTGCACCTTCGCGCCAGTGATTTGCAGGCTCTGCCGCTTGATGAGCGGATCGCCGCAATTCAAGACGCTATGCTGTCCTACGTTCCTGCGGCAGAGCGCGCGGCGGTTGCCTCTGATCTGTTCGGCAGCCGGGCTGGCGTGATCTTCTCTCGGATCGATTCCGCGACGTTGCGGACTGCTGCTGAAGATGTCGAACGGTTTGGTGTTGCCGTCTCTGAGGTGGATGCCGACCAGATCGAGATGGCCAATGATGCGATCTCGCGCCTTGGCGTGGTCGGGCGTGGTGTCGCCAATCAGTTGACCGTTGGTCTCGCCCCTTCGCTGGAGTTCATCAGCGACAAGGCAGCGGATGCTGCCGAGTGGTTCAATGGGCTGACGGATCAGACAAAGCAGTTTGTGGCGGGTGGGCTTGCGCTGACGGCAACCATCGGGCCTGCTGCGCTTGGTCTCGGGTTGCTGCTGAAGGTTGCAACCCCTTTGGCTGTCGGCTTGACTGGCGTTGTCACGACGGTGGCCCTTGCCCCTTTAAAATTTGCGGCGGCGGCTAAGGCCGCTCTGGCACTGGAAATGGCGCTGGGTGCGACCAGCGTATCAGCAGGCCTTGCAAGCCTGAGTATTAAGGGCCTTACGCGCGGCCTTAAATTGCTCACTGCAGCCGGAACGGCAACAGGTCTTGGCGCCCTGATCGTTGTTGCTGGCGGGATCTATCAGGGTTTCACGCAATTGCGGCAGGCGGCAGAAGACTACGCGATCGCGATCGATGGCGTCCGGGATGCCCATCGGTTGCTGAGCGAGACCACTGACGCATTCTATGCCGATATGTCGGCCAAGAATGCTGAAGCCATGCGGCAGGCGGCAGAGAACGCCCGAAATGCAACGCGCGAGGCATTGGCGGCAGCAAAAGCCGAACTGGAAGCGGCTTCTTTCACCACAAATTTCTTTGGTTCCAACCTGTATGAAACCGAACGGATGGCCAAGGCTAAGGCAGATATCCAGGCGTTATCCGAAGCCTTGGCAATCGCTGAGGCGCGCTTGGATGCTGCGTCTGTGGCGGCTGATAGAACTGCAGATAGCACCGGATCGGCTGCAGTTAGTGCTGAAGCTGCGGCTGCGGGAAGCCGAAACCTTGAGGCTGGACTGAGTGGTGCTGCCTCGCAGGCGGCCACTGTCAGCAGTTTTCTGGCCAGCCTGCCGGGTGCATTGGCGGGCGCTCAGGCGAACATTGCTGGACTGAAGGCCGGTATGTCAGCGCTGGCCAGTGGTGGCTCTAAAGCTGAAGCCAGTGTTGCGAAGTATCGGGCAGAACTTGAGGCGTCATTGCTGGCGCAGGGGGATCTGCAGGATGGTCACGCTGAAACTGTGCGCGAGGGCATCAATCAGAAGGTTGAGCTCTTTGCACAAGAGCAGAAGCTGCGGGCCGAATATCAGAAGCAGATCACCACGCTCGGCAAGGTGAAATCCGCTGCCGGTTCCGCGTCCAAAAGTGCGCTGCCGGGGTTGCTGGAAGAGATCGCCCATCGCCGCAAGCTGGTCACGCTGACCGGTGAACAGCGCCGCAAATATGAGGCGCTGCATGCGGTGCAGGGGCGCTTGGGGCGCGATGCTGCGAACCTCAGCAAGGATCAGATCAACGGGTTGGCTGATCAGCTGATCGCGGTCGAGGATCAGGAGGAGGCCCTGCGGCGCGTCACCAGTATGCAAGAGCAGTGGTCTGAACAGATCACCCGCACGGCGTTTGAAGGTGGCAGTCTGAGCGACACGATCAAGGGCATGCTGAAGGATATCGCCTATCAGTTTGCCCATTCCAAAATCGTGCTGCCGGTGGTGGCGTCTGTTTCAAATGTGCTTGGGCTGGGCAACCTGATCGGCGGTGCTGGCGGCGGCGGTGCTTCCGGTGGTGGCGGTGGCAGTCAGGTAGGCGGTTTGCTCGGACTGGGCGGGTTAGGCAGCAGTCTGGTCAGCGGCTTTGGATTGGGTGCGTCTACTCTGTTTGGCGGTGGGATTGGTGCATATACCGGCCTCTTAGGTGCCCAGGGTGCTGCGGCCTTGACGGGTTCGCTGACCTCTATCGCAGGCTTTGCTGGTGCTCTTGGTCCGATCGCCATCGGCATTGCATTTCTGGCTAAGGGCCTGTCACGAGAATACGATGGGCGGGCAGTTCGCGGATCGCTTGGACCGGACGGGTTTGATGGTTTCGAATTCGATTTCTGGGATGGCAAATTTCTACGCGGTGACAAACAGGTCAACTATGATACGCGCCCGGAAATCCAGAAACTGCTGGACGATGGCGCTGACGCGGTTCGCACCAACGTCGAAAAGATGGCCGCAGCCATGGGTCTTGGCGCCGATGCGATCAAGGATTTCACCGCCGATGGCTTCACAATCTGGCTGACCGGTCCAAATGCGGGCAATCAAGAACAGATTGCGAAGGCCTTCGAGGAACAGCTGACCAAGCTCGGCGACGGCATGGCTGATCTGGTCCTGGAGACTGAAGACTATGCTAGGGCTGGCGAGGGGTCGTATGAGACGCTTGCCCGCCTGGGCGGGTCACTGATCACTGCGAATGAGGGGTTTGACCTCATCAACCAGACCTTGCTGACTGGCTCGCTGGAGGCTGCGAACAGCGCTTCGCTGCTGATGGACGCTTTCGGCGGTGTTGAGCAGTTCACAACCGGCCTCGGCTCCTACTTTGAGCTGATGTTTACCGATGTGGAAAAGCAGGCCAAGCGGCAGGAACATGCGCAGAAAGCCCTTGATGAGGCGGCAGGTGAACTGAACCTGACTTTGCCGACCACACATGCGGAATTTCGCAACCTGGTGGGTGGACTTGATCGAACGACCGAAGAGGGGCGCACCGCCTATGTGACGTTGATCGGTCTCGCGGATGAATTCGCCGTTGTGCATGGCAATGCGCAAGAGGCAGCGGACGCGCTGGAAGGGGCAGGCGATAGCCTGTCACAATTGGAGGCGGAGGCGCAGAAGCTGAAAGAACAGGATCTGCGCGATGCCTTTGACGGGCTGAGTGCGTCGATCGATGAGGCGGTGAAGCGCCTGGAGGGCCGTCTGGATGTGGTGGGTGACCGGCTGAAACTGCGGTTCAAGCGGTTGCAGATCTCAGTCGCTGCTGAGCGTGACGAATTCCGCACCCTCCATGACGGGCTGATGGATACGTTGTCAGGCCGTCTAAGCAGTCTTGAGAATGCTGCAGCCGCGTCCAGTCGTCTCTTTGAAACACTGGATGATGCCGCCAAGTCCCGCCGCAGTGTGGATGCGGGTGCCGCTGTGATGGCGCGGCGCAGTGCCCTGGCCTATGTCAAGGATGGCGGTTCCGATCCGAACCAGCTGGCCAACGCGCTGGGGGTCTTGGGTGAGGACAATTCTGGTACCTTCTCAACTGCCGAGGATTATCTGGCGGATTTCTACCGGACGTCCAACATCATCGCGCGCCGCGCCGATGGGGCAGGGGCTGCGATGAGTGCCGATCAGATGGCCGTCGATGCTCTGGAACGCCAGATCGAACTGGAAAAATCGCAGTTTGATGCGGAAATGGCCCGGCTGGATCAGATCCTTGCAGATGGGCGGCAGGCGTTGGAAATGGCGACTGGGGAATACATCGCGGCGATCAAAGTTGAGAATGCCGTCTCCCAGCTCAATCACACCGCCGAACGTCATGCGCTGATGTCAGAGCGGATCGAGGGCAGGGTGGCGGCACTGGAAACCATCCGAACCAGCATGCAGGAACTGGTCGCGTCCACCATTGATCCGGGCGTCGGCCTGCCGGGTGTTGTCCAGGGTGTCCATAACGTTGTCTCGGCGGTTCACGGCTTGAGCGGTGATCTGTCGACCATGGCCAGCGGGATCTCTCAGGCTGTCGCGGCGCAGCTCAATTCGTTTGCGGCCTCGCAGACGAACTCCCTTCAGTCGGTTCAGAACCAGATCCGCAATCTGGCGCAAGCCCAGGCGGCTGCTGCGGCGCCCAATCAGAACAGAAGGCTGGAGCAGGAGATGCAGGGGGTAAAAACCGTGCTGGAAGGGTTCTTGGGGCCAATCTCGGATGCCACCGGCAAAACGGCACAGTCCATCCGCCGGATGGAATTTGGCGATGTGAAGCTGGAGGGCGGCGCATGATCATCATCAAGCCGATCGAGGTCACGGGTCAGAACCTGATTTCGGATGTCGCGCTGTCGGAGCCGGAATGGTCTGCGGGCACCACGCCGCAAGATGCCATTCGCCGCGTCGGCAACGTGCTCTATCGCGCAGTTATTGAAACCACGGATAGCCCGATTGATGGGCTATCCGCTGACCCGCCGACTTGGATCAAGGTAGGTGCTGCCAATCGGTTCAAGATGTTTGATGAGTTCTACCATTCGCAAACCGAAGCGGATGAGGTGGTGACCGTGACCATTGATCCGCCTCAGGTGGTGAACTCCGTGACCCTGCTGAATGTCGATGCCGTTTCGGTGACGGTAGAAATCTTCGATGACGATGGCGCGCCGATTTATCAGGCCACAAAATCCATGGCAGATAACTCGCAGGTGGCTGACTACTGGGACTATTTCTTTTCACCGGTCCTGCGAAAGAAAAACACCAGCTTTGTGGATCTGCCCTCCTACTCGCGCCCCATCACAGTCACGGTAACTGGAGAGGCCGGTGGCATTGTGCTGGTTGGTGCTGTGCTCATTGGTGCCCAGCGAAAGATCGGTATCACACAATACGGCACTGGTCGTGATCAGATGAACTTCTCAGACATCAACCGGGATCAGTTTGGCACCGTCAATATCGTGCCTCGCAGAAAGGCAGATCTGGCCAGTTTCAAAATCGATCTGGACACGCCGCAGGTCGATTTTGTCTACGATTTCTTGCGCGGAATATCAGATATTCCTTGCCTCTACATTGGCGATCCAAATCGCGATGGCGCGATTGTCTACGGATACCCGCGCGAGATCACAACCCGCTATGAAAATGCCGTTTATTCCAATTTCAACCTAGAAGTGGAGAGTGTGACCTAATGCCTATCACCAATGTGCCGGCCTTCACCAAGATTCCAAGCCGCGATGATCCGCCTGCTGAGTTCTCCGCCGACGTTGACATCTTCCTGGGCGAGATTCCGGCCCGCGCGCTTGCCAGCAATCAGCAGGCGCAGGAGGTCAACGCAGCGGCAGAGCAGGTGGCCACACAGGCCGCAGCGGTGGCAGAGGCCAGCGCCGCGTTTGAAAGCGGCGTGAACGCGGATCGCTGGGCCGCTGGCGACTATAGCGATGGCGATGCGGTCTGGTCGCCCACGGATGGGCTGACCTACCGAGCCAAGGCCGATTTCACCTCGGCCATCGATCCTGCCGCAGATCCCGCCAACTGGCACAACCTGAACCCGGTCGCGAAGACCAGGGACGAAATGGCCCGCCTCGCGCTGGTCTTCGCCGCGAATTTCTAAGGAGAACCCGATGTCGCAATATCCTGTGTCCAAACGCCTCGCGCTTGATGCCATGGCGACGGTCTACACCGTGCCTGCCGGTCGCTATGCGATGGTCTCACACCTTCAGATCACCCCGATCGATCCGGCCAACGAGGTGGATGTGACAGTCCAGTGGCTGGATGCGTCGGACGGCGACGCGATTACGCAGCTCTGTCAGGATGAAACGATCAAGCCGAACGGTACCGGCCCGATCTATCCGATGGGCGGCACATTGATCCTGAGTGCAGGCGATCAGGTGCAGGCCCAAGCCTCAACCGCAGGTGACGCGGTGCTGAGCTTCAGCGCCCTGGAGTATGATCTCTGATGGGTGGCATGATTGGTACCATGCGCGGGGACCGCATGTTGCGGGCCGGTCAGCGAAACGGCGGCTTGGATGTCGGGTTTGGGTTTAAGTTTGATAGTACGAAGATTTTCACGCATGCGCACGCTGATCGATCGCTGGATGTGAAGCCGGACGGTATGAGGCTATACAGCGTCGATATTTCGGCTCTGAATGTGAAGCAATGGGACTTTGGTGTTGCTTGGGACACCTCCACGTTGACGGCTGGGTCCACCTTCTCGATGAGTGGCGTTGCTAGTTCGCCATGGGGGGTGAAGTTCAAGCCGGATGGAACACGTTTCTATGTCAACGAACTGAACAACAACCGCGTCTATCAATACGATATGTCCACCCCTTGGGATGTGGCATCTGCGTATTCCTCAGGCTTGAGCAATGCCATTGTTACGCAGGATCGGAACATCGATATCAGCGCCGACGGGGCTAAGCTTTATGCAACCCAGGGCCGCGATATCGGTCAATACAACATGTCCACCCCTTGGGACATTACAACTTTGACTCTCGAAAAGACGGCGTCAAATATCGTCCCGTTTGGTGATAACCTTGATCACGCCCATTTTTCTAGCAACGGGATGAATGCCTATGCCACATGGTCCCGTGGGTCTAATGAAGGCATCCGACTTTTCCAGTTTTCTGAGGCTTGGGACGTCGCTTCGATCATCGACACAGGGCGGCAGATCCATCTGGCCGAGATCGATACTGACATTGCCGGAGCGCAAGCGGTGTACTTCAGGGAAGATTCCGACACCCCCGAATTCATCGTTTTCTCCCCAAATCGAATTTACAAGGTGACGCTATGACCCTTTACACCAAAGGCGGCAGCTATCCTGCGCCGCTCCCTTTCCGCATTCGTCTCAGCGACGGGCGCAGCCGCACCGATCCGGCCAGCTTCACCGCTGAGGAAATCGCAGATGCTGGTTGCATCGCGGCACCGCCGCAGCCTGATCACGACCCGGAAACCCAGCGCCTGACGTGGGACGGGGCCGCCTGGGGCGTTGAGGATATCCCGGTGCCGGATCCGGTCTATCAGCCGCTGACCAAGATCGGGTTCATGCGGCTGTGCATGTTTCTTGGCGGCATGACACCTGACATGCTGGTGGCGGCGCGGGATGCGCCAGAGCTGAAAGCGATGTGGATCATGCTGGATATGGCCGAACAGGTGCAGCGCGACGATCCAGAGGTAGCGCCGGGGTTGGCGCTGCTTGCTGGATTGGGTCATCTCCCCAATGGCGCGCAGGCCGTTCTGGATGGCTGGCCAGCCGCCTGATTGGTGCGCCCGTAGCGGGTCGGGCTATCACACCACCAAAGCAATCGCATGGGAGATCGGAGCCAAGGGGTCCGGTCTCTTTTTGTACGTGCCGCAGGGGTTTCCCTTTGATGTCTCAATCCCCCGCTGGGCCGGGTGGATCTTTGACCGGCACAACCCGCGATACCTGAAAGCCGCCGCGCTGCATGACTATGCGATCCATGTCCTCGGCTGGGGCCGGGTCAGCGCGGCCGCACCGTTTTCCGAAGCCCTCCGCGCCGATGGCGTGGGGCGCATCCGCAGGCTGGCAATGGTGCTGGCCGTCACCATCCACAAATGGAGCTGACATAGGCACATGCGAGACCTGTTGTTTTCACCGGAATTCTGGCTGGCGATGATCGCCGCCATTCTTCTCAAGCTGCGGGCATCGCCGCAGATTACGATCTTCGGTGCCGTCACCACCACGGCGTCAGCGATCAGCTGCGCGTTGGTGTTTACAGAGCCGCTGATGGACTGGCTGGAGCTGGACGGCGAGATCTACACCTATGCCGTCTGTGCGCTGATCGCGTTGACGGGTGAGCATATCGCCCGGCAGGTGCTCTCCCTCGGCATCGAGGATGCAGTCCGACTGTTGCGGGGGAATAAGAAATGACCTGGGGCAAGTTCATCATCGCGGCTTGGGGGGTGGTGCTTGCGCTGAGCCTCATGACCAGCGCGCTACCCACCAGCTGGTGGTTTCAGGCGGGGGAGGTACGGGTCGCAGACGCCTCTGCCGGTGATTGCCCGGAAATGCAGTTTGATCGCGAGATCAACAGGCCATTCAAGGCTGAGTGGACCGTGACCATCATGGCGCGTGCTTCTTATGGCTGGTCCACCTATCGCACCTATCGGGGAGCCAATGACTACCGGCCGGAAAACCAGCTGCCCGACAAGCTCGATCTCTGCTGGTGGACATGGGCGGATCCGCTCCACCTGCCGCCCGGCGAATACCGGGTGAACACGCTCTGGCGCATCCATCCGACGCAGGGTCGCGCGCGCGAGGTCAGACGCACCAGTAACACATTCGAGGTGACGCCATGAACGCCGAAACACTCTGGCTGCAAACCCGGCTTTCTCAGCTGGGCTTTGACCCCGGCCCGCATGATGGCCTGCGCGGCCCCCGCACGGACGCCGCGGTTGTCGCGTTCAAGCGGTCGATTGGCCTGCGCGCGCGGCCCTATGTCGGCCCGCTGACACGCGCGGCGCTGATGCCTGCCGTGCAAGAGCGGTCGGATCTGCCATGGATGGCCGAAGCCGCCAAGGTGCGCGGCCTGCATGAGCA
Organism: Phaeobacter sp. JH20_29; assembly: GCF_048056175.1. NCBI lineage: Bacteria > Pseudomonadati > Pseudomonadota > Alphaproteobacteria > Rhodobacterales > Roseobacteraceae > Phaeobacter > Phaeobacter sp. JH20_29. Next base: position 224,986 of record NZ_JAYMWO010000018.1, read on the forward strand.
GCGCAACACCGCAGCCCTGCGCCGCTGGTTTGACGCCTCTGTGGCGTGGATCGACCCGCGCGATATCCCGTGGTGCGGCGCATTCGTTGCGACCTGTCACCGGGCGGCGGATGCAGGCATTGATCTGCCTGGGAACCCGCTTGGTGCCCGGAACTGGCAGCACTGGGGAGCTGAGTGCGATCCCGCCTTCGGGGCCACTCTGGTGTTCTGGCGGATCAGCCGGGACCATTGGGCGGGTCACGTCGGGTTCTATCACGGCGAGGACGACACTCATTATCACGTTCTGGGCGGCAATCAGGCGAACGCTGTCACCGTCACCCGGATCGCGAAGTCCCGGCTGCTGTCGGCGCGCTGGCCGATTGGCGTCCCGATCACAGGCCGTCGCATTCTCCTGACCCCTAGCGGCACCCCAATTTCCACAAATGAGGCATGACATGAACAAGCTACGAAACCCCAAGGTGCAAGGGCAGTTGCGCCATCTTCTGACAGCTATCGGGCCGGTGCTTGCGGTGATCCTGGCATCAGATGATCCGGTTGCGCTGGTGCGCTCTCTCATCGGCGGCGCGGGCTGGCCTGCCCTGGTCGCCCTGCTGATGGCCGGGATTGGCTTCTGGGCGTCTTGGGTGGCCCCGGAGAAGGGCAAGTGATCTCCGCCCTGCTATTCCGCTTCTGGGGCTATCTGGTGGCCGCTGGGGCGTTCCTCGCGGCTATCTGGGTCTATGGGCGGTCCAGAGAGGGAGAGGTACGCAAGGAAACCTACATCGAGACGCTGACAGACAGCGCAAAGCGAAAGGAGGTCGGCCGTGAGGCAGTGGAAGATCTGCGCGGCAATGATCGCGATGATGACATTGAGCAGCTGCGGCGAAACTCTGATCGCTGGTGACGCGGGATGTGACTCCTACGGGGAGGCTAGGGTGACAATGCCCGATGATCCTGAGACACTGCCAGATAACTGGCTGTCATGGGTGACGCGAACGGATACCCGCATGACTGCAACGTGTAAGCCCCGCCAGTGAGCGGGGCTTCTGTGTTCTTGGTGTTATGTTGACTAGGCGCAGAGAGCTGACTTTGCAAAGTCGGGTCCGGCAAGCGTCAGGACCGGACTGACCGGCCCTATTCAGAGCGTCATCATGGTGACGGATCACTAGTGGAGCCGGTGCAGTTCAGGTGGACACTAGTAACTCGCTAGTTAGGTCCTCTGCAGTGGACCTGCAGAAAAACAGACATCCGATTGCAGCCCCCCCCCTTCATCATCAGAATTATTTTTCTTCTAGTTCTTTTAGTGCAACTCTTCGGCTTGTTTCTCGGTCTGCAGATACGCCCAAATCGAGCCAAAATATTGCATTGTAGTAGTAGCTACTATTGACCTCATAGTACGATTTCAGAAGTTTCATCAGTCTTGCTTTCGACAAACACAAGACGGCTTTAAGGGCAACGGTCTCGCGCACGGAGTCATTATCCCACAATAGCATGTCGACTATTTTTTGATCATCGAAAGCTGAAAAGTGTTTTTTTGTCATTTGGACCACAAGCTGTGATCTGACCGAATTTGGAAAATCCAAGTTCCACACGTCCGCAATTCTTTGCTTTCCGAGTTTCAAGATCACGTTCGCCGCAAGTTGGTAAGATTTCGAATGATCAACAATCGAAAGTATTGATGTACCACGTACATATTTCATTTTACCTGAAATCTTGGCAACCCGTGCCGCGTCTTCCCACTGACCATACTTGGATAGGAAATTTGCAATATCGACCGAGAATTCGATTTCATGCTCATCTAGGACGGCCCGGACGGTAGCCAAGTCCGGTTTCCCGGCACGTAGGCAAAATGCCTCGAGCGCTGATTGAATCAAGTTCCTCTTAACATATGCATAGACTGCATCAGACGGTTCCGCCTCCGTAGCGGCGCATCTACCAGCGCAAAACTTCTCGAAACCATCTAGGAGGTGTTCCACAAGCTCAGGTTTCACTCTCTTGAAATGGCTCAAATAAAGAGCTAGCGTCGCTTCAGTTGAGTAAAAAGACTCGTCACTTTGTCTGCTGAGCAATTCGCTGTATGGCAGATCCCCCAGGACGCTTACCTTATAGTTTTCATACGCCTCTTCACCAGGATAGTCCCTGTCTTGCGGAGACGAAAATAGACCTTGCGAAGTAGACTTGCGGGGCTTCACCAAAATATTTCTGGCTTCGCCCATTCTCAATCCAGGATTCAGCTTCGCTAGTGCTCTAACACCGATGTAACGAATATCGGCTTCGGAACTCTCACAAATCAGCTGTGCGTCAGCTTTGGTTAAGGCTCCTCGTTTCAAGAGTTCGGCGGCGATAGCTGCTCGGAAAGGCTTTGTTCTGTTATTTAGGCACTCGCGCAAGACGTCGGTCTCGATTGCACCAATGTTTGCAAGTAGCTCTTCACTCAGCGTGTTTCCTAAGTCAGTGCCTTCATGCTCTGCGACAAACCGTAAAGCCGCAGTTGCGTTAAACCTAGCCTTGATGCGCGCACTGGACCTTACAGCTGCACGCGAAATGTTTGCCTCAGAACTACCAATGAACCTTTCCCACTCAATTTCTAGTCCGTCATCCCCAACAGCCCCTAAATACTCCAGGGCTGAAATGACAAGGTCATTGGGTACACCTTCGGAGAACCAAAATTTTAGAAAATCTGATTTGTCGATACCACCCTCAAAATCAGTTGGCGATATTTCCAGCTTTTCAAGAAGTGCAAAAGCGTTTCGACGACGCCTTTCTCCCCCCCATAGTGTACGTAGCGGCAGCCTACGACGGATTTGAAAGTCGGGTAGAAACAACCAATGCCACAAGGGCACGGTTGAAGTGTTGAGACTTTCTAGGGCCGTCGACAGCAAACTTTCACGCTCCCTATTAGATAGCACGACGTGGCGAAGGTCCCGATAGATAAGGTTCGCATCATGGTTGCCAAGTTCGATATTGTCGTTTCCAGATTGCGATATACTACACGCTAGCAGCCTAAAACGGGCGGCTTCGGCAGCACTAAAAGCGTTATCCCCTTCTTGCTCTTTTCCGATAAACTGTTCTATGAATTCTAATTCGTTCGCGTCGAATAGCTCTGACTGCTTATCCCCACTTTCCTGGCCATTCCTTTTGTCCTCTATTGATTTAGGTTGTCGAGGGTCGCTCTCTTCAACACTTCTATCTTCGAGCTGTTGATCCTTAAGGAATTTTGCTATTATCGCTCGAAAACGTCTCTCGAAATCTCGTAAATCCAGGAATTTTTGATAGTATTGCTTTTTCTCTTCATTTATCTCCTTTTGAAACCTGAGAACTTTCTCGAGCTGCCTACCAACGTCCAAAAGGTCATCGCTAGGGATTTCCTTGAACAATAAGGAAATTTCCGGCTTACCCGTTCTTTCGTGTCGATCAACCGACCTTCTATATTCTTCTTCGAAACCGGACGAGTAAGGATGTCCATCCGGACCCGGAGGAGTGCCCCACTTCTTCCACATTAGACCGACAAAGTACTCGCATTGGTCTAAATCAACATTGATTGCGTCTTGTGCACGGCGCCTTTGAGAGACAGTGTCCTCCCAACCGACCAAGTCAATATGGTAGCCTAGCTCATTTGCGTGATTGGCGTTTTCCTCATCAACAATGCCCTTCGCAGCCCTTCGCTCCTCCTCTAAGTCTCCCGGAGAACCGAGAAATACTTTGATGATCTTTCTGTACACGCTCTGATTGTCCTTCCGCTATCGAAATATCACCACATTTAGGGGCTATCTGTTGAGATACACCACAATCAAATCCCTAGCCAGATAGTCAAGGTAGAGACCGCCTCTGCCATGAAAATACTAGCAGTAGAAAAACTACGAGCTCTTGCGTAGGTTTCAGTATCTGGTTGTGCATGGTAGGTTTGAGGAAACTACGTTCCAGCATTTTGACTGTTTCTGAACGACCGCTCCGGGCTGGGAGTTCCTCTTGCCAAGGCTGCAGATTTCTGGAAGAGAAGGCCATCCTTATCCATCACAAGCGCATCCTTTGCCTTTACGACAGGTTTTGCTGCGACTAATACAAGAGTCGCCACAGGCTTTGCCCTTGCGGCAGGTCTTACAGCAAGCGGCATTCCAGATCGTTGTCTCAGTGTCGATGCCAAGCGCACGAAGGCGTTTCCAGGTTGCCGCCGTGTAGGCAGCTGGGCTGGTACTTTCTTGTAGATCCGACATGCTGTGGTTCAGATCAGCCGCGACTGCATTGTCCCCAATACCAATGAAAACGAAAACTGCCAGTACGTTTAAAAATTTGCGCATGGTTCCCCCGGAAAATGAATCACCTATAAATTGAATGGATCGTGCGGCATTAAGCTGACCCATATCAAGTCGGGATGGGAGCGGTGGCAGCAACTTTAGGCTGTCCTCGGCTGGGTTCGATGCTACGGAGACGGCAACAGTTTCGAACATTAGGGCGTAGCAGAATGAGACTATCCAGTGCGGTCGCGATGAGACCAGCAATTGCCGTGGCGCTCGCTCTAGTGGTTTCAATTCCCGCTTTGGCTGCTGGTCTACGGGTGCGAGATGCTGACACAATCGTGGTTGATGGAACACCAGTTCGACTACAGGGTGTCGATGCGCCGGAGTTGAAAACCAGAGCGGGGAAGGACGCCAGGCGTTGGATGGTCAACTTCCTCGCAGGTAAGAGTATTGAATGCAGCCTGAACGGCGAACGTTCTTATGATCGCTACATTGGTGTCTGCTATGCTGAAGGCCAAGATATTGGGGCGGCGGTTATCGCTGCGGGCCATGCGCTCGATTGTCGCCGCTATTCTGGTGGGCGATATCGTCATTTGGAGACCCCCTCCGCAAAGTCGCGAATACGCCGTGCTTCTTACTGCCATTGAACCCGCTCTGTACTGCGAGAGTTGATCGCAGGGCGAGCTCTATTTCGTTGCCATTTTTTGTCGCGCTATCGCACCATGGAGCGTCTCCCTAGGAAAGCCCTCTTCCTGCCATCTGCGTCAGTGCCCCGAGTCGATGTTGCACTTGGTAGGAATGTTGCAGAATGGCTGAGACAGAGCGCTGCTAGAATAGCGTGCCATTTGGCTCGATCATTTCGATGCAATCGTCATCGCGCCCAAAGGGGGCAACTTTATGCGCTCTCATTCGGTCGTTCCAAGCTAGCCCTAGTTTCTGTGCTTCGTCGGTCTCAGGGGCCGCTGAGAGCCAAGGGTCGATCTGATCATCCGCAAGGATCACCGGGGAGCGTGCGTGTATCTCGTTGATCTGGGGCAACGCCGGTCGCGTCAGAATAGTGCACGTGTGCAGGTCATCTCTCAGGTGCGAATAGAGCCCGGCAAAGAACAGGGCAGGGGCGTTGCTATCGGTCGTGATCCACCAGGGTTGTTTATTGCCCTTTGGTCCGGTCCATTCGTAGTAGCCTGCTGCGGGGATGATGCATCGTTGTGAACGCCACGCATTGCGGAAACTGGGCAGACCGGCCGCTGTCTCGATCTTCGCGTTGAAGGTGCTGCGCTTCCAGTCCTTTACATCGCCGCGATGCCAGCTTGGCACGAACCACCAGCGGGCCGTTGTACTGAACAGTCGCTTTCCATTCAGGTAGGCGATATCCACCAGCTGGGTAGGCTTTACATTCCAGCTCGCTGACAGCTCAATCGCATTGGGGTCGCGCACCGGTATAGGCGGGCCGAGGAAGCGGCGCTCCAACTCATATAGCTGTCGCCATGTAAGGTCTGGCCTGCCCAATCTTCCACACATGAAGTTTGTACCTCTAGCCTACCGGGTGCTGTTAGACACGATAGACCGATACTTGAATTTTGCAATTTGTTCCCGTAATGTTCCTGACGGCTAATGGAGGCGTTGAGGTGCCGCACGTAATGCATATGTGGTGTGTCTGCGGCCATGTCGGGACAATAGAGGTGTCTTATAGAGCTGATCCTGCCCCTGTTTGTGCCCGCGCGCGATGTACAGTTTGCGGGCGCCTGGGGCAGATTGAAGACATACGCATTGGCTGGACTGATGATGCGTCTTGGGATCGAAGAAAGCAAAAAAGATAGCGCTAGAGGTGTTTTTGGCTTGTTTCTTGTTGCAGATGAGATCGACGTAACTTGCTCCGTAATCCGCATTATTAACGCGCAAGTGTATCTAAGTAAATGAATTAAAACATATATGACGTGCCTCTCGACCGCACCATTTCACATTTTGATGTGAAGACATCCAAAAATCCAAAACTCTCAGCAGCCTGCGCCCTGCGGCAAACGGTCTATCTGTCGTAGGCCCATGGTGATTTGATGGCCGCGTTGAAGATGGTTCTTGTCCCAAGAGCCATCGCTTTTCGTCGGCATTCCAGGGGCTTGACAGGAAATCGCTCACAGGCTCGATCGTTTCACCGAGGGGGAGGCCGATTGGTTTCTGGCAGGATGCGTGACTCACGGTTCGAAAACTGAGTGTTGACCATGTCTGATCTCTTCTAGCTGACGGATGCGCAGCTAGCGAGTTTTTTTTCGCTCTTCCCGGGAGCCGATGGCGAACTCCACGTTGAAGGCAGGCTGCTTTTCCTGAAAGAAACCTCCAACAAAGTCGGTGTTTTGCAGAAAGTATGCCTAATAGAAAACCACCGAGAGCGGGGCTCCCGGTGGTCTCTTTACTGTGCATCAGAAGGCTAAGAAGCGCCTCTGAATGGGCAGGTCATGCTGCGTCCGACTATCGAGATGTCGGGACCACTGAAAAAATGCCATTGATGCCCGCGCCCACCTTGTAAGTCATTGTTTTAAAACACCCCATATCTGCGCAAAACCAGCCGGGGCGGCTTTTCTGCCATTTTCCACGGGATTATCTGCCATCGAAAGTTCCAAAAAAATGCCGCCCGAAGGCGGCAATCTGCGTGGTGCATGCATTGGGAGGTCAGATTTCCAAGGATTCCGGCAGGTCAGCCCTTCGATACAGAATCGCGCCCAGGGTTTTCGGGTCGAAAGCCGGTTTCACTTCGTGCGCAGCCAGCATCCGTTTCAACTGAGGCTGCTTGCATTTCGCCTCGATCAGAAGGCTTTTGAAGGTCACGTACCTGCTGCGGAAGCAGGCCATGGCGGCGGGCGTGACCCACGCGTCTTCTTCGCCCGGAACGCTAACAGTTTTCAGAACTGTCCCGCCGAACTTGCCTGAGACCAACCGCTTGCCGGCAGCCGCTCCGATGCCGAGCATCATGAACGCAAGACCGATACTCATGCCGGGCCGCCCGCGCTGAGTGAGGGATTTCACCTCGCGCGGATCGACCAGGAGGCCGCTGAGGCCGGGCTCATTTTCGAGCCGCATGACCCGCTGCAGCCGGCCGCCAAACACAGCGGAAAGGACCAGCTGCATCTTCTTCCGGCTGATTTCAGCGCTCTTTGCCAGGCTGACCATGCTACCGGGAGCCTCGCCGACGGGAGTGGCAATGCGCTCGATGCTGGCAAGAAGCGCGTCCACATGCTCACGATCGACCGCGCGGCTGATCTTGCCCAGTTTCAGCCCGCCGTCGTGCAACGGCGTCAGCAGCCCTTCGTCCATCAAGGCTGCAACCATAGGCCGGGACGCATTGAGAACCTGCGGCAACAGCGTGACCGCAACCGCCCGTTTCATCTCCGCAGCCACCGTTTTGCCGGTCTCGTAATTCACAAGCACATGGGATCCCGGCAGCTCCGCCTCGGTCTCCGAGATCACACCTTTGGCCCGGAGCACATTCTTGAGAGTGACATCATTAACACCCTCAGATGCCGCCAATGACGCGATACTTCTCCGGCGCGGTTGCATCCCGGTTTCCCCGAGCAGCGGCTGCCCCGCCTGCACATCCATGTTATCCAGGATATGTTCGCGCAGGATATCGCGGATCGGGCCCGGATCCTTGGACAATTTCGACGAGGCAAGCCAGGAGTAGAGCATGCCGTAAGTCGTGATCCGGCGCAGGCGCCCGTCGCAACGGCCCTGCACATCTGCAAGAAGAAGGTCCAGTGCCCTTGTGATACCCTCCTGCCCACGGGACGTGTACGGCCACCCTGCCCGGCCAGCTTCATCCCAGTCCATCTGCCCCATGCCGCGGGCCTTGGCGCCAGCACCGAACCTCAGAACTGCCCCCAGCATCTCGGTTGCGCGGACTGCCTGTTCGATCCCCTGGCCATCAAGCCAGTCCGGCCCCTTTGAGTCCTCAAAGCGCCCAAGCGCATAGTCCTGAAGCGGCGACGGCGCGCGGGCCGGCAACGGCTCCGCCAGCGCCTGCAGCTCCGCACCGGTTTCAGGCACCAGCAGCTGCAGTTCCCGGGCCTTGCCGTCCCAGGCATCACGCTGCCGCTCGATCAGGGGCAATTGATGGTGCGGGCAAACCCTGACCGGAGCCAGCAGCCACTCCAGCCGCCCCCGCCGCCGTGCGTGGAGACGGCTGGCGCCACCTTCATCTTCGGCCAGGCAGGCAGGGCAAAAGCGGGTCGCACGGCCGGTCATGAAGTCCTTGGAGAACACCTCGCCGCGCAACTCAAAACGCCTGCCGTCCAGGCTGCGGATGGTGTGATGCCCAACCACATTGTGGTCCTGACCAGCCAGTTCACAGAGGCGCCGGATCGCATCTGCATACCCGCCCGCGAGCCGCATGAAGGGCACATCCATGTCATTGAGGAAAGGTCGGAGGCCGCCACCGGTGTGCAGGGCGGCAAGACGCGCAGCCCAGGACAGCGGCGTCTCACCAGGTGCAAACGGAAGAGAGGGATACAGCTTGTCCATGGTCATGCCCTCTGCTTCCGCTTGCGTTTGGCCGGTTTCCTGGGCTCTTCCTCCTCATCGGACGCATCCGGGTCGATCATCCACCATTCCGGAACCTCGAACACATTCTGGTCGAGCGGACATCCCTCGTCGAACGCCCAGGCTTCAGAGAAATGCCAGATATCCAGAGCCGCCTCACCATGGTTCAGCGCCTGCTCGATTGCCGCATTGATGGTCTCGATGCAGCGCCCGAACCTGTAGCGGGAGGCATGGAACAGCCTGTCGACCAGATCCTCCTGCTGAGGGGGTTCCAGTTCCGCGCGGGCGCAGTATTGCTTGATCAGGGTGGCGAACTGCTCCTTGTCCGTATGCACAGCGACCGGTTTCAGGTTGATGGTGGAAAACCGGCGCTTAACCTGCGCGTCGGTGCGGATGATTTCCCGGAGCCTTTCGGTACCGGACAGGATCACGATCACCGGGTGCTCCCCCTGCATCAGCGTCTTCACCGCCCTGAGGATCAGGTTCCGGTCGGCACAGAACAGGTCATGCGCCTCGTCGATCCACAGGACAGCGATCCCGAGCAGGTGGAGCCGTTCACGGAACACCTGGAGCTGGCTCCAGACCTCGCTGCGGCCGGACTTCACGGGGTAGCCGCTGCGGGTCAAAAGCTCCTGCGTCACGCTCTTCAGGGTCGCGGGGCTCGGCACCACCGTATCCAGGTAGAGAGGGCGCCCCTCCGGCATCTGGGAGAGCACAGAGTGCCGGGAAAGGCCCCGCTGCACCAGAGTGGATTTGCCGCCGCCGGGCCCGTCGATCACCAGGATGCCGCGCGTCTCGCCGGTGGACGTAAAGCGCAAAGCCTCGGGCAGCAGGTTGCCCGAGGTATCGCGTTTCAGGAGCCGGTCGAGGTGGGACGCGAATTCCGCATCCCTGGGAGATCCGACATGAAGGTTGCGCAGGGTTTCCAGGGTGCCGGCGATTTTTTTTGCTTGCTCAGTCATGATCAGTTGTCGTCGATGGTCCAGTCGGTGGAGTTGGATTTACGGCGTGCGGAGGCCGGTTTCTTGCTGGCGGTTTTCTCGGTTCTGCTGGTTTCTGCTTCTGGTGCCGGGAAAGAGCTGCCGATGCCGTCCTTGGCCTTCTGCAGCTGTTTGGGCTTGCCGAACCGGACGCCCCGGAAGATCCGTTTTTCCTCCCGCGCAATGCGCTCCGGCGACCAGTCCTCGACCACCAGATTGGCAAGTGCCATGGCCTCGGCGTTGCGTTCGGAGATCGCTTTGATCGCCTGCTGAACAACCTCGGTGTTGATCCGCTTTGCCTTGGGGTTCCTGGAACGCACGTCCCGGGTGGCCGACAGCCAGATCTGCGCGGGCACACCATCAAGCTCATGGTCGACGGCGGGAACAGTGAACCAGTCGCTGCCAAGCCGCACTTCGATGGCGCCGATGTCCTTGGGGTGCCAGCGCACGTCGACATCGCATTTGTCCTTGCGCAGCATCCAGTCGGCCAGCCGTTCCGAATGATAGCGGACGCCAAGAACGGTCAGGCCTTCTTTGCTGAGAACGCGCGTCATCCGGTGGCCGAAGACGAGCCGGCTGCGGCGCATGTCCGGAGACGGCCGGACGCCCCATTTCCCCATCAAGCGGCGCCAGGTCTCGGCGGGCGTCTTGCCGTCCAAACCACGGTGCGGAGTGTTGTGGTAGATGTCTACAACCCAGCGCACCAGAACGAAGGCCAGGTCGTCGAAGGTCAGAGCTGCGCGCTCTTCCGGCTTTGCGTCCCCCTTGCTGACGACGTCGGAAAACGTGCGGCCGGACAGGCGGGGCAGCAGGTCCAAGGCGACAGTGTTGAACACACGCTCAATGGTTCCTCGGACTTCCGGGCAGCCCGCGATTGCCAGTTCCTTGGTGATCCCAAGATCGGCACAAGCGAAGCGGAAGGCCTGCGACTTGAACGCAACTCCGCAGTCCGTAACGATCAGTTCCGGAATACCATACATGTCCCAATGACCGAGTGCGCCAACCAGATCAGCCCATTGGCCTTTGTTGGACACGACCATCTGGAGCACCTGTACCGCGGCCCGCGCTTTTGGCGCCGTGGAAATGACCATCCCCACGATGCAGCGGGTGGTGCAGCAGATCGCCACCGTCAGCGTCCAGCGCTTCGTGGTCTTGTCCAGGCCGAGCTGGCGGCGCTCCTCTTCAGTGAACAGGTCGATGAGCCCGCTGGAATGCATCAGCGTCATCAGATCGATTTCCCATTCATCGATCTCGACCCGCTGAAGCGGGCGGGTCAGGTTGAGCCCGTTCAGAACCGGCTTGAACTTTTTGCGGGCAGCCGCTTCGCCGTAGCGGGCCGTGATCACCGCAAACGGGTCGAGCGCCCGGATCGCGCGGCGTGTGGTTTCCCTGCTGGGCACATTGAGGGCAGGCAGACCGCGTTCTTTCCGCTCGGCATTCCGGTCCTCGAAGGCGATCTGAACATTTTCATGGATCGTCTTCATAGTCGGCCTCTCACAGCTCATGTAGCCGCGCACTTCCTTCATCAGCAGCCCGACCGCTTCAGGCCCAAGAACCCGATTGCGGTTCCCGCGCAGATGCATCGCGTCCAGCAGACCCGCCTGACCATCAAGTTCCGCCGCCTTGATCCAGGTCCTCAGCGTCCGGGGCTTTGGCGGAATCGAAATGTCCGCCGACTTGCCGGGATTGGCAACGCCCAAAGGATTGAGGTTTTCCGCGTACACCGTTGCGTAACCGATCAAAGCTTTTTCGTTGGCTTTGATAGCTGCATCGGTGCGGTTGATTTCCCCATTGCGCTCCATTTCGAGGAACGCCTCGACATAGGCGCTGCGCTTCGAGACCCGGGCGTTTTGGGTCAACGGCAAAGCGGACAGAAGGCTGGTGCTAGACTGCTGCTGCCGGGCCGCCTTTTCCGGATGGAAAAAATCCGCCTCAATGCGAAGACGTCCCAGCGACGACAGGCGGCTCAGTTCCTCATGCGAGAACTGATAGGCCCGACCAGTTCCATCCTCCATTTTCAGCGTTTTCCCAGCTTCATTCTCGAAGAGGAAGCTGTAAGACACCTCGTTGACGGTAATGCGGTCGAAGGCACCAATTGCGATGCGGGTTTTGCGATAGTCGTAAGACAGCTCCATCATTCCCATCAGACCTGCTCCTTCCTGAGGACCTGAGATTTCGGGGAGATATGCTCGTGGCTGACGTTCTGGAGGATGCCGTCCTCATCGTGCCATTCGAAGCCGGCCTGTTCGCAGACCTCACCGGTTTCAGGTCCGGTGGTCACTCCGAACAGGAGCCATTCCTCTTCATTGAAAAAGTCGATGCTGCCGCTGGAATGCATCAGCGTCGTCAGATCGATTTTCCAGTCATCGATCTCAATCCGCTGGTGCGGATGGTGCAGGTCCAGCACGTTCAGAACCGGCTGGAACGCCGCGTGTGCGACTGCATTGTGGTAGTCGTAGGACAGCTTCATCAGACCTGCTCCCTTTTGAAGACCTGGGATTTCGGGGAAATGCGCTCGTGGCTGACGAGCTGAAGTTGGCGGGACCGGAGCAGCCGGATCAGCGCCCGGAAGCCCATGGCGCCGCAGCCGGCACGGTCCCTGAGAACCTCCAGAGTTTCGATTCCCTGCATGTCCCGAACGGCTTTCCGCGCCGCTTCATCGGCCTCCGGATCCTCCTCGCGAACGGAATGAAGCAGTTCGGCATTGAACAGCTCGACCGGGTCCAGGTCCTCTTCCGTCAGCAGGCGGACATCGGCAACGAAGCCTGCTTTCCGCGCCTGATCCGAGATCCGGCACATCTCCTCGAAGAACGCGTCGCTCACGCCGTACGTAGGCCGCACGGAATAGGCGATAACCGCTCCATCGGTCTGCACCACCACGAAGTCGAAGTAGTGGGGGTGGAGCTCGCCGTCCGCATCGTGCCATTCAAAGCTAACCTGCTCGTAGATCTCGCCGGTTTCCGGCCGGGCGGCCAGGCAAAGGCAGAACTGCAGCTCGTGATGGCTTTCGAGTTGGACAATGCGTCCAGGACCATCGCCCAGGACGGCGTGGCCGGTGAAGTGCCCCTTGGAGGCCGCCGCGACATCGCGGTTGGCAAGGCTGGGTTCAGGAAGCCGGATGCCTTCCTGCTGAAAAGGATAGGACATTGATGTGTCTCACAGTTGAGTGGCCCGCGGCCCGGAACTGGGCAGCGGTGATCGCTCTCGGCCGGCACCAGGCACAGCTCTTCCGGCGCTCCGCCCCGGTGAAAACCGAATGCGAAAGCTGGGAGCTGACCGGTGCAGCGCGTGCTCCATCGGTCCCGGACGCAAAGCGTCCAGGCCGGATGCAGCCGTGGTGGTGAGGCAGTCGCCGTCCTTGAAATCCGGAGCCGGATTTGCTATGGAACTGTTGCTACACAGGCGGACTTTGATCTGCCTTATGAACGCGCTCGTTCCTTTGCCGAGGTTCGGGCGCTTTCATTTTTGAAGGGGTCATTTCTTCATCGGCGTTTCTCCTCGTTCAGTCAGTTTCAAATCAAGCCGGATCCTGAGCGAAAATCCCAGTACCGGGCACCCGAAGACGATAACAACCTGATCGTCTTCCGAGAAGGTTTTTTGTTGTTTTGTTTCAAAGTGATACAACGAAAACCAAAATTCCGTTTTCACTCCCACCCGCTAGATCAGGACCTTACAAATTGTGCCTGCGCCAAACTGTGACACAAGTTTCAGCAGTCCTACCGGCCGGGCAGAAATCCGAAAAAGAAAAGGCCGCTGCGTGTTTTCGCAAACGGCCCGGTCTCAAGGATAGGGAATGATCTGTCTTACACGTTCCGGCTCACTGCTCTTCTCGCAATCCAATGGCTGAAAACGGCATTCCGCAGCCACTGATTCGGTGAAGTCGTTATGAGCAAGAGCGGTGAACTGAACAGTGCCCTGCGCCCGATCCGGGAGGATCAGCCTATGAGGCGCGGGGCCGCAGATACGATATGGCGGTTCAGGTTCATGGGGAAAGAAGTAACTGATGCACAACCGGAGGGTCAAGCAGGTTTTTGACGAACTAAGCGAGGATATTTGGGGTTCATGAAGGCTATCCGCGCATTCGGTACAGGTGATTCCGGTCTTTGTATTCTCCTGGCAAAATGCCGTCACGCATTCCCAGCGTGATGTCCTTTGCGAGAATCACCGCAGGGTTGTGCGGGTATCCAAAGGAGGAATACTTTACTCCCTGGGAGGATACTTTGGAGTACTGCCAATGTAACCGTCCTGTATCTCCGCACTTACGACGCCTCTTGGATGCGGAAAATATCAAATTAAAACATGTTGTTACCATGGATTACCTCAAAGCCATCTGAAGATAGAACCCAGTTTCAAAACAATCATTTTGCGCGCATTTTGGATTGCCTACCTTCCGGCCCTCAGATAGCGTTGCGCAGGGCACAGAACATGGGTGCGCGGGCTTAAGGGCCAGGCCCTGAGACAGTTTTGAAAATGAGACCGGCCGGAACTTCGCTGGGGCGTCGAGCGGTACCTCGAGTTCAATGAGTCCCGCCTGTTCTGGGAGGGGCAAGTGAACAGAAGTGATCTGATCGACCAGCTCAGTGTTTCGGTGAACCAGGCGCCCATCGACGTAAACCGCTACATCAACTTCGCGCTGCCCAGCATTTTGTACGACAAAAGCGCGCGAACCTACGTCTGTGGCACCAATTTCAAGCCTCTGCGCATTGAACCCGACGCCAGCAAAGACCTCGCGCAACTGCGCCCGAACGCCGACGGTATCCTCAACCGCGAGGACTCCTGGATCGCCAATCTCCCACAATACGCGGACACCCCGACGCCGGTGCGCAGGTTTAATCCGCTGACCTTATTTTCAGCCGCTGGCGCCATCCGTCAATTGGAGGCTCAGGCAAAGGTCACCGCGCTCGACTACGGGATGCGGAATGGCAAAGAGCGGATCAAGGCCCGACAGGCATTGCTCCTCTACGCGGCTAAAGCGCCTCGGGTTAGACACCGCCACGGAGGCCCGGGCACTTGGGGGTCGGCAGATCGTCCTCATCAATCGTGACGCGGTTACCGTTGGGATTCAGCACGGCTTACCCGAGCTTTGCATTGTTGATAGCAGGTTCGATGAAGGCGCCGGTCGCGGCACCAAAAATTAAGGTTTCCTCATGAAAGCGTTTGAGTTCGACCATCAATTGATCCGTGCTTACGAGCATTTTTCGCGTTCCTTCAGCGCAATTCGGGCGCCCGACCTGAAATCCGAGATCGACGCCCAGTACGACGCCGGAAAATTCTGGCCTGATGCCCTCTTGTCTCTGAATCCTCGTTTCATGGCGGGACCGACGGTCGACGAACTCGTCACCACGGGTGATCTGGATGAGAGCACCGGCAAGGTCTTCCGGTTCGGCACGACACCACTTCGCTTTCATCGGCACCAAGCCGAGGCGATTGCGAAGGCGAAGCAAAGCAAAAGTTTTGTCGTCACTACCGGCACAGGTTCAGGGAAATCCCTTTGCTTCTTCGTGCCCGTTGTCGACGCCATCATCCGGGCGCGGCGCGCAGGAAAGCCGCGGCGAACAACAGCAATCATCGTCTACCCCATGAACGCACTGGCAAATAGCCAGATGAAGGAGATTGACAAGTTCATCGCTGGTTCTGGTTTGCCCAATGAGCTCAAGCCGGTGGTCAAGCGCTACACCGGCCAAGAAAGCCGTGAAGAGCGCGAGCGCATCGCTGCCAATCCGCCGGATGTTCTCCTCACGAACTACATGATGGCAGAATTGCTTCTGACGCGTCAGGACGATTTGGACTCGCAAGTCGTCTCGAACGCTTCCGGTCTCGAGTTTATCATTCTCGACGAACTCCATACCTATCGGGGACGCCAAGGGGCCGATGTGGCGGTTCTCGTTCGGCGCCTGCGGGACAGGTGCTCGCCTGACAAGGAGCCAATCTGCATCGGGACCTCGGCAACGATGGCATCCGAGGGATCGGACGAGAGACGAGCTCTTGCTGTCGCGAAGGTAGCGTCGCGTCTGTTTGGCACCGACATTGGCCCGGATGCCGTCATAGACGAGTCCCTGCAGCGCGCAACCGATGACGCCTTGAAGACCGAGCACGTCCAAGGCGCTTTGAAGAAGGTCCTGACGCAGCCCCTGCCGGACGTACTCGATGACGAAACCCTGAAGCGTCATCCTCTCTCAGTGTGGGCGGAACTGGAACTTGGACTGGACGACGGACTTGAACTCCGCAGAAAGAAGCCGATCCCTTTCGAAGAGGCCGTCGAAAAGCTTTCTCTGGCCAGTGCGGTCGATGCCGAAACCTGCCGAGACTATCTTGAGAAATTCCTGACTCGGGTAAGTCTGCCGGAGCATGAGCGCGGCGGCACGAAGGACGGTGCCTTTCTCGCTTTCAAGCTCCACCGTTTCATCTCCGGTGCCGGTGAAGTCTTTACGACGCTCACAGCCAAGCCGCGTCGGATCCTTCTTGAAGGGCAGCTCGAGGATCCCGAAGCACCAGGTAACCGCCTCTACCCCACGCGGTTCTGCCGAAACTGTGGCCAAGAATACCATGTCGTGACCAAGGTCGACGATGATGGGAGTCTGCGCTTTCTGCCCCGAAGCATCGACGACACGCCGCTCGACACTGAAGAAGACGAGGTTGCAGGGTATCTCTGTCCGGTGACGCCCGGCGATACTGACTTTCAGTTCACAGGAGAGCTTGAGGGTTACCCCGAAAGCTGGCGAGAAGAGAAAAACGGCATTGAACGGCTGAGAGGGTATCGCAAGAAGCGTATGCCGGTGTCCTACGTCGTGGGTGCCGATGGTCGCCACGGAGCGGGCGGAAACGATTTCTGGTTCATCCCGGGAAAGTTCGCGTTCTGCCTGTGCTGCCATGACGAACCGACGCAGGGGATGCGAGAGCGCAGCAAGCTGGCGGGGCTGTCCGGCGAAGGGCGAAGCTCGGCAACAACCTTGCTCGTAGCCAGCGCCTTGGAGTGGATGAACAAACCTGGCAGCGGCGTACCCGAGACGAAGCGGAAGCTTTTGGGGTTCACGGATAACCGTCAGGATGCAGCCCTGCAGTCTGGCCATTTCAATGACTTCCTGTTCGTAAGCCTGTTGCGCGGAGCAATCCTTCGCGCGGTCATTTCTGCTGACTCAGGTGGGCTCGCAGAAGACGAGTTCGGCCTGCAGGTGGTGAAGGCGCTCGGCTTTACTGCCGCCAACAAAGAGGCGCGCCAGCATTGGCTGCTGGATTCGAATGCTGGTGCCATCATTCGTGAAGATGCCCAGCGGTCGCTCGCGAAGGTTCTCGCCCATCGTGTCTGGACGGACCTGCGTCGCGGTTGGCGCTTCACCAACCCCAGCTTGTCTGTCCTGAACCTGATCGACGTGAGTTTCCTCGGCCTCGAGGAAATCTCTGAAGATCGCGAGCGCTTCATGGCCATCCATCCAGCGCTGGGAGACCTCAGCCTCGAACAGCGGCAGGCAATTCTCAAAGCGATTTTGTCCGCGATGCTCGAAGGCCTGGCTGTTCAGACCGAAGCCTTGGACCTGACTGTCCTCGACGGCGTCGCCCAGAAATCCCGAATGCTGCTTCAGGAACCTTGGGCAATTGACCAAAAGGAAAATCCGCGAGCGCGGTCCTCGCTTGTCCTGCGCGCGGGCAGCAAGAACGTCGTTACGCTGCGTGAAGAACAAACGCTTCTTCGGGCAGGTCCCAATTCGCGGATCGCACGGCTTGTGAACCGGAAGTCCGTTCTCGGCACGAAGCTGAACAAGGATGAGTACTACGAGTTCATGGAAGGGATGCTTGCCTTCCTGAGCGACGAAGGGCTGCTGGTGCCTGTCGAACTCGATAGCGATGTGACGGGCTGGCGCCTGTCTCCATCTGCGGTTCGGCTTGTGCCTGGACCGGCCCTCGATGATGAAACCCACCGCGGCAACCGTTATTTCCACGACCTTTACACCGCGATCGCCAGTGACCTTGGAGACGGGCGCAGCTCCTACTGGGGGCTGGAGGGTCGCGAGCACACGGCTCAGGTTTCGCAGAAGCAGCGAGAATGGCGTGAATGGCGGTTCCGTTTCGAGCAGGACGACATGGACCATCTCGCGACCTCGGAGTACAGAACGGAAATTCGGGCAACCGGCGAGTCTGACCGGTTCCTGCCCGCGCTTTTCTGCTCTCCGACCATGGAACTCGGCGTTGATATTTCCGCCTTGAACGCGGTCTACCTGCGCAACGTACCACCTACGCCGGCGAATTACGCGCAGCGCGCCGGTCGTGCCGGTCGATCGGGTCAGGCCGCGGTTGTCGTGACCTATTGCGCCTCGGGGTCTCCGCATGACCAGTATTTCTTCGAGCGGCGAAACGATATGGTGGCCGGTGTTGTGCGCCCGCCGGCACTCGACATCACGAATGAAGAGCTGGTCCGATCGCACCTGCATGCGGTGTGGCTTGCGGAAGCGAAACTGGCGCTTTCTCCAGATATTCCAGAAATTCTGGACCTAAACGGGGACAAGTTCCCGCTGAAGGACGACGTGCTGGCGGTCATATCCAAGCCCTCTCTGGTCTCGCAGGCACGGGGACCGATGGCTCGGGTCTTGAAACAAATTCTAGCGTCCGACGGAGGGCAAACCCCGATCTGGATGGACGACCCAGAAGAATTCGTTCTTCACACGGCCATGAAGGCCTCAGCAGAGCTCAACAATGCATTCGACCGGTGGAGGGATCTTTACAGGTCTGCCAGAAAGCAATTGAGCGACGCAAACACCCGCTCGGAGATTACGGGACTCTCGGGAGCCGATCGGCGCAAGATCAAGGCAGCGCAGATGCAGGCCCAGGATCAGATCGCCATCCTCGAACAAGGCAAAGCCTCGAATGGCTCCGACTTCTATTCTTATCGGTATCTGGCAACAGAGGGCTTCTTGCCCGGGTACAACTTCCCGCGCCTGCCGCTCTACGCGTTTGTCCCTGGCGAGGGTAAGACGGGGTCATTCCTGTCCAGAGCCCGCTTCTTGGCCATTTCCGAATTCGGCCCGCGCAGTCTGATCTATCATGAGGGCCGCGCCTACCGGGTCATGAAAGCCAAACTGCCGCCCGAGGTGCGTCAGGGCGACGGATCGGAGTTGGCGACCAAGGATATTTACATCTGCTCCAACTGTGGCGCATCGCATGAGGGCGAGGTCGAGCGTTGCCATGGGTGCAACAACCACATGGCAGGTGAGGTCCCCATCAAGAAGACTCTGCGCATCGACAACGTCGAGGCCGCCCCGACTGAGCGCATCACGGCGAACGATGAAGAGCGCGTTCGGCAGGGCTTTGACATCCAGACCGTCTTCTCCTGGCCGAAGAAGGATGGGCAGGTCCAAGTGACCAACGCCAAATTCGTCTGCGGCGAGACATCACTCTTGGCCCTGCAATACGCCAACAGCGCGGAAATCAGCCGTCTGAACAAGGGCTTGAAGCGCCGAAAGGACCAGACTGTCTTCGGTTTCCACATCGATCCAAGGTCCGGCTACTGGGCGAAATCCGACGACGAGGACAGCGACACGGACGTCCCGCCGGACGTGGTCAAGCCGGTTCGCATTGTCCCGATTGTCCGCGACAGAAAGAATGCTCTGTTGTTCCGCTTCGAAAAACCGGAGCAGTATGAGCCCCAGACAATTGCGACGGTTCAGCATGCGTTGCTGCGCGGAATCGAAGTGGTTTTCCAGTTGGAAGAAGGCGAAATCCTCGGTGAACCGCTGCCCGCGAGGGACAACCGTCGCGCTATCCTTGCCTACGAGGCAACGGAAGGCGGCGCCGGCGTGCTCACGCGCCTGATTGATGACGGAAAAGCAATCAACGAGGTGGCGAAGACCGCACTGGGTTTGATGCACTTCGAGAATGTGGATGCTGCGATTGCTGCGGGTGATGCGGATCTGTTGCAGGAGAAGAAAGACGGAAGCTGTGTTCGCGGCTGCTACCGTTGCCTGCTGTCCTACTTCAACCAACCGGATCATGAGCTGATCGACCGCTCGAGCCCGGAAGTGGCGCAATTCCTGATCGATCTTGCACGCGGCACAATTTCCCTTGCTGCGAAGTCAACCGCTGGAACGGTGGCATCACCATGGCTTGAGGCATTCAGCGCCGCAGGCATTCCCCAAGTCGATACGATGCCCGCGAGCTTTGGTGGACGCGAATTCGAGTTCGTTTGGCGCGCATTCGCGGTTGCCGTGACGACCGCTGACCTGACTGCAGAATCTGAGGCAGACGCGATGAACAAGGGCTGGGTCGTTTTTGGATTGCCTTCGGCACCGTCGGAAGGACTGCCGGATGGATTCATGAAGAATTTTGAAAGTTGATATGACTGTGAATTTTACTCCTGGAGATCTTGTTAGAGCGCGCGGCCGTGAATGGGTCGCCTTGCCGACCCCCGGCGAGGGCCTGCTCGCCCTGCGCCCCCTCTCGGGCAATGAAAATGATATCGTGGTTCTTGCTCCGGATCTCGAGCTTACACCGGTAGAAGCCGCTCGCTTCGACCTGCCTGACGACACGCGTACGACAGTGCAGTCCAAGGCGGCCCTTCTTGCCGACGCGTTGCGACTGACTCTCCGCCGAGGGGCAGGTCCGTTCCGATCCGCCGCACAGCTTGCGTTTGAACCTCGGACGTACCAGCTGGTCCCGCTTCTCATGGCCCTTCGGCTTCAGGTTCCGCGGCTGTTGATTGCCGACGACGTTGGCATCGGCAAGACCATCGAAGCGGGTCTGATCCTCCGCGAACTGATGGATCGCGGAGAGGTCGATGCGTTTTCGGTTCTCTGCCCTCCGCACCTCGTGGACCAGTGGATCACAGAACTGAAGGATCGCTTCGGGATCGATGCCGTTGCCGTCACCTCCGGGACTGCGGCACGTCTGGAGCGCAACCTCCCATTGGCGCAAACCCTTTTCGACGCCTACCCCTTCACGGTGGTCAGCCTTGACTACATCAAAGC
This sequence comes from Phaeobacter sp. JH20_29, assembly GCF_048056175.1. NCBI lineage: Bacteria > Pseudomonadati > Pseudomonadota > Alphaproteobacteria > Rhodobacterales > Roseobacteraceae > Phaeobacter > Phaeobacter sp. JH20_29. The sequence goes on from NZ_JAYMWO010000018.1 coordinate 245,668, forward strand.
CGAGAAACGTCGGGATGGGTTCGCCAGGGCCTGTCCGGATTTCGTTATCGTCGATGAAGCACACGCCTGCGTCGGGACGCACAAGGGAAAGCAGCAGCGTTTCGACCTGCTCCAAGGCCTTGCACGCGATCCTGCGCGTCGGTTGATCCTGCTGACAGCCACGCCGCACTCCGGGGACGAAGACGCGTTCGCTCGGCTTCTGTCGCTGATCGACACGGAATTCGGGACCGTCAACTTCGACAACCAGAAATACCGCGAGCGCCTTGTCAGGCACTTTGTTCAGCGGCGGCGCGTCGATCTGGTCGAGGGCGACTGGGATGAGAACCGCTCGTTCCCCAAGCACGAGACCACCGAATACTCGTATCGTCTGAACGACGAGCATCGGGCCTTCCAAGAGGCCGTGCTTGATTATTGCTTCTCGGTCGTGTCTCGGGCCGGAGACGCGCAGAAGGATCGCCGTCTTGCCTTCTGGGGCACTCTGGCGCTGATGCGCTGTGTCGGATCGTCACCTGCAGCCGCAATGAGCGCGTTGCGAAACCGGGCTTCCAATGAAGACGACCGCCTCGAGCCGCAGATTTACGACGAAGATGGCGATGATGAAGACGCCGTGGACATTGAGCCAAACACCGTCTTCTCAAATGATCCCGCTCTCCAAGGGTTACTCGACAAGGCCAGCGAACTTCTGACGGCCGAAGATCCCAAACTGAAAGCCCTCATCAAGGCCCTCAAACCCTTGATCAAAGACGGCGCTAACTCCGTCGTCTTCTGCCGCTACCTCGCCACTGCCGAACATGTGAAGGAAGGGCTTCGCAAGGCTTTCCCCAAACTAATTGTGGAGGCCGTCACGGGTGAATTGACGCCGGACGAACGTCGCGACCGCGTAGCGGAAATGGCGGCGGAAGAAAGTGCCGCCACAGATCAGCGCATCCTTGTCGCCACGGACTGCCTGTCGGAGGGGATCAACCTTCAGCAGCTGTTCGACACCGTGATCCACTACGACCTTTCCTGGAACCCCACGCGCCATCAACAGCGCGAAGGACGCGTGGATCGTTTCGGTCAACCCGCCGAACTCGTTCGCTCGATCATGATGTTTTCGCCCGACAGCGCCATCGACGGTGCCGTGTTGGACGTCATTCTCCGCAAGGCTGAAGAAATCCGCAAGGCGACTGGCGTCACCGTGCCTCTCCCCGACGAACGGGGACCGGTCACTGATGCGCTGATGGCTGCAATGATGCTCCGCCGTGGTGGTGGCAGCCACAAGCAGCTGACGCTGGACCTGCAAATCGGCGACGGTATTCAGGTGATGGAGACCCGCTGGCGCGATGCAAGCGAGAATGAAAAACGGTCACGCGCCCGGTTTGCACAAAACGCCATGAAGCCGAGTGAAGTCGCTCCTGAATGGGACAAGGTGAAGACCCTGCTTGGATCGCCAGCGGAAACGCTCGAATTCCTCGAGCGCGCAATGTCTCGGTTCGGGGTTCCCCTCGAAAAGAAGAAATCGCTGCAGTTCGCCCACGTGCATGCCCTTCAGGACAGCCTCAAGGAAAAGCTGGAGCAGCGTGGGCTGAAGGGCTCTCTGAAACTGGCCACGCAGGAACCGGTGCCCTCAGGCGCTTCGCTTCTGACCAGAACCCATCCGCTGACATCGTCCTTAGCGGAAAGCCTGCTTGAAGCCTCTCTTGACAACGAAGCACTGCCGGATCTGGGCGTCGGTCGTGTCGGGGCCTGGCCGAGTGCCGCCGTCACTCAGATGACGCGTGTCGCTCTATTGCGTATTCGCTACAAGCTCACGGTTCATGCACGGCGCGAGCGCCTTCTGCTGGCAGAAGAAGCCGCCCTTGTTGCCCTCGACAGCAATACGGTTATCGCGTCTGGCAGCGAGGCGCGCGCGCTGCTTGCCTCACCCGCCACCGCTGACCTCGCGCCTGTCGCCCGCGATCGGATGATCAATACGGCGAAGGCAGCCTTTCCAGACCTGTTGGGCGGCCCGATTGCCGATTTCGTGCAAAAGCGTGCCGCGGAGCTGGTTGAAGACCACGCCCGCCTTCGTGCTGCCGCCGGGTCCGCGTCGCGTGTCAGTGTGGAGCCGATCATTCCCCCAGACGTCATTGGCCTCTTCGTTCTTGTTCCGGGGGAGGTGTAATCATGGCCCGCAAACCAATTACCGATATGTCCGCGTGGCCGTCGCTTAGCCTCGAAGGCAACCTGATCGCGCCAGCGATGATCGCCAAGATCGATCAGCGCCAGGCACCCGAGCAATCCCCCGAGGAATATGGGGTTCGCAAGGGGCTGCGGATCCGCGAAGAAATCGCCACCGCCTTCCGCGTAGGCCAATCGCATTTCGACGCCTTTGCGAAGATCGAGCACCCCTCGGCGGCAGCAACCTCGCGTTTCGTAGCCGATTTCTTCAAGGAAACCTTCGGGTACACCGATCTCGCGGTGGCAGCAGCACCGATCGCCGTGACGGCGTCCGACCGCGTGCCTGTCGTCGTCGTCCCGCCGTCCGAGCTGCTTGATCGCCGCAGCCCGACACTCTCGACGGACAGGTCGCGCTCTCCTGCCTTCGCACTCCAGGACCATCTGAATGATCGGGACGAAGCCCTTTGGGGCATTGTAACCAACGGGATGCAGTTGCGCCTCATGCGGGACAACGCCTCGTTGACCCGTCCGGCCTATATCGAGGCCGATCTGGCGCAGATGTTCACCAACGAAGACATCGCCTCCTTCGCAGCGCTCTGGCTCCTGATCCACCGCTCCCGCTTCGGGACGGCGGACACACCTGCCACCGATTGCCCCCTTGAACGCTGGCGCGACGCTGGCTCCAAGGAAGGGGAAGCCGCACGTGATCGTCTGGCCGGTCAGGTCCAGCTGGCACTCAAGCTCCTTGGTTCGGGCTTCCTCGAGGCCAACCCAGACCTGGCCGCGAATCTCCAGTCCGGCGAAGTGAACCTGACCGAATGGTTCAACGAACTCCTGCGCCTCGTCTATCGCCTGATCTTCCTCATGGTGGCCGAGGACCGGAACCTCCTCCATCCTGAAAAGGCCAAACCCCAGGCGCGCGCGCTTTACGCCCAGGGCTATTCGCTCCAGTCGCTGCGCAAGCAATGCTATCGCGCCGCCACATGGGACAAGCACCATGACCGCTACGAGGGGGTGAAGATCGTCTTCCGCGCCCTCACGCATGGCCAGCCCGCCCTTGCGCTGCCCGCGCTCGGCGGCCTCTTCGCCGACGACAGGCTGCCCCACCTCGAAACCGCCCGCCTGCGCAACCGCGCCTTCATGGAGGCGCTCTACCGCCTCTCCTGGCTTGCCGACAAAACCGGCATGGTCCCCGTCAACTGGCGCGCGATGGAGACCGAGGAACTGGGCTCGGTCTACGAATCCCTCCTCGAACTCCAGCCGCAGCTGGGCGACGACGGCAAGACGCTGGTCTTCGCCTCCGAGGCGGTCGAGCAGAAGGGCAACCAGCGCAAGACCACCGGCTCCTACTACACGCCCGACAGCCTCGTTCAGGCGCTGCTCGACACAGCACTCGACCCCGTGCTCGACAAGACCGAGGCCGAGGCGGACGACCCCGCCAAGGCGCTGCTGAAGCTTTCGGTCATCGACCCCGCCTGCGGCTCGGGCCACTTCCTGCTGGCTGCCGCCCGTCGCATCGCCACGCGGCTCGCGCGCATCCGGGCCGGGGGCACGCCCTCGCTCGCCGATTTCCGTCACGCCCTGCGCGAGGTCGCACGCTGCTGCATCCATGGGGTGGACCGCAACCCGATGGCGGTGGAGCTGACCAAGGTCGCGCTTTGGATCGAGACGGTGGACCCCGGCCTTCCCCTCGGCTTTTTCGACGCGCAGATCCGCTGCGGCGACGCGCTGCTGGGGGTGTTTGACCTGCAGGTGCTGCAGGACGGCATTCCCGACGCTGCCTACAAGCCGCTGACCGGCGACGACAAGGACACGGCAAAGTACTACAAGAAGGTCAATCAAGACGCGACGAAGGGACAAGGCGGCCTTGATCTTTTCGGGTCTTCCGGATGGTCGATGCCCGAGACCAAGCCCATGGTGCTGGATTTCTCGGGCTTCCGCGACCTGCCCGAGGATACGGTGGAGCAGATCGGGGCAAAGGCCAAGCGGTTCAAGGAGCTGCGCAAGGGACAGACTTTTGTCCGCGCCAAGGCGGCGGCGGACCTCTATGTGGCGGCCTTCCTGCTGCCCAAGGTGGGCGGCGCACCGACGGGGGCGTCGGAGCGCACAGTGCCGACCACCGAGGAACTGTGGATGGCCCTCAATCAGGGCAAGATGCGGCAAGCGATGGTCGACGCGCCCAAGGCCGCTCGACGCGCGCGCGCGTTTCATTGGCCGTTGGAGTTTCCGGATATCATGCAACGCGGCGGCTTTGACGTGGTGCTGGGCAATCCGCCTTGGGAGGTAATGCAACTATCTGACAAGGAGTACTTCGCCGCGCGCAAACCGGAGATTGCTGCATTGGCTGGGGCGGCTCGAAAAAAGGCAATCCAAAACCTTCATTTGACGAATCCGGATGACTACCAAGAGTTCGCTGTCGCGAAACGGGTATTCGACGCCAGCAATGAATTTGCGCGCGAGTCAGGTCGCTTCGACCTGACAGCTCGAGGTAAAGTGAATACATACTCGCTCTTCTCTGAACTTTTCGCCGCTCTTTCTCGCGACCATGCTGGAGTGATTGTTCCGACTGGCATCGCAACCGACGCTACCACAGCTGTCTTCTTTGCTCATTTGGTTGAGAAAAGAAGACTTGCAAGTCTTGCTGATTTTGAAAACTCCGCGCCAATTTTTTCTTCAGTGCATCGGAGCTTCAAGTTCTGCCTACTTACTCTTGGTCGCAACCAGCAGTCCGCTCATTTTGCATTTTTTCTTACCGAACCAGCTCAACTTGCTGAGCCAGAGAGAAATTTCACCTTATCTATAGAGCAAATTGCGGCAATCAATCCAAACACTCTAACGGTACCGATTTTTCGATCACGCTGGGACGCTGAATTAACTGCAAAAATTTATCGGAATGCGCCTGTTTTAATCCGAGAGGAGAACGGAACTGAAACAAACCCATGGGGCGCACAGTTCAAATCAGGATTGTTCAACATGACATCTGACAGCAGCTTGTTCCGAACCGCGAAACAGCTGTTAGAAGACGGAATGGAACGCGAAGGAACTGACTGGTTAAATAAATCCACGCACCTTTCGCAGAGTGCGCTTGCAGCCGAAGGTTCCGGAGCAAAGAGTTTTCCGGATTCTGAAGGCGTGTTGCGCGAAGCACGATACGTTCCTCTTTATGAGTCGAAGATGTTTGCCATCTATGATCACCGCGCAACCTCATACGCAAGCCGCGGAGAAGAAAGGGGCAATAGAGTTCTTCCCGCCACGGAACTTGCTGATCATTCAAATCCTAACTTCGAGGTGGAGCCATTTTATTGGGTTCCAGATTCCGAGGTTAAAACGGCACTCAAGGACTTCAAATACAGCGCAATGCTTGTTTTCAACAAGGTGACTGGGACCTCAAATGAGAGGACATTTCTTCCCTGCATAATTCCAGTCGCGGGATTTGGAGATAGCCTGAATCTTTTGAATTCAGATAAGACGGTCCACCTGTATCAAGCGTTATATGCTAACTGTGCTTCGATTGTTTTAGACTTTGTCGTTCGAAGAAAGGTGGGCGGTGTCAACATCAACTTCTTTCATGTTCAGCAGTTTCCAATTGTCTCACCTTCTTACTACACTGAACCCCGCCTTGCCTTCATCACCCCCAGGGTGCTGGAACTCACCTACACCTCGCACAGCCTTGCCCCCTTCGCCCGCGATCTGGGCCATGACGGCCCGCCCTTCGCCTGGGACGAGGACCGCCGCGCGCTGCTCCGCGCCGATCTCGACGCCTTCTACGCCCGCGCCTACGGCCTGACCCGCGACGAGCTGCGCTACATCCTCGACCCCGCCGACGTGAAGGGCCCCGACTACCCCTCGGAAACCTTCCGTGTCCTCAAGGAAAAGGAAATCCGCCAACACGGAGAATACCGCACCCGCCGCCTCGTCCTCGAAGCCTGGGACCGGATGGAGCAGGATGGCACGTTTGCCGCTCTCGGTATGGCTGACGGAACATCTGCCGCCGTCCAACCAATCCAGCTTTCTTCGCTCGACCAGTATCAGGATGCAGTTTGGGCTTGGCCGCAGAGTATCAGTGAGCGAGACAGGGTACGGGCTCAGCTCCGGGCGATGGTGGGTATCCTGCCGGAGCCGTCCGACGTCCGTCGCGTCCGTCTGGCAGCGCTCGCCTGCCTCCAGCCTAGTCTGCTGGATGGGTTCCTGTCGGAAGCGGATCGCCGAGAATGGCAACGTCTGATGGCGCACTCTACCGGCGTGACCCAGCTTGTCCCGCCAAGGAATGCAGCCTGGGGCGCGGCCTTCAATGACCTCGTTTCCTCGGCTGTAGTGGATGTTTCATCCGATGGCACACAATGGAGCGCAGGTTCGAGGCTTGACCGATCGACATTGAATGCAAGCGATCCTGCCGTCGGCCGCGCGATCTTCGTATGGTCGAGGCTGGAAGGTGTGGATCTGGAGCATGGACTGACGCAGGTATCGGCCGAAGTTCTGCCTTTTATTCGGGAGGGCAATCTTGCAGCCTAATCTGTTTCAACCATCCGAGATTGAATTCAACTTGCTGGAAGGGCAGCAAGGGCCGCTTATGTGGGTTCGGCGCCTGGCGCTCTGGCAGGATCCTCAGACCCTGTTGCGCGACATCAAACTTCGGCGCGGGGTCAATATCATCTGGTCTCCCGATCTGTCAGTGAACGGAACCGGTGCGACACCTCATGGCAGCGGCAAGACAACGTTCTGCCGTCTGATCCGATATTGCTTGGGCGAGCGAACCTTCGCCAACGACGAACAGCGCCCGCTCATGCAGCAAAAGTTGCCGAACGGCTTTGTTGGCGCCGAAGTCATCATTGATGGCGAGTGTTGGGTGGTCACCCGTCCGATTGGAATTAACCTGCCGTCACGCGCCACCCGCGCAGAGCGCATCGAGGAGACATTTGACCAACTTCTGGTCGGCACCGAACCTCCAACGATTGCGCCAGTGATCTCCGACAGATTTTGTGCTGGGTATCGAGATCAGGTGCCTGGAAACTTGAAGCCAGAGCAAGTCTGGAACGTCCTTTTGGCATGGCTCACGCGCGATCAGGAATGCCGTCTGGATGACGTTTTCGACTGGCGTTCTAAGCGTTCCGGTTCAGGATCACCTGCACAAGAGCTCTCACTTGAAACAAGGCTGACAGTCGTGCGCCTAGCGATCGGGGCGCTCTCAGCCGAGGAGGTTCAGGCCACCAAGGAGGCCAGAGCGCGTACACGCGAGCGCGACAGTCTGCGTGAGAAGCTTGGCCATCTCGACTGGTTCCAAAGTCAAAGGTTCGAAGAGCTTTGTGAAAGCCTTTCTTTCTCCAAAGACCGTGATCCGACGGAGGAGATCGTTCGCAAGGAACTGATCGACAAGGCGAATGAACAACTTGCGAAGGCCCTCGGCACCGAGCACTCCAAAGGCAATCGCCCTAGCGACGCTCTGCGTACCAAGCGAAGCGCTCTGCAGTCCGAACGGAACAAAAGCAGCGACGAGAGGGCAGAAAAGAAAGCTCTATTGAGCAGCCTCCCGAGTCAGATTGCCGCCGCACGCGCCGAACAAGGAACCGAGCAAGCTAGACTTGAAACAGGCGTTATTGTCCGTTGCACAATTTGCCATGTCAGCATCGATGAAGTGAAAGCCAATGGATGCGGGGTGTCTTTGCAACGATGCAACCTTGATGAGGTAAGAGCGCGGATAGAACGAACCGAGGAAAATGTAGCTGAGCTGGATCGTCAGATTCTGGCGTTGCCGGGAGAAATCGAAAGCCTCGATCGGGAAATCGCTCGATTGGATGGTGAGATTGACAAGATTGAAAAGTCTTTTTCCCAACTTGAACAGCAGGTTTCTGACGCCAACAGGGTTATCAATCGCGCGCGGGACTTGGTGAGAGAAGCTAACTGGTTCGACCGCCAGCTAGGTGATCGCGCCAAGATTGTTCAACGCTTGGCAGGCGTTGACAGAATGCTCGAAGGTCAGCGGCAAAAAATGAGCCTGGAGCGAGAGCGCGCCGCGGCAGCAATAGGTGATTTGGAAACATACTTTCGACAGCTCGTTACGAAACTGATGCCCAATGGATGTACTGGGAAAATGAAGCTAGACGGCAACGGCCTTCGTCCCGAGATTCTGCTGGATCGGGGTGCAGGGCTTTCAACGGCGGCAGTAGAGTCGTTCAAGATCGTAGCTTTTGACCTCGCCGCTATGATTCTCTCGGTAAACGGAAAGGCTGATCTGCCATCCTTCCTTATCCATGACAGTCCGCGTGAAGCAGATCTTGACGCTGGCATCTACTCAAACCTCTTTGATTTCGCGCTGAGCTTGGAAGAAAAGGCAAGCCCTCCACCATTTCAGTATATTGTCACGACAACTACCGCCCCCTCACAAATCACAGCAGATCATCATGCAGTAAGGCTGCAACTGTCATCGACCCCTCCTGAGGCCCGGCTGTTTGCGATGGACTTTTGATGATCGAGACGCCCCAATCCTTCGTTACCCAGCAGGAATGCGAGAAGGTCACGTACCAGAACGGCTTCCGACGCCCCCATGGTGAAATTGAAGGCTGGCAGCGGTACAGTTCGACCACTGCGCAGGGATCGATCTGGCTCGCGCGGGAGACTACCGGCGCGTGGCTCCTCGCACTGGATCATGTGGGGGTCATTGCTGAGATCGGGGTTGAAATGTCCGATGCCGCAGGACCTGGTCTCGCACGTTTCCGGTTTGTGTCTCTGACACTACTTTATGGCTTGATGCCAAGGATTTATGAGCTTTCTGCAAGCCTTCCCGATGCACCACTTCAAGAGTTCCTTCACCGCACGAAAAACCTGCCGAAGACGACAGAGACGGAGCGCCTTGTGGTTCAGCGGATCGGCCAGAACATCTTTCGGGAGCGTCTGTTAAAATACTGGCAAGGACGTTGCCCTTTGACCGGCATTGTCGACAACCCGCTTCTCCGCGCATCTCACATCAAGCCATGGCGTGACTGTGAAAACGACGGAGAGCGTCTGGATGTCCATAATGGCTTGCTTCTGTCAGCTCTTTGGGATGCCGCATTCGATGGCGGTCTCGTTACCTTCGGCGACGACGGCATCCCGGTCTTTTCAGAAAGCCTCAGCGATCGGGCGCGTGCGCGCCTTTTATTTGATCGGCCAGTTGATCTGACCGCTAAGCATCGGATCTTCTTGGAATGGCATCGGACGAAAGTCTTCGACGTCAAGGAACCAGAAGTCCCGACCGCTGATTAAGCCGCGGAAGCTGCCGGAAGGTGAGGGACCGGTACACCTTTAATACACTTGTACCGCCCCAACTATTTCCGTCCAGTGAGTGGCCAATTTCCCATTTATTCGGCCTACACCAGATGGTTAAGCGGTACTTTAGCTGACGCCCCCCGCTGACCCCTCGCTCATGGCGAGAGTTTTGGTAGTCGTCGGTCTCTTGGTTTGGCGTTCTGCTCCCCATCGAAGAGTGCAGCCTGACGTTGCTATAATCATAGCACCACGGCGCCGACTTGCGCCGGGCGTTGTCCACCTTTGCCACATCCTGGAAACCGGAAACGACAACTAACGCTTCAAAGCCAGTTCAGTCGCCGCAAAATCAGAGCAGGAGGGAAAGAACTGTTGGCTCAGGCATGATCACCAGAAATAATTATCAGGCGTTTCAGTTCTCGGTGAAAATCCCGGGGCAGATCTCAACGGAAATCAACAGATATTGATTAAACCTCTCCGGCCTCTTTGAGAAGCGCGATATATTCCTCTTGAGACAAGGTGCATTCTGCAAGACCCCTAAAGTTCTTGGCAGTTAGCTTGCATTGTTTAGCCATCTTGGAAACAAGGTCATCACCCAGTGTCTTGTACTTGCTCCCATGGCTAACATGGGTCCGGATATGGGTTTTCTTCCCATCGTGATGGAAGTGGTAGAAAATATGATTCCGGTCATCTTGCTCAACGAAACCCTTTTTGGGAAGGTTTTCCTGCACTTTAGAGCGCTCCAAATTCATTAAGAAATTTCCTTAAACAGTTTTTTTAGCTTTGCTTTAAGCAAGAGAGCCTTTGGCGCAAGATTATCGTCGTCTTCCTGAGCAACGTTTTTCCACAGAAAATCAAGCTCAGCTTCCAACACATCTACTAAATCGGAGCGGGTATATGCGGCATGATCAATACCAAGTTCGTCTAGCTTCGCAAAATATGTCTGTTTATCCTCGCTCAGCTCCACTGTGACCCGTAAATTATTCAGCTCATTTGCTTTGAGGTAATCCGGTAGAAGCTCAATAAGGTCGATATCATCAACGTTGACTGGATGCACTTCCTGAACGTCTGTAATTCTTTGCGGATTCCCATCCTCATCAAGTTCGATGGTCCCAACAACTTGGATAAGGTCTCGTGCATTTTCAAGAAGCGCAGGTTCAATATCTTCCTCATACAGGCAGCTAATCAAACGCCCTGTGCTTGGTATGAACAGGGAGAGTTTGCGCTCCTTGAAATCAACCTTATTGAAATACCCTGTGACAATTGAATGGGTACCTGGCGACAACCGCGCCTGCCGTAGCTGTTCCAGTGCATCGGTCGCAGGTACGCTGTCAACGATTACGTTTCCTGCTTTGTCCTCAACGGCAAGGCTGTAGTGCGTGCCTTGCCCACCAAACATTTTTCCGAGGGATGCAATAATTGGTGTTCGGAAAGCAGAATCTACGATTGTCTTCTTAAAATTCTGCTCATCTCCGGTTCCGATCGAACTCAGTAGGCTTCGAGTTATTTGCGCTACTTCCCTTACATCATCCAGACTGAAAATGGTTTGATCTCTTTCCGCAATGAAGGTCGGCTGATAAAAGCTCCCTTCCTTTGGGATTTGGCAATGAAGCTGAAAGCGATCTTCAATATCGCGCGTTACGCGAGCTCGCGTTTTTACTTCTCGCCCTTCTCTCATCATAGCGACCAGATGGATGGTACGCTGCAACCCTTCCAAAGCTTGAACAAGATTATGCGCCGGAAGAACATGAGCACCTTCGTCGCCATGTCGCGGCTTAAAATGCAAGCCGAAGAAAGTTTCTTGTTCAAAATCCATTTGCGAGTGCCTCCAGGGGGAGCATATCCAACTGGCTTCGCTTACGCCATTGAAATGCGCGGAAGCCGTTACGGTGTTTGTGCAGTCGGTGCGCCGACGACACGGTCTCGCTATCGCAGCGAGTGTCGGTTATCAAGAGTCGTGCCCTGCGACAGGTGATCATGTCCAGTGACGACTTTCAAGCATCACGCCCCATGCGATTTCCCGTGTCACCCCGAGCTCGCGCAAACTGATCCAAAATGCGTAGCGCTTAATCAGCAATGCAGTGGTCTTGGCCCGGCATATTCGTCTCCTTTTCTTAGGGGTGAGAGGATGGAGAAACTGCGCGCTCAATGATGGATCCCAGCCGCCTCCATCGCTTCCCCCCGTGTAAGCATCCGGATGACATGCCTCAGGTTCAACTCCGCACCCCGCCCGGCAGTTTCCAGCGTCTCCGCCACAGCTTCGACTGATGTCTGCGTCAGTCCGCGCCTGCCGCCCTCACGACGGGCAAAGGCGGATAGCTCGGAAACTGAAATTGGCGGAAGGCGGATGACCTCCAGTCGGCTTAGCAGAGGGGCTGGCAAAGTGACCAAGGTGTTGGAGGTCAGCACCCAGCTGATCCAGGACATGTCGAATCCCACCTGGTAAAAGGGGCACTGCCAGGAAGAAGCGGAAGATGGCTCCAGGAGAGACAGCAGCCCCTCGGTCAGGCCGAAGCTGTTTCCTTTGGTGGAAGTTGCAACCCCGGCCTTTTCCACTTCGTCAACAACAACCACCGGGTTCGCAATCAGGTGCTTCAGGATCGTCATCAAAGGGCGCCCCGGCTGCGCGTTGGACCAGCCGCGCTGAGAGCCCACGATACCGAATGACGCTTGCTCCGCCGTCGCCTCCACACCACAGCGGGGCACGCCAAGTGCGGTGCTCAGCTGACGGGCCCACATGCTTTTTCCAATCCCCGGAGGACCGTCCAGAAGCACCGGAGGCAGGCGGAAGCCTGCATCTCCATTGCGGACTGAGCGCCGCATCGACTTCCATAGCAGATCTGTCGCGGGCGCCATCCAGGGCATGTCGGCATGAATTCCGGCGGCGATTTCATCCGCCTGATGCTCTGTCCGGATCCGGATCAGCTCCACACCGTTGCGCAGAACCTCCAAGGCTCTCCGGTCGTCGAGTTTGAGGTGGGAGAGACCTGCGGCCGCAGCCCGCCGTTCCGCCAGCCTGCTTACCCGGCGGTCCACGCGGTCCTGACCTTCGCGCCCGAGACCAACCTGCATCAGTTCGTTTTCCCACCGAAGGCGGTCATCACGATCCTCAGGGTCCGGAGGCACAATGCCGCGCTCGAGGGCGCGGCGCGTTTTCAGGAACCGTTCCAGGCGCTGCCGTATTGCACGCCGGTCTTTGTCGGCATTGTGGAACTCTGCTTCGATGAACTTGATCTTGGACATAGCTGGCCCTTTCCCGGCGCGCCGCGCCGTCTGGCCCCCGCTTGCACACCGTGCGGTCGGGGAATTGAAGGAAAGAACCTGGCCAGGTTTGAGCTTCAGTCCTGCTTAATACGGCGATTTCAGTCAACAGGTGGCGCTGATCTGCGGAGGGGAAACGGATCCCTTCAACATGCAGAAGGCAGAGATCACATAAGTCATTGTTTTAAAACAAAACCACCGGCCGAAGATCGGCCGGTGGCAATTAACCTCGTGTCGGAATGGCAGAAAACCCCCATCAATGGCAGTTATTTCCTGGGTCCGACAGAGACATCAGGTGCCGCAGGTTACCCGCATTTGCTGTGGCCGCAGCTGCGGCAGGTCATGCAGCCTTCCACCATCTGCAGATCGTATTGGCCGCAGCTGGGGCAGGGTTTGCCGCGTGGAGCATTGAGGGAAACCACTTCCGCTTGCGGATCTGATTTCAGCCCCATGCCTTCACCTTCGAGGAAGCCGGTTGCCACCATATGGGTTTCAATCACGCCGCCGATCGCCGCCAGAATGGAGGGGATGTATTTGCCTTGCACCCAGGCGCCCCCCCGCGGATCGAAGACCGCTTTCAGCTCCTCGACGACAAAGGACACATCGCCGCCACGGCGGAACACGGCCGAGATCATCCGGGTCAGCGCCAGGGTCCAGGCGTAATGCTCCATGTTCTTGGAGTTGATGAAGACCTCAAACGGGCGGCGGTGGCCGTTGATGATGATGTCGTTGATGGTGAGGTAAATGGCGTGCTCGGAATCCGGCCACTTCAGCTTGTAGGTGTGACCCTCCAGAGACTGCGGGCGGTCCAGCGGCTCTGACATATAGACCACTTCGGCGCCATTCTCGCCCATATCGCTTTGATGCGGTGCATCGGCGCTTTCGCCCGGCGCCTTGTCGGAGCTTTCGCTGACGGTCAGGACTGAGCCGGTTACGTCATTGGGGCGATAGGTGGTGCAGCCTTTGCAACCAAGGTCCCAGGCCTGCATGTAGACGTCCTTGAACTCATCAAAGGAAATGTCTTCGGGGCAGTTGATGGTCTTGGAGATCGACGAGTCGATCCATTTCTGCGCCGCCGCCTGCATCTTGACGTGGTCGGAGGGGGGCAGGGTCTGGGCGTTGACGAAATAGTCGGGCAGCTCCTTGTCGCCGAACTTGTCGCGCCACATCTGCACGGCGTAATCCACGACTTCCTCTTCAGTGCGGCTGCCGTCCTTTTGCAGGACCTTGCGGGTATAGGCATAGGCAAAGACGGGTTCGATCCCCGAGGACACGTTGCCCGCATAAAGCGAGATGGTGCCGGTCGGTGCGATAGAGGTCAGCAGCGCGTTGCGGATACCGTGTTCGCGGATTGCGTCGCGCACATCCTCGTCCATATTCATCATGGTGCCCGACGCCAGGTAGGCGTCCGCATCGAACAGCGGGAAGGCGCCTTTTTCCTTGGCCAGATCCACCGAGGCCAGATAGGCCGCGCGGGCGATCGCGTGCAGCCAATCCTCGGTCTGCCGCGCGGCTTCGTCCGAGCCATAGCGCAGCCCCAGCATCAGCAGTGCGTCGGCAAGGCCTGTTACACCAAGACCGATGCGGCGCTTGTTCTGGGCTTCCTGTGCCTGGGCCTCCAGCGGGAATTTCGACACGTCTACAACGTTGTCCATCATCCGCACCGCGGTGGCGACCAGCTCTTTCAGGGCCAGCGGATCCAGTTCGGAGTCTTTCTCGAAGGGGTTCTTGACCAGGCGCGCCAGATTGATCGAGCCAAGCAGGCAGGCGCCATAGGGGGGCAGGGGCTGCTCGCCGCAGGGGTTGGTGGCCGCGATCTGTTCCACGTAGGACAGGTTGTTGGCCTTGTTGATGCGGTCGATGAAGATCACACCGGGTTCGGCGTAATCATAGGTCGCCTGCATGATCTTGTTCCACAGGTCCCGCGCCTGGACGGTGTGATAAACCTTGTCACCAAAAACCAGATCCCAGGATCCATCTGCCTTTACCGCTTCCATGAAGGGGTCGGTGACCAGCACGGACATGTTGAACATGCGCAGGCGGGCGGGATCGGATTTCGCGGTGATGAAGGCCTCGATATCGGGATGGTCGCAGCGCATGGTCGCCATCATCGCGCCCCGGCGCGAGCCTGCGGACATGATGGTGCGGCACATGGCGTCCCAGACATCCATGAAGCTGAGCGGGCCAGAGGCGTCTGCGGCAACACCTTTCACATCGGCGCCGCGCGGACGGATGGTGGAGAAGTCATAGCCGATGCCACCGCCCTGCTGCATGGTCAGCGCGGCCTCTTTCAGCATGTCGAAGATGCCAGCCATGCTGTCGGGGACGGTGCCCATCACGAAGCAGTTGAACAGGGTCACCTGCCGCGCGGTGCCGGCACCGGCGGTGATCCGGCCAGCGGGCAGATACTGGAAGTCCTCAAGCGCACCGTAGAATTTGTCCTCCCACATCTTGGGATCGGTCTCAGCCCGTGCCAAGTCGCGGGCGATGCGGCGCCAGCTGTCTTCGACGGTCTGGTCGATGGGGGTGCCATCGGCCTGTTTGAAACGGTATTTCATGTCCCAGATCTGTTCGGCAATCGGGGCGGCAAAGCGGCTCATATGGCGAATCCCTATGGTCGGTCGTGGCAAGGTGGCGGCCTGACTACACCAGCCGCGCCGATATCCTCAACGCAGAAATCGCGCGGAGGCGTAAATTTATCATCATCGTACCACAACACCTTGTCGATCTGCCAGTCTGACCTACAATATAGAGTTGATCATCTGGACGACTCTGTGGGCATCTTGTGGATAACTATATCAACCTCGTGAAACTTTCCGTTGGGACTGAAACTGTTGACGGGCTGGCAGCCTGGCAGGCGGAGTACCGCAAGCAGTTGCCGGAGGGATTGCCGCGCCATGTTACGCGGATGTGGCCCAAGCGCGAAGTGGAGATCCTCAATGGCGGGTCGATCTATTGGGTGATCAAGGGACAAATCCAGTGTCGTCAACGCATTCTGCGGCTGGACGAGGTGATCGGTGGCGACGGAATCCGCCGCTGTGCAATTGTTCTGGAGCCGGAAATCCACCGTACACAGGTCGCAACGCGGCGGGCTTTTCAGGGGTGGCGCTATCTGAAGCCGGAGGACACGCCGCCGGATCTGCGAAAAGGGCGTGTGGCAGAAAAGCCGTTGCCGCCTGAGCTGTCGCAGGCGCTTGCGGAAATCGGCGTGATCTGACCAGCCGACGACCAATCGGCTATGATCGCCTATGTGTCAGGGGCGCAGTGACGCAAAAAAGGCCCCTGCCGGGGCCTTCATCAGGTCGCTTCACGCGGCAGTAACTTCGCGGTCCGTCGGTGGCGGCGCTGGACCGTCAGGAGGGCTCTTTTCCTACATTCTCTTGAAATGCGGTCTCAAAAGCGGCCTGTTTCTCGACAGAGGCCTCGGTCTGATAGTTGGCTTTCCATTCATCCATGGTCATGCCGTAGAAGCTTTCACGTGCCTCGGCTTTTCCCATCTCGATGCCGCGTTCATTGGCGGCTTCCTGATACCAGCGCGACAGGCAATTGCGGCAGAACCCTGCGAGATTCATCATGTCGATGTTCTGCACATCGGTGCGGTCTTCCATCAGGTGCTGGCGCAACCGGCGGAAGGCGGCCGCCTCTAGTTCGATCTGGGTCTGCTTGTCCATGTCGGGCTCCTTCCATGACACTATCTGCGTGACTAGCAGTTGCACCCGGGCGGGGCAACTCGCACCGGTGGTCGCGCCCTAATCGGGTGTCAGAGACCTGATTTGTCCAAGGCGCAGGGCAGTACATTGGCCAGACGTTCGGCCCAGCCCTGCTGCTCGGCTGCACTGGCAATCAGATCGTTGCGCAGTTCGATCAGCGTGTTTGGGCGCGCATGTGCGGTACCATGTCGATCCAGCGTATCGCCGGGCAGATAGCCTGTGTAGGGCGCATTCACGCCGACGCAGAGGTCCGGCTGCGCCTTCAGCTCGGTGACGATATGGGGCGACAGGGGCTCGTTGTCAGGTGACAGGATTCCGATGTGCCAAGGGCGTGGCGGACGTCCGCGCAGCTGGCGGGTGAAGGAGTGGATGGACACCAGAACCGCGCCGGGCCGCATCAGCAGCTCGGCCAGAGCATCATGATAGGGGTGGTAGCAGGCCGCCATCCGCGCCGTTCGCTCGGCCGCATCGGCGTGGCGGTTGCCGGGAATGATGGTCCCGTCGTAGAGTTTCATAAGCAGCGTCGGATCATCCGGGCCACGGTTTGGATCAATCACCAGTCGCGAGAAATTGGAGGCGATGACCGGCGCATCCAGAAGCTGCCCCAACTGCTGTGCCACCCCATAGGCGCCGATATCATAGGCAATGTGGCGCTCCATGTCCGCGCGCGGCAGGCCAAGTTCGCCGTTGTTCACAAAGGGGGGCACATGGTTGGTGGCGTGATCGCAGCAGATCACCCAGCGGGCAGGGCGCCCGGCCCCATGCAAGAAGAATGGTGAATATGTCATCTGTCCGTCGCCATTTGATGATGAAGCTTTAGGGGAGTTGCGGCAAAATGGGAATTAGGCGATAAGCGCCGCAGCAATGTTTGCGATAACACCGTTCCAGCCGATGAAGAGGATGACCCCATGAGAAGATCGCGCAATGTAAAGATTGTTGCCACCCTTGGGCCGGCATCCGAAACCTATGAGACCATCCGTGCCCTGCATGAGGCGGGTGCAGATGTGTTCCGTCTGAACATGTCGCACGGCAGCCACGAAGAGATTGCCGCCAAACATGCGATTATTCGCAAGGTCGAGGCCGATCTGGACAGCTCGATTGCCATCCTCGCCGACCTTCAGGGGCCGAAGCTGCGTGTCGGCGTCTTTGCCAATGGTTCGGAGGAGCTGGTCGAAGGTGCGTCCTTCCGGCTGGATCTGGACAAGGCAGAAGGTGACGTGAATCGCGTCTGTCTTCCCCACCCCGAGATTTTCGAAGCCCTGCAGCCCGGTGCCCATCTGCTGGTCAACGATGGCAAGATTCGCCTGAAGGTGGAGACCTGCGGCAACGACTTCGCCAATTGTACCGTCACCACAGGTGGGACAATCTCCAACCGCAAGGGGGTGAATGTTCCCGATGTGGTGCTGCCGCTGGCGGCCCTGTCGGAGAAAGATCGCGGCGATCTGGAATTTGTCTGCGGGCTGGGCGTCGATTGGCTGGCGCTGTCCTTTGTTCAGCGCGCCAAGGACGTCTACGAGGCACGTGGTCTTGCGGATGGTCGCGCGGCTGTGCTGTCGAAAATCGAAAAACCGGCTGCGGTCGACAATTTCGATGAAATCCTAGATGCCTCCGACGGGATCATGGTTGCGCGCGGCGATCTGGGTGTTGAACTGCCGGTTGCTGCAGTGCCGCCGATCCAGAAACGACTGGTGCGTCGCTGCCGTGCAGCTGCCAAACCGGTGATCGTGGCCACCCAGATGCTGGAAAGCATGATCGAAAGCCCGATGCCGACCCGCGCCGAAGTCTCCGATGTGGCAACCGCGATCTACGAGGGGGCGGATGCAATCATGCTCTCCGCTGAATCCGCGGCAGGCCAGTACCCGATCGAAGCGGTGAAGACGATGGACAATGTCGCCACCGAGGTAGAGGTGGATCCGACCTATAGCCAGATCATTGCCTCTTCCCGCTCGGCCAAGGGCGATACCGTCGCCGACGCCATTGTCGCTGCCGCGCGTGAAATCGCCGAGAAGACCGAGATCAAGGCGATCTGCTGCTATACCCAAAGCGGCACCACCGCGCTGCTGACCGCACGGGAGCGTCCGGGCGTGCCGATCATTGCGCTGACGCCGCTGAACCGGACAGCCCGCCGTCTGGCGCTGAGCTGGGGCTGCAACTGTGTGGTGACGCCGGACCAGGAACGCTTCAAAGGCGCTGTGGTCGGTGCCGCGCGTGCCGCCCGTTCCGGCGGGTTCGCCGGGGAAACCGATCAGATCGTCGTGACGGCCGGTGTGCCTTTCAACGTTCCGGGCACCACCAACATCCTGCGTGTGGCACCCTGCGATGAACGTTTGATCTACAGCACCGACCCGGAGTAACCTGAACGCGTCTTAGTCTTCTGCGAGGACGCGCAGCATGGATACGGATCTGGCACTGGTGCTTGGGTTGTTGCTGGCTTTTCTGGCAATACCCGCGCTGTTGTCTGCCGCTACCGACCGCCGCACCCCCAGGGTGTCGGCGGTTTTTCTTGTCGTGGCGGTGGGTCTGCTCCTATATGCGTTCAGTACAAAATCCGGCGGGTATCAGATCGACGATATCCCGAAAGCCATTTTCCGGGTGATTGGCCGCTTTACCTGAGCGTCATGGCGCGCGCTGACTGTCGAGGCCGCGCTGACTGAACCTCAAGGAGGGCGGATTGGCCGTCTGCTCGAAGAATCTGCTTGCCCTTATGGTCCAGCTTGCGTAAACGGCAGCCCTGTTCGCGTGGCCGGCCCAATGTGGCATGCCGAGTCGCGCATAGACCGAACCCGCATTGAAGGAGACGGAAATGCCCAAAATGAAGACAAAATCGAGCGCCAAGAAGCGCTTCAAAGTGACCGCGACCGGCAAGGTCCTCGCAGGTCAGGCCGGCAAGCGCCATGGCATGATCAAGCGGACCCGCAAGTTTATCCGCGACGCCCGCGGCACCACTACCCTGTCGGCACCCGACGCAAAGATCGTCAAGGGCTTCATGCCCTACGACCGCTAAGAGGAGATCTGAGATATGTCCCGCGTTAAAGGTGGTACCACAACTCACGCCCGTCACAAGAAAGTCATCAAGGCCGCAAAAGGCTATTATGGCCGTCGCAAGAATACCTTCAAGGTCGCGCGTCAGGCTGTTGACAAGGCAAACCAATACGCAACCCGCGACCGTAAGAACCGCAAGCGGAATTTCCGCGCGCTGTGGATCCAGCGGATCAACGCAGCTGTGCGTAGCCACGACGAGGCTCTGACATACTCCCGCTTCATCAACGGCCTGACCCTGGCCGGTATCGAAGTGGACCGCAAAGTGCTGGCCGATCTGGCCGTACACGAGCCCGAAGCATTCGGTGCCATCGTGAAGCAGGCACAGAGCGCACTGGCAGCCTAAGCTTAGGCGCAAGACAATTCCGAAAGGGCCGCTCTGCAAAGGGCGGCCCTTTTGCTGTTGCTGATCTGCTAGAGAGGCAGGCTATACGGTCTGACGGAGGCGGGGAGGCTGCCGGATTGTCGCGATTGCCGCCCGATTGGCAGAGAACCGGTTCAAAAGCTTGCTTTCAGCTTCTGCTGTGGTAGCAGGGCTGCAGCATTATTCAGGGGACCGTCATGGACGATCTTAAAGCAAAATATCTCGGGCAGATCGCCGATGCTGCCGATGAAAACGCGCTGGAGACCATCCGGGTTGCAGCTGTTGGGAAAAAGGGCGAAGTCGCGCTGAAGATGCGTGAGCTGGGCAAGATGACGCCAGAAGAGCGTCAGGTTGCGGGTCCGGCCCTGAACGCGCTGAAGGATGAGATCAACGCCGCACTCGCCGCCAAGAAGGCCGGGCTGGCCGATGCCGCATTGGATGCGCGCCTGCGGACCGAATGGCTGGACGTCACCTTGCCGACCCGCCCGACGCGCAGCGGGACTCTGCATCCGATCAGCCAGGCCAGCGAGGAGTTGACCGCGATCTTTGCCGAGCTGGGTTTCTCCGTTGCCGAAGGCCCGCGTATTGACACCGACTGGTACAATTTCGATGCGCTGAATATCCCCGGCCACCATCCGGCACGCGCTGAGATGGACACGTTCTACATGCACCGTGCCGAGGGCGATAACCGCCCGCCGCATGTGCTTCGCACCCATACCAGCCCCGTCCAGATCCGCTCGATGGAGAAGATGGGTGCGCCTTTGCGCATCATCTGTCCGGGTGGCGTTTACCGCGCTGATTACGATCAGACCCACACGCCGATGTTCCATCAGGTCGAAGGCCTCGCGCTGGACAAGAACATCTCCATGGCGAACCTGAAATGGGTGCTGGAAGAATTCGTGAAATCCTTCTTTGAGGTGGACAGCGTCGATCTGCGTTTCCGTGCGTCGCATTTCCCCTTCACCGAACCGTCGGCCGAGGTTGATATCCGCTGTTCCTGGAAAGATGGCACGCTGAAGATTGGCGAGGGTGACGACTGGCTTGAAATCCTCGGCTCCGGCATGGTGCACCCCAAGGTGATTGCCGCTGGCGGGATCGACCCGGACATCTATCAGGGGTTTGCGTTCGGGATGGGGATCGACCGGATCGCGATGCTGAAATACGGTATTCCTGATCTGCGCGCCTTCTTCGACAGCGACCTGCGCTGGCTGCGCCACTACGGTTTCCAGTGTCTCGACGTGCCGACGCTGCACGGTGGTTTGAGCCGCTAGGCCCGGATGACGGACTTCTGAACGCCTGCCTCGTACCTGAGGCGGGCGTTTTGGTTTGGGGCCTAGGTTCACCGCCCCACAAACATGTGAAATGACAGGGGCGTGGTGTCGGGTAGTCTCCCGTCTATGACACGTTTTCTCCTCTTGCTCTCAACCGCTTACATGTGTGCCACCTCTGTCGCGGCCATGGGGCCGTGGAAGGCAAATGCAGACCCCTGCGGCGAAGAGCTGGCCTGCGCGCTGGGAGATCGCAGCTATCACGTGATGGAGCCTGATAACTGGGACGGTGTCGCGCCGCTGCCTGTGCTGATGCATTTTCATGGCTGGTCGCGAACAGGCAAACATGCGCTGCGCTCCGATCGGGTCGGGGCCTCGGCCAAACGGCGGGGCGTATTGCTGGTCACCCCGAATGGCCGTGGCAAGAGCTGGAATTTCTGGACGGCAGACACCGAGGATGTGCCCTTTGCCGATGCGGTGCTGGCGGATGTGGCAAAACGCTACCCGGTCGATGCCGAACAGGTCTTTGTCTCGGGTTATTCCTACGGATCCGCCATGGCCTGGCGTTACGCCTGCCAGAGCGGCAAGGGGATTGCGGCATTGCTGGCGGTGGCGGGCAGTATTGATCAAACCGAAACCTGCGCCGAGGCCCCGCAGGAGGTTCGGCATGTGCACGGGCTTGCGGACACGGTGATGGATTTTCCGATGGGGCCGGGGGGTGATGTGACCTATCCGGTGGCCTTGTGGCGGCGGGCGTTCGACTGTTCCGGCGGAGGCGAGGCGCAGGGAGATTGGCAGGTCCGCAGTTTCCTGACGTTTTCGCGCACCGGCTGGAGCTGCGGTGGGCATGATGTCACCCTGGATCTGCACCCGGGCGGGCATTTCATCCCGCATGGTTGGATCGGTCGGCAGCTGGATGAGCTTTTGGGTCTCACCCCCAGCTATCCTTAGACCGAGAGCGGAGCCAAGGCTTGCACATGGGGGCAATCTTTGTCATTGCCTGCTGCAACATGCATGGCTTGCCATAGGAAACCGGACCGATGAAATTCACTCTTTCTTGGCTGAAAGACCACCTCGACACTGAGGCCTCCGTCGAGGACATCACCGAAACACTGACCGACCTCGGGCTTGAGGTCGAAGGTGTGTCGAACCCTGCGGACCGGCTGAAGGATTTTACGCTCGGCTATGTGAAACATGCCGAGAAACACCCCGACGCGGACAAGCTGCGGGTGTGCAAGGTCGACACCGATGAAGGCGAGATGCAGATCATCTGCGGCGCGCCCAATGCCCGTGAAGGTATCACCGTCGTGGTTTGCAAACCGGGCATGTATATTCCCGGTCTCGACATCACCATCGGTGTGGGCAAGATCCGCGGTGTCGAGAGCTTTGGCATGATGGCGTCCGAGCGCGAGCTGGAACTGTCGGATGAACATGACGGCATCATCGAGCTGCCTTCGGGCAATGTCGGCGATCGCTTCGTCGATTGGCTGTCCGAGAATAGCCCGGCCAAGGTCGATCCCGTTATTGAAATCGCCATCACGCCGAACCGCCCGGATGCGCTGGGGGTTAGGGGGATCGCGCGGGATTTGGCCGCACGCGGGCTGGGCACATTGAAGCCGCTTGATATCGAGCCGGTCGACGGCGGATTCGAAAGCCCGATCAAGGTCAATATCGACGCAGATACGCTGGATGGCTGCCCGCTGTTCACCGGTCGCCTGATCCGCGGCGTGAAGAACGGCCCTAGCCCGCAGTGGCTACAGGACCGGTTGAGCGCCATTGGTCTGCGTCCGATTTCGACACTGGTTGATATCACCAATTATTTCACCTTCGATCAGAACCGCCCACTGCATGTCTTTGACGCGGCCAAGGTAGCGGGCAATCTGCGCATCCACCGGGCAGCGGGTGGCGAGACGCTGACCGCGCTGGATGAGAAGGACTACACCTTCGCCGAAGGGCAGATGGTCATCTCCGACGACAACGGCCCGGAGAGCATTGCGGGCATCATGGGCGGGGCCGACACCGGGTGCACCGAGGAAACGACCGATGTGTTCCTTGAGAGCGCATTCTGGGACCATGTACAGATCGCGACGACTGGCCGGGCGCTGAAAATCAACTCGGACGCGCGCTACCGTTTCGAGCGGGGCGTCGACCCCGAATACACCCGTGAAGGTCTCGATCATGCCACCCGGATGATCCTCGACCTCTGCGGTGGCGAGCCGTCGAATGTGGTGATCGCAGGCGCTGTACCGGATCACGCGCGCGCCTATAAGCTGGATCCCGAGCGGGTCCAGTCGCTGGTCGGGATGGATATCCCGGAATCAGAGCAGCGCCAGACCCTGACCCGTCTGGGTTTCCGGCTTGAGGGCAATATGGCCCATGTTCCGAGCTGGCGCCCGGATGTGATGGGGGAGGCTGATCTGGTCGAGGAGGTGGCGCGTATCGCGTCGCTCACGAAACTGGAAGGCAAGCCGTTGCCGCGCCTGACAGATGGCGTCCCTGCACCGGTGATGACCCCTGAGCAACGCCGCCAGCAGATCGCGCGCCGGACCTGCGCCAGCCTCGGCTATAACGAGGTGGTGAGCTACACCTTCATCGACAAGGCCTCTGCAACGCTGTTTGGTGGCGGGGACGATGCGACCATGCTGGCCAATCCGATCTCCTCCGAGATGTCGCACATGCGTCCGGCACTGTTGCCCGGGCTGTTGCAGGCTGCCGCACGCAATCAGGCGCGTGGCTTCATGGATCTGGCGCTCTTCGAGGCGGGACCTGCTTTTCACGGTGGTGAACCGGGTGAGCAGCATAACCTGATTTCCGGCCTTCTGGTTGGCCGTACCGGCCCCAAGGACGTGCATGGCACCAGCCGCGCGGTCGACACGTTTGACGCCAAGGCAGATATCGAGGCGGTTCTGGCCGCAATCGGTGCGCCTGCCAAGGTCCAGATCCTTCGCGGGGCAGAGCCCTGGTGGCATCCGGGGCGGCATGGCAAAATCTGCCTGGGTCCGAAGAAAGTGCTGGGTGTCTTTGGCGAACTGCACCCGAAGGTTCTGAGCGAAATGGGGATCAAGGGGTCCGCTGTTGCCTTTACCATCTGGCCTGACGAAGTTCCGATGCCACGCAAAACCGGGGCCAATCGTGGTGCGCTGGTTCAAAGCGACCTGCAAGCGGTCGAGCGTGATTTCGCCTTTGTCGTGGCCGAGGACGTTGAAGCCCTTACCCTGGTCAATGCCGCCGCAGGCGCCGACAAGGCGCTGATTGATGATGTGCGCGTTTTTGACGAGTTCATCGGTGGCAGCCTGGGAGAGGGCAACAAGTCTCTGGCCATCACGGTCCGCTTGCAGCCGACCGAAAAAACCCTGACCGAAAAGGATATCGAAGCGGTCAGCGACAAGATTGTCACAAAAGTCACCAAGGCCACCGGCGGCACATTGCGCGGATAACGGCGCCTGTGACCTCTGGCTGAAACCTGTATTATTCTGGAAACGCGCCCCGGTTGAGGGCGCGTTTTCAGTTCTGGGCGAGAAAATCTGCCAGAAGGTCAAAGACCAGCCGGATGCGGCGGCTGGTGTGGAGCTCGCGGTGAGTGGTCAGCCAGATCGGAAATACGATTGGATCCAGCCGCGGCAGTAGCCGTTCAATGCCGGGCGTAGGCTCGGCCACATCCTCCATCATCGGGCAGATGCCGAAGCCCTGTTTGACCAGCTCCCAGGCGGTAAGACCGCTGGAGGACTTGATCCGAAAGTTTTCCGGCGCAAGATGGATTCCAAGCGGCGCCAGGAAGTCAATCGAACGGTCCACATCGGCAAAACCGACAAAATCGTGGTCTGCCAACTCCCTGGTTGATGCCGGACGACCCTGCCGCTCCAGATAGCTCGGGGCGGCGTAGAAATGCGCCCGCGCTTCGCGCACGAGGCGCGCGATCAGTTCCGGCT
This sequence comes from Phaeobacter sp. JH20_29, assembly GCF_048056175.1. Lineage (NCBI taxonomy): Bacteria > Pseudomonadati > Pseudomonadota > Alphaproteobacteria > Rhodobacterales > Roseobacteraceae > Phaeobacter > Phaeobacter sp. JH20_29. The sequence continues at coordinate 270,617 of NZ_JAYMWO010000018.1, forward strand.
GGTCAGGGCGCACATGGCGGATGGCAATATCCGCTTCGCGTCGCATCAGGTCCCGGATGTCGTTGGCGGCCACGACATCAATCGTCAGCCGCGGCGCGCGCTGTCGGATCTGGCGCAGCACAGGCGGCAGCACATAGGCCGACACGACGTCGCTTGCGGTAATCCGAATGGTGCCTTCGATGGTTTGGGCCGAGGCGCTGGCCGCCAGTGACAGGCCCTCGGCTGCGGCCCCCATCCTGCGGCTGTGGTCCAGCAGATCCTGCCCTGCGGAAGTCAGTGCCAGGCGGCGCCCCGGACGTTCAAACAGCATCACACCGAGATCGGCTTCGAGGGCTGCGACCTGTCGGGACAGGGTCGGTTGGGTCAGCCCCAGCTTGCGCGCACCGGCGGAGAGGGAGCCGGTTTCTGCCGTCGCCAGAAACGCCCGGATATGATTCCAGTCGAGTTTATCCATGCAAATATGTATATGTCACCTGCAAATTTTGGCAATTTTACTTAGGTTTCTGCATGGGTAGCCTGTAGCCATCTTAGGAGGACAGAGATGACAACCGATGCGCGCTTCTGGGACAGGACTGCCCCCAAATACGCCAAATCCAAAATCCGGGATGAGGCCGCCTATCAATACACGTTGGAGCGCACGAGAGCCTATCTGAAGGCGGGCGACCACGTGCTGGAAGTGGGCTGCGGTACGGGATCCACCGCGATCGCACTGTCGGACGCGGTTTCGGCGATGACCGCAACCGATCTGTCGGAGGGAATGCTGCGCATCGGTCGCGACAGGGCCGCGCAGGCCGGTGCGGACAACGTGACCTTTGAACATTGCGGTGACGACGCGCTGCCAGCCGGACCGTTTGACGTGGTGATGGCTTTCAACCTTCTGCATCTGGTTCCGGATGTGGATGCCGCACTTGCGTCGGTCGCCGAACGCGTGCCGAGTGGGAAGCTGTTCATTTCCAAGACACCCTGTCTGGGCGAGGCGCGTGGCAGCCTGAAATACTGGATGTTCTCGGTACTGATCCCATTGATGCGTCTGGTCGGAAAGGCGCCGAGTTCGGTGGCTTTGCTAAGTATTGCTGAGCTGGAGGCCGCTGTGGAGCGGGCCGGGTTCGAGATTATCGAGACCGGCAATTACCCGATCTCGATACCGAGCCGTTATCTGGTGGCACGGCGGCGCTAGCTTCCTGACCTGACGCGAAGCGGTGGACGAATTGTTGCAGCTGTTGGATACTCTGCCTGCTGGCCGAACGGGCTGTGGTCCCGGCGCCAGGGCACATCACATTGGCGGGGCCAGGAACAGACAGCATCTGGCAGGGCGGGCCGAAACCGTCAGCTGCTCGCGCAGGAAAGGACATTCCGTGACTTTGAACGTATATCTCTCAGGCGAAATTCACACCGATTGGCGGGACCAGATTATTGATGGTGCAGCGGGCCTGGATGTGCATTTTGCCAGCCCGGTTACCGATCATGACGCCAGCGATGACTGCGGTGTGGCTATTCTGGGCAGTGAGCCGAACAAGTATTGGCACGACCACAAAGGCGCGATGGTCAATGCCATTCGCACCCGCAAGGGTCTGTCAGACGCGGATATCGTCGTGGTCCGCTTTGGCGAAAAATACAAACAGTGGAACGCGGCCTTTGATGCGGGCTATGCGGCCGCTCTGGGCAAGTCGCTGATTGTCCTGTCCCAGGATGAGCATCAGCATGCCTTGAAAGAGGTACATGCCGCTGCCTTGGCTGTCGCGAAAGAACCGCGGCAGGTTGTCGAAATCCTGCGCTACGTGTTGCAGGGGAGCCTGCCTGCGTGACCGGGCCGACATTGACGACGGAGCGGCTGTCGCTGCGCCCGCACCGGCTGGAGGATTTTGATGCGCTGACGGCGTTGTGGATGGATCCGGTGGTTGTCCGTCATACGATCGGTCGCCCGGCCAGCCGCGAGGAAACCTGGACGCGCCTGTTGCGCTACATCGGACATTGGCAGGTGCTGGGTTACGGTTACTGGGCGATCACCAGCCACGACGACGGACGCTATCTCGGCACCGCCGGCTTTGCCGATTATCAGCGCGATATCGACCCTCCGCTCGGCTCGGTGCCCGAGGCGGGCTGGGGGCTGATGCCAGCGGAGCATGGGAAGGGGCTGGCGACAGAGGCGGTCGAGCGCATACACCGGTGGGCTGCCGAGGCGACCCAATGGCGATCAACCTGTTGTCTTCTGGATCCTGACAACGCAGCCTCGATCCGAGTCGCCGAGAAGATGGGCTACAGCGCCAGTCACGAAGCCAACTACCGTCAAGAGCCGACACTGGTGATGACCAGAGCGATCCCGCGCTAACACGCTTTCGAAGCCATAGACAGCCGCCCTGCACGTAGATCCGGGGCGGCTGCCGGGAGATCAGCCCTCTTTCTTGATTTCCACGCTGTGCGGGTAGGGGATTGAGATGCCCTTGTCGTCAAAAGCCTCTTTGACGGCTTGGGTCATTGCGAACTTCAGCTCCCAATAATCCGCGGCCTTGCACCACAGACGTGCGGTGAGATCGACCGAGCTGTCGCCAAGATTGGTCACCCGGACCCAAGGAGCAGGATCCGCCATGACCCGTGTATCGGCCTCGGCGAGGGCCATGATGATCTCCTTGGCGTCATCGGCGCTGTCGCCATAGTCGATACCAAAGACCATATCCACGCGGCGGGTGTCATGGGCGGAGTAATTGGTGATGATTGCACCCCAGGCCTGACCGTTGGGAATGATGATCTGGACGTTGTCCGGTGTGACCAGTTCGGTCACGAAGAGGTTCAGGTCAACCACGGTGCCGGAGGTGCCGCCGATATCGACATACTGGCCGAGCTTGTAGGGGCGAAATAGAACCAGCATGACGCCCGCAGCCAGATCGCTCAGCGTTCCCTGGAGAGCAAGGCCAATCGCCAGGGTCGCAGCGCCGAGCATGGCGACCAGGCTGGTGGCCTCTATCCCAAAGATGCCAAGCACGGCGACCAGCACGATGGCCAGCAATATCCAGCGGACGGCACTGGCGGCAAAATTACCGAGTGTTTGATCCAGATGTGGCGTCGCGTTGATGCGACGGCGCACGGCGCTGCTGATGATACCGGCGGTTATCCAGCCAAGCACCAGCACAACCAGCGCCTTGGCCGTACTGATTAGCAAGGGCCAGAGCGCGCCCAATTGTTCGATCCATTCTTCCATGTCGTTGTCTGGTCCCTGCCATTGTCTCAAAGGAATGCCCGATCACCGGCAACGCGAGGTCGCCGGTGCCCGAGATGTGGCCTTAGTCCGACCGGCCGCAGGATGCCACCTGCGGATCGTCTGTGTCTGCTTACCGTTTCAGGGAGTCGCGGATTTCCAACAGGACATCCAGCTCTGTGGGGCCGGCGGGGGCTTCCTCGGCGGGCATGGCTTCCTGCTTGCGGAAAGCGGCGTCTTTGACCTTGTTGACGTAGCGCACCAGCATGAACACCACGAATGCGATGATCAGAAAGTTGATCACTGCCATCACAAAGGCACCGTGAGCAAACACAGCGGCGCCTGCCTCACGTGCGGCCTCCAGGCTGGCACCTTCAGGGACGTTGCCCGCAAGGACCAGGTAGGAGTTGGTGAAATCGATCCCGCCAGTGAACAATCCGATGATGGGGTTGATCAGGTCGTTGACCATGCTGCTGACGATCGCGGTAAAGGCGGCGCCGATGATGATGCCGACGGCCATGTCCATCACATTGCCCTTGGCAATGAAATCTCTGAATTCCTGAAGCATGTTGTTTGTCCCTGTTAACGAAGTCATTTTCATTGAGCAGACGTCGCGACCATCTGCGCGCTGCATGACCGCAGTTTAGTCAGGTTTTGGCCGCCGCTGCTATTGATTTTGCATTGAAAACTCTAGCCGTAGCCCTGTCGCGCGGACCATCGCAGCGGCACCGGTCCGGCGTTTCGCCATATTCTGACCGCAAAATGGGCCAGCACCGGTCCCAGAGCGGTCCTGTGTTGGACGTGTTTGCCGGGTAAATCTTGGCCATTGGATGTGTTTTTCCCTGGACCCGAACAGCGCGCCGCCTGTGGGATCTGGGCGCGGGCGCGTCATCGGGGGCGTCGGCTGTATCGGCGCGGGGTGTCCGCTGCTGTTGCTGGAGCGGAGTTAATTGTTAGGTACAAGGTAGACGCGAGACATGGCCATTCTTGACAATGCGATCTGGTTGACCGGCATCAACGGCACCGCGCAAAGTGGGTCTACCTCACTGAGTGAAGGCGGCAATACCACGGTTGTGACAGGCACGTTCACAGCGGACAGCTGGGACAGTTCGCAGGATGGCTACGCGGTTTCCGATTTCGGTGCCTTTGGCGTCAGCGATCCCATCACCGCAAGTTACGGGTTCTCCAATCCTGTCACAAATTTACGGTTTGATCTTCAGCATGTGAATTCGAACGGCAGTTTGAATGACGATAAGTTTACGCTTCGGGTGCTGGACGCAAGCGGTGTGTTGATCCCCGCATCGCAGATCATTGCCGGGTTGACCGGGGTTACCCACCATCAGGTCACGGTCAACGCCGATGGCACGGTCTCGATCGAGGCTGAGGGCAGCACAGCCGCTGATATCGGTATTGCAATCGACGGTCCCGTTTCGCAGCTGGATGTGATCTTTGACAATGGGGGGGACGCACCTGTTTCCGGCGGAGCGGGACTGTCCGATCTGACGTTCACGATCCCGCCGGCCTTGGATTACATCGTCGAAGGCACCGATTCCGGCGAGCGCATCGACGTCAACTACCTGGGCGATCCCGAAGGCGATCGGGTCGACAGCGCCGACGCGGCTGATGGCTCCCAGGACGACGTGATCGAGGCCGGCGGCGGCAATGATACGGTTATCGCAGGTGAGGGGGATGACCGGGTCGATGCAGGTGCCGGCGATGACTCGGTCGAAGGGGGTATCGGGTCGGACACCCTGTTTGGCGGCGATGGGAACGATCTGCTACAGGGCGGCGCCGGTGATGATCTGCTGCAAGGTGGCATCGGTAGCGACACGCTGGAGGGCGGCGCCGGGCGCGACACGCTGGAAGGTGGTATCGGGCATGACTCGCTTAGCAGCGGCGACGATAACGATCTGCTGTTGGGCGGCGATGGCAACGATACGATCACCGCAGGCTATGGCGATGACACGATCTATGGCGGGGCTGGCAATGACCAGCTCGAAGGGCTCTATGGCAACGATCTGATCTATGCTGGTGAAGGGGACGACCATGTCTTTGGCCGCGATCAGGATGACCTGATTTATGGTGAAGACGGCAATGACACGCTGATCGGCAGCATGGGAACCGACACCGTCTGGGGCGGGGCTGGCAATGACATTCTGGCGGGCAGCCAGGGCAATGATGAGATCCATGGCGGCGATGGCGACGACCTCGCCTTTATCGGTGTCTATGAAGATTCCGACCGCATCTTCCTCGACGATGGCAATGACTATCTCGATGGGAGCACCGCCGGGTCATCCTTTTATGGCGAAGGTGGCCGTGGCGACGACGTGATGAACAGCGGCGTCGGCAATGATACGTTGCTGGGCGGCGAGGGCTATGACCAGCTGAGTGGCGGCGCAGGCGGCGACTCGCTGGATGGCGGCAGCGAAGATGACATAATCGAAGGCGGAAGCGGCGCTGATACGCTGATCGGCGGTGCGGGTGCGGACAGCCTATACGGCGAGGATGACCGGGATCTGTTGATCGGCGGGGCCGGGGATATCGTCGATGGTGGCGAAGGTGGTGATGATTACGACCGGCTTGATATCAGCGAGCTGCGCGCGCTTGGAAACACCCGGATCATCTATACCAGCGCTGACCGAGAGGACGGCCGGGTCGAGGTCACGAACAACAACAACGACACCATTGGAACGTTGACCTTCTATAACATCGAAGAGGTCATTCCCTGTTTTACGCCGGGCAGCCTTGTCCTGACACCGCAGGGTGCGGTTCCGGTCGAGGATCTGGAGATTGGTGATCGCGTCCTGACGCGCGACAGCGGGTTGCAAACCCTGCGCTGGACCGCGCGACGGGAGGTTACAACGGCAGAGTTGGCGCGCCGCCCTCAGTTCCAACCGATCCTGATTGAGGCCGGGGCGCTCGGCCGGGAGGGGGCCGAGCTTGTGCCGAACCGGGATATGATGGTGTCACCGCAACACAGGATGCTGCTGACGGGAAGCCGTGCCGAACTGCTGTTCGGCTCAAACGAGGTGCTGGTGGCGGCTGTGCATCTGATCAACGATCGCGATATCCGCCGGGCGCGAACACTGGATGTGACCTATATTCATCTGCTCTTCGATCAGCATGAAATCATCTGCGTCGATGGAGCCTGGAGCGAGAGTTTTCAGCCCGGTGACCTGACACTGGCGGGGATGGATACGGCCCAGCGGTCAGAGCTTTGCCAACTGTTCCCGGAGCTGGAGAGTATGGGGCAGGCCTTTCCGACGGCGCGGCGGTCCTTGCGCAGCCATGAGGCGCGGGTGTTGCTGTCCGCAGGTCGGCACAATCGCGGCGACGGATCAGCCTAATGACCCGGCCACCATCGGCGGCCGGGTTGCTGCTTTGTTACTGGAACTTCTTGATTTCACCGGTCTTGAGGCGTGCCATGTAGCTGTTCAGCTCGCCCTTGACGATTGGCATCAGGAAGTAGAGCGCGACGATGTTCACCACGGCCATGGCAAAGATTGCCGCATCGGAGAAGTCGATGACCGGACCCAGGCTGGCCGCGGCGCCGATGATGACAAACAGGCAGAAGATCACCTTGAAGACCAGTTCAGTGGTCTTGCCCTCACCGAACAGGAAGGTCCAGGCTTTGAGGCCGTAGTAGGACCAGCTGATCATGGTGGAGAAGGCAAACAGGATCACCGCGATGGCCAGAATATACTTGAACCAGCCAAATGCCGACGAGAAGGCCGCAGATGTCAGAGCCACGCCGGAATTGCCATCCACGGTCTGGATCGCGCTTCCTGCCTCGTTCAGCACGTAGAGACCGGTTTCAGGGTTGCTGACCAGCTGGCCGGTGATGATGATCACCAAGGCGGTCATGGTGCAGATCACCACGGTGTCGATGAACGGCTCTAAGAGCGAGACGAAACCTTCGGTGATCGGCTCCTTGGTCCGCACGGCGGAGTGGGCAATTGCCGCGGAGCCAACGCCCGCTTCGTTGGAGAAGGCCGCGCGTTTGAAGCCCTGGATCAGTGCGCCAACCATGCCGCCCGCAACGCCAAGACCGGTAAAGGCACCGTCGAAGATCTGGCCAAAGGCCCAGCCGATTTTGTCAAAGTTCATCAGGATGATCACCAGCGCGGTCAGCACATAGAGCACGCCCATGAACGGCACCACTTTTTCGGTGACTTTGGCGATCGACTTCAGGCCACCAATGATCACGGCAAAGACGACACCAGCGAAGATAACGCCGGTGACCCAGCCCGGATAGTCGCCCAGAACATTGGTCAGCTGGGCATGGGCCTGGTTGGCCTGGAACATATTGCCGCCACCAAGGGCGCCCAGAATGCAGAAGATCGAGAACAGGACCGCCATGAACTTGCCCCCGGGCAGGCCACGCGCAGCAAAGCCCTTGGTCATGTAGTACATCGGGCCACCGGAAACTGTGCCGTCAGGGTATTCGTTGCGGTATTTCACACCGAGCGTACATTCGGTGAATTTCGACGCCATCCCCATCAGACCCGCGAGGATCATCCAGAAGGTTGCGCCAGGACCACCGATGCCAACCGCAACCGCGACGCCTGCGATATTGCCAAGGCCAACGGTGCCGGAAAGCGCGGTGGCCAGAGCCTGGAAATGGCTGACCTCGCCTGCGTCATTCGGGTCGGAGTAGTCGCCCTTCACCAGCGAGATCGAGTGCGGGAAGGCGCGGAACTGGATCAGGCCAAAATAGATGGTGAAAATCGTCGCTGCAATTACCAGCCATGCCACGATCCACGGGAAGCTGGTGCCCGGAAATGGGCTGAAGATGAAATTGACAAACCAGCCCGTGGAACTGGCAAAGAGATCGTTGACCTTCTGGTCGATGCTCTGTGCCATTAGCGGACCCGACAGCACTAGGGCGCCGGGGACGGCCAGTGCGGCCGCTTTGGAAAAACTGTTCATGATGACCCCTGTCGATCAGTTATGGGACAATGGTGACCGGAACCGGCGCGGCCTGCGCCAGACTGCCTGCGACCGAACCAAACAGCCGCGATGACAATGCGGAATGGCCGGTGCGCCCGATAACCACGTGATTGGCCCCTTCGGACTTCGCGATGGACACGAGAACCTCGGCGATATTGCCGTATTTCACGGTGGCCGTGACCTCGACACCGCTGGTCTCAAGATCCTTGAGCAGGGGCTGGATCAGCGCGGTCTCGGCGCGTTCAAGCTCTTCGGTGCGGCGCTTGTGGCGCTCTGCCAGCTCGGCTGCGGATAGAAAAGAATATGGTGACCATTCCAGCACATGCGCGACTACGATGCTGCCGCCCTGTGCCTTTGCTACACCCAGCGCAAAGTTGAGCGCACTCCGCGCGCTTGTGCTGCCGTCGTAGCCAACTACGATTTTTGAGGCCATCTGCCCCTCCCTTGGTTACGTCATCCCTGTGACGAAGTGTCTCAATTTTATGACGTTGTTGATAGGAAAGGTTCTCGATTTCCTTGCTTATTCGGAAAATTTCGGAAAAATGTGCGGATAACGATTAAGTATTGGGAAAATTTCCGATGGACATGCTGGATTCTCGTATTCTTTCCGCCCTGCAGCAGGATGGTCAGATATCAATGGCGCGCCTCTCGGAGAAAGTAGGGCTGTCTTTGTCCGCATGTCACCGTCGTGTCAAGTTGATGGAAGCCAGCGGTATGATCGAAGGCTATGCCGCGCGGCTGGATCGCAAGAAGATTGGTCTGGAGCTTCAGATCTTTATCGAGATCAAGCTGGTCGGTCAGCAGCGCGAGCATATCCAGGCCTTTGAGAACACTATCGCCCATATGCCCGAGGTGTTGGAATGCCACCTGATTTCGGGCGAGTTCGACTATCTGATACGCGTCGCGGCGCGCAATACGGAAACCTATGAAAACCTCTATCGCAACCGGTTGTCGGACATCCCGTCGGTCGCACAGATGAAGACCTTGCTGGCGGTTTCTACGGTGAAGGAGTTTCGCGGCTATCACCTAGAGTGAGACGCGCCCTCTTCAGGTCTGTTTCGGCTATTGATCATGGAGTTTGGGCGATTTCAGGACGCCCGACCGGTTTCGCGGGCGGTTCGGCGCCTATCGCTGGCGTGCCTCCGCGACGAGGCAGTCCAGTCCCGAAGAGGTGAGCGTCTCGAGGAAGCTCAGCAGGTCTCGCTGTTCGCCATCGGTCAGACCGAGCGGTCGAATGCGCGGATCCTGACCGGGCAGATTGGCACCGCCACCATTGTAGAAGTCGATCACCTCAGCAAGGGTGCCGAACCCGCCGTCGTGCATATAGGGCGGCGAGACGGCGAGATTGCGCAGCGTCGGCGTGCGGAAACGCCATCGGTCGCGTGGATCCTCGGTGACTTCGTAGCGCCCCAAATCGGCCTCCCGCGGACCGCTGACGGCGCGAACTAGCGCGTAGTCGATCTGATGGACCACGCCGGGAGCGACCTGAACCGGCAGGGTTTCGGGCGGGTTCTGTCGCGCCAGTTCGCGCATCTGCCCGTAGCCTGTGTCGTGGAACTGCTGATCGGTGAAGAGCGCGTCATCTGGTCCGATGCTGTGGCAGGAGACGCAGCCTGCCTTGCCGCGAAAGACGTCAAAACCACGTTTGGCGGCCGAAGAAACAGCAGCGCTGTCGCCGCCATAAAACCACCGATCGAACGAGCTGTTGCCCAGCGTCAACGCGCGCTGGTAGGCCGCGAGCGCCATACCTATGCGATCCAGAGACGCGGAGGCACCAAATGCCTCGCGAAACAATCGGTCATAGTCAGCCTGCTCCTGAAGATAGGCAACCACGTGGCCCACCGATGGGTTTGCCATCTCGTTACGAGCGGTGAGCGGTCCGATGAACTGGGTTTCCAGTGTAGGGTCGCGCCCATCATGAAACAGGGGCCGCAGCAGGCCGACATTGATCAGGCTGGGAGCATTGCGCTTCACGCTGCGGCCCTCGACGCCGATGGAGGTCGCCAGCTCCCAATTGGCAAATCCCTGTTCCGGCACATGGCACATGGCGCAGGACATGGTGTTGTTGATCGACAAGGCGCGATCAAAAAAGATCCGTCGGCCAAGCGCAATGCGTGCTGCTGTGGGCGGGTTGTCGGCCGGATGTTGCAATGGCGGTAGGCCGAGCTGCGGCGTCCGGCTACGTCTTGACGCAGCTTCAGCCCAATTATCGGGCGAGCGTTCACAGGTTTCCGCCGAGATCTGTAGCGGCGCCGCAGTCGATGCCGGGACGGTCCAGAGCAGAGCCAGAAGCGCAGCACATGGTGCAAGACGTTGGCGCAGCAAGGCAGGCGGGCGGCGGGTCACTCTGCGGCCTCCGCCATCAGTAGGGTCTCCACGTCGGTCATCAAAAGGCGCGGGTCGATCAGGCCAAGACCATAGACGTTGCGGATCATGCCTTGGGTGTCGACCAGATACATCCGCAGCAGGTGATTGATCTGATCATCCGAGGATCCGCGATCAACCACCTGGCCAAATCCATCCAGCAAGGGGCGCAGCGCCTCCGCGTCAGCGGTGGTCAGGACGTGCCAGTCCAGTTTCTGCGCGCTGGCGGGGTCGCTGCTGACCGGGTGGGCAAAAGCGGCGATCGCCTCTACCGTGTCGCGCTCGGGGTCAAAGCTGATGGTCATCAGCTGCACCTTCTGGCGCAGTCCGGGCAGCTGGGCGCTGGCATCATGAATGTCATAAAGCGTCGAGAAGGCCAGCGGGCAGCCGTCCACATCGCCACAGGTAAGATAGACAAAGCTGACGAGGGTGATTTTCTCGTCGAACAGCTGGTGCAGGCGGGTTTGTATTCCGTTTGTGGTCAGAACCGCGCCATCGGGTGCGGGCTTCAGCCGGTTCAGCCTATAGGATCCCGGTTCCGGTGGGCTGAACTGGAAGGCGGGATCGCTCGGGAAGATATCGGAAAAGGGAGTGGTGGCGGTCCGCAGCGCAGCAGGTGTCAACCGTGCGAGCAGATCTGAGGGACGCCAGGTGTCGGCCAGGGCGACAACGCCCGTCAGCAAGGCCGCAGCGGCGGTAATGGAAACAGCGAGTGTTGTCTTGCGCATGGAGATCCTCCGGCAAGTTTAGGTCCGCAAGGGGAGACCGGAGCGGCAGCTGGCCGCCCCGGGAACTGGCAGTCAGGCTGAGTAAAGCGCCGAGCTGCCAAAGCGCATGATGTGAGCGCGGCCCAATCCAGCGGCATAGAAGTCGATATTGAAATCTTCGACCAGATCTGTGCCGTCCCATGTATAGGCGCGCAGATACTGCACATCATCCTCGCCCTTCTTGTCCCAGTTGGCGAGCAGCGACGACGAGAAATAGACCCGTTTGCCATCCCAGCTCTGGCTGACCATATTGACCTGCCGGTCGATGGTCTTCTCGTAGATTTGCGACGGGTTATGCGGGTCCGAGATGTCAAATAGGCGGGTTTTGCCATCCATGAAGGAATTGACCCAGAGCGTCTGATCATCCGCAGCGATGGAGATATCGACGGGCAGGGGGATGTCCTCCGGGTTGCCGATATCCGCGACCGATTTGGCCAGCCATTCGCCATCATCGTCTTCGTAGATCAGCCACAGCTGCGAGGTGAGCGCGGTGGTGGAGAAGGCATAATTGGCATTCGGACCCCAGGGAAAGCGCACTTCCAACGGTGCGCCGGGCACATTGAACACCTTGCGTGGCTGGCGGGTGTGCAGATCCCACAGCACCATCGTGTTTCCAAAGCGTTTCATCGCTTCGGGATCCTGCAACATCTGGCCAAAATCCATCATGTAGTTGGACCAGCCCGTGAAGGAGGAGGTGAGCATGACATTCTTGCGGATCAGCGCGCGGATATCGTAGCCGTAGCCATCGGCAACCGCGCCATCCACCGCAACGGCACCCTGCATGTCATTTGCGGTGGGCATCCAGTAGGTGGCGACGTAATCTCCATCATCGTTATATTCGACCAGCGCGGTGCGACCGCCGTGATCGTCCTGATTGCTGAGCCCGGTGATCATCATGCTGCCGGGCAGGGCAAAAAACGTGTGGGGACCAACCACACCGCCGGAATCGGTGACGAAGGTTTCAATCACCTTGTGCAGCTTGGGGGCCGCCGGGTCGCTGTGAATGTCAAAGATGAAGATGCGATTGGTATCAAGCCCGCCGGTCCAGAAATACCGACGATCTGCGGAGAAGCCGCCATGATGGGCCTCGTTTCGGCCCCCTACAGAGAGGCTGTGGATGACCTCTCCGCGCGTGGATGAGCCAGGGCGGAGGTCGACGGTTACCATCTTGTCCTGCTCGTCGCCCATCCCCTCGACACCGAGGGTCCAGACGTACACAAATTCTTCTTGGCCCGTAATCTTGGGCATATAGGGGGATTGGCAGGTCTCGTCTGCAAAGGCGCGAAACGGGCCGGCCATGGCCAGTGCAGCAGCAGCGGTCAGCCCGCCGAATTCTCTTCTGTTCATGTTCTTTCTCCCTTCAATGAATTCAGTGTTGTTGGTTCGACCTTTCCTTTGCTGCAGCCAGTGACATGGCATTTGTGGTTTCCGCCTCAACGACCGAGCAATGCTGAATGGCCGCAGCGGCGTGAAAGGCTTCTTTCGACAAAATTGGCAGAATGCGGGGGTGAATGGCCGGAGTGATGCGGGCAGATGGCCCGACCACGCCCATGGAAAAAACCGCGCCGAGACGATCAATAATGATTGGTACGGCGATGCTGGTGACACCGACGTCGATCTCGCCGTCGCAGGTTGCATAGCCGTGGCGGCGCACCTGCTGCAATTCGCGGGTGATCTGCTCGGGGTCGGTGCGGGTCTTGTCGGTAAAGCGCGTGGGTTGCGTTTCAATCAGATCACACTGGAGCTCCGGTGCCAGAAAGGCGGCAATTACCTTGGCCGAGGAGCAGGCATGAACCGGACGCGCGCCCAACCCGGGGTAGATATGGGGAACAGAAGGATCTGTCGGGACCTGCGTATGGATGAGGTCAACGCGCCCAGCTCGGTAGCGCGCCAGAAATGCGGTTTCTCCCAGGTCTTTGACCACCCGTAGCAGCACGGCGGAGACCGCGTTGATCACATGAGTGTCCGATTTTCCGGTCAGCGCAATCTTGATGAACCGCATGCCCAGTACGTAACGGTTGCCGGTGTCGATCTCTTCCAGGAACCCGCAGGCCAGCAGGGTGGCAATATGGCGATAGAGGCTGGCCCGAGGGGTCGCCGTCATTCTGGCCAGCTCGCTTGCGCTCACTGGCGTCGCGGACGACGCTACCGCTTCCAGAAGGAGGATCTGACGGTCCTGCATGTGAATCCCATAATACGGACAATAGTACCGTAATTCGGGAAAAATGAGTCTGGCAAGACTCTATAGGATGTGTCGGCGGAACTATGCGCAACTAGCCCGCGAGCCAACGCACCGGGCACAGGTGCCTAAAGGGGGGCGCCGCCAGACGCCCCCACTACCATTTTCCGTATCGGAGGTTTAGCTGCCGCTAGCTGCGTTGCGGCCCGTGGGGATCACCTCGTAGCCCGGTTCCTCCGGCTCGTCGTCGACCATCTCAGCCGGAAATCCGGGCGCTCTGATGTCTAGCCCTGTTGCCTCTTCCAGCCGCCGGATGATGTTTGGCGACAATTCGCGGCTGCCGAAACGGGCTTCGCCGTCCTTGAAGATCTTGATCATCAACGGGTTGATTTCGAGGGGGACGTTATGCCGATCCGCCACTGCCTGAAACAGGCCGATATCCTTTGAAACCAGATCCATGGTGAAGGAAATATCGCGGGATCCATTCAGGATCACTTGGCTTTCCGTTTCATGCACGAATGAGGTGCCGGAGGAGATCTTGATCGCCTCATAGGCGGTGTTGAGATCCATGCCTGCAGCCTTTGCCGTGACCAGCGCCTCGCAGCAGGTCAGCAGGTTGGCGGTGGCCAGATAATTGGTGATGACTTTCAGCACCGACGCCGAGCCGATCGGCCCAGTGTGCAGAATGCGCCGCCCCATGGTTTTCAGCAGGGGGACGATCCGTTCGAAGGTTTCGCGGTCAGATCCGGCGAAGATCGAGATGTTTCCGGTATCGGCCCGGTGGCATCCGCCCGACACCGGGCAGTCTACGGCTGTGCCGCCCGCCTGCGCCACCAGCTCGCCGAGGCGTTTGACCTCTGCCTCATCGGTGGTGGACATCTCCATCCAGATCTTGCCGGGGCCAATCTCCGGCAGCATCTGCTGCATAACCTGATCCGAGGCCGCAGGCGACGGCAGGCAGGTGATCACCGCGTCACAGCTGCGCATCAATTCGGCGGGGTTCTTCGCTGCCGTCGCTCCCGCCTCGGCCGCCTTTGCGACCAGCGTGTCGTTCAGGTCATAGACGCTGAGGTCGATACCGTTGCGCAGCAGGCTTCCGCTCAGTTTGCCGCCGACGTTGCCAAGGCCAATAAATCCTACTTTCATGCCGCTCTCCCTGCTGGCTATTGTCGAAAGCATTCCAAGAATGAGCGCAAAGAGAAACAAGAATTGCATCTTCGAGGCTGAAAAATCGGCCTTTGGCGAGACGGCCTTTCAGCGCCAGGACTGGCGCTTGCAATCAAAAGGGCATTTGCGTCGCAGGCTATGTTGAAAGCGCCAGCGCAGAAATATTCCTGTGTTCCGGAAGAAGCCGATAAAGGCACGCTTTGGTCAGCTTTCGCTGGCGTCGAAGGGCGTAACCATGGAGATCCGGCTCTGAGTCGCGGGGGGAGGTGCCTTCAGGATGTGGTTGGCATGGAGCAGGCTGAGAAAGGCATTGCGCATATCGCTGGCGATGTCGTGTTGCAGGACCACGGTGATCTTGCCCTGACGCATCAGGGTTCGATTTTCCGCATCCAGATCATGGGCGATATAGGCGCGGGGCTCGTGGCCAAAGGCGCACAGCTGTTCGATGATGGCACGATTGGCGCCGCCCATTGAATAGACCGCCACTATCCGGCCGGGATCCGGTTCGGCCAGCCGTTGACGCAGCAGCTCCGTGGTTTCCAGCGCAAGGCCTGCACCGGCACTGAGGGTGACCAGTCTCAGATCCGGGCGGCGTTCCTGCAAGACGCGCAAGAAGCCGCGCCGCCGTTGTTCCTCACCGTGGAATGCCATCTGGCTAAGGGTGGTCAGGATGGTTGCGCCCGGGCCAGGGATGCCGGGAAGGCATTTGTCGATCATGTAGGCGGCAGACTGGCCCGCCGCATAATTGTTAGGCCCGCAGTAGAGCCTGCGGGGGCTGTTTGGCAGGTCGGTAAAGACACAGACAACAGGAATGCCTTTGCTGTCCAGTTCGGCCACCGTTGCAATAATCTGAGGCAGATCCCGTGCCTTCAGCACAACCCCATGGCTGCCGCGCCGGGCGATCTGCCCGAGGATTTCAACGCAGTCATCGGCGGACATAATCTGTCGGAAACTGTAGCGGGTATGGATCACCGCCGGACCGATGGTTGGAAGGACGGCCTCGGTCGCGAGACGGATTTCCCGGCTGAACCGTTCGGGAGCCTCGACAACAACGTCGAAATAGAGGCGTCGCCCACGGGCTGAGAGCTGCTGTTCCTGGCCCTCCAGCTCGGCGATGGCCGCCGCGACCCTGGCGCGACTGCGGGCGCTGACATTGGCGCGCCCGTTCAGGACGCGGTCCACGGTTGCCGTGCTCAGCCCGGACTGCCGAGCGATATCCTTAATCGGGAAGCGATGGCTCATTGATGTATTTTTGATGGATCATGCGGCTGACCACAAGTGATTACACCGGCAGTCTGATGGCAGGAGATTTGAAACCGCGCAAAGGAGAACAGGGATGGCGGACAGAGCAGCAAGGAGAGGAGATACCTACTTCGACCCTGCCGGATGTGACTTGAGTGATTTTCGGAAGCTGGTTGAACAGGATTTGACGGCGGATCAGGTGCCGCTCGCGGGTGCCATCGTGAAGAATATCCCGATCTACGACATGGCGGCCCTCAGCGGGATGCTCGGCAACAGTGATGACCGGCGGCGGCTGATGGCGGAATGGGCGCAAGGTTTGCGCGAAGGGGCCGGCGTATTGGTGCTGAAACAGGCCTATCAGGACACGTCCGCTATCGACAGCGCGAGCGCGATATATGAACAGATCATCGCGCAGGAGAAGCTGGCCAATGGTGGCGGTGCGGATCACTTCGCGGCAGCAGGCTCGAATGACCGGATCTGGAACTCTCTTCAGAAACTCTGCGAGGCCGCGCCGGAGGTCTTCGCGCGTTACTTTGGTAATGTGGCGTTGGCCGCAGTTTGCGAGGCTTGGCTGGGGCCGAACTACCAGATGACGGCGCAGATCAATCTGGTTCGGCCGGGCGGTGAGGCCCAGCAGGCGCATCGCGACTATCATCTGGGCTTTCAAACGGCGGAAACATCCTCGCAGTATCCAGCCCATGTGCATGATCTGTCGCCGGTTCTGACCTTGCAGGGGGCGGTCGCCCATGGGGACATGCCTGTTGAAAGTGGCCCAACCAAGCTGCTGCCGTTCTCGCAGAGATACCGGGAGGGCTATGTGGCCTGGCGGCGGCCGGATTTCCGCGCCTATTTCGAGGAGCGCTATGTCCAGCTGCCACTGGCCAAGGGCGATGCGGTGTTTTTCAACCCGGCTTTGTTTCATGCCGCAGGCGCCAACCGGTCGCAGGATGTCCAGCGCATGGCGAATTTGTTGCAGGTCTCGTCTGCCTTTGGTCGCGCGATGGAAACCGTGGATCGGTTCGGCATGTCCGAGCGGCTTTATCCGGCGCTGGTGCAATTGGAGGCTGAGGGCGCGATGCCAGAGGCGGAGCGCGCCGCGGCAATCGCAGCCTGCGCCGAGGGCTATTCCTTTTCGACCAATCTGGATAGAGATCCGCCGACGGGAGGTCTGGCCCCGCAGACGCAGGCGGATTTGCTGCATCAGGCGCTGGCTGAGGGCTGGCCGCCCGAGCGTTTCAACGAAGCGCTGGCGGCGCAAGACGCGCGCCGCCGGGCATGATAATCTGACCTACTACAGTTTGACCGGTGTCCCCGTCTCAAGCGATTTGGCGGCGGCATCGGCCAACATCTGAGCGCGAAGCCCGTCGTCGATACTGGGCGACGGGGTGGTGCCTGCCTGAACAGCCTCGACGAAGCGGGCCATTTCGTTGCGATAGGCAGCCTCGTAGCGCTCAAGGAAGAAATGCTGCGCGGGCGCTGTCTGGAAGCCATTGGCCCCGGCAACCTCGACCGTGTTTTCCAGCATGTTGGCAGCGCGCAGCATCCCTTTGGAGCCATGTACCTCAACCCGCTGATCGTAGCCATAGGTGGCCCGGCGCGAGTTCGAGATCTGGCAGATCTTTCCGCTGGCCGTGGTCAGGGTGACGGCGGCAGTGTCCACGTCACCTGCCGCGCCAATAGCCGGGTCGACCAGGGCCGAGCCGACGGCGAAGACCTGAATTGGCTCTTCGCCCAGCAGAAAACGCGCCATGTCGAAATCATGGATCATCATATCCCGGAACAACCCGCCTGAGGTCTTGATGTAGCTGACCGGGGGCGGAGAGGGATCGCGCGACAGGATCGAGACGATCTCCACATCACCAATCTCGCCCGCGCGCAGACGCTGCTGCAGATTGGCAAAGTTGGGGTCAAACCGTCGGTTGAACGCGGTCAGGAACGCAACCCCTGCCTCCGCCACCACCTTCTGGCAATCACGGATGCGGTCGGCGGACATATCGACCGGTTTTTCGCAGAAAATTGCCTTACCCGCCGCTGCGGCCTGATGGATCAGATCGTAATGGGTATCGGTGGGTGTGCCAATCACCACCGCGTCTACGTCCGCGCTGGTGATCAGCGCCGAGGCCTCGCGCACATCCGCACCGATCTTGCTGGCCAGCCCGCTGGCGGCTTCCGGCACGGCATCGGCGACGGCTGTCACACGCACGCCGTCCAATTGTCCCACAGAACGGGCGTGGACCTGACCGATGCGCCCGCAGCCCAGAAGGCCGATATTCAACATTGTGTTTCTCCCTTGAAGGCGCGAAGAACGCCGCGCGCCGCGGCAACGACCGGATCGTGGGTTTCCGACAGGATGCTGACCCTGTCAAAGCGGTCCGGGTCCCGGTTGACCGCATCGCGCATGGCGGCGCCGAAAGCCATGCGCAATTCGGTGCCTATATTGAATTTGCAGATACGCGACTCGCGGGCCAGCATTCTGCGCTGTGCGACCGGTACGCCGGAGCCGCCATGGATGACCAGCGGCACCTCGGTGAGGCCCTCGATGGCGCGGATCCGGTCAATATCCAGCCCGCCGTCCTTGTCCTGTTGCAGATGCACATTGCCGACAGAGATTGCCATCGCGTCCACGCCGGTTTCCAGTGCAAAGCGGCGGGCCTCTTCAGGATCAGTTCCTGCCGACCCTTCGCCGCCCGAGTAGCCGACAAATCCGATTTCACCCTCGCATGAGACACCTGCGGCATGGGCCATTTCGGCGATGGCAGCGGTTTCGGCGATATTGTCCTCAAGAGGTTTGCGAGAGCCGTCGAACATCACGGAGGTAAAGCCGCTGTCGATGGCAATACGGCAATCCTCTGGGGTGTAGCCATGATCGAGATGTGCAACCACCGGAACCGATGCGGCCTCGGCCAGATGGTGGAACATCTTGCCCAGGATTGGCAGCGGCGTATGGGCGCGACAGGATGGCCCCGCCTGCAAGATCACAGGCACGCCTTCGGCCTCTGCCGCTGCCACATAGGCGCGCATGTCTTCCCAGCCCAGCGTCACCAGCCCGGCGACGGCATAGCCATCGCGCAGGGCCGGTTGCAGGACCTCAGCCAGAGTTGCAACGGTCATTTGAACTTGGCCACCATATCCTTGATGCCGGGGATCGTTTCGACCTGATAGGCATGAGTTGGCTGGAAATACTGGATCAGGCTGCGCTGGCTCAGACCGCCAAGGATGGTGAAATAATACATCTCATATCCCGGCATCACGGCGCAGGGGTGATAGCCCCTGTCGATCATGATGGTAGAGCCGTCCATCAGTTGGTAAGCATCCCCCGGCTTGCCTTCTTCGCGTTGCAGGATCTGGACGCCGGAACCATGGTTGGGGCGGAAGCGGAAGTTATAGGTCTCGTCATGACGCGTTTCGATGATATTGCCATCGGCGTCCTTGCGATCGGTGTCGTGCTTGTGCGCCGGAAAGCCGGACCAGCCGCCTTGACCCACAGTGAACAACTCCGAAACCAGCAGGCGTCCGACCTTGTCATGCTGCTTCTGTCCGAGAATATGTTTGATCTTCCGGTGAGTCTTGGTGTCATCAGATCCGTATTGCACGAGGTCGATGCCGTCCGCGCGGACGTCGAACGGCTCCAGAACCTTGTCGTATTTTGCACCGGCAACGAAGGTCTCCGTTGCGTCGGTGGTGCAGGTGATCGTGACCTTTGCGCCGACCGGGATATAGACG
This sequence comes from Phaeobacter sp. JH20_29, assembly GCF_048056175.1. Taxonomy (NCBI): domain Bacteria; kingdom Pseudomonadati; phylum Pseudomonadota; class Alphaproteobacteria; order Rhodobacterales; family Roseobacteraceae; genus Phaeobacter; species Phaeobacter sp. JH20_29. The sequence continues at coordinate 290,202 of NZ_JAYMWO010000018.1, forward strand.
CCTTCTGGTTCGCCATCCCAGACGTCCGCGGTTCTGTTGCCGATCCCGGCATAGCTCAGACCTTCCACTTCGATATCCACGGTACCGGTGGCGGGAACGATGCAGGTCTCATATCCGGGGACCTGATATTCGAATGTCTGGCCCTTGGTCAGCTTGACGATGTTGAAATAGTTGAGCGGCACCAGATCGTTGTCGGCATCGACGATGGCTTTGTTCTGGTTGTCATGGGGGGCGATATGCATGGGGGGTCCTTTCAGATTTCGGTGGCGCCGGGGTGCGTTGCGAGGAACGCCTCCAGCGCAGCAAGATCGGGCATCGCCGGGGCGCAGCCGGGTTTGGCTACAACAACGGAGGCACAGGCGGAGCCGCGTAGAATGGCCTCTTTCGTATGGCGTCCTTCGGAAAGCGCGGCGAGGAAGCCGGCCATGAAGCTGTCGCCCGCGCCGGTTGGTTTCAGCGCATCAACAGGGTAGATGCCGGTGCGGATTTCCTGCCCGTCGGCAAAGGTGATGGCGCCCTCTGGACCCATCTTGTAAACCACGACGGAGGCGGTGGTTTGCGCAAGGCTGCGCGCCTTGGCGAGACCCATGTCAACGCCATCGGCCATGAACCCGAATTCTTCGTCGTTGCCGACGATGATGTCGGACAACTCACCAGCACGCGACAGAACATCAGCGGCCACCTCGGCCGAGGGCCAGCTGTAGGGCCGGTAATCGACGTCAAAAATGATTGGTAAGCCCGCAGCGCGCGCCAGTTCAAAGGCGCGGAAGGTCGCGCTGCGCGATGGTTCGGCAGCAAAGACTGTGCCTGCGGTGATCAGCGCGCTGTATTGGCTGTAATCCACCGCCTCGACATCAGCGATGGTCATCTGAAAGTCGGCAGCGTTGTTGCGGTAGATAACGCTCTGGTGGTCTTCCACACGGCTTTCGTAGATCGCAAGCGATGTCCGATATTCGCCGGTGATGCGTTTCACGTGAGTCCGGTCGATCCCGTAGTGATCCAGCTGGTTCAGGCAATACCAACCCACGGCATCATCTGAGACGCTGGTGACCAGCGCGGCACGGCATCCCATTTTGACCAGTCCAGCGGCGATATTTGCGCTGCTGCCGCCCATCGCCACCATCATGTCTTCGGCATCTTTTGTTGCGGTGCCTGCCGGGGTTGGACAAAGATCCATGCCCACCCGCCCGATGACTAGGAAGTTGCGCCCTGACAGATCGCCGTGGGCTTTGGGTGGAGTATTCATCAGACCCCCCGCCGTTGTTTGCTGCGGCTGGATTCCCATTCGACATGGGCCTCCTGCACGTCGGGATTGTTGGTGATATGCGGCGTGCCGACTTCCCACCAGGCGTGACCTTCCGTCGTCCAACCCTCGTAGGCATCGACGTTCATCACGATGACGGTGGTTCGGTCGTTGCCCTGAGCACGCTTGAAGGCCTCTGCCAGCTCGCCCGGATTGGCGACCGTTTCCGCAATCGCGCCCATAGCGGCTGCATGGGCGGCGAAGTCCACGCCAAAGGCCTCAGGGATGGTCGGGCAATCGGCGAGAAGGTTGTTGAAACTGGTGTTGCCCGTATTGTTCTGCAGCTTGTTGATGACGGCGAAACCGCCATTGTCGAGCACGAGGATGATCAGTTTCTTTCGGCTCAGTACGCTGGAGTAGATATCAGAGTTCAGCATCATATATGAGCCATCGCCGACAAAGACGATGGTGTCACGCTCCGGCTCACGCTCGGTTTGGGCGATGCGAGCTCCCCAGGCACCGGAGATTTCATAGCCCATGCAGGAAAATCCGAACTCGACATCGACCGTGCCAGGTTCCAGCGTGCGCCAGTTGGCGGTGACCTCGGCGGGTAGGCCGCCCGCCGCTGCCACGACGCGGTCGCGCGGGTCGCAGAGCGCGTTCACCACGCCGATGGCCTGGGCATAGGAATTGGGCCGGTTGTCGCCATAGGATATATTGTCAGCCACATAGGCGACCCAGCTGCGTCGTTCCTCCTGTGCGCGGGCCACCCAGTCCTGCGGGGCGCTGTAGCCTTGGCAGGCGGAGCCGAGGTCGAGCAGCGCGCGCTGGGCGTCACCGACAACCGGCAATGCACGGTGCTTGCCTGCATCATGGCGTGCCGCATTGATCGAGATGAACTGGGCATCCTGCGCAAATGCGGTCCAGGAACCGGTGGTGAAGTCCTGCAACCTTGTGCCCACTGCGAGGATCACATCCGCCTCTGCCGCGATGGCATTGGCGCTGTCCGACCCGGTCACGCCAATCGGGCCGATGTTCAGCGGATGGGTGTCGCGCAGGTTGGCGCGGCCTGCGATGGTTTCTACGACGGGGATCTGATGGGCCTCGGCAAAGGCGGTCAGCTCAGCCACCGCGCGGCTGTATTGCACGCCACCGCCTGCGATGATCATCGGGCGTTTGGCACCGCGCAGCGCTGCTGCGGCTTCGGCAATCTCGGCGGTGTCCGGTGTGACACGGCGAATGCGATGGGTCTTCTTTTCAAAGAAAACCTCCGGGTAATCATAGGTCCAGCCCTGGACGTCCTGTGGCAGGCCGAGGAAGGCCGGGCCACAGTCGCCGGGATCCAGCATCGTGGCAATCGCGGCGGGCAGGGACTGGATGATCTGCGCCGGATGGGTGATGCGGTCCCAGTAGCGCGACACGGGCTTGAACGCATCATTCACGCCAAAGGTCGGATCGTCGAAGTTCTCCATCTGCTGCAACACCGGATCGGGCAGGCGGGTCAGGAAGGTATCACCGCAGAGCATCAACATCGGCAGCCGGTTGGCGTGCGCCAGCGCTGCCGAGGTCACCAGATTCGATGTGCCGGGACCGGCACTTGCCGTGCAGAACATGAAGCGTTGGCGCAGCCATTGTTTGGCGTATCCCGCGGCCGCAAATCCCATGCTCTGTTCATTCTGACCGCGATAGAGCGGTAGCGCCTCGCGCGCTTCATAAAGGGCTTCTCCGAGGCAGGTTACGTTGCCATGGCCGAAGATCCCGAAGCCGCCGCCGCAGAGGTGCATTTCCTCCCCGTCGATCACAATGAACTGATTGGAGAGCCATCGGATGATGGCCTGGGCGGTGGTCAATCTTATCGTTTTCGGCGGCGTCGTCATAGGCAGGGATCCCTGGGATGGTCGGTGGTCGGGTCGATTTGATCTTGCGAGATATCGAATCCCAAGATACAAGTTTTGCAACCGGTTGCAAATCGAATTTCATGGATTGGGAGGCCTGAATGACCGAAATCGGTATCGGAATTCTAGGCGGTGGGTACATGGGCAAGGCTCATGCCGTCGCGATGGCCGCAGTGGGGGCGGTGTTCGATACGTCTTTGCGCCCACGGCTGGAGATGGTCTGTGCCTCAACCCCCACCAGTGCAGAGCGATATCGGCGGGCCTATGGTTTCCGTCGTGCGACGGATGACTGGCAGGTATTGGTCAATGACCCAAAGGTTGAGGCGATTGTGATTGCGACCCCGCAGCAGACACATCGTGCGGTGGCAGAGGCGGCCTTTGCGCTGGGTAAACCGGTTTTCTGTGAAAAACCTCTCGGCGCTTCGCTGGCGGACAGCCGTGCGATGGTCGAGGCGGCCCGGGTTTCGGGCTGTCCCAACATGGTAGGCTTTAATTACATCCGTACACCGGCTAGCCAATTTGCCCGCCAGCTGATTGCAGATGGCGTGATCGGCGAGGTCACCTGGTTTCGTGGCGAACATACTGAGGATTTCTATGCCGACCCCCATACCCCGGCGAGCTGGCGAACCAACGGAGAGGCGAATGGCACGATGGGGGATCTTGCCCCGCATATGATCAATGCAGCGATAGCGCTGATCGGGCCGATAGCAGAGCTGATTGCTGAAGTTGAGACCGTCCATAGCGACCGCCCCGGTGGCCTTGTCACCAATGACGATCAGGGCCAGATGATGTGCCGCTTTGCCAGTGGGGCAATGGGGCAGATGTTCTTCAGCCGGATCGCGACGGGCCGCAAGATGGGCTATGCCTACGAAATTACGGGAACAAAAGGTGCGATCAGGTTTGACCAGGAGGATCAGAACGCACTTTGGCTCTACCTCAGCGAGGGCGAGGACGCTACCCGTGGCTTCCGCAAGATCCTGACCGGTCCCGCGCATCCCGACTATCTGCCGTTCTGCCAGGGCCCTGGACATGGCACCGGCTATCAGGATCAGATCCTGATCGAGGCGCGTGACTTCCTGCGCGCGATTGAGACACAGACACCGATTTGGCCGACATTCGAGGATGGCATGGCCGTAAATCAGGTGGTTGCCGCTGCCATGGCGTCGTCCAAGGCCCGGTCGTGGCAAACCGTATCAAAGTTCTAAGCATCTAAGAAAGCACTGCAAAATGACGATCAGAATTGGCAATGCCCCATGCTCCTGGGGGGTGGAATTTGCACAGGATCCCCGCAATCCGGAATGGCGCAGCGTTCTGAAGGACTGCGCCGATGCTGGCTACAAGGGGATCGAATTAGGACCAGTTGGGTATATGCCTGAGGACCCTGCGATCCTGAGGGACGCGCTCGCCGAGCATGATCTGGAACTGATCGGTGGCGTCGTCTTCCGTGCCTTCCACGATCCGGCCCAATGGGAGGATGTGCTGGACGGGGCGCACCGCACCTGCAAGGCGTTGAAAGCCCATGGAGCCGAGCATCTGGTGCTGATCGACTCGATCTCGCCGCGCCGTGCGCCGACTGCTGGCCGCGCCGATGAAGCCGAGCAGATGGATCGCGACGAATGGTCGGCATTCCGTGACCGGCTCGCCACTGTCGCGCGGATTGGCACCGAGGACTACGGTCTCACCGTCGGCATCCACGCCCATGCGGCGGGGTTCATGGATTTCGAGCCGGAGCTGGAGCGGCTGCTGGATGAGGTCGACGACAGGATCCTGAAGATCTGTTTTGACACCGGCCACCATTCCTACGCCGGTTTTGATCCCGTCGCTTTCATGAAACGGCACATGGATCGTATCAGCTATATGCATTTCAAGGATATCGACCCGAAGGTGAAAGCCGATGTGATCGCCAAGCGGACGAACTTCTATGATGCCTGCGGGCAGGGGATTTTCTGCAATCTCGGCGAGGGTGATGTGGATTTCCCGGCGGTGAGGCAACTGCTTTTAGACGCTGGATTTTCTGGCTGGTGTACGGTGGAGCAGGATTGCGATCCAACGCTGGATCCCGACCCGGTGGGGGATGCGTGGGCCAACCGTGAATATCTTGAATCCATTGGTTTCAACTAGGGGGTAACACCATGGCAAAGCTGAAGTGGGGCATGATCGGCGGTGGTGAAGGCAGCCAGATCGGACCGGCCCATCGTCTGGGAGCAGGGCTTGACGGGGCGTTTGAATTCGCCGCAGCGGCATTGGATCACCGCCCCGACGAAGGGCGCGCCTATGGTCAGCGGCTGGGGCTGGCCGCAGACCGCGCCTATGGCGACTGGCAGGAGATGCTGGAGGGGGAACGTCATCGCGACGACCGCGTTGATCTTGTCACCGTTGCCACACCCAATGCCACGCATTTTGAAATCACCAAGAGCTTCCTTGAAGCCGGTTTTCATGTGCTGTGCGAAAAACCGATGACAATGACCGTGGAGGAAGGCGAGGAAATCGTCAAAATCGCCAAGGCGCAGAGCAAGATCTGCGCGGTGAACTATGGCTATTCCGGCTATTCGCTGGTCCGCCACATGAAGGCGATGGTGGCGCGTGGTGATCTTGGAAAGATCCGCCTTGTGAAGGCCGAGTTTGCCCATGGGCATCATGCTGATGCGGCTGATGCGGACAATCCGCGGGTGCGCTGGCGCTATGATCCGGCTCAGGCCGGGGTTTCTGCTCAGTTTGCCGATTGCGGCATCCATGCGCTGCATATGGCCAGTTTTGTGATCGGGCAGGAACTGGAACGCCTTTCTGCGGATACGGTCAGCTGTATTGAGAGCCGGGTTCTGGAAGACGACGCCATGGTCAATATGCGCTTTGATGGCGGCACCGTCGGGCGGCTCTGGACCTCGTCTGTGGCAATCGGACGCCAGCATGGGCTGACCTTGCAGGTGTTTGGTGAAAAGGGCGGTCTGCGCTGGTCGCAGGAGCAGCCGAACCAGCTCTATTGGATGCCGCTGGGCGGTCGCTTGCAGGTAATCGAACGTGGTGAAGCCAACCTCAGCCCCGAAGCGGATCGCACCAGCCGCGTGACAATCGGCCATGCCGAGGGGATGCCTCTGGCTTTTGCCAATATATACAGCGATTTGGCCGAAGCCATCGGCGCGCGGAAAGCCGGGCGATCCATGGACCCGGCGGCGGATCTTTATCCACGGGCCGAAGATGGGCTGCGGTCCATGGCGGCTGTTTTTGCCGTCGCCGAAAGCGGCGCAACAGATGGCGCCTGGGTTGATGCCCGGCCGCCGATGTTTCGCTGACACCGTGGTCTAAGCAATCGCAGGGCACCCGGCAGCGGGTGTCCTTTTCATGCCTAGGATCGCTTCAGGATGTCAGCGGTCGCAATGTGCCGCGATCCACCACATGGCAGGGAAAGATGCGGGCTTCAGGATAGCGATCCGGCTCGTCCAGCATGGCAACAACCAGCTCGATTGATGAATTGACGATCTGTTCGATCGGCTGGTGGATGGTGGTCAGGTCTATGTTCTCCCAACGGGCCATTTCCATATCGTTGAGACCGATGACCCCGATGTCACCTGGCACCTTTAGCCCCTGTTCGCGGATCGCGCTGAGCGCCCCGATTGACAACACGTCATCCCCACAGAAATAGGCTTCGGCCGGGTCGTCCTGCAACAGGCGCAGCATTTCCCGGCGACCGGCCTCAAAGGAGTAATCATCCGCAAAACTGTAGGAGGAGACGATATCCGGATGAGCTTCCATTTCCAGGGTGAATCCCTTCCAGCGATCCTGAGTCGAAGTCGCGCTCTGGGGGCCGCCCATGAAGGCCAGTTTGCCATAGCCGCGATCAATCAGCGTTCGCGCCGCCATTCGTCCGCATTCGACGTTGTCGATCCCAACCACATGCACCTGCGGCGTGGAGGAGGAGCGGCCGAAACTGTGAACTACAGGCACGCCTGCATCTCGAAAGGCCTTGGCAAACCCAGGCGGCAGGGTCGACGAGGCGACAACAACGCCGTCAACGGAATATTGCCGCAACATACGAACCGAGTTCTCGGGGTCGGTTTCGTCAGAGAGGTTGACCAGCAGCGGGCGCAACCCCTTGTCCTGAAGCCGTCGCGTAAACCGGTCGAAGACTTCGAGAAAAATCGGATTGTGAAAGTTGTTGGACACCAGGCCAATCAATTTGGTCCGCCCGGTTGTCAGGGAGGAGGCCAGCGCGTTCGGACTATAGCCGAGCTCCTGGGCGGCTTTCTCAACCTTGCGGCGCATCTTCTCCGATACCGACGCGCCATCGGTGAATGTGCGCGAGACCGCCGAACGCGAGACCTGCGCCCGTTCAGCCACATCTTTTAACGTAACAGCCATTCTTGGTCTTCCCTTTGTCAGGGCCCGGCCGGGCCCATCCGCCTGTGCAACCGGCTGCGCACCGGATCAGACTATCTATCGCGGATCGAATTCAAGTTCAGCAGAAAAAATGCTGCCACAATTTGCAACCGGTTGCAAAAAAAATCGATTCGTGGTTATGCTGATCCCCGACGCGGATGGGACCGCCCGGACGCGATCGTGACGGTAAAACTTTGGGAGGAAAGAATGACGTCAATTTTCAAGACATTCCTGCTGGCGACAACGGTTGCAGCGGCGCCGATGATGCTGGCAACCACCGCCTCGGCAGAAGGCGAAAAATACATCCTTGTCAGCCACGCGCCCGATAGCGACAGCTGGTGGAACACCATCAAGAACGGCATCGCCCTCGCGGGTGAGCAGATGAATGTGGAGGTGGAATATCGCAACCCGCCGACCGGTGACCTTGCCGATATGGCGCGGATCATCGAACAGGCGGCGGCTTCCGGCCCCAATGGCATCATCACCACCCTGTCCGATTACGACGTCCTGTCCGGTCCTATCAGAGCAGCTGTCGACAGTGGTGTGGATGTGATCATCATGAACTCCGGCACCCCAGAACAGGCCCGCGAGGTGGGGGCTCTGATGTATGTTGGTCAGCCAGAATATGACGCCGGTCACGCGGCCGGCCTGCGCGCCAAATCCGACGGTGTTGGCAGCTTCCTCTGTGTGAACCATTATATCAGCTCGCCCTCTTCGACAGAGCGCTGCCAGGGGTTTGCAGATGGTCTTGGGATCGAACTGGGCGACCAGATGATCGACAGCGGTCAGGATCCGGCTGAGATCAAGAACCGGGTTCTTGCCTATCTGAACACCAACCCGGAAACTGACGCGATCCTGACACTGGGGCCGACATCGGCTGATCCGACAATGCTGGCACTGGAAGAAAACGGTATGGCCGGCGACATCTATTTCGGCACCTTTGATCTGGGCGAGGAAATCGTCAAAGGTCTGAAATCCGGTGTTATCAACTGGGGTATTGATCAGCAGCCCTTCCTGCAGGCCTATCTGCCCGTGGTGGTTCTGACCAATTACCACCGCTACGGCGTTCTGCCGGGCAACAACATCAACTCTGGCCCTGGTTTTGTCACCAAGGACGGCCTGGAAAAGGTCGAGGAGTTCGCGGGCGAGTACCGCTGACAATCTCCCCAGGTGCGGGCGGCCGAAGCAATTTGGCCGCCCTTTTTTTAGAGAGAGTACAATGTCTGACGCACATACCCAATTTGCGGAGGACGAACGGATCAAGAGCCGTTCGAAGTTCCGCGAAGCCATGATCCGACCAGAGCTCGGCGGCATTATCGGCACCATCGCCGTCTTCACGATGTTTATTATTTTTGCCGGTGACAGCGGCATGTTCAACAGTCAGGGCGTGCTGAACTGGAGCCAGATCTCTGCCCAGTTCATGATCATTGCGGTTGGTGCCTGCCTGCTGATGATCGCAGGTGAGTTTGACCTGTCTGTCGGCTCCATGATCGGTTTTACCGGCATGTTGATCGCAATCTTCAGCGTGACGCTGGGCTGGCCGGTCTGGCTTGCGATCCTGGTGACTTTTGTGCTGGCGATGGCGATCGGGGCATTGAACGGCTTTATCGTGGTGCGGACGGGGTTGCCCAGTTTCATCGTCACGCTGGCGTTTCTGTTCATTCTGCGTGGGTTTGCGATCTACCTGCCGCAAACCATTGAACGCAAAACCATTATCGGTGGCGTGGCAGACGCAGCTGAGGGTGATTGGCTGGCCGCTCTGTTTGGTGGCAAGATCCTGACGGGATTGTTCCAGTGGCTGGGTGACAATGGTTGGATCGCCGTTTTTGAACGCGGCACCCGCAAGGGACAGCCGGTAGTCGACGGGCTGCCGATGTTGATCGTCTGGGCCATTCTGCTGGTTATCGTCGGACATATCATCCTGACCAAGACACGGTTCGGGAACTGGATTTTCGCGGCCGGCGGCGATGCCGAGGCCGCGCGCAATTCCGGCGTGCCAGTGAACCGCGTGAAAATCCTGATGTTCATGTTCACCGCCTTCTGCGCGACGGTCTTTGCGACCTGTCAGGTTATGGAATTTGGTGGCGCGGGATCGGACCGGGGCCTGCTGAAAGAGTTCGAAGCGATTATTGCGGTGGTGATTGGCGGTGCCCTTCTGACTGGCGGTTACGGGTCTGTGCTTGGCGCCGCCCTGGGTGCGCTGATCTTTGGCGTCGTGCAGCAGGGGCTGTTCTTTGCTGGCGTCGAAAGTTCGCTGTTCCGCGTTTTCCTGGGGCTGATCCTGTTGTTTGCCGTGATCCTCAACACCTACATTCGTCGCGTCATCACGGGGGAGCGCTGATATGTCCATGTCTCAACCCTTGATCCGGATGCAGGGCATCGAGAAGCATTTTGGCAGCGTCATTGCGCTTGCCGGGGTTTCGGTCGACGTCTTTCCGGGCGAATGCCACTGCCTGCTTGGCGACAATGGCGCCGGGAAATCGACCTTTATCAAGACCATGTCCGGTGTGCATAAACCGACCAGAGGCGAGATCCTGTTTGAGGGTCAGCCACTTCATTTCGCGGATCCTCGCGACGCGATTGCCGCTGGAATCGCCACAGTACACCAGCATCTGGCGATGATCCCGCTGATGTCGGTCAGTCGCAACTTCTTCATGGGCAATGAGCCGATCCGCAAGATCGGCCCGCTGAAACTGTTTGACCATGAATATGCCAACCGGGTCACCATGGAAGAAATGCGCAAGATGGGCATCAACCTGCGCGGCCCGGATCAGGCGGTTGGAACCCTGTCGGGAGGGGAGCGTCAGACGGTTGCCATCGCCCGTGCGGTGCATTTCGGGGCCAAAGTGCTGATCCTGGATGAACCGACCTCAGCACTTGGGGTGCGCCAGACAGCGAATGTTCTGGCCACCATCGACAAAGTCCGCAAGCAAGGTGTTGCGGTTGTCTTCATCACCCATAACGTCCGCCATGCCATGGCCGTTGGTGATCGGTTTACCGTTCTCAATCGCGGGCAGACTCTCGGTACTGCAAAACGCGGCGAAATCACGCCAGAGGAATTGCAGGACATGATGGCCGGCGGGCAAGAGCTGGCGACACTGGAGGGGAGCCTCGGCGGTACGGTCTGAACCGATGTCGGCTCAGAAAGCAACCACCCGCCGGGGCTTCCGCCCGGGCGGGTGGTTGTACGATCAGTTGCCTCTCGCTCTGCGCAGAACGCCCGCAGGTAGCAGAGTGCCGACCTCGGTCTCTACCGCTTCAGCCAGATGATTGAACCAGAACTCTTCGGTCGCGGTCTGGCGCCGACGCACGCCCAGCGGCATCTTGCAGATGCGCAGCTTCGCACGTTTGCAAAGCATTGCGACAAGTTGATCCAGACCCGCCGCGTCCAGCCAGCCCGCGCAGTAGACTTTGTTTCCTGCGGCAACAGCCACGGGCTGACCGTTGGCCGTCTCGATCAGAGTCTCTCCCTGACCATCCAGTGTTTCCAGATAACCGGTGACGGCCCCGTCGACCTGCGCCAGCGGCAGCGGCATATCCGGTCGCAGGCTCTCGACTGCGGCAACGACAATATCTAGCCCGTCCAATGCTGGGGGCAGGGGGCTGGTCGGGATGTTGAAGTCCGCATCCCGCGCGCCTGTTCGCGGCCCATAGAGCACCTGAGCCGCCGCTGTTGCCAAGGCTGCGCGCAAATGGTCGGGGAGGTGCATCAGACCGGGTGCAAGGATCAGGGCGTATCCTGCAAAATCGCTCTGTGTCGGGGGAACGATGTCCACAGACAGGCCGGCCCGTCGCAGTGCACGGTAATGCGCCAGCACAAGGTCGAAATAACTCAGACCCTGGCCATGTGGCTGCACCTGCCAGGCCCATTCGGCGTCATAGTCGAAGATCAGCGCCACGGGAGCTTGAGCCGGTGCCACCGCGCCCGCTGCGGCCAGTTCATCGGCAACCAGACGCACCTCGACGATGGCAGGGGCATCTTGCCTATCGGGACGCAGCAGACCGGCGTGAAGTTGTTCCTGCGCAAACGGCGCCTGGCGCCAGCGGAAATAGCAGACCGCCTCCGCACCATGGGCAAAGGCCTCCCAGGTCCAGAACCTGACCATGCCGGGCAGCGGTGCGGGATTGTAGGGGGCCCAGTTCACCGGTCCGGGTTGCTGTTCCATCACCCACCAGCGTCCGCGCCCGACGGCGCGATAGAGATCATGATGGAAGGCCTGAAAATCAGGGTCGCCCTGACGCGCGTAGCGGCGCTGGTCCTCGGGGTTGGCGCCCACTCGATCTTCGAGAAAGCCCAAAGGGTAGCTGTCCCAACTGGCGATGTCGAGATTCTCGCCAACCTTGTAGTGATCGAAATCGGTCACCCGCCCCATGTAGTTATGGGCAATCGGCGCATCGGAATGGGCACGCAGAATCTCGACCTGATCGCGGTTGAAGCTCACCACCTGATCCGAAGAAAACCGCCGGAAGGCCTGCACATGCGCCGGGTTCGGTTCGGTCACGGTCAGGTTGGGCAGGCCGATCTGATCAAAGCGATCATAGTTCATCGACCAGAAATCATTGCCCCAGGCACTGTTCAACGCATGAATATCGCCGTCATAACGCGCCTCTAGCCAGCGGACAAAGGCGATCTGTGCCGCCGGGGAATAGCTGATTGTTGTGTCGTGGCAACCGTATTCATTGTCGGTCTGCCAGGCGGCGATACGGTCACCTGGGCCATAACGTTCCGCCATCAGGGAGACGATCCGCCGGGCTGCGGCGCGGTAGCCCTCGTGACTGAAACAATAGTGGCGGCGCGAGCCAAAACCGCGCGGTTTGCCGTCGGCGTCCAGCGCAAACATATCGGGGTGGCGGTCCACCATCCAGCGGGGTGGCGTAGCGGTGGGGGTGCCCAGCACCACCTTCAATCCAGCCGACACCAGCACATCAATGGCGCGATCAAGCCAGCCCCACTGCAGATCGCCGGGGCTAGGTTCAATGCGCGACCATGAAAACTCGCCAATGCGAACCCAGGTGAGCCCGGCCGCAACCATGCGCGCGGCGTCCTCCTGCCAGATGTCTTCGGGCCAATGTTCGGGATAGTAGCAGGTGCCAAGTGTGCGCTGCATGGAGATCCTCAGAGAATGACGCGGTGTTCGCGCTGGCCTTTGGCCGTTGTTTGAATGCGATAGGTCCTACCTGCAGCCGCATCATTCAGCCCGTCTGCGGCGGTGGTAACGAACAGCTCTGACAAGGTGTCCCCGCCAAGCGAAGGGCAGGAGGCCTGGGAGGTTGGGATCGGATAGATCTCGGACAGCGCGCCGGTCGAGGTATAGACAGCGACACGGCCGGCCCCCCATTGGGCATTCCAAAAGCGGCCTTCGGCGTCGACAATCGCGCCATCAGGGCCAAAATCCTGGTTGCTGAGGTCGAGGAAGACCGATGCCGCGCCAACCGGCCAGCCGTCTTTGGTCGCCAGAGGCTGGCGCATGATCTTGCCGGTCGTTGTATCGGTGAAATACGCGCAGGATTTGTCAGGGGCAAAACAGATGGCATTGGTGATGGTTTGCTGTGCGACCAGCTGGCGCAATTCGCCCCGATAGTAGCGGTAGATGGCGCCAAGGCCGGGTTCCGCTTTGTAGCCCATCGTGCCAATCCAGAACCCGCCCCAGGGATCTGCGCGCCCATCGTTGGAGCGGGTTAGCGGCTGATCGGCCTCCAGATCAATCAGATGCGTGCGGGTGCCGGTTTCGATGTCAAACCGCCATAGCGCACGGGCGCTGGCCATGATCAGGGTCTGATCATCGACCCAGCCCGCGGCGGAAACGCAGTCGTCAAACTGCCAGCTAATCTCCGTTTCTCCGGCAACGCTCAGCAGTTGTTTTTCAAGGATATCGAACCAGAACAACTGTTTGCGCGTCGCATGCCACAGCGGACCTTCCCCCAGCGTGCAGCGCGTTTCGCTGAAGACCTGCGCTGTCATGGGATGGAGCGCCGGATCACGTGTCATCGAAGGCCTCGTCGTAGGCCGCGACGGTTTCTGCAGCGAGGAGGGCGACATCTTCGACAGAGCGGCCGGGTTTGTAGAGAGAGGACCCCATGCCAAAACCGGTGATGCCTGCCCTGTGCCAATCGGCAAAATCCGCAGGCCCGACACCGCCAACTGCGTAGGTTTCAGCATCAGCGGGCAGGACCGCTTTCAGCGCCGAAAAACCGTCCAGTCCCAGTTTGAAGGCAGGGAAGAACTTCAGACCATCAGCACCGGCTCGGAGAGCCGAAAAACACTCTGACGCGGTGAAGACACCCGGATAGGACAACATGCCTGCGGCTTTGGTTGCACGGATCACATCAGGGTTGCAGTCTGGCGAAACCACCATCTGCGCCCCCATGGCCGCGAGTTGCGCCACTGCGCCGGTGTTGAGCACCGTTCCAGCGCCGACTGTGGCGCGCCCCTTGGCCTGATCCAGCATGACGGCGATGCTGTCATAAGGCTGGGGAGAGTTCAGCGGCACTTCGATCTTGGTGATACCTGCATCCATCAGGGCATCGGTCATGGCGCGCGCCTCTTTGGGACGCAGACCGCGCAGGATGGCGATGATGTTACGGCTCATTGGGTTTGGCCTTTTTGCAGTTGGTCATATGCGGCGCATAGGCCCGCGAGTGTCAGGGATTCGGCGTCAACGCGACGGGGCTTGCACCCCAGCGCGGATAGGGCGGTTTCATAGCAGCGGGCCAGCGCATCTGTGCCGAGTATGGTGACGGATTGGTGAGACCAGTAGCCCCGGGTCGCGGCAAGCTCCGCACCGATCAAAAGCCCTGACAGGCGCGCTCTTCCGGTCTCCGCGTTCTGCCCGGACAACAGCGCATCCGCACGGATACGAAACAGCTGTGCCGAGATCGCAGCCGGCGAGGAGAGCGCCTTGGCCACGGCCTGTTTGAACGCCTTTTCGTCCCAGCCATCCTCAGAGACGCAGTGTCGAAGTACGGATTGGCCTTGCAGCAGTGCGAACATCTCGCCGGTCATGAAGGTCGAGAAGCTGGTGACCTGGCCCCGATCCAGTTTGACCCATTTGCTATGGGTGCCGGGCAGGCAAATGACCTGAGGCGCGGTCTGATTGCTGTCTTGTGCGAGGTACCCCGCAATCTGGGTTTCTTCCCCGCGCATCACATCCGCCGGATCGGTTGTCTTGATCCCGGGCAGCAGGTAAACGGTCAGGCGTTTGTCCTGTATCAGCGGTCGGGTCGCCTCGGCTATTCCCGGCGGGGGGCAGGGCGCGGTGGCATAAGGGGCCTCGGCCCAGCCCTGACGCGAACCTGCCATTCCGCAGCAGATGACCGGAACCGCCCGGACATCGCTGTTGCTACCGGGCGCCAGACGATCGCCAAGCAGGCCCAGCAGTGTCGGTTCATAGTCCTGCGGGCCAAGCCGCGACATGCCGCGGTCAGAGGTGATGCGGTCGAGGACCTGATTACTGTTGTCCATCACCCACAGCCGCAGCTGGCTCGTCCCCCAGTCAGCCGCAATCCATGCAGGCGTCGGGCCAGCTGGCATCATGTCAAAGGAACGGTTGGGATCGGCCGTCATCCTGTCACCACAACCCCGCCATCCACCACCAGCGTCTGTCCTGTGATCATGCGGCTTGTTGCCGAGGCCAGAAAAAGCGTGGAGCCGACGATATCCTGAGGGGTGAGATGATCCTTCAGGCATTGGCGATCGAGATGGGCCGCAAGCGCCTCGGGCGTGGCCCATTTATCAAGCTGCTTGTCGGTCAGCACCCACCCGGGCGCCAGCGCATTCACCCGCACATGATCCGGCCCGAACTCGCGGGCAAGGCTGCGGGTCAGGCCATTGATGCCTGCGTTGGCAGTCGTATAGGCGGGGTAGCCGCTGTTGCCCATCATATAGCTGATGGAGGTGAAGTTCACGATTGACCCGCCACCGGCGGCCTGCATCCCTGGCAGCACAGCCTGACAGGCAAAGAAATAGACCTTGAGATTGATCGCCTGCGCCCAGTCCCAAAACTCTTCGTCCACATCCAGCGTGGCGTGGCGCTGATCGTTGGCGGCGTTGTTCACCAGCGTGGTGATCGGGCCATGTGCCTCTGCCGCCTGCTCAATCGCGGATTTCAGCGCTGGGATATCGGTGATGTCGCATTGGATGAACAAGGGGCGGTTGCCGGTCTCGGCTTCCATCCGTTGAACAAATGCGGAGGCATCGGAGCGTCCGACAAAGGCGACCTTGGCGCCCTGACGCAGAAACCCCTCGCTCAGCGCGGCCCCAATGCCGGAACCGCCACCGGTGATGAAAACCGATGCGCCCTTCAGGTCCGGAAAGATTGCAGTATCGCTCATCAGTGGCTCTCCCGTGTGACGGGGCGGGTGTCTTTGCCCACGAGAAAATCAAGATCAGCGCCTTTTTCAGCCTGAAGGACGCTGTCGACATAGAGTTTTGCATAGCCGCGCGTGTAATGCGGCGGCTCTGGTCGCCAGGCTTCCCGGCGCGCGGTCAGCTCTTCCTCCGAAACCAGAAGGTCAAGCGTGCCGTTCTTTGCACTGACCCGGATCCGGTCGCCGGTCTGGACCAGACCAAGGGGACCACCAGCCTGCGATTCTGGCGAGACATGCAGGATCACGGTGCCAAATGCCGTGCCGGACATGCGACCATCGGAAATGCGGATCATATCGCGTACCCCGTCGCGCACCAGTTTGCGTGGGATCGGCATGTTGCCGACCTCCGGCATACCCGGATAGCCCTTGGGACCGACGCCTTTCAGCACCAGGATACTGTCTTTGGTCACCGGTAGATCGTCGCGGTCAATATTGGCTTTCATGTCCTCAATGGTCTCGAAAACATGGGCGACGCCTTCGTGCTCCAGCAGATGATCGGTCGCGGCTGAGGGCTTGACGATGGCCCCGTTGGGCGCAAGATTGCCGCGCAGAACACGCAGGCCCGCTGCCGGTTTGACGGGTTCGTCAAAGCTCTTGATGACGTCGTCGTTGAAACATTCGGCACCCTCGGCATATGCTGTGATGTCGCCCCCCAGAACGGTGGTGTTGCTGCGCAGGTGCCCATTATCGGCAAGTTGCTTCAGCACGACAGGCATGCCGCCCGCATAGCAGAAATCTTCCATCAGGTATTTGCCAGAGGGCATGCAGTTCACCAAGAGGGGGATGTCGCTCCCCAGACCAAAATCATCCAGGGTCAGCTCCACCCCGACACGGCCAGCCAGTGCCAGAAGATGGACAACCGCATTGGTCGAGCCGCCAACCGCTGCATTGGCCATGATCGCGTTGATGAACGCATCGCGGGTCAGAATGTCGGAGGGTTTGAGATCTTCCTCCACCATTTCGACAATCCGCTTTCCGGTGAGATGCGCCAGCGCCATGCGGCGGGCGTCCACTGCTGGCAGGGCGGCATTCGTCGGCAGGCTCATCCCCATCGCTTCGACGAGGGACGCCATAGTGGAGGCCGTACCCATGGTCATGCACACGCCCTTGGATCGGCTCATCCCGGATTCAGCCGCCATGAAGTCCTGCAAGGTCATCTCACCCGCGCGCACCGCTTCGGAGAATTTCCAGACGTCTGTGCCGGAACCGATATCCTTACCCTGCCATTTGCCGTTCAGCATTGGGCCCGAGCTGACCACGATGGCAGGCAGATCGACCGAGGCCGCTCCCATCAGCTGGCCCGGTGTGGTCTTGTCACAACCGCCAAGCAGGACAACGCCGTCAATCCCATAGGCCCGGATCGACTCTTCCACATCCATGGCCAGAAGGTTGCGGAACAGCATCGCGGTCGGTTTCATCTGGGTTTCGCCAAGCGACATGACCGGGAACTCAACCGGGAAGCCGCCAGCCTCCCAGACTCCGCGCCTCACCCCTTCGGCGAGATCGCGAAGACCGGAGTTGCAGGGGGTCAGTTCGGACCAGGTATTGCAGATCCCGATGATTGGTCGGCCGTCAAAGGCATGATCGGGAAAGCCCTGATTTTTCATCCAGCTGCGATGGATAAATCCGTCTTTGTCCAGTTTGCCGTACCAGGCGCGATTTCGTCTGTCTTTGGTCATAGGCGTGTTCCTTCAATCACCCAGATCGACTGTGGGAATGTCCAGGGCAGGGTGATCCCTTGGTGCATCAGATATTGGCCGCTAAGGGGGGCAGTGCCGGTTTTCAAAAGAGGTGAACCGCGTGACAGGCCGGGGGCATCCTTGCGGTTCAGCAGGCTGATTTCATATAGTGTATCCGGCTCCAGCCCGGTCAGGCGAAGCGGGCGGGGCAGGATCTGTGCGCTGGCCTCACAAACCCCGGCAAAGACGACAAACCGACTGCCATCCTCTGCGCGCTGTAGCTCTGCGATTACCGCCGGATCGTCACTGTCGAGCCGCAGAATATCGGCCCGCTGCATCCAGTGGCGGTTGTCTTTCCACCAGGAAGTTACCTTGCGCAGGATGTCTGCCTCTTCCTCGGTCAGCTCGCGCGGGTCCATTTCAAACCCCATGTGGCGCTGCGCTGCGACCCAGGCGCGCAGGCGGATGTCTGTCACCCGGCCAGAGGTGTGGCATTTTCGGGGCCCTACGTGGCTGCCGGTGACCACCATCGGCAGGAAAAGCGCCGCTTCATGCTGGATCCGCAGCCGTTCCAGCGGATCGTTGCTGTCCGAAAGCCAGACGCGATGGGTACGCGATAGGATCCCAAAGTCTATACGCCCGCCACCCGAGGAGCAGCTCTCGAATTCCACCTTGGGGAAGTCTGCCCGCAGGCGGTCAAAGAGCGCATAGGCTGCCTCGGCCTGGGCGCTGTCCGGCTCGGGCAGGACACGGTTGTGGTCCCATTTCACATAGTCGATTGGGTGATCTGCCAGAACCGCTGCAATGCGGTCGTAGAGATAGGCCTGTACCTCCGGCAGGGCGATATTCAGTACCATTTGCTGGCGACCAAGCACCTGATCCAAGTCGCCCAGAACCCAGTCGGGATGGGCGCGGAACAGATCGCTTTCAGGATTGATCATTTCCGGTTCAAACCAGATGCCAAATGCCATGCCTTCGGCGTGGACATGGTCGATCAGTGGCATCAGCCCATCGGGGTATTTGCGCCTGTCGATCGTCCAGTCGCCGAGGGATGTGGTATCGTCATCACGTTTGCCGAACCATCCATCGTCCAGCACGAAACGTTCCGCGCCAAGGTCGGCCGCACGGGTTGCGATCTCGCAGAGCATGGCGTGATCGTGCTCGAAATAGACCGCTTCCCAGCAGTTGAAATGTACCGGACGCGCGCGCACAGGCTCAGGTGGTCGCAGGATCTCATCGCGCAGGTGGCGTTGGAAGGTGACAGCGCAGCCATTGATCCCCCGATCCGAGAACACCGCATAGAGTGGCGCGGTCTCAAAACGCGTGCCGGATGTGCGGCGGCTGCCGGTGGCGTGTCCCCACTGGATTTGGCGACGCCCGTCGGGGAGTTCCTCTGCCAGCATTCTATGGCCCCCCGACCAGCCGTAGTGGAAGGCATAGGCGGATCCTTGGCTGTTCGTGGCACCACTGCAGGGCACAATCAGACCGGGGAAATGCTCATGCCCGGTGCGCCCTGTGGGGTTGTCCCTTAGCCGCGCGCCTGCGCTCCAGGCGGTGCGGCTGGTTTGAAATTCACCGATCCAGCGGCCATGGAAGTCGATCATCTCATGGCTGTTCTGAGGTGCCGGAAAGACCGGAGCGGAGAGCCAGTTCACGCTGACGGGCTGCTCCGAGGTGAGAGCGGCCTGCGCAGTGATCATGCTGGTTGCGGGCGTCAGCTCAAACTGTGCCTGATAGTGCAGGCCATTATTGGCATCGCGATAGTGGAGGGTGAGGGTCCGAGTGCCTTCCTCCGCCCGCTCGAAGGTGAAGCGTGGCAGCAGTGCCTTGCCCGCGCCATCCGTCAGCGACAGACCGGGCTGGCCGGGGAAGGTGCGGCGTGCCTCGGGGCAGATCGACAGCGGCGGCACCTGATCCAGCATCCCCCCCGTCACATCCATGCGCGAGGCGGCGGCGAGCACGTCCAGATCGGTTCCATCGGGCAGTCGCGGTCCCCAGTAGATGACCTCTGCCAGATCGGTGCCACGGGCGGCGAGGATCAGGCTTTGGCACTGATCCTGAAGCGCCCAGCAGCGGATGTCTCTCACCGTGCTCACTTCACGGCTCCCAGCGTCAGACCGGCGATAAAGTGGCGCTGCATCAGGAAGAACATCGCAACCGGCGGCAGGGCCGCCACGATGCTGCCCGCGCTCATCAGATGGTACGCTGCCCGGTATTGCGCGTTGAAGGAGGTGATGCCTGCGGTCACTGGCTGGCTCTCGGCGCCCTGGGTCAGAACAACTGCCCAGAAATAATCATTCCAGATGAAGGTAAAGATCAGCACGCTGAGCGCGGCAATTGCCGGTTTCATCAGCGGCAATACCACGAACCAGAAGATCCGCCATTCCGCGACCCCTTCGACGCGGGCGGCTTCGATCAGCTCAAAAGGCAGGGCGCGGATGAAGTTGCGCATAAAGAGCGTGCAAAACCCGGTCTGAAAGGCGATATGAAACAGCACTAGGCCAGTTTTGGTGTTGTAGAGCCCCATGTCCAGCGTCAGATCGCGTACCGGAACCATCAGGATCTGAAACGGCACGAAGTTGCCTGCCACAAACATGAAAAACAGCAGCAGGTTGCCACGGAATTTATACACGCCAAGTGCAAAGCCGGTCATGCAGGAGAGTGCTACGGCACCGATCACCGTCGGCACCGTGATCAGGACGGAGTTCAGTAGGTAGCGCGGCATGTCGGAGCCAAAGAAAACCTTGCCGTAATTGCTGGCGCCTTCAAACGAGCTCGGCATTCCCCAGTAGTTGCCGGTGGTAAAGTCCACATCCGGTTTGATCGAGAAGATGGCCACCGCGATCAGCGGCAACAGCCAAAGGACGAGCGCAGTCGGAACCAGGGCCTGATAGGTGGCCTGCCATCCGCGAGAACTGTTCTGAATGGGTTTCGGAAACATCAGCGGCCCCCTTTGTCGTCTTGGTACATGGACCACAGGAAGTAGGCGATGAAGCACAGCATGATCAGGAACAGCACCACTGCAATTGCTGCGCCATAACCCATGCGGAAGCCATATTCCGACAGGGCCTTTTCAAACATGTAGAACGACAGCACCCGGCTGGAGCCGAACGGGCCGCCGTTGGTCATGATGGAGATCAGATCAAAGCTGCGCAGTGCGCCGATGATTGTCACGACAAAGGCGACAAAGGTCGCCGGCCGCAGTTGCGGGATGATTACATACCACAGCATCTTGGCGCCTTTGGCACCGTCCAGCCGCGCCGCCTCGACCTGTTCGGGATCAACCGCATTGAGGCCCGTGAGGTAGAGGATCATGCAATAGGCCGTCTGCGGCCACAGGCCTGCCGCGATGATGCCATAGGTCACCAGCGTCGGATCCCCCAGCACATTCAACGGCCCAAGGCCAACCCAGCCCAGCACTTGATTGAGCAGGCCAAAGGTCGGGTCATAGAACCAGCTGAACACCAGGCCGACAACAACTTGACTGATCACAAATGGAAAGAAGAACAGAGACTTGTATAGGCGAATGCCGGTTACGGTCTGATTGAGGAACAGCGCGATGAACAGGCCTGCCGGGATTGCCAGCAAATACAGCAGAAGCCATTTCAGGTTATTCCAGAGCGAGACCTCAAACGCGCGATCATCCATCAGCTCCCGGTAGTTTTCCATGCCGACGAACTGTGGATCACCGAGCCCGTCCCAGCGGTAGAACGACAGGTTGAAGCTCTGTACGATCGGGAAAATCACGTAGAAGAGAAAGAAAATCACGCCGGGCGCCAGAAAGAGCCAGGGCGCAAGGGTCTGACGATTGCGCCTTAGCCAGCTGTCACGGCTGCCTGATGCGCTGGCAGACGATCCGGTTTCTGGAGCGAGGTTCATCTCAGCCACGGGAATTCTCCCTTGTTTGTCGATTGATATCAGCCTGTCGACTGGGAAGGGCCGATACGGTTCAGCATATTGCGCGCTCCGGTCGGTGACCGGGCTGCGCAGGGCCGATAGGCAGATCGGCCTTGCGCGTTGTATTGGCCAGCAGCAGTGATCAGTAGACGCGCTCGCGGGTCTTTTCCAAACGGTTCAGGATATCATCCAGATTGTCCGGGAAGACCATGAACTCCTGGAAGCCCTCCATGGCAACGGAGGCCATTTCCGCTGGTGCATCGCGGTCAAAGAACTGCGCGATACCACCGGGCGCGTTGGCGGACAGCATCTCGAAGCCCTGATTGAGCATTTCGTCATCATCGACGGAGGACTTTGAGTTCACAGGCAGCTGGCCGAGTGCTGCGCCGCCGTTGATCTTGGTCTGATTGTCCGCCGAGACGACGAAACGCAGGAACTCGCGCGCGGCTTCTTTGTTCTGGGCGCCGGATGGAATGTGGAAGGTGTCGGTTGGTGCGTCTTCAGCCAGCTCGACATCGGGATTGATGGTCGGGAACTGGTAGAAATCCAGCTGATCGGTGCCAAGACCGGCTTCGCGCAGCGGTGCCACGGCAAAGTTGCCCATCAAATAGGCGGCGGCTTCACCTTTGACCATGAAGGGCAGGGCCTCCTGCCAGCTGTAGGACTGATGGTTGTCGATAAAGGCCCCCATGTCGATCAGTTCCCGCCAGTTGGCAAAGGTCTGCTTTACACGGTCATCGGTCCAGGCGACTTCACCATTGGTCAGCGCCATATGGAAATCATAGCCGTTGGTGCGCATGTTCAGGTAGTCAAACCAGCCGCCGGCCGTCCACAGGAACTTGGTGCCGATGGTGAAACACTTGCGACCTGAATCGAGAATCTTCTGGCAGTTCGCTTTGAAGGTCTCCCAGTCCTTGGGCTCTTCGAGGCCAAGCTCGTTGTAGATGTCCTCGCGGTAGTAGACGCCCCACTGGTAGTAGGTGTAGGGCACGCCCCATTGCTTGCCGTCCAATGTCATTGCGCCCTTGGTGGAAGCCAACGCATCAGCGATTTCCGGCTCTGCCCAAAGGTCGGAAATGTCTTCGAACAACCCGGCAGAGACATAGGGCCGCATCCGGTTTGCCGCATACCAGTTGGCCACGTCCGGTGGGTTGGCAGATAGGAAGTTGCGAATCTGCGTCTTGTAGGCCTCGCGGTCGATCACCGTCAGCTCAACGGTCAGGTTCGGGTGCATCGCGTCGAATTCAGCCGCCATCCCCTCCATTACTGCGCGCGGCGCAGGATTGGACATATCTGAGAAAATCTTGAGCGTGCCGCTCAATTCAGCCTGTGCCGCAGTGGCCAGGCCGAGGCTGAGAGCCAGGCCCGCAACTGTTCCTTTCAAAGTCTTCATGACGTCCTCCCTGTTGACGTGTATCGTTTGGTTTCATATATTGGAACCAAATTCCAACTATTGAAACTATGACCGCGCTCGGCTAAGGATGTCAACAGTTACATCGGCCCCGCCCGATCAGAGAAAGGACAGTGATGGCGAAAGCTGCGCCCCAATCGCGAGAGACAGATGGCACCGTTGGCAAGGCTCTGGCCGTGTTGGATCAGATCGCTGAAGCGGGCCGCCCAATGCGGTTCGGCGAGGTGCTGGCGGCCTCGGATCACCCCAAGGCGACGCTGTACCGGCTGGTGCAGACGCTGACCAATCAGGGGATGCTGTCCTATGATGAGACCCATCAGACCTATGCTCCGGGTTTGCGCCTGGTGCGATTGGCTCATGCTGCCTGGCGGCAAAGCGCGCTGGCTCCGGTGGCGCGGCCCTATCTGGACAAGCTGTCACAGGATATCGGCGAGACCATACATCTGGCGCAGCTGGATCGGGGGCAGGTACTCTACGTCGACAAGCGTAATGCGGCCACACCGATTGAGATGTTCAGCCAGGCGGGCAAAATAGGGCCGGGCTACTGTACCGGGGTGGGTAAGGCGATGATCGCGTATCTGTCGCGGGAGGCGCAGCAGGATGCGATCCGCAGGCAGGCGTTTTTTGCCCATACGCCCAACACGTTGGCCACGCCAGAGGCGCTGATGGACGAGTTGCAGCAGATCCGCAAAGACGGCGTTGCCTTCGACCGTGAAGAGCATGAACCGGGCATCATCTGCATTGCCGTTCCGATCCTGTCGGAGGCGGGCAAAGTGATGGGCGGGCTGTCGATCACCTCCTCCGTGCAGCGTCGCTCGCTGGAGGAGCTGGAGACGCTTCGACCGGCCCTGATGACAACCGCCAAGGAAATCGCGGCAGCGGCCGAGACCTGGCAATTTCCGAATTAACCCGAGGGAGAGAACACATGACAGGGGTCACTCTGGCCAAGGCCGTCAAGAAATATGGTGACGTTCAGGTGATCCACGACGTGGACCTCACCATTGAGGACGGTGAGTTCTGCGTCTTTGTCGGCCCATCCGGGTGCGGAAAGTCGACGCTGCTGCGGATGATCGCCGGGCTGGAGGAGACCAGCAGCGGCAGCATCCATATCGGTGAGCGGGATGTCACACGACTGGATGCGGCTGACCGTGGGGTCGCGATGGTTTTCCAGTCCTACGCGCTATATCCGCATATGACGGTTGAGGATAATATGGGGTTCGGGCTTAAGATGACCGGTCATCCCAAGGATGCGATCCGGGAAAAGGTGGCAGAGGCCAGCCGGATCCTGAAGCTGGATCAATACCTTAAACGCAAACCCAAGGCGCTGTCGGGCGGGCAGCGCCAGCGCGTCGCCATCGGACGTGCGATCGTGCGCGGGCCGGATGTCTTTCTCTTCGATGAGCCGCTGTCAAATCTCGATGCCGAGCTGCGTGTGGATATGCGGGTCGAGATCGCTCGGCTACACAAGGAAATTGGCGCCACCATGATCTATGTGACCCATGATCAGGTGGAGGCGATGACGCTGGCAGACAAGATCGTCGTGCTTCGGGCCGGTCGCGTCGAACAGGTTGGCAGCCCGATGAAGCTATACGCCGATCCCGACAACCGCTTCGTCGCGGGGTTTATCGGCTCGCCGAGCATGAATTTCCTTCAAGCGACCGTTTCCGGCGGCGCGGTCACCGTACCCGCTCTTGGCGGCCGCCGGATCGCGGCCTCTGTCACGCTGCCTGAAGAGGGTGCATCGGTCCTTGTGGGATTGCGCCCGCAGCATCTCTCTGTCGTCGCCCGTGACAGCGATCTGATCCTTGATCTGCGCGAGCGGCTGGGCGGTGTGTCCTACGACTATCTACGCACCCCAACAGGCGAGAAGATCATTGTCGAAACACGGGGGGACGAGGCGCTGCCCGAAGGAAGCGCCGTCGCCTTGGATTTTGACGATGCTGACGCCTATTTCTTTGACGGGACGACAGAGCTGCGTCTGCGCTAGAAGCAGGAGGGCTGTCAGCGATGGTCCGCGGCTACAGTGACTGCATCCGCTTTGTTTTTCCCGACCATGCCGGGTTGCTGACGGCATCTGCGAGGGTTGCGGCGACATCGCCTCGTGCGGCGACGCCTTCGGGATCGACCTGCTCGCCGAACAGCAGGTCTCCGCTGCCGTCGCCATCAGTCAGACGTACTGGGCGCAGGATCGCGTAGTCCAGTCCCGACTGTTCCAGATAAACATCCGCGTCGTGTTTGGCCTGCAGGTAATGGGCAAGTTCGCTCTCGGGATCGGGATCGCCGGCTCCTATCGAACTAAGCATGACAAACCGGGTCACGCCCGATGATTTTGCAAGATCCACAAGCGCTTTCGCGCCATTACGATCAACCTTGTCCGTCATCTCGCGAGGGGTGTCGCCACCAGATCCTGCTGCAAAGATCACGCCGTCGCACCCCTCGCAGACATCCGTAGGCAGGTCGGTAAGGTCGCCGCGCCGCGTGCCAGTCCCGGGTGGAAGCGTGCTGGTATCCGACCCCTCCCGGATCAATGCGATGGGCTGATGGCCCAGGCGCTGAAGTTTTTCCACCACACGGCGGCCTGTATTGCCAGTAGCACCTGCGACAAGAACTTTCATAACGGTCTCCTCATTTCGATAATGGGATTGGGACAATTCGGGGGACACAGCAGGGCCACGGGTCAGAACGACGGAGCCATCGGTCCCACTTTCGCCACTGCGGCCTTGTAGCCATCCTGTGCCTGCAGATCGGTCCAGTAGCGCGCGATGCGCGGCGCATCCTTCAGCGCGCCAATCGCCGCCAGATTGGCGAGGATGTACGAGAACTGGATATCGGCGAGCGCGGCCTGATCGCCAAACAGCAAACCCGTTTCAGGTAGCTGCTGGGCGATGTAATCCAGATGCAGGTCCAGAGTTTTCTTGGCCTCATCGCCAGCATCATCTCCCTTCAGGGCCGGTAGGAGCACGCCCATCGCAACCTCGGCAAAGGAGCTCTCGACGTAGTCGAACAGCTCGTCGTGGCGCAATGCGTCTGCTGTCCCCGGAGCTGGTTGATGGCGGCTGTCACCATAGCGATCAGAAAGATACCGCAGGCAGGTCGCCGATTCCGCTATCTTCATGTCGGCGTCCTCAATAACAGGCGATTTGCCGAGCGGATGAATCTTGGCAAGGCTTTCAGGCGCCCTGAAGTTATCCGTGCGGTCGTAGGTTGTGACATCATAGGGTTGCCCGAGGTCTTCCATCAGCCAGATCAGGCGAATGGCGCGGGAGTAGGCGAGGCAGTGGATCTTCAGCATGAGCGGCGTCTCCTTCAGAGTCGGTCAATTCCGCGCTCGGCTCAGATACTTGTCATGCCAGTGATGCGCGGTCACAAAAGAAAGACGGCATCGGTGCCGTCGTCGAATACTCAACAGCCCGGATCGCGATTTCGTTCCCGATAAAGCGCCCGCATTGTAGACTGCGATCCGGCGGATACCGGAACCCGAGCGGTGTGGAGGGCGTTTCGCAGCCAGGGGTGCAGCAGGTCGAAACCAGTAAATCGCAGGACAGGAGGAGAAACAGCATGGCCGGAGGATGGACCCGCGATGGTGCGGTGAGTGAACAGATCGAAGCGTCAATCAGTGACGAGCTGGCGCGTCTCAGGTCGAGGCGCGCTCCGGTCGGTGAAAGCCTGACACATTGCGCCGATTGCGAGGAGCCGATCCCCGAACCGCGGCGTAAGGCGATCCCTGGCGTCAAACTCTGTATCGAGTGCCAGCAGGAACGCGACGGCGCCCAGCAGGCGCGTGGCGGAATCAATCGGCGCGGCTCCAAGGACAGCCAGCTGAAGTAACATGGTCCTTTCGCCGGCTTGATCGCGCCGAAGTATCTTCCCCGCGCCATCTGCGGATGCTATATCCCGAGCCGGGCTCACAGGCGATGGCGTCGCCGCAGGCAGACTGCTCTGGCCCAAAACCACGCTCCTGTACGCCGGGACTTTCAATCGGGAGATTGAAGGCCCCGCCTTTGCCTCCCGAGATCAAGGGAGGCATCCATGGCCTGGTCGCCGGAAAAAACTGAAGTCAAAAGCTGGAATGAATGGGACACGCTGCGCCATGTGATCGTGGGCCGTGCCGATGATTGCCACATCCCGCCGGAAGAGCCCGCGCTGGATGCCAAGGTGCCGGAAGACAGCGACATGCGCGGCCAGTGGGGCCGCCGCCCGCAGGAAACCATCGACCGTGCCAATGAGCTTTTGGACAATTTTGCCAGCCAGCTGAAGAACCGCGGCATCCGGGTGGACCGGCCGGTTTCGATTGATCATTCCCAGCCGGTGACCACCCCGGACTTCCACACCGACAGCCAGTTCGGCTGCATGCCGCCGCGTGACGTGCTGCTGACTGTCGGCCATGAGATGCTGGAAGCGACGATGTCCTACCGCTGCCGCTGGTTCGAATACCTGAACTACCGCCCGCTTTTGCAGAAGTACTGGGAAGAAGACCCCAGGTTCCGCCACGAAGCCGCCCCCAAGCCGCGCCTCACGGACGCAGATTACCACCCGGATTACCTCAGCGAGAAGATCGGCGTGGCCAAGCGGCTGGAATGGGCGGCGGAGAAATTCTTTGTCACCACCGAGGAAGAGCCGCTGTTTGACGCCGCCGACGTGTTGCGCTTTGGCAAGGATCTGGTGGTGCAGCACGGCTTCACAACGAACCTCAAGGGCATTGAGTGGCTGCGCCGCCACTTCCCGGACCACCGGGTGCATACGGTGAACTTCCCGGGCGATCCGTACCCGATCCACATCGACGCCACTTTCACACCGCTGCGCCCGGGGCTGATCCTGAACAACCCGCAGCGCCGCCTGCCGGAAGAGCAGCGCGAGATGTTCAACAAGAACGGCTGGGACATCGTTGACGCGGCGCAGCCGGCCCATAACACCCCGCCGCCGCTGTGTTATTCTTCCACATGGCTCAGCATGAACGTCCTGGTGCTGGACCCCAAAACCGTCTGTGTCGAGAAATCCGAGGTCTATCAGGCCGAGCAGATGGACAAGCTGGGCATGGAGGTGGTCGAGGTCGAGTTGCGCGACGCCTATGCCTTTGGCGGCGGGTTGCACTGCTGTACGGCAGATGTCTACCGCGACGGCGACTGCGAAGATTACTTCCCGCATCAGTGAGCAGTGGCGCGCCGTCAGCTACGGCGCGCCACTCTTCGACGGTTAATCTTGACCGTACTTGTCTACCGGGAGCAGGTCTCCAGTGCAGGTATCCTGCGGACCAGTTTCGCATGCGTTGCTAACCGTCGCTACTCAGTCGGTCCGGCTCGCTGTCTGAGGCTGTCAGATGCCGTATTTCTTGCGCAGCTTGCGGACCTGTGACGAGATCTTGTTCCCGGGCTTCACGCGTTCGGCGAACTCCTTCGTCGGCTTGTACCATGATTGGTCCTTGTCGCTGTACTTCCACAGCTGGCCCTTGCTGTCTGCTACATGGCGGAAGCATTCTTTGTTCTGATCCCCGGACCCGCCTTCGCTGCTGTACCAGAGCGCCTCATAGCACAGCTGGCCCCTTGAGGTTGCGTACCATTTTCCCAAGCCAACGCTGTCTTCCCAAACGGCTTGGAAGCTCCCGTCAGGCGCCCAATACGAGCCCCCTTTGCTCCAGATCCATGTCTTGCCGGAATAAAGCTCGACAACCGTTTGTCCGCTTACGCGGTTTTTCCGGTCAGGGCCCGCTGCGAAAACCGGCGTCGCTGCCAGGGCTGACACAATCGCCAAAACACAAATTTTTTTGAAAATAAACATTACTCATCCCCTCAAACTGGTGAACGGCGAAACTATACCATAAATTGTCCGAAAATCCGACAGTGCGGTTCCAGGAGTGTAAAGGCTTTTGCTGCCTGGGGTGACCGCCACCTGGCGGCGATTGATGATGGTTTATTCGCGCGGTAGGGCCATCCGCAGGATGTGCTGCGGGCCTGCCAAGCCATGGGGATAGATGCCGCCGGTGTCCTGAAACCCGCCTTTCAGGTAGCAGCGGACAGCTGCGGGGTTCTGCATGTTGACCGTCAGCACCACGGCAGGACGATCCGGGTATTGAGCGGGCAAGTAGGTTTTCAGGGCCGCCACTGCGGCAGTGGCATAGCCTTTACCCTGCGCGCTGCGATCAATCATGAATGCGCGCAGGCCAAGTGTATCTGCTTCCGCGAAATCATAGGTCTCGTGGTATAGACGGTCGGTCTTGAAGAAGCCAACCGCGCGGGTGCCGTCGAGGATGGCGTGAAAATCCACGCCGTCCTCATCTTCTTCAAACGCCTGCGCCACGGTGCCGGAAAACCGGACTTGATCCGGTTCCACCTGGATATGGGCGACCAGATCAAATTCCTCGCGGGACACCGGGCGCAAGGCTATCGGCATCAGTCTTCCATCGCTTCCAGCTCGTCAATGAAACCGGAGATCATGGAGAGGCCCTTGTCCCAAAACTTGGGGTCGGTGGCATCCAAGCCGAAGGGCGCCAAAAGTTCCTTGTGGTGTTTGGAACCGCCTGCCTTCAGCATGTCGAAATACTTGTCCTCGAACCCTTCAGCCCCCTCGGCGTAGACGGAGTAGAGCGCGTTCACCAGCCCGTCGCCAAAAGCATAGGCGTAGACGTAGAAGGGCGAGTGGACAAAATGCGGTACATAGGTCCAGAAGGTCTCGTAGCCGTCCATGAAATCAAAGGCTTCACCAAGGCTCTCGGCCTGTACCGACATCCACAGCGCGTTGATGTCATCAGGGGTCAGCTCGCCTTCGGCGCGGGCGGCATGCAATTTGCATTCAAAGTCATAGAACGCGATCTGGCGCACGACCGTGTTGATCATATCCTCGACCTTGCCTGCCAAGAGGATCTTGCGCTCGTTCTGGTCCTTGGCGTTTTCCAGCATCTTGCGGAAGGTCAGCATCTCGCCGAACACAGATGCGGTTTCCGCTAGCGTCAGCGGCGTTGACGACAGCATTTCGCCCTGCTCGGCTGCAAGTACCTGGTGCACGCCGTGGCCCAGCTCATGCGCGAGCGTCATCACATCGCGCGGTTTGCCGAGGTAGTTCAGCATCACATAGGGGTGCACATCGGTGACGGTCGGGTGAGCAAATGCCCCCGGCGCCTTGCCCGGTTTCACGGCGGCGTCGATCCAGCCCTTCTCAAAGAACGGCTCTGCCAGATCGCCCATGCGCGGATCAAAAGCGCTATAGGCATCCATCACCATCTTGCGTGCTTCCTCCCATTTGACGGTGCGGGAGGTCTCCATTGGCAGCGGCGCATTGCGGTCCCAGACCTGCATCCGGTCCAGCCCCAGCCATTTGCGCTTCAGCTCGTAATAGCGATGCGACAGCTTGGGGTAGGCGGCCACCACAGCTTCTCGCAGGGCCGCGACGACCTCCGGCTCGACGTGGTTGGAGAGATGGCGTCCCATCTGCGGAGAGGGCATCCCGCGCCAGCGGTCCAGGATTTCCTTTTCCTTGGCCTGGGTATTGTGGACACGGGCAAAGATCTTGATGTTGTCGGAGAACACCCGGGCAAGTTCGCGCGCCGCAGCTTCCCGCTTGGTGCGGTCTTGTTCGGTGAACAGGTTCAGCGTGCCTTCGATGTTCAACTCTTCGCCGTCAACGGTGAAGGTGAGGCCGGCAATCGTTTCGTCAAAAAGCCGCTCCCAGGCGTCGCCTACAACGCCCAGATCATGCAGGAATTTCTCCAGCTCGTCAGACAGCTGATAAGGCTTCATCGCGCGAATACGGTCAAAAATCGGTTTGTACCGGGCGAGATCGCTGTTGGCGGCGAAATGGGCCTCCAGTGCCGCGTCTTCAATCCGGTTGATTTCAAGCGAGAAGAACACCAGCGGCGTGGTGAAGATCGTTACCTTCTCCTGCATGTCGGACATGAATTTGGCGCGACCGGCATCGGTCGTCAGCTGATAATAGCGCAGACCAGCAAAGGACATGATCCGCCCGGCGATGGCGTTGATCTTCTCGTTGCGCAAGACGCAGGCCAGCAGACCGTCGGCATCCAGATCGGCCAGTTTGCCTTCGTAGTCACTGGCGAAACTGGCGCATTCGTTCTCCAGCCAGTTGAGGTCGCGGTCCAACTCTGCCGCATCCTCAGAGGTGTAGAGGTCGCTCAGATCCCACTCAGGCAGATTGCCCAGCCCATCCGGCCCGGCACCGCCCGCAGCATTGGCGTTGGCGTCTCGCATCAGGTCGCGGTCAAGGAAGGGAGCGTTGAACATCAGGGCACCTCGGGCTGTTGTGTGTCTTCTCCGACATCTAAGCGCGAGGGCTGGGGATCACAAGCAAGCGGCCCGCGTCGGGCGGCGATTTATTGGCCGGGCAGGGGGCACTGCGCGCGAGATTTTAAGAACGCTGATCGCGTCAGCCTGTCCGGGGTAAACCTAGTCTGCGTATTGATCGAACAAACGGGTGATCTTGTCAAAAATGGCGCGGCGGGTTTCAGCCCCTTCCATCATCACCTCATGCTGCGCGCCCTCGACCAGATCCAGTTCGCCCCCCGGCCAGCGCGCCATCCGGTCATGAATGGCTGCCGTATTGACGATCTGTTCCTGTGTGCCGAGGAAGGTGATGCAGGGCAGTGCGGGTGAGGGCATTTTCGCAAGGGCTGCACATTCTCGCAGGCTTTCGCCCAGCCATCGGACGGTCGGCCCGCCAAGCGACAGATCGGGCTGTGCCGCAAGCTGATCCTGCATCAGGCGGTACATCTCAGGATCATTGGTGAGCGAATTGCCCTCGAACGGGCTGGCCTGCACATATGGGGCTAGGGTTGTCGTCGGGGTCCGCATTGCGCCGATGCCGAACCTGTCACCCATAGAACTGAGCAGCCGCGCCACGGGCCGCAGCGCGGGCGGGATTTGAATTCCCCACATCGGCGCGGAAAAAATGCAGGCTTTGACCGGAAGCCCTTCCATGACTGCGCGCAGACCGATGGCGCCGCCCATAGAATGGCCGAGGACGAACCATGGTTTCGGCAGAGCGAGCCGATCGGCCAGCTCAACCGCCGCCTGGACGTCTTTCTGAAAATCGCGAAAGGCGACGACGTGACCCAGAAGCCGCTCCGGCAGCATCCTGTCCGCCAGCCCTTGGCCGCGCCAGTCGATTGCCAGCGTTGCATAGCCTCGGCTTGCCAGATCCTGGGCAGCTCCGCCGTATTTTTCGATATATTCGGTGCGCCCGGGAAACAGCAGTAACGTGCCCTTCTCAGCGCCCGCAGGGCGCCAATGGCCCACGCGGATGCGCAGGCCATCGCTGGTGCTCACCCAATGGGCCTGCCCGCCGTCTGGTCCTCGCGCGATATCGGCAAAGAAGGGAGCGGGGGTCAGATCCATCGGGCGCGCGTCCATCAGGCCATCGCCGATGCCAGTTTCATCGCGGTGCCCATGTCACCGTCGATGGTCAGCTTGCCGCTCATGAACGCGGTGGTCGGGTTCAGTTCACCCTCGATGATGGACTGAAACGTCTCTGCGTCGGCGGTCATGGTGACCTCTGCCTCTTCGTCGGCGACGCGGGCCCCGTTCTGATCCAGCATGATGGTGCCCATGCCGGTGATGTCGAATTTGGCGGAGCCGTCAAAGCCACCATCCATTTTTGCGTTCAGCGTTTCTGCTGCTTGGGTCAGCGTTTCGCTCATGTTCAGTCCTCATTTTGGTCCGCAGCCTGCAAATTTATGTGAAGGATGTCCTTCCCACTCTGGAAAACGCAGGCTGCGCGGTTACACTTAACCCATCATGGTTGCAAAATTCTCCAATCTCAAAGCTATCGTGGCGGCAACGTCTTTGACAGTCCTGTTTTCCGTGCCTTTGCAAGGTCACGCTCAGGAGGTTCAGGGCGAGGCGGACCTGCTGGCCGCTTTGTCCGATGCCGACCCGCAGGAAGCCATCGGTCTGGACAGATCCCTGCAGGCGCTCTGGAACAGTAGCGGCTCGCCTGCGATGGACCTGCTTTTGAAACGTGGCAAGGACGCGCTGGACCGCGGCGATACCCGGATTGCCATCGAGCATCTGACTGCGCTGACCGATCATGCGCCAGGATTTGCCATGGGCTGGTACGAGCGGGCACGGGCGTATTTCACCGCGGGCCTCTATGGCCCTGCCGTGGCCGATCTGGAGCAGACGCTGATGCTGAACCCCAACGACTACAATGCGATTTTTGCGCTGGGGGCGATGTTCGAACAGTTCAATGACCCGCAAAACGCCTATGAGGCCTATAAAAGGGCGCAGGCTATACATCCGCACCACGAGGCGATAACCAGCGCGCTCGACCGGCTGAAGACCGAAGTCGAGGGCAAAGAGCTTTAGGGCGGACAGTTGAGCTCGGTTCGGGCGTTGAGGGCAATATCATGACAGGCACGCAGAGTTCCGGGAGCGCCCGGGTCCTGGCGGTTTTGGGGCCGACCAATACCGGCAAGACGCACTATGCGATTGAACGTATGCTGGGGCATCGCACGGGTGTCATGGGATTCCCGTTGCGGCTTCTGGCGCGCGAGGTCTATGACAAGGTCGTCGCCGCCCGTGGCCCGTCGGTGGTGGCACTTATCACCGGTGAAGAGCGTATCGTGCCGCCGCGCGCACAATACTGGATCTGCACTGTTGAGGCGATGCCCGAGGGGATGGGCTGCGATTTCCTTGCGGTGGATGAAATCCAGCTCTGCGCCGACCCGGAACGGGGCCATGTCTTTACCGACCGTCTGCTAAGGGCGCGTGGCACTCATGAGACGCTGTTTCTTGGCGCTGACACCATGCGCGGGCCGATTGCTGCGTTGGTTCCGGGCGTGCAGTTTATGCGCCGCGAACGGCTTTCGGATCTGGTCTATGCCGGATCTAAGAAGCTCAGCCGGATGCCTGCGCGCACCGCTATCGTCGGGTTCTCCATCGACAATGTCTATGCCATCGCCGAACTGTTGCGCCGACAGAAGGGCGGGGCAGCCGTTGTGATGGGCGCGCTCAGCCCCCGGACCCGCAACGCCCAGGTCGAGCTCTACCAAAATGGCGAGGTGGACTATCTGGTCGCGACCGATGCCATCGGCATGGGTCTCAATTTGGATATCGATCACGTCGCCTTTTCTTCGCTCAGCAAATTTGACGGTCGCCGGATGCGGCAATTGGCCCCGAATGAACTGGCCCAGATCGCGGGGCGGGCAGGGCGCGGGATGAGTCACGGCAGCTTTGGGGTTACCGGCGATGCCCCGCCGCTGGAGGATGGCGTCGCGCAGGCGATCATGGAACACCGGTTCACGCCGTT
This sequence comes from Phaeobacter sp. JH20_29, assembly GCF_048056175.1. Classification (NCBI taxonomy): domain Bacteria; kingdom Pseudomonadati; phylum Pseudomonadota; class Alphaproteobacteria; order Rhodobacterales; family Roseobacteraceae; genus Phaeobacter; species Phaeobacter sp. JH20_29. The sequence continues at coordinate 324,321 of NZ_JAYMWO010000018.1, forward strand.
GAAGAAATTGAACTGGCGTTCCTCGGCGCTGCAATTCGGCACGGTAGAGGCACTGATCCGCTCTCTCGAATCAGCGCCTGACGATCAGAACCTGATCCGCGCCCGCGAAGCGGACGATCTTATCGCCTTGAAATCGTTGTCCCAGCAGGATGAAATTCTGGCGCGCACAACCAACGCGCCCTCGGTGCGATTGCTCTGGGATATCTGTCGCATCCCGGATTTTCGCGGTATCTCGCAATCGGAACATTCGGGGCTCTTGGGCGTTTTGTTCCAGTATTTGCACGACTCAGGCGTTGTCCCGGACGACTGGCTGGCGCGGCAGGTCAAACGGATTGATCGGGTTGATGGCGACATTGACGCATTGTCGAAACGTTTGGCCTTTATACGAACATGGACCTATGTCGCACAAAGGAACGGCTGGGTCCGTGATGAAAGTCATTGGCGCGGGGAGACGCGCGCTGTAGAAGACAGATTGTCGGACGCCTTGCACGAACGTCTGACTCAGCGATTTGTGGACCGGCGCACATCCGTGCTTTTGCGCCGGCTCAAACAGAAGGAGGCCCTTTTGGCCGAAGTGAATGATAAGGGTGAAGTGACCGTCGAAGGTGAATTCGTTGGTCGTCTTGAAGGGTTCCGGTTCTCTCCGGACAAGGGCGCACAAGGCGCCGAGGCAAAGGCGTTGAAATCCGCCTCCCTGCAAGCACTCGCACCGCATTTCCATCTCCGGGCTGACCGTTTTTACAACGCGCCGGATACCGAAATTGATTTTACCGATCAGGGCGGCCTGATGTGGGGTGAATATGCTGTCGGCAAATTGGTGGCCGGCGCCGACCCGCTGAATCCGCGCATCGAGGTGTTTGTCGACGATACTGCGGGCCCAGATGTGGCCCAGAAGGTCGAACGCCGCCTGCAACATTTCATCTCACGCAAGATCAACGCGTTGTTTGAGCCGCTGCTCAACCTGCAGCGCGACGAGGAGCTGACCGGCCTGGCCCGTGGCTTTGCCTTCCGCATGGTCGAGGGTCTGGGTCTGCTGCCGCGCGGCAGTGTCGCGCAGGAAGTGAAAGATCTGGACCAGGATGCACGTGGCGCGTTGCGCAAACATGGCATCCGCTTTGGCCAGTTCACCATCTTCATGCCGCTGCTTTTGAAGCCGGCGCCGACTCGCCTGCGGCTGGTGCTCTGGGCGCTGTCCGAGGGTCTTGGCGAATTCCCCGATGCACCGCCTGCCGGTCTGGTGACCGTTCCTGTGATCAAGGATGCTCCGCAGGGCTATGATACCATGTGCGGGTATCGCAACGCGGGCGAACGCATGATCCGTATCGACATGCTCGAACGTCTTGCAGACATGCTGCGCGCCGAAGACAGCCGTGGCGGGTTCGAGGCCAAGGCCGACATGCTGTCGATCACCGGCATGACGCTGGAGCAGTTTGCAGATTTGATGCAGGGGCTTGGCTATCAGGCCGACAAGGGCGAGCGGGTCAAGGCCAAGGCGGTTGACACCGTGGTCACCGAAACCAGCACGCCTGATGCGGACATCCCGGTGATGGACGCGGCGCAACAGGTTGAAAACACGCCTGCCGCCGCCCCGGATGAGACCGATACCGCTGCCGTTACGGAAACAGTTACCGCTGATGCAGACGCGCCAGCTGATGTTCCGGCTGATGTTGCGGCGATTGAGGACGCAGGGGTGGCACCGGTTGCAGAAACCATGGCCGACCCGGCAGCTGTTGATCCGATCCCCGAGACCGCCGAGATCGAGACCCCGGTTGGCGAAGCTGCCGATGCCAATGTCGACGAGCTGGAGATGGAGGTGTTCTACACCTTCACCTGGGGGCGCGCCCGGAAGACGGGCGGCCACCGCGGCGGTGGCCGTCGCGGTCAGGACGCTGGCGAGAGCGGCGCAAAGCGTGGCGGCGACGCTGCGCGCGGCAAGGGCAAACCACGTGGCGGCAAGCCTGGCCGCGATGGCAAGCCCGGCAAGAAGGGTGGCCGTCAGGATCAGGGCAGCAAAACCTATTCGGCCCGCCCGCCGAAGAAGGAAAAGCAGATTGATCCCGACAATCCCTTTGCAGCGGCGCTGATGGGACTGAAACAATCCGATTGATCGGCTGCTGGTGCCATGGATGACGCAGGTCGCTGAAAAGATCAGGATCGACAAATGGTTGTGGCAGGCGCGGTTCTTCAAGACCCGTAGCCTGTCCGCCAAGATGGTCAGCGCGGGCCATCTCCGTCTCAATGGCAACAAGATTGCAAAACCGGCTCAGAACGTCTCTCTTGGGGACGTTCTGACCTTCCCTCAAGGGCGCATCATCCGGACCGTCCGGGTCGAAGCACTTGGAACACGGCGCGGACCTGCTACAGAGGCACAGGCGCTGTACTTTGATTTGACCGAAAAACAGGACCCCGTGCCGCGTAATCCGCGCTACGAAGGAAAAGGTCGCCCGGATAAGAAAGAGCGCAGGGCGCTTGATCTTAGTCGCCGGGATGGCGCGTTTTGACATCTTGAAGCCGGCGCTCGGGTGAATTAGCTACAAGCCAAACAGCTACGGGACTCGGCCACCATGACTTATGTCGTTACGGATAACTGCATCGCCTGCAAATACACCGACTGCGTCGAAGTCTGTCCGGTCGATTGTTTCTACGAGGGCGAGAATACCCTGGTGATTCACCCGGATGAATGTATCGACTGCGGCGTCTGCGAACCGGAATGCCCCGCCGATGCGATCCGCCCGGATACCGAGCCGGATATGGACAAATGGGTTGAGTTCAATCGGAAATACTCCGAAATGTGGCCAGTCATCGTCTCCAAGAAAGATCCACTGCCAGATGCAGAGGAACGCGACGGAGAAGAAGGCAAGTTGGAGAAGTACTTCTCCGAAGCTCCCGGCGAAGGCGGCTGATAACAGCAGGTGTCTGCGGCTCCAGCTGGCTGGTTGCTTCGCGACTCACCTTTGCAAGACTGCGCGGTCCGGGAACGGGCCGCACCGGAGACCCGCCGTTTTATGGCATTTTTCGGGTCTGGATCCATTGGGACCATGATGTTTCACGGAGCGCTGCCTTTTTGTGGGGCAGAAAATATGATATACTCTTTCAGTAAATGACCAACCACGGATGTCCGCCTTGACTGTGCGCCCTGCGACGCACGGGTCCTATGGCGGTTTTTCTGCGGCATTTCTGTGGGTGCGGGTATTCGGATCACCGCGCGCGTAGATGTGTGGCAGCCCAGCCGACCCGAAGGTCGGCACAGAGCGAGGAAAGACCTGTATGACTAAATCGAAGAAGCCTGAATTCCGCCCTGACGACTATGTTGTGTACCCTGCCCATGGCGTTGGCCAGATCATCTCGATCGAAGAGCAGGAAGTGGCCGGCTTCACGCTGGAACTGTTTGTGATCACCTTTGAGAAGGACAAGATGACACTGCGGGTGCCGACCAATAAAGCCACCGAAATCGGCATGCGGTCGCTCAGCTCCCCCGATGTGATCGCCAAAGCCATGACCACGCTCAAAGGCAAGGCGAAAGTCAAACGCGCCATGTGGTCGCGTCGCGCCCAGGAGTATGAGCAGAAGATCAATTCCGGTGACCTGATCTCCATCGCTGAAGTGGTCCGTGACCTGCACCGCACCGATGACCAGCGTGAACAAAGCTATTCCGAACGTCAGCTCTATGAAGCGGCACTTGAGCGTCTGACGCGCGAGGTTGCGGCGGTTTCAGGTGGTGACGAAATCTCCGCCGCCAAGCAGGTGGACGAGGTGCTGACCTCCCGCGCGGCCTGATCCAGATCTGATCGCCGCAGGGTCCGATCCATCGGATATACGAACAAAGAAACCTAGGCCGCGCTCCAGGGCGTGGCCTTTTTCGTTTCTGCGCTATGCTTTAGGCGCTGGACATGTGGATCGTGACGGCGTTCGTATGTGACACGTCGAGCCAAGACCCAAAAAACGAGCAGAGAACACCATGACGGACCTAAAGACTCGCCTGACCGATCTCTATCGCGGGACCGACAGCGCGTCGGTCCGGTTTCGCTACGGGCTGATCGGATTTGATGCGGTTACAATTCTATTTTTCATGTCGACGGCCCATATTCCCCATGGTCCCTGGCTGATCGGGCTGAGCTGGATGGCCGGTGTCGTCATCGCTTTGGATCTGGCGGCGCGGTTCTGGATCAGCGGCAACCGCCGCAAACTGCTCTGGCGCATCTATACGCTGGCCGACATTGTGGTGCTGATCTCACTGCTGCTGGAGACGATCCTGCCGGGAGGGCTGGCTTTCCTACGTATCCTGCGAGGGCTACGGCTGATCCACTCCTATCATCTGCTACAGGACCTGCGGCGCGACAGCCGGTTTTTCCGCCGCCATGAAGATGCAATCATCGCGGGGATCAACCTCTTCATCTTTGTCTTCGCAACCTCGATGACGGCTCTTGTGTTCTTCATGGATACATCCGGCAGCGATTATCCCTACATTGACGCGCTGTATTTTACCGTGGCGACACTGACCACGACCGGCTTCGGCGACATCACCATGGCCACACCAGCTGGCAAGACATTTTCGGTTTTTGTCATGGTTGTGGGGGTGACTTTGTTCGTGCGGCTGGCGCAGGCGATCTTTAACCCCCAGCGGGTGCGCTACACCTGCAGCCAATGCGGATTGACGCGCCACGATATCGACGCGGTGCATTGTAAACATTGCGGCGGGCAGCTGAAAATCCGCACCAGCGGGGTGGAGTGACCGGAACCAGGCATGGCTGTTCAGCCAAACGCCGCCGCAAGGACCAGCAACCCGGAAAGCTCGCTCAGCTGTTGCGTCGCCCCCAGTACATCCCCGGTTTGTCCGCGAATCTTGGTACGCGCGGTTGCCGCGATCACGGCTGTCGCGGCAAGCATGGCCAGCAATACGCCCCAGCCTGACCAGCCCAGTATCAGCAGCGCCACCAGACCCGCAATCGCCAGCCCCAGCCCGCAGGCACGCCAAGGCGGTCGGCCGACGGAGGATGACAGACCCGAGCCGCGCGCATTCGCAAGCGCGGCCATGACCAGTGGCATCATGGCCCGGCTCAGCATTGCAACAGGCAGTAGGGCCCAGGGGGCGGCCGCCGCCAGAATGCTGGCGTACGCCATCCAGCGCAGGCCAACGCTCAGGATCAGGGCCAGAACGCCATAGGTGCCGATATGGCTGTCCTTCATGATCTCCAGCCGCCGCTCCCGCGTGAAGCCACCCCAGAACCCATCAGCTGTATCGGCCAGCCCGTCCTCATGCATCGCCCCGGTCAGCACCGTCTGCGTCAGCAGCGCAATCCCCGCCGCGACCATCGGGCTGAGCCCGAAGGCCAGCGCCATCATCGACAGAATGCAGGCAGGTACCGCAACGGCAACCCCGGCAAAGGGGAAGGCCCAGACCGCGTGCGCATGGCGCGCAAACTGTTGTTTTTGCAACTTTGGCATCGGCAAACGTGTCAACAAGATCAACACGAGTAGAAAATCTATGCCAGATATGTCGTTTTTTCGCATTTGCGGGCCTCACAGAGGGCTTGCGGTGTCAAGATGAACGGGTACATACGGATGATCCGCTTTACCTGCGACGACCCCTTCGATGCAATGAGGCTTTCAATGCTGTCACCGCTCTTTTCGCTTGATCACTTTCGTGCGCAGCTTGCGCAGGCCCCGGGGGTGGACGAACAGGCTGAGACCGCTGCCGCCGAGCGCAACAGTCAACTGACCAAACCGCCCGGTTCGCTGGGGCGGCTTGAGGATCTGGCAATCTGGTACGGCAGCTGGCGCGGAAGCGAGCGCCCGGTGATCCGCGCGCCGCAGGTGATCGTCTTTGCCGGTAACCACGGGATTGTGGAGCAGGGGGTGTCTGCCTTTCCCAGTGAAGTGACAGCGCAGATGGTCGCGAACTTCAAACACGGCGGCGCGGCGATCAATCAGCTGGCCAAGCTGGCAGGCGCCCGGCTAGATGTTCACAGCCTTGATCTTGAAAAACCGACTCAGGATTTTACCAAAGGCGCCGCCATGGACAGCGTCGAGCTGCTCAGCGCGCTTCAGACCGGGTGGAAGTCGGTGGATCCGGCTGCGGATTTGCTTGTTGTCGGCGAAATGGGCATCGGCAATACGACCCCCGCCGCAGCGCTGGCCTGCGCGCTGTTTGGCGGCGACGCTGCGGATTGGACCGGCCGGGGGACCGGTATTGATGATACCGGGCTTGCCAACAAAACCCGGGTCGTGGCCGAAGGAGTGGCCTTGCATGGCCCAGCCATCACCGACGGTGTCGAGGCGCTGCGCCGTTTGGGCGGGCGTGAGATTGCAGCCATGGCCGGGGCGATGACTGCGGCCCGCATGATGCGTATCCCGGTTATTCTTGATGGCTTTATCTGCTGTGCCGCTGCGGCCTGCCTGATGCGGACCCATCCGGCGGCGCTGGATCATGCGGTCGCGGGTCACCAGAGCGCCGAAAGCGCCCATGCCGCGCTGTTGACCCACCTGGGCAAGCCGCCGTTTCTCTCGCTTGACCTGCGCCTTGGCGAGGGATCGGGTGCGGCTTTGGCGATCCAGGTCCTGCGGGCCGCCGTTGCCTGCCACAGCGGTATGGCGACATTTGAAGAGGCGGGCGTCTCCGTCAGCTAGGCCAGGGCGCGACGGCGCAGGATCGGCGCTCAGGCTGACTTCTGGTCAGTGGACTTCTTGGCTTCGGCAAGCTCCAGCAGGGCTGTTTCCAGATCTTTTTCCAACTCGCGGGCGCGGGCGATGTAGGCTGGGTTTTCACTGGCCGGCGTGCCCGGGATCCAGAGGCCCGCCAGTTCCCGCACAGTATGGCGGTCATGCGCATAAAAGGTCTGTTCAGCCTGTGCGGCCTCATATTCGCTTAGGCCGATCTGCTCCAGAACGTAGCGCCCCGCGCGAAGCGAGCTGTCGAACATCTCGCGGACGATATCATTCGCCCCCGCCTTATAGAGCTCAAACACGTGGTTGCGGTCGAAGGCGCGCGCAACGATGTGCAGCTCCGGATGGCCGCGACGGGCATGGGCGACCAGCCTCAGCGCGGCCTCGCGATCATCCAGTGCGACAACCAGAACCTTGGCCTTGGCAATCCCCGCGGCTTTTAGCAGCTCTGGCCGGGTCGGATCGCCGAGGAAGCTCTTGACCCCGAACCGGCGCATCAGCTGTACCGAGGCCATATTGCTATCGAGCACAACCGTGTTGAACCCGCTGGCGCGCACCAGACGATTGACAATCTGACCAAAGCGGCCAATCCCGGCTATGATGACGGGACCTTCTTCGTCGATTTCGTCGGCGGCCTGTTCCTTGGGGTTGTCCTTGCTGTATTTCGACAGCACGTCATAAAGGATGAACAGAAGCGGGGTGATCAGCATCGACAATGCAATCACCAGAAGCAGCTTTTCCGACAGCTCGGGCGGAACGACATTGAGTTGCCGCGAAAATGCCAGCAGGACAAAGCCAAACTCCCCCGCCTGTGCAAGGCCCAGCGTAAACAGCCAGTGATTTCGTTTCTTCAGGCCGAAGGCCTTGCCGACAAAATAAAGCACTATGCCTTTTGCAAGGATGACGAGAAGCGCAAGGCCGATCAGATCGCCCGGCTCGGCCAGGAATAGGCGGTAGTTGATGCCAGCCCCGACCGTGATGAAGAACAGCCCCAGCAGCAGCCCTTTGAAAGGGTTGAGATCGCTTTCGAGTTCATGGCGAAATTCGCTGTTGGCCAGAACAACCCCGGCCAGAAAGGCGCCAAGCGCAGGCGAGAGACCAACCAGCGTCATCAGGAAGGAAATGCCGACGACGATCATCAGCGCCAGGGCGGTGTACATCTCCCGTAGATTCGATGCATGGATGAAGCGGAAGACCGGGCGGGCGAGATAGACACCGGCCAGCACAATGGACGCAATCGCGCCAATGGTGACCAGTGTCACGGCCCAGCCGGGCAGCCCTTCGACCAGAGAAAGCGTTGCGTGGCCGGAGGCCGCATGGGCTTCCTCGGCGCTGCGCGCAATGGATCCATCGCCAATGATCTGAGCGCCATGCTGGGCAGCGAGCAGGGGCAGCAGTGCAAGAATCGGGATGACCGCGATATCCTGTGTCAGCAGCACCGAGAATGTCGCCCGCCCGCCGCCGGTACGCATCAGGCCTTTCTCCGAGAGGGTCTGCAAGACGATCGCAGTTGACGAGAGCGAGAGCGCCAGACCAACGGCCAGGCTGACCTGCCAGGTCTCCCCCGCCAGCATGGCCGCGCCCATCAGGGCCACGGTGCTGAGAAGGATCTGTAACCCCCCAAGGCCAAGCAGTTTGTTCCGCATTGCCCAGAGCGCGCGCGGCTCAAGCTCCAATCCGATCAGGAACAGCATCATGACGACGCCGAATTCGGCGAAATGCCGCAGGTCTTCTGCTTCACTTCCGACGAAGCCAAAAACCGGTCCGATGATGATCCCGGCCGCCAGATAGCCAAGCACGGAACCGAGGCCCAACCGCGCCGCGATGGGCACCGCAATTACAGCGGCTGCTAGATAAATTGTCGCCTGATAAAGAAATGCGTCCATAGGCTTTGATATCGCAAGCATAGGGCGTGTTGGCAACGTCTAACATGCCGCCGTCCCGATAGCGGAGCGTTGCCGCCGGTCGGCCTTTCATACCACCGATCATGAGACCGGGCAGGGACACGGCCGTGGATGTCAAAATGCGGAGGGATCAACGAACCCCGGAGGCGCTCCAAAGCAAGGAGCGCCCCCGGTCAGGCGCGCGAAAGCGCCATGCGAAAGAATGAGCTGCGTAACAGCTTGGTCAGTCTCAGCGTTCCAGCGAGCGGATTTCATTGCTCAATTTGGCGATACGTTCCAGGCGATGGGAAATACGTTCCTGAAACACGCCGAGCTGGTCGATGATATCGGCCAGTGTCTCGCCCGATTCCGGCAGGCGGGCGCTTTCAATCTTACACAGGACACGGGTTGAGCTGAGGCCAAGAAAATGTCGGTGCATGACCTGACAGGCATGCATGATGCGCGAGGCCTCGCGGTCCACCTGATCCAGTCCTTTGCCCGCGCGCTCAAGCTGCGCAGCCACCAGTTCGGCCAGTACCTCACGCTCGCCCTGCATGTCGACATCGCCAAGGCTGCGACGCTCTTTCTGAAGCTGGATGTCGCATTCCTTCAGAACGCGAACCATACATTCGACAAACAGTGAATCATCGACGGCGGTTTCAATCACCGCAAAATTGCTGTCTTTCCCCATTACATGGGCCGCGAACCAATCCGACATCTCGCGCGACATAGCACCGTAGTTCTGCGAGAGCACGGTGACCGGACCGCCTGACGGCTCAATGCGCGACGCGATGACCCGCAGGTTATGCGGGATCGTGTGCATGGCGTCGAAATCTTTGATCAGACCTTCGGTTTCCGCAACAAGCGTCTTGGCGTTGGCCAGCATCTTGCACAGATCGACGATCATCTGATCCGGCTCGTTCTCCAGCCCGATGTCTCGTGCGATCAGTTCTTCGCTCATCGCTTTTGTGGCGAATTGGCGGTAGTTTTCGTAACCGTGTTCGACGATCCAGCTCTTCAGCCGTTCGGCGCTTTCCTCTGGCGACAGACCTTCGTCTTTTTCAGCAGCCAACAGCTTGGTATATAGGGCGCGCACGTTGTCAAAGATCTTGCTGCTGGGTTTGAGGCGGGCCGACAGGTAACCATCGCCGCAGGGCACGACAACCGCATAGACCCAGTAATACAGGCCATCCTTCGATTTGTTTTTGACGTAGGCGCCCATGGTCTGGCCGCTTTTGATCGTGTCCCAGAACAGTTGAAACACGCCCTTGGGCATGTCCGGGTGGCGAATGGTGCGATGCGGCGCGCCCAGCAGCTCTTCCCAGTCGTAATTGGACACCCTTCGAAATACATAGTTACCGGCAAGAATGACCCCGCGGCTGTCAGTGCGCGAGAAAAATACTTCGTTCAGCCCAAATGGGGCTTCTCCGCGGGAGGGGCGGCTTTCAATGCGACGATCTACAAAGGACACGGTCTCTATCCAATCTCTGAGTCTGTACCGTGTTTGTATATCGCACGAGTGTTCACGGAACCTTAAGTTGGCAGGGGGCCATCGCTTTTTAATTGTGCCATGACGATCTGACTTTGGACCCGCGCAACAGTGGGATGTGGCAGTAAAATTTCATGCAAAAGTCGATTCAGGGCGGCCAGATCAGTGCAAAATACCCTAAGTAAATAGTCCGCTTCGCCCGTCATCGTCCAGGCGGAGGTGATTTCCGGGCGCGATCTGACCAACCGGGAAAATCGCTCAGACTGTTCGGGTCCGTGGCTCTCCAGATGAACCTGAACAAACCCCTGTACGCTCAACCCCAACTTGTCAGGATCAAGCCGCGCCTCGTAGCTGCGGATATAGCCATCGGCCTCCAGTCGCTGCCTGCGTCGCCCCGCCTGACTGGCAGAGAGATTCAGCAATTCTCCCAGCTGCTGCGCGGTAAGATGGGCATCCTTCTGCAAGGCTGCCAGCAGTTTCTGATCGGTTGCGTCCAACATGTGCGGAACTTTCACGTAAATCACTAGATGAATGCGCGTTCTGCGCATCTGGTCCTAGGTGTAACCTAAACTATGCGCAAAACAAGCATCGGAATTGCGGTATTCTGGATGCAGCTACACCATTCTCGATCTGGAGGAAGCCGCATGGGTCCGTTCCCGCATAATGCCCCGAAGTCCGTCATCAGCGCCGAAAACCCGGCCGGCACCGATGGTTTTGAATTTGTCGAATTCGCTCACCCCGAGCCTCAGGAGCTGCGCGATCTGTTTACGCGCATGGGCTATGAACTGGTTGGTCATCATAAGGCAAAGCCCGGCGTGGAGCTGTGGCAGCAGGGCGATATCACCTATATCCTGAATGCCGAGGCCGGTAGCTTTGCCGAGAAATTCGTGGCCGAGCATGGTCCCTGCGCACCCTCGATGGGCTGGCGGGTGGTTGACGCGCAAAAAGCGTTCGAACATGCCCTGTCCAAAGGCGCCGAAGCCTATGAGGGCGACGACAAGACCATGGATGTGCCCGCGATCAAGGGGATCGGCGGCTCTCTGATCTACTTCATCGACCAGTACTATGACACCTCGCCCTATAACGAAGAGTTCGAGTGGCTGAAGCAGTCCAAACCACGCGGCGTCGGCTTCTACTACCTCGATCACCTGACCCACAATGTCTACAAGGGCAATATGGACAAGTGGTTCAAGTTCTACGGTGAACTGTTCAACTTCAAGGAAATCCGCTTCTTTGATATCGAGGGCAAGTTCACCGGCCTGTTGAGCCGCGCGCTGACCTCCCCCTGTGGCCGGATCCGCATTCCGATCAACGAAGATCGTGGCGAAACCGGGCAGATCGTGTCCTATCTGAAGAAATACAACGGTGAAGGTATCCAGCACATTGCTGTCGGGACCGAGGACATCTATGGGGCGACCGACGAAATCTCCGAACGCGGGATCACCTTCATGCCGGCGCCGCCCGCGAGCTATTATGAGATGAGCCATGATCGTGTCGTCGGTCATGACGAGCCTCTGGACCGGATGCAGAAACACGGCATCCTGATCGACGGCGAAGGGGTCGTTGACGGGGGCGAAACCAAGATCCTGCTACAGATCTTCTCCAAGACCGTGATCGGGCCGATCTTCTTTGAGTTCATTCAGCGCAAGGGCGACGATGGTTTTGGAGAGGGGAACTTCAAGGCTCTGTTTGAGTCGATCGAGCGCGAGCAGATCGCCAATGGAGAGCTTACAGGGGTAGAATAACTGTCCCTTACCCCACTGAATCAAAGAAGCCGGTCCTATGCTGGTCCGGCTTTGACAAGTCAGCTTCGAATGAGCGTCTTCAGTTAAGATGCAGCCCCTAGCCACTCGGAATTAGCCACTCGGAATTTTCAGCGTCAGATTTCGATTGCCTTTCTGGTATTGCAGCTGGCTGTCGCCGATAGCGACAACGCGGCCACCGTCGATCCGGTCTCCGACCTTCACCTTCTTGTAACGCCCATTGGGCATCAGGATCAGCGCCCGGCGATTTGAAGGGGTGCCATAGACACCAATCAGGTTCACGCGCCGCAGGTTGATCGCGTTGTCGATCGTGGCCTGACGGGCCACGGATGCACTGGACGGGATCCGGGGCGTCACGGTCTGCGGCGGGCTGCTGGCAACGGCTTCGGCAATGCTCGGCTCCGCGTTGCGCTGCGGGTTGCGTTGGGCACGATCGACCAGATTGGCAAAATTGGCCGGCCGCGCGCGCGGAACCACGGAGCGCGCAATGGCCTGTGCGGTTGCAGGCAGGCTGTTCTCTTCAGCGGGCTTCAGTCCGGGTGGGCGCGGGCGGGGACGTAAGGCGCCCAGTTCGGCGCGGCTCAACCCGCCGAGCTGGGCCCGTTCGTTCTGCTCAACCAGATCCCTTGGGCGTTGCTTCGGCCGGAGTTCCGACAGGATCGCCTGTCGCGCGGCTTCCTCTGCTGCCGCTGCAACTTCGGGGTCGGGGCGGGCCGGTGTCGGCGGCGGGACTTTCTCCGGGCGACCGAGGAACACCATGACCCCATCCGGGTTCAAGCTGCCTTCCGGAGTCGCTTTGACCAAGCCGCGCTCATCCAGTTCAAACTGCTGACCGGCGGCCGTTGGCGTGCTGACCGAACCAAGTTGCAGGTCGGTCGCGTAGAGATCCGGATCCGGCAGCGCGATGGCATCTTCGGAAATGTCTGTCGGGTCAATCGAGGCCACGTAAAGCGTCTCGAGGTTCTCCGCCCCCGGTGCCTCCGGCGTTTCGGGGGCGTGCTGCCAGATACCTGTGGCCGCATATTGGGCGGCGCGGGTCAGCGGTGTATCCTGTTCGGCGTCGCCCATTTCTGGGTCCGCCTCAGGTGCCAGCTCTGCCAGATCGAGGTCTTCGGTCAGCGTCTGCTCCGCCGCTTCGGGTCCCTCCTGTTCAAGCCGCAGGGCATCCAGAACCGCCGTATCGGTACTGGAAAGCCCATCCACGTCGCTCTCTGCCGGGTCGGAGGGCACGGCGGCGGCGTCATCGGAGATGTTGTCGAGCGGCAGCAGGGAACCATCGTCCGGCTGATCGGGAATGGCGCTTACCTGTGGGGCAATGTCGCCAGCCTCAGCGGTCTCGGGCGTGTCCAGAGGGACCGCGGTACCATCAGTCACGGCGTTGCGCGTCTGCTTTTCCGCAAGTATGGCCCAGGCGGCCACGATTGCCATGAATAGGAGCAGAGCCGTCACTAGAGCAAGCCCCAGGAAACGTGGTTTGCCGCCGATTTTTTTCTTTCTGACGCCTGCCAGCAGAGCAGCCTTGCCTGCTTCATGCAGGGATTTCTTATCCTTCGGGGTGTCCGTCAGGGAAATCTCAACCATTTCATCGCGGGGCAGGACAGGCGCTGGACCCGATGGTTTTGGCGCCGGGGGGATGATGGCCTTGGCGGCTGCGGGCGGCGTAACTATCGCCGGGGCCTTGCCCAGACCACCACCAGACCCGACAGGGCTATCTGCCAGGGCGATCGTGCCAAACGCCGCATGCGGGACCACGCGACCAGCATCAGGGGATTTGCCATTCGCAGTCAGCCCTGGTGTTGTAGCAGCGACCTTGCCCGACGGTTTATCTGACGGTTGCGCCGCGTCCGTGGAAGTTCCAGCCGGGCTCGACGCCACATCCGCCGCGGCAGTCGTGGCGCGCAGCGTTGGTTCGCTCCGGACTGCGCCCTCCTTGCGCCTGCGCGTGGAAAACCCGGTCGCGGCAGCGGGTTCGGCGGGGTCGCTTGGGGTGTCGGCTGTCGCTGACGGTGCGGTCTCTACCGCAGAGGCTTCGACAGTGTCGCTCGCTTCAGGCGCGGTTGTAGCCGTGTCCACAACCGCTTCGTCCGCCGTTGCGTCCTTGGCGGCAGCAGCGGCATCGGTCGGCAGGGCATCCGGTTGCTCGCCGGGTCTGGCCTCGGTGCCGTCAGACGTGCTTTCCACAGGCTCAGGCTCAGGCTCAGGCTCAGGCTCAGGCTCAGGCGGCGCGGCGGGGCCTATGTTGACGACCGCAATTCCATCAGGCTCAGCCGGTTCTTCCCCTGATTGCAGCAACGTCTGCGAGGCACCAAAGTAGGGCTCTCCCAGAAAATCCATATCGCCCGGTACCGCCACGAAACCAACCGGCAGAAACCCGTGCATCAGAGCAAAATCTTCGGCTTCCTGCAGTGTCTCCCGGGCCACTGCGGCCACATGCGTCTGCGATCCATCCTCGCTGAGGTCAAAGGCCAGTTCATCGACCCGATACGGGGTCGCCCCGTCCAGTCCCCGTTCGGCGGCGGCACGACGATCCGCAGTGTCAGTGACGCCGGTCTGAAGGGTCAGATAACGGATCTGATCATTGGGAATGATGAGCTTGCAGGCGATCGGCCCCTGGGCGTACCGTTCGCCCAGTCGGCGCAGGTCTGCCAATGCCTCACCCAGATCCTCCACATCCAGCGCAACCGTGCCAATCTGACGCCAGCCACCAGCGGCTCGCTGCAACAGGCAAACGCCGGTGGAGGACAGAGAGAGTGCAAACCCCGGTTTCATGATGCAAACACGCCTTCAGCTCTAATGTGCCCATACCCCAGTGTGGCAAGGCGATCTTGGCGCAGACCATACGGCAGAGCGGGCGCAAGGGAAAGGAAAAGACACCATTTCCCCCTTGCAGGCGGCCAATTGCCATCCCCATGTAACACCTCAGAAAGGGAGCAGTTCTATGAAAGCGACACATATTTTGGCCTCGGCCCTGGCCGTCGTGCTGGCAACAGGTCTGGCAAGTGCCGATGAAACCCGCATCGACCGGCAGATTGCCGTCACCGGGGACGCACGTATCGCGGTCACGCCCACGCTGGCAACAATCACGCTTGGCGTGACCGAAGAAGCTGATGAGGCCGCGCTGGCCATGTCGGCCGTCTCGACCAAGATGGTGGAGGTCGTCGATGAGTTGAGAGCGGCCGGCATCGCGGCTGAGGATATGCAGACCCAGCAGATCTCGCTCAACCCGGTCTGGTCGCAGGATCGCAGCTATGACGACGGGCGCCGCAAGATTACCGGGTTCTCGGCGTCAAATACCCTGGCCCTCAGGATCCGCGATCTGGATCGCCTGGGCGAGGTGCTTGATCAGGTGCTGAGGGTCGGCGCCAATGATTTCCGCGGGCTTAGCTTTGGTGTGGCCGATCCGGCCAAGGTGCAGGACCAGATCCGGGGGGCAGCGGTAAAGGATGCCCTGCGCAAGGCGACCCAGCTCGCCGAAGCCGCCGGGGTCGAATTGGGGCCGGTACGGTCGATCCATGACCGCGAGACCGGCGGTGGCCAGCCGATGATGGCGATGGAGATGGCCCGCAGCGCCCCTATGCCGATCGAGGCGGGCGAGCTGAGCTTTAGTCACAGCGTGTCGGTTGTCTACGATATCAAATCCACCGACGCCGACTAACCACATAGCAAAAAGGCCGGGTTACCCCGGCCTTTTTCATGTTTTGGCAGTGCCGTTGCCCTAGCTGGTGGCGGCGGTCAGCGCCTGATCCAGATCGGCGATCAGGTCTTCAGCATTTTCGATCCCGATCGAGACACGCACGACATTGGCCCCGGCGCCGGCGGCTTCCTGCTGTTCCGGCGTCAGCTGACGGTGGGTGGTGGAGGCCGAGTGGATGATCAGCGACCGGGTATCGCCAAGGTTCGCGACATGGCTGAAAATTTCGAGAGAGTTCACCAGTTTGACACAGGCGTCATAGCCGCCCTTGACCGCAAAGGTGAACAGCCCGCCGGTGCCCTTGGGATAGTGCTCCTTGGCACGGGCGTGATATGGCGACGAGGGCAGCCCCGCATAGGTCACATAATCAACCCGCGGATCCTGTTCGAGCCAGGACGCAACGGTTTTGGCGTTCTCGCAGTGGCGTTCCATCCGCAGGCTAAGGGTTTCGACCCCCATCAAGGTGTAATGCGCGGCCTGTGGGTTCATCGTCATGCCGAGGTCACGCAGACCGATGGCAATCCCGTGGAAGGTAAAGGCCAGCCCGCCAAAGGTCTCGTGGAACTTCAGCCCGTGATAGGCCGGTTCGGGCTGCGACAGCGACGGGAATTTGTCATTTGCCGACCAGTCGAATTTGCCGGAATCGACAATCACGCCGCCGGTGACGGTACCATTGCCGGTCAGGTATTTCGTGGTGGAATGCACCACCAGCGTCGCACCATGGGCAATTGGATTGCAGAGGTATGGCGTGGCAGATGTGTTGTCGATGATCAGCGGCACGCCCGCCGCATCTGCAACATCCGCAATCGAGCGGATATCGGTCACATAGCCGCCGGGGTTGGCGACCGATTCCCCAAATACGGCCCGTGTATCGTCATCAATTGCGGCCGCAACCGCATCCGGGTCGTCAAAATCGACAAATTTCGCTGACCAGCCAAAGCGTTTGATGGTCTGGCTGAACTGGGTGACGGTGCCTCCATAAAGGCGCGTCGATGCAACGACGTTACGGCCCGGGCCCATCAGCGGGAACAGCGCCATGATCTGTGCGGCGTGGCCGGAAGAGCAGCAGACCGCGCCGACGCCGCCTTCCAGGGTCGCAATGCGCTCCTGAAGTACAGCGACCGTGGGGTTGGTCAGGCGTGAATAGATAAAGCCAACTTCCTGCAGATTGAACAGGGCGGCGGCGTGATCTGCATCGCGGAACACATAGGCCGTGGTCTGGTAGATCGGTGTCTGCCGCGCACCGGTGGCCGGATCGGGCTTGGCGCCCGCGTGAATCTGCAATGTGTCGAACCCGTAGCTTGGCGCTTCAGACATGGATGTGCTCCCCTTGGATGGTCGAATACGTCTCGCGCGTAAGAACACTCCGCCACGGCGCGTAAGGCAAGGCGCAATTTGGACGCGCCTCTTGATCGGTGACGCCGGGGCCGATTGAAACAGCGCTGCCTGGCCCTTGGTCCTGATCCGGGGCTGCCAGCGGCGGCGCCGGTTACCGCATCCAGAAGCCTGCGGATTTGATCCGATTGCGCAGGGCCCGCTCCTTGCGAGGCAGGTTGTCGCGGTCAAACATCGCGCGCAGCTTGGCACCGCGCCTCTGGTAGATCATCCGTTTCATCGGCTCATATTGCTTCAGAACTTTCTTGATTTTGTTCGGGCTTGCCACGGTCTCCAGCGCGTCGACAACGGCGTCGCTCTCGCGCGCATATAGCAGCGGGAAGCTGCGGTAATGGCAGCTGGTCACCCCGTCGAGATATCCCTCCGGCAGCGTGTCGCGGCCACCGCCCAGGCTGTGTATGACAAGGGGCAGGGCGATCTGGTCCAGCCAGGGGTCCAGTGACTGCCCGATCAGCGCCATGGGCAGGTCGTCGCGGATTGATGTCGCATAGTCGAGAAACCGGCGCCCAAAGACCTGCGGACAGGCACCATAGAAATAGCCGGCATTGAAGTAGAGATAGCGGCGCCAGAAATTTTCAGGCTGGCTGAGATCGAGGCTGCTGTCAAAATCCAGATCGAAACGGTCATAGAGCGCCCGCCAGATTCCTGTCATGTCGGGCCCATAGAGCGTGGGCTTCGGCCAGGTGCCTTCGCGCCGCAGCGATGCCGAGGGCCGACCAAAATCAAACGGCAACTGATCAATCGGACCGGTGATCAGCGTATCACTGTCAAAGAAGACAAAAGGCTGCCCCTCCGGAAGCGCCAGAAGCGCCTCGATCTTGTTCCCATAGGGGTAGGCCTGACCAAAGACGTCGGACTGAAATGGCAGGAGGTCCGCCCCAAGCATATCCAGTGCCTGCAAGACCAGCTGGCTGCGGATGCTCGGGTCCTTGTGCCACTTGGGTCCAGGCTGCGGAACCGCCACATAGAGCCGCCCGGCAAAATCGGGAGCATAGTGTCGCAGAGAGGCGGCAAACAGCACCGCCTCATATTGCAACCGTCCGGCCTGTCCGATGATCATGATGTTGAAATGGGGATCGGTCATGTTGTGGCGTCCGGTTTTCTGGCGATGCGGTGTTCATATACTTTCGACACGTATGCGACATCCCCTGCAATGCGGTTGCGGCCATGATCATATATTTCCACCACCGCTGCCAGTAGGTCTCTGGAGAGATTGGCATCTGCTGCCTGACCGCCTGCCTGTCGAACCAGCAGGCGCAGGTTTCGCCTGAGCGCTACGATTTCGTCAATGCGCCTGCAAGGCAGGGCTTCAGCGGCCTCCTGTCTGACCACGACGAACACTGCGCCGATCGCTACGAGAGGGCACGGGCTCTGCTGCGAAATTGACGCCGCGAAATTCTCGGGTGGGTGACGAATTTTTCGTCTTGCACCCTCCATCCAGAGACGCTATCTCGCTGCCCAAGGCCCCTATAGCTCAGCTGGTAGAGCAACTGATTTGTAATCAGTAGGTCCGCGGTTCGAGTCCGTGTGGGGGCACCATTTACCTGACATAGCTGGTATGATCGATTGATTTACGCTCTTCGCAGTCGCAATCAGTTGATGGGATGCCCTCAGGCGACCTTCGGTCATGACGTGGGCCTTTCCGGCCCTTGCACTGCGGGCTGGCCTTTTTGGTACAGGACCTATCCGATCCACCGCCACCGCGCAGGGTAATCGACCTGACTGTGTTAAGAGGCCAGCGTGACTGTATTAAGTCATCCGTCATTATTTGACTGCAATTTAACGGTAGGGACGAATCGGTTAGCAGTGATGCAGTCAGGTGAGGCTTGTTTTCACGCTTGGGCGTAACCGAAGGGACAGCGCCAAAGAAACACGGGAAGGAGGATGCGTTTGTTTTCTTTATCGCCAGACCTCGTGAACTCCGTGTCCAGTCAAAACCAGCTTGTGCGCTCGGATCTTCCGTCGCGGTTTGCCTCCATCAGCCTGGTCTCGCTGTTGTCGCTCTACTTCCTGTCGTTTCAGGCCGTCGCGGTGGTCTATGGCGCCTATGTCCTTGTCGAAGTTGTTGGGCTGCGGGTCTATCGCAGGCTGATATCTGAGGTGACGGTCCGCAACACGCTGCTGTTTGCCGGCTCCGCATTCGTCGGAGTCTGCGTCTTTAACTCCCTGTCATTGCTGTTGTTTCTGCACCCGGAACCCTTTCCGAAACTGATGGGCGCAATGCTGCTGATCATCGCGCTCAACCACTGTGTTGTTGCGCGGTCAGCCTGGCTTCATTTCGGTATCATCACGGCGGTGCCGATCATCTGCACGGTTGGCTATATGATCAGCGCGACGCTGTCCCGGTTTGCCAGTGCGGGAGAGATGGTCATAGCAGCGGTGGTCGCCCTGCTGGGGGCCGCCTACATGCTTCATGCCATGTGGGTGCAGCACCGGCTGACCGCCCGCCTGCAAGAGGCCCTGCGTGCGGCAGAGGCTGCAAGCCGCGCGAAGAGCCGTTTCCTCGCAGCGATGAGCCATGAGATCCGCACACCTTTGAACGCGATCTGCGGCATGTCCGAGCTGATCGAGGAGGAAAACTCCGGCTCTGAAACGCTGAGGGAGCAGACGCAGCTTCTGCGCAAATCGTCGCAGGCGTTGACCGGCATTCTTGATGACGTATTGGATCACGCCAAGATCGAGTCAGGTCAGTTCGAGCTGAACCTCGCGACAGCGGTCCCGGGCGAAGAAATCTCCAGTGCCGTTGAAATGTATCGCGCACGGGCGGATGAGAAGGGGCTCAGGCTTCATATCAGATTGGAGCCGGGTATTCCCGACTATGCCGAATGTGATGCGCTGCGCCTGCGTCAGGTGATCGGAAACCTTGTTTCGAATGCCGTGAAATACACCGAGGTCGGCCATGTCGAGGTCGTCGCCGATATCGAAGAGTTCGAGGGGCGTGCGATGCTGCGGGTCGCGGTGTCTGATACCGGACGTGGCATGACACCCGAGCAGAGCGCCAAGCTGTTCACGGATTTCTATCGGGCCATCGACAAGGCTGCACCAAATGTGCCGGGCACCGGTCTGGGCCTGGCGATCGCCCGCCATCTGGCACGCATCATGGGGGGCGATATCACCGTTCGGACCAGCCCCGACTGGGGCAGCTGCTTTACCTTTGTCTGTCCGATAAAAAGCCTCGACCCTGCGGAGGTTGAGACCCTTCAACAGCCGGCAGCCGGTAGCGAGATCAGCGATCTCGGGGGGCTGTCGATCCTCGTGGTGGATGATACTGCCTCCAATAGAATGGTCGTTCGCGCCTTCCTCAAAAACAGCAACGTCCAGATCACAGATGCCGAAAATGGCGTCGAGGCGCTTGCCTGGCTTGAGCAGAACCCGGTTGATCTTGTGCTGTTGGACATGAAGATGCCGGTCATGGACGGTCGCGAAACACTGACCGAAATGCTGCGGCGTGGTGGACGGATCGGGGCCACTCCGGTGATCATGCTGACAGCGAATGCGGCCCCTGAGGAGCAGGAGCTGTTTTTGCAGCTGGGTGCGGCCAGTTACCTTGCCAAACCTGTCAAGAAATCGGTTCTACTGTCGGAAATTCGCAAGATAGCGATGCCGTCGTTAACTCGCACGGTCTGATCGGCTCTCACACCGACAAGAACCGTTCGTAAAAAGAAGTTCAACCCACAGGAATTAATTCAAAATTTACGATTGCCGGATAGGTTGAGTCAAATTTTCGATAAATTTGCAGAATGCACGCCCGCGGGCGGCAGGAACAGCTGGCCGGATCGCGGATGCAGTCGACAGATATTACATTTGATAATTTTGGGGAGACCGGCGCGCTCTTTACCGAGCTTTTGCGTGCGCGCTACCGTCATTTCGTCAAGTTACGGCGCTGGGATCTGCCCAATGTGCGTGGATTGGAGTTCGACCAATATGACACGCCCGAGAGTATCTACTGTGCAGTTCACGACGGGATGGCTGTTCTCGGCGGCTTCAGGCTGACCCCCACAACAGCGCAATGTATGAACACCAGCTATATGTTGCGGGATGCGCAGCTGGGCCTGCTGCCGGGGCTTCCCTCCAATGTGCTGGATGACGCCGCGCCACAGGATCCGGGGATCTGGGAGGTCAGCCGGTTCTTTGTCGAAGACACTCTGGGAGCCCGTGATAGAATGCGGGTGCGGCGGCTGCTGGAACAGGGGTTTGCCCGTTTCGCCCGGGATTGGAATATTGATACGTTCTTGTGTATCACCTCGGTGACGGCGGCGCTGCTCATGCGCAGGGCCAGCCTCTCGATAAGCTCGGCAGGCCCCCGGTTCGAAGCGGGTGGAGAAATCTGCCAAGCCTACCACCTTAGCGTCGTCGCAAAAAGCCAGCGCAGCGATGCGGCGTGAATGCGCAGGGCGGCACGCGCGGGTATTCCGTTATCTTAGCAGATCTGATGGTTATGGCGATCCAGTGAGTGGCGCCCGGTCTGTGCCATGGCAATACTCAACTCGTCGCTGAGCGCCTGCCAAAGCTGGGTCAGTCCGGATTCTCCTTTTGCAGCAATCGCAAACTGCAAAATGCGGCCCAGAAATACAAAATCAGCCCCCATGGACAAGGCTTTAAGGATGTCTTCACCCGACCGGAGGCCGCTGTCGTAGAACACCGGGAATTCCGGCCCCAGCGCGGCCCGGATCTTCGCGAGCATCTCGATCGGGGTAGGGGCTGCCTCAAGCTGCCGGGCGCCGTGGCTGGAGACTTGAATGGCATCGACGCCCGCGGACACCAGCGCGCGGGCGTCTTCAACGTCCAGCACGCCCTTTATCACCAGTTTGCCGGGCCAGAGGTCGCGCAGCCGTGCCAGCGTGTCCCAGGTGGCCCGCGCCCGGCTTTCGGTGCGGTCGAAGTCATAGCCCTCCATTTCGAAGTTTGCCATCACCGGCTTGCCCTTCAGCAGGGTGGTCAGCGACCAGCGCGGGTGCAGGGCAAAGTCGAGGAACTGCCGCGGACCGATGCGGAACGGCATTTTGAAGCCATGGCGCAGCTCGCGCGGGCGGCGGCCCACCTCGGGCACATCCACCGTCAGCACCAGCGTCTGGTACCCGGCTGCACGGGCCCGTTCAGCCAGCTTGAAGGTGCCAGTGCCGTCGCCGCTGAAATAGAGCTGGAACCAGGCGTAGCCTTCTGCCGCTTCCAGGATGGTTTCCAGCGGTGTCGAGGCAACGGTGGAAACCCCATGCGGCACCCGGTAGCGCGCCGCCAGCCGGGCCAGCATCAGGTCGGCGCCGGGGGCTGCGAGGTTGCACATGCCCATGGGGGCAATCCCGAAGGGCCGGTCCGCCTCGGCACCAAAAATCCGAACCGCCAGCGACCGCTGGCTGACATCGCGCAGGATACGGGGCCGCAGGGTGATGGCATCCAGGGCCGCACGGTTGCGCGCCGCCCCGGTCTCCTGCCCGGCGGCCCCGTCGATATAGTCAAACACCATCCTGGGCAGCCGCCGCCGGGCCAGGCGGCGGGCGTCCTCGGCCGAATGGATGGCGCCTGCACCCATCAGCCGGCCACGGCCTTCATGAAGCGGTCGCGGATCACCACCGGGTCCATCGTGATCACCGGCATCTTGGCATTGCCGCTGTCGCATTTGACCACCAGAACCGTCGCCTCGCCGCTGGCCAAAGCCTCCTCCAGCGCGGGACCGGTGTCCTTGTCCTGCACCTCCACCACCCGGGCGCAGCCGGCGGCGCGGGCCATGCCGGCCAGATCGGTGCGCTGGCTGGTGTAGGTCGGCTGATCGCCGGTGGAGCCATAGGAGCCGTTGTCGATGATCATCAGGATGTAGTTGCCGGGCGCGTTGTTGCCGATGGTGGGCAGGGTGCCGAGGTTGGTCAGGATCGAGCCGTCCCCGTCGATCACGATCACAGGCTTCGGCTGCGCCAGCGCCAGTCCCAAGCCGATGGAGGACGCCAGCCCCATGGTGCCCAGCATGTAGAAATTGCTGGGCTGGTCGTCGATGGCGTGCAGCTCTTGCGACGGAATGCCGATGTTGCAGACCACCAGTTCGTTGCGCAGGATCGGCGCGATCTCTTTCAGGATTTCGGAACGGATCATTGGTCGCCATAGCCTCCCCAGAAGTTGGCGTCGGTCAGGATGGCAACGGGTTTGTTGCACATGAAGGTGTATTTCAGGATGTTGTCCAGCTCCTCGACGTCTTTCTGACAGTGAAAGTGGTAGGTGGGGATGTTGAGCTGGGCCAGCAGCGCCTTGGTATGCACCGCCATCTCCACCTGGCAGGCCACCGGCTCGCGCAGCTCGCCGCGGTAGGAGATCAGCATCGGCAGCGGCATCCGGTAGTACTGGATCAGCGTCGCCAGCGTGTTGATGGTGACCCCGATGGCAGTGTTCTGCATGATGATGGCCGGGCGCTTGCCGCCCATCCAGGCGCCGGCGCACAGCCCCATGCCCTCATCCTCCTTGTTGGAGGGGATATGGAAGATGTCGTCGCGCTGGTCGATCTCCTCGATCACACCGGCCAGCTGCTTGCAGGGCACGGTGGTGACGAAGGAGACGCCGTTGGCCGCCAGATCGTCAGCGATCCTCTTGTCTATGGTCATGGTTGGTTGCCTTTGCTTCGGGTGTCTTGTTTCTCGGGGTCAGGTGGTGCGGCAGACATGCACGGCGCAGGGCGCGTGGCGGACCACGCGGGCAGCCGTCGAGCCGAGGAAAAAGTCGCTGAGACCCGGTTTGTGCGAGCCGACGACGATGCAGTCCATGCCATGCTGCTGCGCGTATTCGACAATGGCGCGGTAGGACCGGCCCTTGACGATTTCTGTCGATACATCGCCATGATCGGCGGTTTTCTTTGTCAGCTGCAGACGGGCGTTGGCCAGGCCTTCGCGCAGGGTGTCCTCGTCGAGGTAGGTGCTGACGGATCCCTGCGGTGCCTCATAGACATGCAGCGCCGTGATCTGCCCGCCGGGGTTGCACAGGGTGGCGGCGGCCTTCAGCGTTGTCCCCGACACCCCGTGATCCAGAGCCATGGGAACCAGGATTTTGTCATACATCGTTGCTCTCCGTTTGTTAGGGGCGCGGGCTCAGGCCCAGGGGTCAAGGATGATCTTGGGCGCCGCCACCGCGCCGCTGCGCAGATCGCGAAAGGCGGCGGCGCCCTCTGACAGCGGACGCAGCTCAGACCAGCCCAGCGGCCCGAGACGGCCGTCAAAGATCGCCTGCGCGGTGTCGCGGAAATCCTGCGCGGTATAGGTGTAGGTGCCGATGAAGGTGATTTCCTGCAGGGTCATGCGGCGGATATCCAAGCCGCCGGTGTCTTCGCCGAGGCCGACATGGGCTATCACCCCGCCGGGCGCGGCAGTGGCAGAGGCGGCGGCGCGGGTGGCGGCATAGCCCACCGCGTCCACCACCAGCGGCACCATGCCCTGAAACTCCGCCACCGCCTGCTGGCCGCAGCGATCTGTCAGAAAGGCACGGCGCGCTTCGTTGGGTTCCTGGATGGTCAACTCCTCCACCCCCATCGCGCTGAGCGCCAGCGCCGCCGCCAGCCCGATGGCACCGCCGCCGATCACCAGCGCGCGGCGTTCGGTGTCCGGGTGCAGCGCCTCCAGCGCCAGCCGGGCCGCGTGCCAGCTGACCGCCAGCGGCTCCGCCAGCGCGGCCTTTGCCAGCGGGACCGCGTCCGGCACGGTCACCAGATTGCGTTCCGGCATCGCCACGAACTGGGCAAAGGCGCCCTCGCGCGGGGGCATGGAGATGATCTGGCGGCTGGCGCAGAGGTTTTCGCGCCCCGATGCGCAGGCCGCGCAGCTGCCGCAGGTCACCAGAGGGTTGATTGTCACCCGGCGGCCTGCCTGTGGCCCGTCCTCGATCACCCCGGCGGCCTCGTGCCCGAGGATCAGCGGTGGGGGCCGGCGGTCGTCATGGCCCAGATAGGCGTGCATGTCCGACCCGCAGATGCCGGAGGCATGGATGCGGATCAGATGCTCGCCTGGCTGGCCCGCGGCCATCGGCACATCGCGGACGGCAAGCGTCTCAACCCCTTCATAAACCAAGGCTTTCATTTCGCGGTGAACCCCCCGTCAACCATCAGGATTTGCCCGGTGACATAGGCCGAGGCCTCCGAGCACAGGAACAAGAGCGGCCCGTCGAGATCCTCCAGCCGCCCGTTGCGGCCGATGCAGGTCTGCGCCGCGTTGCGGGCCGCGCGCGCGTCATCCTCGAATACTGATTGGGTCAGCTCGGTCGGGAAGAACCCCGGCCCGATCGCGTTGGCGGTGATGCCGTGGGGCGACCAGGCTTCCGCCATGGCGCGGGTCAGCTGGCCGATCCCGCCCTTGCTGGCGCCATAGGCGATGCCGCCGGGAAAGGCGCGGGAGGTCTGGAGCGAGGCGAAATTGACAATCCGTCCCCAGCCCCTGTCCTTCATCGCAGGCACAAACGTTTGGCTAAGGAAGAAGGGCGCCGAGAGGTTCAGCGCCAGGGTGCGGTCCCAGCCTTCCGTGGTCACCTCATCCGCAGGCTGCCGCGTGTTGACGCCGGCCGCGTGGATCAGGATGTCCGGCGCGCCAAAAGGGTTGGTGACGGTGTCCCGCAGTGCCTCCAGCGCGCTGCGGTCCGCCACATCCGCGACTGCAAAGGCCGCGCTTGGTCCGATCTCTGCACAAAGGCTCTCCAAAGCCTCAGCCCGGCGCGCCACCGCCACCACCTGCGCTCCGGCGGCGGCCAGCGCGATGGCCGCGCGCCGCCCCAGCCCGGAGCTGGCGCCGGTGATGCAGGCGGTCCGGCCCGTCAGATCGAACAGGGCGCGCGGGTCAGCCATTGGCGGTCAGGTCAAAGGTTTCGTCCGGGAAATACTTGGCCAGCCGCACATCAGCAGCGCGGGCGTGGCCTTCCATCCCTTCCAGCCGGGCAATGCGCGCTGTGGCCTCCGCCACCGGTTTCGAGCCCTCGCGGGTGGCGCGCTGCCAGGTGACGATCTTCATGTATTTGTGAACGCTGAGGCCGCCGGTATAGCTGGCCGCGCGCGAGGTCGGCAGCACGTGGTTGGTGCCCGCCGCCTTGTCCCCGTAAGAGACCGTGGTCTCCTCGCCCAGAAACAGCGAGCCGTAGCAGGTCAGCTGCTCCAGCCACCAGTCCAGATCCTCTGCCTGCACGGTCAGATGCTCGGGCGCGTATTCGTCGGAGCAGGCCGCCATATCCTCGCGGTCTTTGCACAGGATCACCTCGGCATAGTCGCGCCAGGCGGCGGCGGCGTTCTCGCGGTTCACCTCCGGCAGGTCGTCGATCAGCCCCGGCACCAGCCGCATGACGTCCTCGGCCAGGGCGCGATCATCGGTCACCAGCCAGACCGGAGAGTTGTAGCCATGCTCGGCCTGGCTCACCAGATCGGTGGCGACGATATGGGCGTCGGCGGTGCCGTCGGCCAGGATCAGGCTGTCGGTGGGGCCTGCGATCATGTCGATGCCGACGCGGCCGAACAGGATGCGCTTGGCCTCCGCCACGAACTGGTTGCCGGGGCCGACCAGGATATTGGCCTTGGGCAGGCCAAAGAGGCCAAAGGTCATCGCCGCAACCCCCTGCACGCCGCCCATCGCCATGATCTGGTCGGCGCCGCAGATATGGGCGGCATAGACGATGGCGGGGGCCACGCCGGTGCCCGGGCGCGGCGGCGAGCAGGCGGTGATGTGCTTGCAGCCCGCCACCTTGGCGGTGGTCACGGTCATGATGGCGCTGGCGATATGGCTGTAGCGCCCGCCCGGCACATAGCAGCCCGCCGCATCCACCGGGATCACCTTCTGCCCGGTGATGAAGCCGGGGCAGATTTCGGTCTCCACGTTCTGCATCGTGCTTTTCTGCAGCTCGGCAAAGCGGCGCACGTTGTCGTGGGAAAACCGGATGTCGGCCTTCAGCTTCTCCGGTACCTGCGCGCAGGCGGCTTCGATCTCCTCTGCCGTCAGCAGGACGTTGCCCTCGTATTTGTCGAACTTCGCGGCGTACTCCAGCGCCTTGGCATCGCCGTCGGCCTCAATGTCGTCCAGGATGCCCTGCACGATCTTATGGGTCTCGGACGCGTCCGACTTGGGGGTCAGGGCCGCCTTTTTCAGGTATTCACGGGTCATGTCAGAGGATCCTACTTGTAAATATCAGGAAGCAGCGTGGTCGAAATCGCGGGGATATAGGCGATCAGCAGCACCACGATCAGCATGGTCAGCACAAAGGGGATGGCGCGGGCGGCGATCTTGAGGATGGACTCGCCGGTGATGCCGGAGACGACAAAGAGGTTCAGGCCCAGGGGCGGGGTGATAAAGCCGACCCCCAGCGCGGTGATCATCATGATGCAGAACTGGATTTCGTTCATGCCGATGTTGTCGGCGAGCGGCTTCAGGATCGGCGCCAGGATCACGATGTTGGGCGTCGTTTCCATCACGCAGCCGGCCGCAATCAGGATGCAGATCATCAGCAGGATCAGCACAGAGGGGTCATCGGTCAGCCCGGTCACAGCCGTCACAAACCCCTGCGGCACACCCATGATCGCCAGCGCCTCTGCCAGCGGCGCGGAGAAGGCGATGATCGGCAGGATCACCCCGTTGACCTTAGCAGAGCTGACCAGCATCGCGGGGAAATCCGCCAGTTTCAGGGTGCCGAGGACAAAGCCCATCAGGATGGTGACGACCACTGCCGTGGCGCCGGCCTCTGTCGGGGTCAGGCGGCCTGAGAAGATGCCATAGAAGATGATCCCCGGCACGATGAAGGCATACCAGCCGGATTTCAGCGACTGGCCCAGATTGCCCAGCCATTCACCGAACCTCATGTTGCCGCCGGTCTCATAAGTGTAAAGCCGGTTCATGATGATATTGGTGACCAGGATCGACACCAGAATGGCAATCCCCGGGATCAGCGCTGCCAAGAACAGGGTGGAGGCGGAAATGCCCAGCACCAGACCGATGATGATATAGGCGATGGAGGGCGGGATCAGGATGCCGGTACAGGCGCCCGCAGCCACCAGCGCGCAGGCATAGGGGCGGGGGTAGCCGCTTTCGACCAGCCGGTTGATGGTCATCCGTCCAACGGCGGCAGCACCGGCAGCATCAGAGCCGGAGATCGCCGCGAACATGCCGCAGACCAGCACCGTGGCCGAGCCGAAGCCGCCCCGCGTCCAGCAGGTCAGCGCCTCTGCCACATCCAGAAATTTCTTGCTGAGGCCGGTGCGCACCAGCACGTCGCCGGTCAGGATGAACAAAGGCACCGCGGTCAGCGCAAAGGCATCAATGCCGGTGAACAGGCTTTCGCCTATGGCGCTCAGCGGCAGGTCGCCCGACATAACCAGCATGGTGATCGCCGCCGCGCCGATGGCGGCCCAGACCGGTACCGCCAGCGCAATCAGCGCCACGAACATGATCACCGGCAGGTAGAAATCCCATCCCAGTTCGACCGTTTGATTGAGTGAATTCCACAGCATCGCTTAACGCCCCTCAATCAAACAGCTTGTCGCCTTCGAAGACGGGGGTGCCGTCGCGAAGGCTGCGCCAGTCGCGCAGGAAGGATTGCAAGAGCCGCCAGACCATCAGCGCAAAGCCCACAGGCACCGCCATCAGGAACCAGACCATCGAAATCCGCAGCCCGTGGCTGACCGATCCGAACTTGGCGGAGACCAGAACCGTCTCGAATGACCAGTAGAGCGCCACCAGCGCCACGATGAACATCACCAGATCGCCAAAGATATAGAGCAGCGCCTTGGGCCGTGGGCCGAGGTAGTGCATCAGCACATCAATGCGGATATGCGCACGTTCCTTGACCGCGGCGGCGGCACCGATCCAGGCCAGATAGATGAAAGAATAGCGGACGATCTCCTCGCCCCAGATCGAGGAGAAGGCAAACAGCTCGCGCCGGATCACCTCGATTGCCATGGTGATGACCAGCATCACGTAGAACACCAGAAGCAGCCAGCGCTCCGCGTTCTTGTCGATCGTTCGCAGGATCTGCATTGCCGTTCCCGTGGTTCAGGCGCACCCCCGCAACCAGCCCGGGAGACTGTTGCGGCGGCGGCTGTTGGAATAAGGACGGGCGGGGGGCTTCGCGCTGCCCGCCCGGTCCGGCTCAGGCGTCGTGGACGAAGTATTTGCCCTGGGTGCCTGCGGCCTCCTCCAGCTTGGCGAAATTGTCCATTGAGCCTGCCAGCTCGGTCTTGAAGGAATCCCATTCGCTGCGCTGATAGCCGCCGGCCTCTTGCCATTCGCCCAGCTGATCGTCGCTGAGGCTATGGAATTCGACACCGGCCTTGGTCAGTTCCGCCATTGCATAGGCACGGGCGGAGGGCACCTTGGACAGGTTCTGATGCGCGGTCATTTCAGACCCCCACATCACGCCGTCCTGCACATCGGCGGGCAGTGAATTGAACCATTCCAGATTACAGGAATAAACTTGGCTGTCCGGCACCGCCTGGGTAAAGGTCACATGGCTGAGAATATCCTTGAAGCCAAAGACATAGAGCGCCCCGACCGATGGATCGAGCGCATCCGCCACACCCTGTTTGATGGCCGATGGCGTCTCGCCCCAGGCCACCGGCGTCGGATTGGCGCCGACCATGCGGTAATACTGCTGAAGCATCTTCGAGCCTGGCACCCGGAATTTCACCCCGGCCATGTCACCGGGTGACATCACCGCGTTGCCACCCTTGCGCACCGCCACCACACGGGGGTCGATGTTCACATAGAACAGCGCCTTGAACCCTGCGGCCTCCACTTTCGGATGCACCTCCGAGTTCCAGAAATCTGAGGTCACCAGATTGGTGAACCGCTGGTTGGAACCGCAGAGATAGGGCATGTTGATCAGGTCTACGGTAGAGGCAAAGGGCGCGAAATTTGACAGCGAATGCTGCGCCGCCTGGATGGTGCCGCCCTGTACCTTCTGCACCAAAGCGCCGCCCGCGCCGAGCTGCCCGCCGGGGGCTAGCTTCACGTAGATCTTGCCGTTGGTGGCGTTCTGGATGTTTTCCTTCAGATCCAGCTGCATGATCGGATAGCTGCGCGACGCGCCCAGCACATAGGCGGTTGCCACGGTCATGATATGCTCGGCCGCACCCTCACGTTCCTTTTCCTCCTTGGCGGTTTGCGCAACCGCCTCAGTGGACCAGAGCACACCGCCAGCCCCTGCGACCATCGCCGCAGTAAAAGAGCCGGTCGAGGCCAGTTTCAGAAAATTGCGGCGCTCCGCAGATTTGAGGCCATCCTTGCCATTGGTCATTGTCTTCCTCCCTTGGAAATCCGTCAGCTGCCGTTTTGATTTTTCTGGTCAGCCTCTCGTTTGAGAATTGCCGCCACAAACAGAATGGAAGCTGCAAACAGGACCACCATTTCGCCGACATCGCCCAGGAAGCCGCCGCCGCCAAACGCGCCGAGGGCAACATTGGCAAAGAACACGACAAATACGCAAACAGACGCCATCAGAAACATCGCAAGATCCCGGTTTGTATCTCAACATCATTTGTAAGCGCTTACATCAATAATGCAAGCGCTTACATTGGTAGCTGGCAGCTGCCCCGATTTATGCTAACATACGCCAAAGACATGGCAGGTAAGACATGGGAAAAATCCCCTCAGCTCCAACACTTAACGATGTTGCCAAGGCGGCGGGCGTTTCCACCGCGACGGTGTCGCGCTGCCTGAATTCACCTGACCGGGTGATCAAGGCAACCCGCGACCGGGTGATGGAAGCGGTCGAATCGCTGGGGTACACGCCAAATTTCGCCGCGCGGGTGATGGCTGCCAAACGCAGCTTCACCATCGGGGCGATCATTCCCACCATGGACAACGCGATCTTTGCCCGCGGCCTGCAGGCCTTTCAGGACCAGCTGCGCGAGGATGGCTATACGCTTCTCGTCTCCAGCTCCGCCTACAGCCCAGACGTGGAGGAGGAGCAGATCCGGGCTTTGGTTGCGCGCGGGGCCGACGGTCTGCTGCTGATTGGCCATGAACGGGACGAGAAGATCTACCAGTATCTTGCGAAACATCAGGTGCCGGTTCTGGTGGCCTGGTCATATGCGCCCGACCTGCCTCAGATCTCCGTCGGCTTCAGCAATACCGGGGCCATGTATGAGCTGGCGCAGGCGGTGCTAACGGCGGGCCACCGTCGCATCGCCATGATCTCGGGTATCCGGCAAGGCAATGACCGGGCAAAGAACCGCGTCAGCGGGGTCCGCGATGCCCTCCAGGCGCAGGGCTGCGATCCGCAGGCGCTGACATTGATCGAAACCCCCTATGAAATTGAAAAAGGCGCCAGGGCATTTGCTGAGTTGATGGCCCGTGATCCTCGTCCGACCGTGATCATGTGTGGCAATGACGTCCTTGCAGCCGGTGCGCTGGGCGAGGCGCATCGCCTTGGCATCGCGGTGCCGCAGGATGTCTCGATAACCGGCTTTGATGATATTGAACTGGCGGAGATCGTCAGCCCACCGCTGACGACGGTGCATGTTCCGCACCGTGAAATGGGGCGCAAGGCGGCTCAACAGCTGATCGCCATGGTTGAAGGCCGCTCCGACGGTCAGTCGATCTGCATCAACACAGCTGTTGTCAGAAGGAACTCCCTGGCGCCGCCGCCTGCCGAATAGGGCTGCCGTCGAATCTGTGATACCGCGCGGTTTGGAAACAGATCTGCGGCGTCGACCATCGGGGCAGGGGCCGGCGACCACCGGTCCTAGCCACGGCGCAAAAAAATCTGTTGCCATCGGCCGGTCTCTCATGGTCCAACTGCTGCACGACCCTGGCAATAAAGGCATTGCGCGCTGCTGTCCGGGTGAGCGGAGCCTTCTTCTGCTCAAAAACAGGCCGCCCCGCTGGCCTGTCGCGTGCAACTGGCTCCCTTCATGTGACCAAAGGCGGCGCGCCGCCATAGCCAAGGACAGAGCCATGCTGCACAACGATCAACTGGACCAATGGGACCGCGACAGTTTTTTTCACCCTTCCACGCATCTTGCCGAATTTGCCCGCGGAAACCTGCCGCAGCGGGTGGTGACCGGCGGCAGTGGCTGCCATATCGAGGATCGCGATGGCAATCGGATGCTGGACGCCTTTGCGGGGCTTTACTGCGTCAACGTCGGTTATGGTCGCCCTGAGATTGCCGAGGCCATCGCCACCCAGGCCCGCGATCTGGCCTATTACCACTCCTATGTCGGCCATGGCACCGAGGCCTCGATCACCCTCGCCAAGATGATCATGGACCGGGCGCCCGATCACATGTCGAAAGTCTATTTCGGCCTTTCCGGGTCCGACGCGAATGAAACCAACATCAAGCTGATCTGGTATTACAACAACATCCTCGGCCGCCCGGAAAAGAAAAAGATCATCTCCCGCTGGCGGGGCTATCACGGATCCGGGCTGATGACGGGGTCGCTGACCGGGTTGGAGCTGTTTCACAACAAATTCGATCTGCCGCTGGCGCAGGTGGTGCATACCGAGGCGCCATATTACTTCCGCCGTGCGGATCGCAGCCAGAGCGAGGCGGATTTTGTCGCCCATTGCGTAGCTGGGCTTGAGGCGCTGATCGAGCGTGAGGGGGCCGACACCATCGCGGCCTTTATCGGTGAGCCGGTGCTGGGCACCGGGGGCATCGTGCCGCCGCCTGCCGGGTACTGGCCCGCCATTCAGGCGGTGCTGGAGCGCCACGATATCCTGTTGGTCGCGGATGAGGTGGTGACCGGTTTTGGCCGGTTGGGCACGATGTTCGGCTCTGATCACTACGGCATGCGACCCGATCTTATCACCATCGCCAAGGGGTTGACCTCAGCCTATGCGCCGCTGTCGGGCTCTATCGTGTCAGACAAGATGTGGCAGGTTCTGGAGCGCGGCACAGATGAGAACGGCCCGATTGGTCATGGCTGGACCTATTCGGCGCATCCCATCGGCGCCGCCGCTGGCGTGGCCAACCTCAATCTGATCGACCAGCTCGGACTTGTCGAAAACGCCGGTGCCATCGGCGCCTACCTCAATGATGAGATGCGCAAGGCGCTGGGAGGCCATCCCAATGTGGGCGACGTGCGCGGCGAGGGGATGCTCTGCGCGGTGGAATTCGTGGCCGACCGCGATGATCGCCGTTTCTTCGACGCCAGTGACAAGATCGGACCGCAGATCGCGGCCAAACTGTTAGAGCAGGACAGCGTGATTGCGCGGGCGATGCCGCAGGGGGATATCCTCGGCTTTGCGCCGCCGTTCTGCCTGACCCGGCAGGAGGCAGATCAGGTGGTCGCGGCAACGCACCGGGCCGTCACTGCGGTTCTGGGCTGAGGGCAGGAAGGGAGATACAAAATGGTCAAGCCAAATACCCCGTTTGAGCAATCCGAATACCAGCAGCGGCTGGCCAAGACCCGGGCCGCCATGGCAGCCGCCGGTCTGGATGCGCTCTTTGTCACCGATCCCTCCAATCAGGCCTGGCTCACCGGCTATGACGGCTGGTCCTTCTATGTTCATCAGGGGGTGATCGTCACCCATAACGATGATCCGATCTGGTGGGGGCGGCATATGGACATGATGGGGGCCCGCCGCACCTGCTGGATGGCTCAGGACAGGCTTCTCGGCTACGGCGATCACTATGTTCAATCAATCGACCGCCATCCGATGCAGGATCTGGCCGAGCGGCTGCGCGCGCAGGGGCTTGAGGGCGCCCGCATCGGTGTCGAGATGGAGAATTACTACTATTCAGCCAAGGCACATGCGGTACTGGCGGCAGAGCTGCCTCAGGCCGACCTTCAGGACGCAACCGGAGTGGTCAACTGGCAACGGCTGATCAAAACCGAGGCTGAGCTGACCTTCATGCGCAAGGCGGCGCGGATCACCGATCGGGTGATCCAGACCGCCATCGACCGCGCCGAACCCGGGGTGCGCAAAAATGATCTGGTCGCGGATATTATTCATGCGGGCATCACCGGCGTGGGCGACGACTGGGGGGATTATCCCGCCATCGTGCCGCTGACCCCTTCGGGGCTGGATGCCACCGCAGCGCATCTGACCTGGGACGGCACCCCGATGCGCGCGGGCGAGGCGACGTTCTTTGAACTCTCCGGCTGCTATCGCCGCTACCATGCGCCACTGTCGCGCACGGTCTTCCTCGGCACTCCTCCGGCGGAGATGCTGCGAACCGAGGCTGCCCAGATCGAAGGCATCGCCGCCGGAATCGAGGCGGCGCGCGCAGGCAATCGCACCTGCGACATTGCCGATGCCTTTATGGCGGTGATGGCCAGACACGGCATCGAACGCTCTGGCCGCATGGGCTACCCGGTTGGCCTGTCCTACCCGCCGGACTGGGGCGAACGAACGGCGTCGATCCGCAGCGAAGACACCACCGTGATGCAACCGGGCATGGTGTTCCACTTTATGCCGGCGCTTTGGATGGACAGCTGGGGGCTTGAGACCACCGAAACCCTGCTGATCCGCGACACCGGCGCCGCCGAACCGCTCTGCACAGTGGAGCGGAAACTGTTCATAAAAGGATGAGCCGGTGATTGATGAGACCACCCGGATCCTGTCGGATCTCATTGCCTTTCCAACGGTCTCGGCTGACAGCAATCTGGAGATGATTGCCTATCTTGCCAACCGGCTTGAGGACTGCGGCGCCAGTGTTGATGTGCTGTTTGATGCCAGCGGTCAGAAGGCAAACCTCTTCGCCACGCTTGGCCCGGACGCCGATGGCGGGATCGTGCTGTCAGGCCATAGCGATGTGGTGCCAGTGACCGATCAGGACTGGAGCAGTGACCCCTTCACGATGGTGGAGCGCGACGGGCGGCTCTACGGACGCGGCACCTGCGACATGAAAGGTTTCATCGCGGCGACCCTCGCCATGGCGCCGCAGTTCGCCGGGCAGATCGGCAAGCGTCCCCTGCATTTCGCCTTTACCTACGACGAGGAGGTGGGCTGCGTCGGTGCCGGTCATCTGGTTCAGACGCTGCGCGACCGCGAGATCAGGCCACGACTGGCCCTGATCGGTGAACCGACAAGTATGCGCATCATTGAGGGCCATAAGGGCTGCCACGAATACACCACACGTTTTCAGGGGCTTGAGGGTCACGGGTCGGATCCGTCACGAGGGGTCAATGCGGTGGAATACGCGGTGCGCTATGTCAGCCGCCTGCTCGATCTGCGCCTGGATTTGCAGCAGCGTACCCCGCCGGACAGTCGATTTGATCCGCCCTGGACCACGCTGAACATCGGTGCGCTCAACGGTGGCAGCGCGCATAATGTCATCGCATCAAAGGCGCAGGTCGATTGGGAGATGCGTCCGGTCCAGCAGGCCGATGCCGACCATGTGAAGGACACGATGGCACGCTATTGCCATGATGTTCTGCTGCCTGCCATGCGCGCGGTCTACCCCGAGGCCAGCATCGACACCGAGGTGGTGGGAGAGGTGGCAGGGCTGGTCCCCACCACGCGGAATGAGGCCCGCGACATCATGGCGGAGCTGCTGGGCAGCAAGAGCGCGGAACTGGTGCCCTTCGGCACCGAGGCGGGCTTGTTTCAGGCGCTGGGTATGGATGTGGTCGTCTGCGGGCCAGGGTCCATCGCGCAGGCGCATAAGGCGGATGAATACCTCGCCATTGATCAGCTCGGGCAATGCCTCAGCGTGCTGGACCAGCTGGCAGCGCGGCTGGCGGACTGACGCCAGCCCGCGATCGAAGCACCGGCATCACGGCGGGGGTGCCAACGCCGATTGCAGCGCGCGGTATGATGCCTTGGGGGTGCGGGTCAGCGTGTCGAAATCCACATGTATCAGCCCGAACCGTTTCTCATACCCCAGCGCCCATTCGTAATTGTCCAGAAGCGACCACAGGAAATAGCCCTGCACCGGCACGCCATCCGCAATGGCACGGCGCACCGCGTCCAGATGGTCATCGACAAAGGCAATCCGGGCGTCGTCCGGCACGGTGCCATCTGTCACCATATCCGTGTTGGCCATGCCGTTTTCGGTCACGATCAGCGGCAGATCTCCCGTATAGTCGCGGGCCGTCCGGGTCAGAAAATCATAAAGCCCCTGCGGATAGATCTCCCATCCCATCTGGGTCTTGGGCAGCGGGCCATCGACCTCGGCGTAATGGGGCCAGGCGCCGCTGCCCGGCGCAATCAGCTTGCGGGTATAGTAGTTGAGGCCGCACCAGTCGACGGGGGCTGAGATGGTGGCAAAATCATCCTGCCAGCCGTGCGGCAGATGCGGTTCCAGCCCTTCCAGCGCCAGATCCGGGTAGCGCCCGTGAAAGGCACCGCCAAGGAAAAAGCCATTGTAGATCGCATCATAGCGCGCAGCGGCCTGCCGGGCGGCCTCGCTGTTGTCGGCGGGGGCTGCCCATTCCAGATTGAACACGGCGCCAAGGTTCTCCATGCCAAGGCCGCGCATCGTTTCGATGGCGGTGCCATGGGCTACCATCACATGGTGCATCGCCCGCGCCGTTGCCCGGATATCACGCAGGCCAGGCGCATGATGGCCAAGGAAATGCGACAGCCAGCCTACGCACCATGGTTCATTGATCGGCGCCGCGGAATACATCCGGTCGCCAATGCGGCCCATGATGACCGCGGTAAAGTCGCCAAACCATTTGGCGATATCGGCGTTGCGCCAGCCTCCCATATCGGCCAGCGCCTGTGGCAATTCCCAGTGGTAGAGCGTCACGCAGGGTTTCAGTCCCCGCTCCAGCATCGCATCCGTCAGCCGGTCGTAGAAATCCAGCCCGTCGGGGTTGGGTGTGCCACGCCCCTCGGGCAGAACCCGCGCCCAGCTGGTGGAGAACCTGTAGCAGTCAAACCCGGCAGCCGCCGCCAGATCCAGATCCTCAGCGTAGCGGTGGTAATGATCGCAGGCGCGCTGGCCGTGCTCGGCTCGCACTACATTGCCGGGGGTGGCGGCGAAACTGTCCCAATGGGTCGCCCCGGCGCCGCCAAACCCGTGTCCTTCGATCTGATAGGCCGAGGTTGCCGCGCCAAAGAGAAAACCCTCGGGGAAGTCCTGGCGGCTGTTGCGTAACATGGCGGCTCTCCTGATTGGATGGTGCGGGCAGCGGTGAGCCTAGCGCGACGGCGCAGGCCCGGTGGAGCGGCCAACCGTCAGCTGCGCTTCCAGCAGGCGTGTCAAAGGGGCGTCACCCGGATCGCGGATCTGCGCCAGCAGCAGGTCGGCCAGCTGTCGGCCGGCCTCCTGCACAGAAGAAAGCGTCGCGGTGAATTGCGGCAGCTCATCGCCATTGCGCAGATAGGAGAGATCATCGTCATGGGTGATCACCGAAATATCGCGCCCCATCTGGCGCCCCGAATCCTCGATTGCGCGGCGCACACCCATCGCCGGGATGATCGACGACACCAGATAGGCGGTGGGCGGATCGGCCATGGCCTGAGTGTGTACGACGGTGCGGTGACCGTAGCTCTCGGTCATTTCCTCGGCAAACATCAGCGCGGGATCCAGGGGGATGCCCGCTGCGGTCAGCGCGCATTCGTAGCCTGCGCGACGGCGCCATGCGAAATCCATGCTCTCCAGACCATTGACCAGACAGATCCGCCGATGCCCGAGATCGAGCAGGAATTGCGTCGCCCGTTCAAAGGCGCTTTTGTTGTTCACATCCAGCCAGCTGTACGGCCCCTCCAGATCGGAGGCCCGGCCATGCACCGCAAAAGGCAGGCCAATATCGCGCAACAGTGCAATCCGCGGGTCCGACATGCGCGGCGCATGCAGCACGATGCCATCGACGTTCCGCTTCGCCGCCATCTCGCGATAGGCCTTTTCCTGTTTGCTGTCCTCGACCAGCGACAGCACCATGTCATAGCCGGCCTTGGCGTAGCTCTCGCCCGCTCCGGCGATGAAATCGCCAAAGATCGGGTTCACCATCTCATGCTGCGATGACAGCGGAATCACATGGCCGATGGCCATTGCCCGCCCGGTTGCCAGCGCCTTGGCGCGGGTGTTGGGGCGGTAGTTGTGCTGCTCCGCCGCCGCCGCAACCCGCCTGCGGGTGGCTTCGCTTACTTCGGGAAACCCATTCAACGCACGGCTGACCGTTGTCTGTGACAGGTTCAGATGGGCGGCCAGTTCCTTCAGATTCATACGGAAAGTCTCCAAAGCGCTTTGATATTTCGGTCGCATATCGCAACGCAGTGCTCATGCTCAGGTAGTTATGGCAGGGGTGAGGTGAGGCTGGCAAGGGTCGTTTAAATTAAGAGATAAGAGGTGTTTCTTGGTAATTTGTTGACAGCGCCGCGCGAATCTAGAAGTGTAGCGAAATCCAAAGCGCTTTGGATAACCGGATCAAACAGGATCTGGCAGGGCGTTGTGATTATCGGGAGGAAATATCATGAAACGCAGGCTTACTGCCGCTGCGGGCGTGTTGGCATTGACAGCCGGACTTGCGCAGGCCGACGGGGCGCTGACCTTTCCGGTCGGTGAGGGAGAGTTCAACTGGGACAGCTTCGAGGCGCTAAAGGCGACCGATCTTGCCGGTGAACAGGTCACCGTCTTCGGACCCTGGCTTGGCCCCGATCAGGCACTGGTCGAGAAAGTGCTGGCCTATTTTGCCGAGGCTACCGGCGCCGATGTGCGTTACACCGGCTCCGACAGTTTCGAACAGCAGATCGTCGTGGACGCCGAGGCCGGCTCCGCGCCCAACATCGCCGTCTTCCCGCAGCCGGGACTGGTGGCGGACATGGCGCGACGCGGCTTTATCTCGCCTCTGGGCAGCGAGACCGCCGACTGGGTGCGTGAAAACTACGCCGCTGGCGACTCCTGGGTCGATCTCAGCACCTTCAAGGGGCCGGATGGCAACGAGGATCTCTTTGGCCTGTTCTACAAGGTCGATGTGAAATCCCTTGTCTGGTACGTGCCTGAGACCTTTGAGGATTTCGGCTACGACGTGCCGCAGTCGATGGAAGAGCTGAAGGCGCTGACCGATCAGATGGTCGAGGATGGCAATACGCCCTGGTGCATTGGTCTGGGGTCCGGTGGCGCCACAGGCTGGCCTGCCACCGACTGGGTCGAGGATATGATGCTGCGCACCCAGGACCCGTCCGTCTATGACCAGTGGGTCAGCAACGAAATCCCCTTCACCGATCCCCGCGTCATCGGTGCGATTGAGGAATTTGGGCATTTCGCCCGCAATGACGCCTATGTATCGGGCGGGGCAGGGGCGGTGGCCTCCACAGATTTCCGCGACAGCCCCAAGGGCCTTTTCGCCAGCCCGCCGCAATGTCTGATGCACCGTCAGGCGTCCTTCATCCCGGCCTTCTTCCCCGAAGGCACCGAGGTGGGGCTGGATGCGGATTTCTTCTACTTCCCGGCCTATGAGGAAAAGGATCTGGGCAGCCCGGTTCTGGGCGCAGGTACCCTGTGGTCGATCACCAACGACAGCAAGGGCGCGCGCGCCTTGATGGAATTCCTGAAATCCCCTATCGGACATGAGGTCTGGATGGCGCAACAGGGCTTCCTGACCCCGCACAAGGGCGTCAACACCGACCTTTATGCCACTGATACCCTGAAAAAGATGGGCGATATCCTGTTGTCCGCAGACACCTTCCGCTTTGACGCATCGGATCTGATGCCCGGCGCGGTTGGCGCGGGTTCCTTCTGGACAGGCATGGTCGGCTACGCTGGCGGCACCCCGGCAGAAGAGGTCGCGGCCGAGATCCAGTCCTCCTGGGATGCTTTGAAATAAGCCACAGGTGCGGGCTGCCTCTATCAGGTCGGCCCGCACCATTTGCAGTTTTCCCATCGAAGATCCGCGCCGATCTGCCCGCCTGCGTTGCTGCCGGGGGCTGATCTGCCCACTCCACCCCACCGCGAAGGGAGTTTCCCATGCACCCAGCCATTCAGGGCCTGCTCACAATCGCCTTTGGCGTCGGAGGGTGTGTCGGCTATTTCTACTTCTCCAATCTGGTGCTGGACCGGGTGATCTTTCCGGCACGCGGTGCGCATATCGCCCGCAATATCCGCCGCGCCAATATGATCCGACCCTGGCTGTTCCTGTTGCCCGCCTTGCTGGCGCTGGGGCTTTATCTGGCCTATCCGGTGGTCGAGACGCTGCGCCTTTCTGTCAGCGAACGCCTGCCCGGTGGCGGATCTGAATTCGTCGGCCTTGCCAACTACCAGCAGATGCTGGCCGAGGCGAAATTCTGGGAAGCGCTCAAGAACAATTTCCTGTGGCTTCTCGTGGTGCCTGCCGCCTCGACCGCCTTCGGCCTGCTGGCCGCACAGCTGACGGACCGGTTGGCCTGGGGCAATATCGCGAAGTCGCTGATCTTCATGCCGATGGCGATCTCCTTTGTCGGGGCTGCGGTGATCTGGAAGCTGGTCTATGACGCCCGCCCCGAGGGCACCGAGCAGATCGGCGTTCTGAACGCGCTCTACATCTATTTCGGCGGCGACGGGCCGATGCAGTGGCTGACCATCCCGTTCTGGAACAACTTCTTCCTGATGATGGTGCTGATCTGGATCCAGACCGGTTTTGCCATGGTGATCCTCTCCGCCGCCCTGCGCGGCATCCCCGAAGAAACCGTTGAAGCCGCCATCGTGGATGGGGCCGGGCCGTTTCAGATCTTCTTCAAGATCAAGGTGCCGCAGATCATGGACACGATCGTCGTCGTCTGGACCACCATCACCATCGTTGTGCTCAAGGTCTTTGACATCGTCTTTGCCATGACCAACGGCCAGTGGGAGACGCAGGTTCTGGCCAATTACATGTACGACAAACTGTTCCGCGCCAATGACTGGGGCGTCGGCTCCGCCAGCGCCATGGTCATCATGCTTCTGGTCCTGCCGATCCTGGTCTGGAACGTCTACAACGCCCGCCGCGAAATGCGCTGAGGAGAGACCGCCATGACAATGATTGCCGGACAAAAACCTGCGCTGACCTGGGCCTTACGCCTTTCTGTGGTGCTGCTCGTAGGGCTGTGGCTGTTCCCGACGCTGGGCCTCTTGGTGTCCTCCTTCCGCACCGCCGATCAGATCGCGACCAGCGGCTGGTGGCGCGCGATGTTCCCCAGTGAACAGAACCTGACCCTGCGCATTGACCCGCCCAGCGAACAGCTGCGACAGGGAAATCTCTTCGTGATTGAGGGCCGCCTCTTTGCCGAAGACACCAGCAGCGAGATTTCCGCCTGGGGCACCTCGGCGCGCGAGCCTGCCGCCTATCAACCCGGTGAAACGGCCGAGCTGCGCCGTGGCGGCACCCTGTCGGTTGCGGCAGATGGCGCCTACCGGTTCGAAAGCACCGAGGAAATCAGCGGCAAACGCGGCCCCCGGGTGTTTGTCACCGCAACCGTGCCGCCGGAATTCACGCTGGAGAACTATGAAACAGTGCTCATCTCCGGCAATTCAACCGACAATATGGCCAAGGCATTTTTCAACACGCTGACCGTCACCATTCCGGCAACCATCATCCCGATCCTTGTTGCCGCCTTCGCGGCCTATGCGCTGGCGTGGATGGAATTTCCGGGCCGCGCCCTGCTGGTGGCGGCCATCGTTGGCCTGCTGGTGGTGCCATTGCAACTGGCGCTGATCCCGCTGCTGAAATTCCACAATGAGATCGGCATCGGCAAGGGCTACATCGGCGTCTGGATGGCCCACACCGGCTTTGGCCTGCCGCTCGCCATCTACCTCTTGCGCAACTACATGGTAGGCATCCCACGCGATATCATCGAAAATGCCCGTGTCGATGGCGCGACCGATTTCATGATCTTCACCCGCATCATCCTGCCGCTGTCCTTTCCGGCGCTGGCCTCATTTGCAATCTTCCAGTTCCTGTGGACCTGGAACGACCTTCTGGTGGCCATGGTGTTCCTGATCGACGCCACCGGGGAAACCACCGTGATGACCAAGCAGATCGTTGAGCTGCTGGGCACCCGTGGCGGCAATTGGGAGATCCTCGCAACCTCCGCCTTTGTCTCGATTGCGGTGCCGCTCGGTGTCTTCTTTGCCATGCAGAAATACCTCGTCCGTGGCCTCCTTGCAGGCTCGGTCAAGTGACGTGATCCGCAGGCCGGATCACACCGGTCCTGCCTCTTACTCTACAGACTATGGAAACAGCTGATATGAACGCTCAAGCTCAACTCGACCCGGCACAGGTTCTCGCCGCTGACCCCGATTGGTGGCGCGGTGCAGTGATCTATCAGATTTACCCGCGCAGCTATCAGGACAGCAACGGCGATGGCATCGGTGACCTCAGAGGCATCACCCAGCGCCTGCCGCATATTGCTTCGCTTGGGGTGGATGCGATCTGGATTTCGCCGTTCTTCACCTCCCCGATGAAGGATTTCGGCTATGACGTCTCTGACTATTGCGACGTTGATCCGATGTTCGGCAGCCTGTCCGACTTTGACCAGCTGGTCGCAACAGCGCACGGCCTGGGCCTGCGGGTGATGATTGATCTTGTGCTGTCGCATACCTCTGACCAGCACCCGTGGTTCGGCGAAAGCCGCCAGAGCCGCGACAATGCCCGCGCTGACTGGTACGTCTGGGCCGACCCGCTACCCGATGGCACGCCGCCGAACAACTGGCTGTCGATCTTTGGCGGCTCTGCCTGGCAATGGGATCCCCGGCGGGAGCAGTATTACCTGCACAACTTCCTTGTCTCGCAGCCGGATCTGAATTTTCACTGCCCCGCCGTGCAGGACGCGCTGTTGGATGTGACCCGCTTCTGGCTGGAGCGCGGCGTTGATGGCTTCCGTCTGGATACCATCAACTTCTATTTCCACGACGCTGAGCTGCGGTCGAACCCGGCCCTGCCGCCTGAGCAGCGTAATGCCACCATCGCGCCCTCGGTGAACCCCTATAATCACCAGGAACATCTCTACTCCAAGAACCAGCCGGAAAATCTGGCTTTCCTGGGCCGGTTCCGCGCGCTTCTGGATGAATACCCGGCCAAGGCGGCCGTGGGCGAGGTGGGCGACGCGCAGCGCGGTCTTGAGATCATGGGCAGCTACACGGCAGGCAACAGCGGCGTTCACATGTGCTACGCCTTTGAACT
This sequence comes from Phaeobacter sp. JH20_29, assembly GCF_048056175.1. Taxonomy (NCBI): domain Bacteria; kingdom Pseudomonadati; phylum Pseudomonadota; class Alphaproteobacteria; order Rhodobacterales; family Roseobacteraceae; genus Phaeobacter; species Phaeobacter sp. JH20_29. The sequence continues at coordinate 367,171 of NZ_JAYMWO010000018.1, forward strand.
CCTGGCCAAGGATGTGCTGACCGCCTCGCGGCTGGCCGAAGTCTTTGCCGAGGTGGACCGCGTTGCCGCCAGCGGCTGGGCCTGCTGGGCGTTTTCCAACCACGATGTGATCCGCCACAGCAGCCGCTGGGATCTCAGCCCGGAGGCGCAGCGCCTGTTCACCACCATGATGATGTGCCTGCGCGGCACCACCTGCATCTATCAGGGCGAGGAGCTGGGCCTGCCAGAGGCAGACATCGCCTTTGAAGATCTGCAGGACCCCTATGGCATTGAGTTCTGGCCCGAATTCAAGGGCCGCGACGGCTGCCGTACGCCAATGGTCTGGGAACCGTCAAACAGCGCAGGCGGCTTCAGCGAAGGCAAGCCATGGCTGCCCGTCTCGCCCGAGCATCTCAGCCTGAGCGTCGCCAGTCAGGAAGCCGACCCGCAGGCCATGCTGCACCACTACCGCCGCGCCATCGCCCTGCGCAAGGCACATCCGGCGCTGGCGGTGGGCACCCATGACCAGCTGCGGGCAGAGGGCAATGTCGCCTTCTTCACCCGTCAGGACCGCGACGAGGTGATCTTCTGCGCTTTCAATCTGGGGGACACCCCGGCAGAGATCACCCTGCCGGAGGGCACATGGCGCAGGCCCGATACCGACATCGCCCTGGCCGACCTGCCGCAAAGCGGCGCCCGTGTCGCGCTGGCACCGTGGCAGGCCTGCCTTGCGGTGCGGGTCTGACAGAAACGACGAGCAGGGGAGGGACCAGTAGATGGCAAACCTGAAATTGACCAATGTCGCCAAGACCTACGGGGGCGGCGTCGAGGTCCTGAGAGATATCAATCTCGATATCAAACAGGGGGAGCTGATCGTCTTTGTCGGCCCCTCCGGCTGCGGCAAATCCACCCTGCTGCGGATGATCGCGGGGCTGGAGCGGATCAGCGGCGGCACGCTGGAAATCGACGATGCGGTGATGAATGACATCCCGCCTGCCCAGCGGGGCATCGCGATGGTGTTCCAGTCCTATGCGCTCTATCCGCATATGACCGTTCGCGACAACATGGCCTTTGCGCTGAAAATCGCGAAGAAGAGCAAGCCTGAGATCGACGCCGCCATCGACCGCGCCGCCAAGATCCTGCAGCTGGAGCCTTATCTCGACCGCCTGCCCAAGGCGCTGTCGGGCGGGCAGCGCCAGCGGGTCGCCATCGGTCGCTCCATCGTGCGTGATCCGAAGGTCTATCTCTTTGACGAGCCACTCTCAAATCTGGACGCGGCCCTGCGGGTCGCCACAAGGATCGAAATCGCCCAGTTGAAAGAGGCGATGCCCGACAGCACCATGATCTATGTGACCCATGATCAGGTGGAGGCGATGACGCTGGCCAGCCGTATTGTGGTGCTCGCCGACAAAGGCATCGCACAGGTCGGCACGCCACTGGAGCTGTACCAACGCCCGGAGAATGAATTTGTGGCCCAGTTCATCGGCTCGCCCGCAATGAACCTCATTCCCGGCACTGTGATCGCCACTGGCCCACGCACCACCGTGCGGCTCAACAGTGGGGAAGAGGTCATCGCCGATATCCCCACGACCGACGCCGATCAGGGGCTCGCGGTGAATGTCGGCGTCCGGCCCGAGGATCTGGTCGAAACCGGCACAGGCGGCGCGCTGATCGACAGCCGCGTCGATATTGTGGAGGCTCTTGGTGAGGTGACGGTGCTCTACATCGCCGCAGGCGAGGGCAAGGATCCCCTGATTGCGAAACTCCCCGGCATTCACAAGGGGTTGCGCGGCTCCTCTGTGCGGCTCTACGCCGACCCGGCCAAGCTGCATCTGTTCCACAACGGCCAGTCGCTGCTCTATCGTTGAGCGGTGCGGGCGGCAGGCGGGCTTATTTCTGCAACACGGTGCTGCGCCATTCTTCGATAAAACGCGCCCGTTTCAGCCGGTCCAGAAACACCAGCAGCCCCGGTCCCATCTGGATCGGGCGCAGCGCCGCCTCGGGACTGGCGGCCCCGGTTGGATACCTTGGGAACGGATAGGCCGGATCGCGGCTGCTTCCCCAGGCCGCGCGCAGCAGATGGTCGATAAAGGCGCCGGCCAGATCCGGCCGCTCTGCCCCCTTCAGCACCACGGCGGTGCGCAGCATCATGTTGGTGTAATCCTGCGGATCCACGATCTCGATCCGATCCGCCAGATCATCCCGCGCGCGGGCGTAGCTGCCCAGCACGTTATAGGCAATCGCCAGATCTCCCCGCGCGACCGCCTCGATCATCTCGCCGGAACAGCAGTAGAGCCGCAGGTCAAGACTGCCGAAAATCTCCATCATCCGCCAGAAACTCTCTGAGGTGCGCAGATCCTGCGTCGCAAACAGATAGCCAAGGCCGCTGGTTTCGACATCATAGGTGCCGATGCGGCCCCGGAACCGGTTGGGGTATCGCCGTAAGAGCGACATCAGCGCCTGCCGGCTGCGCGGCATCTCCAGCCCCTCAAAGGCCGCCGGAGACAGCACAATCGACGCAGGCTCCTGCGAGAAGGCAAAGACATGGTCGCGCCAGTTGCCCCAGACCGGCAGCTGCGCCGTCGTGGTGGAGCGATGCGCCAGCGTATAGCCGTCATTGGCCAGTTTGGTCTGCAAATCCAGCGCCGAGGAAACGGCCAGATCAAACGGCGCGTTCTCCTCCACGACCGCCCGCATCAGCTCGGCACTGCTGACAGCAACATAGTCCACCACCACGGTCGGTCGCGTCCGCAGGAAGCTATCGACAAGCGGCGCCAGCAAATCGGTGTCTGTGGTTGACAGAACCCGCAGCAGATCTGGTGCCGCCCCGGCTGCGGCAGGCCCAAACCGACGGCGATCTTCGATCTCAAACGCCTGCGCTGCGATCCCCAGCTGAACAAGCGCCAGTAGCGCCAGACACAGACCCCGCACCGGGCGGCTCACGACAGCGGAAAATACAAGGATACGCATGATCCCTCCCGTCTTGGGGCCGCCGCTGGCGGGCCGGTGGTGGCCTCGCTGGGGGCAATGCTCAGCCGTCCGCCATGGGCCTCAACCACCTCGCGCGCGATGGTAAGGCCAAGACCGGAGCCGATGGTGCCTTCGGCGTTTGTGCCACGGGCAAACCGCGCGGTCAGCGCGTCGGTGTCGCCATCCGGAAACCCACCAGCCTCATCGATGATGCTCAGCCGCAGCGCCTGTCCCTCCCGGCGCAGGATCACCTGCACGTCGCTTTCGCCCGGCGCATATTTGATTGCATTGTCCAAGAGGTTGCGCACCGCGTTCTGGATCAGGATCGGATCACCCGACAGGGCCGGTGTCTGCGGCAGGTCGCAATGCAGCGCGATGTCCTTCAGCTCGGCAATCGGACGAAGCCGGTTCAGAAGCTCCCGGCAGAGCGCCCCCAGATCCACCTCTTCGCGCAAGAGGCTATCGGTACGAAAGGTCACCATCGCATGATCCAGCAGCTGACCCGCCGCGCGCGAGCTTTCGTCAATTGCGCGGATCATCTCGCGCAGCGAGGCGCGGTTTTCGTCCCGCTCAACCCGGCGCAGCGTGATCTCCGCCTGCGTGCGCACAGTGGCCAGCGGCGTGCGCACCCGGTGCGCGGCCTCGGCGATGAAATCCTCCGACCGAGACAGCGAAATCCGCAGTCGGTCGATAAACCGGTTGAGCGAGGACACCAGCGGGATCATCTCCGAGGGCACGGGCCTGCGCACCGGGCGCAGATCCTTGGGCCCGCGCCGCGACACCGCCCCGGCAAGTTCGGCCAGCGGCCGCACACTGGATTGCGCCGCCCAGATCGCGAGGACTGCGGCAATGACAAAGAAACCGACCCCCAGCTGCAAGGCGCGGCGTGTCAGCTGCGCCAGCTGCGCCGATTGCCCCTCGCGGGTCTGCGCCACCGAAATAATCAGGTCGGATGCCTGCCCGCCCAGCGAAACCCGCCGCGCCAGCGTCACCATCCGAATGCTGTCGCCCTTGTAGCTCAGCGTTTGAAACCGGGGCGCCCCCTGTCGCGGCAACGGGTCGGGTCGGGGCAGGTCGTCGTAACCGGTCAGCACCAGCTGATCCTGCGCCACGCGATAAAATACCCGGTCATTGCTGACGTTGCCCAGCATCGACAGCGCCGCATAGGGGATATCCACTGTCACATCGCCCGAGCGGACCGAAACGGAATCCATGATCGAGGTGGCCGAGGCCTGTAGAATGCTGTCATGGGTCTGCTGCGACACATCGCGGGTGAAGACCAGCACGATAAAGAACAAGAGCGACGCCAGAAAGGCCGCACTCCCCACCAGTTGCAGCGTGAGACGCCGCCGGATCGACCCACTGGTGCGGATGGCCTCGCTCATGCAAGCGACATCCGGTAGCCAAGGCCGCGCACCGTGGTGATCTCCACCTCAGATCCGGCCAGATGCTTGCGCAGCCGCGCCACATAGACCTCGATCGCATTTTCCGAAACGTCCTCCTCATAGGAGAACAACCGGTCCACCAGTTTCGACTTGGAAAAGATACGGTCCGGCGCGTTGATGAAAATCTCCAGCAGCCGCAGCTCCTTGTTGCGCAGCGATACGGTTCTGCCGCCCACCGTCAGGGTTCCGGCAAGCGGATCAAAGATCAGCGCACCGAATCGTTTCTGGTTGGAACTGCCGCCACCATGGCGCCGCAGCACCGCCCGGCAGCGCGCCTCCAGCTCGGAAAAATCAAAGGGTTTGGTGATGTAGTCATCCGCCCCCAGATCCAGCACACCAACCCTGTCCGACACCTCGGACCGTGCCGTCAGCACAATCACCGGCGTTGTGCCCTGACGGTTGCGATGGGATTTCAAGAAGCTGCGGCCATCCCCGTCTGGCAACATAATATCCAGTAAAATCAAATCGTAATCCGCGGTCGCCGCATAGTCATCCGCCACCGCAAGATCGGGGGCGTGATCCACCACATGGCCATCCATCCGCAGCCGGTCCTCGACGGCGGCCGCAAGGCTAAGATTGTCTTCAACCAGCAAGAAGCGCATGGGAGTCCATTCATCCAGGTGGCCGGGCAGGTGGCGGCAGCATCGGGTGTGACAGGTTTGTGTCAGCTTAACGTGTTCCCTTCCAGTCATGAGCGGCCAAGCCGCCATTTGTCAAATGGGAGGACAAACAGATGAAAACGACTTTGACCCGGCGCGCCCTGATGGCGGTGACCGCTGCGACACTGGCCTTTGCGGCGCCGGTTTCTGCGGATGAAATGGTGGACAGCATCCACTTTCTGATCCCCGGCGGCGCAGGCGGCGGCTGGGACGGCACCGCGCGCGGCACCGGCGAGGCGCTGACCAAGGCGGGGCTTGTGGGCAATGCCTCCTACGAGAACATGTCCGGCGGCGGCGGTGGCAAGGCGATCGGCTATCTGATCGAAAACGCCGAGAGCAACCACGGCACCCTGATGGTGAACTCCACCCCGATTGTGATCCGCTCGCTGACCGGTGTCTTCCCGCATAACTTCCGTGACCTCACCATGGTCGCAGGCACCATTGGCGATTACGCGGCCATCGTGGTGGGCAAGGACAGCCCGATCAACTCCATGTCCGATTTGATCGCCGCCTATCAGGCCGATCCGCGCAAGACCGCCATCGGCGGTGGCTCGGTACCCGGTGGCATGGACCATCTGGTTGCCGCAATGGTGATGAAGGCCGCAGGCGAAGAGCCGACGGCGGTGAAATACATCCCCTATGATGCAGGCGGGGTTGCCATGGCGGCGCTGCTGTCAGGTGAAATCGCAGCACTCTCCACCGGTTTCTCCGAGGCGATTGATCTGGCCAACGCAGGCGAGGTGAAAATCATCGGCGTCACCGCCGAGGACCGCGTGCCGGCCTATGCAGACGCCCCCACGATGAAAGAACAGGGGATCGACGCAACCTTCGTCAACTGGCGGGGTTTCTTTGGCGCCCCCGGCCTTCCTCAGGAAAAGGTCGACGCCTATCGCGCGGCCCTGGCCAAAATGTATGATACCCCCGAATGGGAAGAGGTCCGCGCCCGCAACGGGTGGGTGAACATCCACAACAGCGGCGATGATTTCGTCAGCTTCCTGGAAGGTCAGGAAGAAGTCATCAAGAGCCTGATGCAGGAACTCGGCTTCCTCTAAGTCTGGCAGAGCAGACAGGCGTCCGGTCCGAGAGGTGTCGGGCGCCCGCCTCTGACGACAGAAACCGGCGGCGCAGATCTTCGGGAGGAGCCGCGCTGCCTCTCAGGTTTCATTCTGAACATATCTCACCAAAGGGGGGGAGAGCCTCATGGCGCTCGACCGATGGATCGCGCTGGTCATCCTCATGATCAGCCTCGCCTATGGCTACACGGCCTTTTTCACCATGGACGAAGGGCTGCCGCCGTTCATGAAATTCAATGCCATCTGGCCCAGCACCTTCCCCAAGGGGTTGTCGGTTCTGGCGGTGATCTGTGCTTTGATCATCCTGCTGTCGCCGCAGAAATCCGATGCAGGCCCAAAGACGGGTGACATCGATTACCGCCGCCTGCTGGATTACAAGCTGGGGCAGGCCGTTGCACTGCTGGCGATGATGGCGATCTATGCACTGGCGCTGCGCCCGGTTGGGTTCCTGATCGCAACCGTCGGCTTTCTGGTGATCAGCGCCATGATCCTGGGCGAACGCAAGCTGCATATCCTGATCCCCATCGCCGTCGTTGCGGCAGGTGTGGTCTGGTATCTCGTGCAGGGGGTGCTGGGCATCTACCTGCGCCCGCTGCCGCTCTTCCTTGGCAATGGAGTCTGATATGCTGGACGGTATTCTGATCGGCCTCGGCACCGCCTTTTCCCTCAGCAACCTGCTGATGGTCATCGGTGGCTGCCTCATCGGCACCTTCATCGGCATGTTGCCGGGTCTCGGCCCGATGAGCATCATTTCCATCATGATCCCGGTGGCGATTTCCATCGGCGATCCTTCGGCGGCGCTGATCCTGCTGGCCGGGGTCTATTATGGCGCCATCTTTGGCGGCTCCACCTCGTCAATCCTGATCAACGCACCGGGCGTGGCTTCGACAGTGGCAACGTCCTTCGATGGCTATCCGCTGGCGCGGCAGGGCAAGGCCGGCAAGGCGCTGACCGTGGCCGCGATCTCCTCCTTCTGCGGCGGCACCATTGGTGCCGTCCTGCTGATGATTTTCGCGCCGGCACTGGCCAGCGTCGCGCTGCTGTTCCACTCCGCCGAATACTTCGCCTTGATGGTGGTGGGGCTGTCGGCCATCGCCGCCTTTGCGGGGACCGGCCAGGTGGTGAAGGCGCTGCTGATGACCGTGCTTGGCCTGATCATGGCCACCGTGGGCGAGGGCGCGCTGTTCAACATGCCCCGCTTTACCATGGGCATCATGGATCTTCAGTCGGGCTTCGGTTTCATCACGCTGGCGATGGCGATGTTCGCCCTGCCGGAGGCGCTTTATCTGGTGCTTGATCCCAGCCGCTCTGCCAGCGAAGGCGGCAGCAGCGAGATCAAGGATCTGCGCATCACCAGAGCGGAGGCCAAGTCCATCGCGCCGGTGATTGGCCGTCAGTCGATCCAGGGCTTTCTGATCGGCGTCCTGCCGGGGGCCGGAGCCACCATCGCTTCCTTCCTGGGCTACGCGGTGGAGCGCAATATCGCGCCTAAGGACGAACAGAAAGAGTTCGGCAAAGGCTCGATCAAAGGCCTCGCCGCGCCCGAAAGCGCCAATAACGCGGCCTGCACCGGCTCCTTTGTGCCACTGCTGACGCTGGGCATTCCCGGCTCCGGCACCACTGCGATCCTTCTGGGCGCGCTGATTGCGCTTAATGTTTCGCCCGGTCCGCGCCTGATGGTGGATGAGCCGGAGATCTTCTGGGCCGTGATCATCTCGATGTATGTCGGCAATCTGGTCCTGCTGATCCTCAATCTGCCGCTGATCCCCTATATTGCCAAGGTGCTGGCGGTCCCGCGCAACTACCTGATCCCCTTCATCTTCTTCTTTACGCTGATGGGGGCCTATATCGGGCAGAACAATGCGACAGAGTTGCTGATCCTTGTGGGGCTGGGGATCTGTGCCACGGTGCTGCGCTTTGCCGACTATCCGCTTGCGCCCTTGCTGATCGGCTTCATCCTGGGGTCGATGCTGGAGGATAATTTCTCCCGCTCGATGCAGCTCTATGATGGGCTGGGCTTCCTGATGGAACGCCCGATGACCATCGGCCTGCTGGGGCTGGCAGCCATTCTGGTGATCCTGCCCAGCTACCGCGCCCGTCGCGCGCGGCTGCGTCAGGCCGGGGTGGCGGACGGCGACTGACCGGCACCATGGAAACAGACCATCGGGGGCGCTGCGGCGCCCCTGTTTGTTTGTCCCCTCAGCCCAGGATCAGCAGCCACAGCCAGACTGTCAGGATACAGCTGCCGGTCGCAATCAGCACCGAGGAGGCCGCCACCCGTTTCGCGCGCCCATACATATTGGCAAAGATATAGGCGTTGAACCCCGGCGCCATGGCCGCGTTCAGCACGCCGGAGCGGAACAGATCCGGCTGCACCTTCAGCGCCGTGCCCATGCTCCAGACAATTGCCGGATGCACCATCAATGAGATCGCGCAGACAAAGCCAATGGCGCGCAGATCGCCCTCTGGCCGGTATTGCACCAGCACACCCCCCAGTGCGAACAGCGCCGCAGGCAGGGCGGCGCGAATGACCAGCGACAGCGCCTCATCCACCGCCTGCGGGATCCACAGGCCCGAGAGATTGACGACAAACCCCAGGGCGATGCCCAGGATCAGCACATTCTTGAACATCGCGCTCAGCACGGCCTTCACCGTCTTGCTGCTGCCAGCGCCCCGGCTGCGCACGATCTCCATCACCGTGATCCCCAGCCCGTAGCAAAACGGCGAGTGAAAGGCGATGATCGCATAGTTGCCGGTCAGATTGTCGGCACCATAGGCCCGTTCCGTGATCGGCAGCCCCAGCAGGACCGAATTGGAGAACAGGCAGCAAAACCCGATGGCCACGCAATCTTCCCAGTCGCGTTTGAAAATCAGCCGCGCGCCCGCCATGCCCAGACAGAAACAGGCCGCGGCGCCGGTGTAGAAACTGATCAGCAGGCGCGGATCGAAACTCGCCGACAGATCCAGCGTCGCAATGGCGCGGAACAACAGGCAGGGGATGGCAAAGCTCTGGGTGAATTTCATCAGCCCATCGACATGACTGGCCTGAAAATACCCCCGCCGGGTGGCGATATACCCCGCACCGATGACCAGAAATACCGGCAGGATGACATCAATCAGGCTCTGAAACATGACGTGCCTTCCTATCGGCGGGAGAGGGGTCTGCCCACCGGCGGACGCGGATCAGATCGGGTATTCGATCACCATCCCGTCATAGGCCGGGTCGATGTGATCGGGGGTCTCTGCGGCGACCTCGGCATAATCGAGATCAATGTGCATATTGGTCAGCACCGCGCGTTTTGGGGCCATCCGGTCGATCCACTCCAGCGCCTCGTCCAGCGACAGATGGGTGGGATGTGGCTTGCGGCGCAGCGCATCCAGAATCCAGCAGTCCAGATCCTGCAATTCCACCAGCGCGCTGTCGGGGATCTTGGCCACATCTGGCAGATAGGCCAGATCGCCAATGCGGAACCCCAGCGCATCCATGGAGCCGTGGTTGACCTCAAACGGGCGCAGGGTGATATCGCCACCGGGGCCGGAGATGGTCAGCGGCCCATCAATGCTGCGCAGGTCCAGAATGGGCGGGTAGGGAGAGCCTTCAGGCTGCACAAAGGCATAGCCGAACCGCGACAGCAGCGCGTTCTGCGTTTCGCCATCGGCATAGACCGGAATGCGGTCGCGCATGTTGAAGACGATCATGCGCAGATCGTCGATGCCATGCACATGGTCGGCATGGGAATGGGTGTAGACCACGCCGTCCAGCCGCCCGATACCACTGTCCAGCAACTGGCTTCGCATATCCGGGGAGGTGTCGATCAGCACCGTTGTGGTGCCCTCCGGCCCCTCACGCTCCACCAGCAGCGAACAGCGCCGCCGGGTGTTGCGCGGATTGGTCGGGTCGCAGGCGCCCCAATGCCCGCCAAGACGCGGCACCCCACCGGAGGAGCCGCAGCCCAGAATGGTAAAGCGCAGCACGCCCATCAGGCGGCAGCCTCATATTGGGCGGCTTTCCAGAACAGCCGGTCGAAATTTGCCTGCGTCTGCGCGGCAAAATCGGCGTAGTCCACACCAAACACCTCGGCACCCACGCGGGCGGTATGGGCGGTATAGGCCGGCTCATTGCGTTTGCCGCGATAGGGGGGCGGCGCCAGATAGGGCGCGTCGGTTTCCACCAGAATACGCTCCAAGGGGGCGGCGGCAAAAATATCGCGCAGCTCCTGGCTCTTGGGGAAGGCGGCGATGCCCGACATCGACAGGTAGAACCCCAGATCCAGCGCCGCCCGTGCCAGTTCGGGCGAGGAGGAGAAGCAGTGCATGACGCAGGTATATGCGCCCTTGGCCATCTCATCGCGCAGGATCATCGCCATATCATCATCCGCCGCGCGGGCATGGATGATCAGCGGCAGGCCGGTTTCTCGCGCTGCCGTGATATGGGTCCTGAGCGATGTCTTCTGCACCTCAGCACTCTCAGCGGTATAGTGATAGTCCAGCCCGGTCTCGCCGATGCCGACAAACTTGGGATGCTGCGCCAGCGTCACCAGCTCATCAACCGACACCAGAGGCTCATCTGCGGCGCTCATCGGGTGGGTGCCGGCGGCATAGAACACCGGCGCATGCGCTTCGGCGATGGCGCGCACGGTGGGTTCATTGCGCAGCTTGGTGCAGATAGTGACCATCCGGGTGACACCGGCCTCTGCCGCGCGCGTGATCAGCGCGTCCAGCTCGCCCTCGAAATCGGGGAAATCCAGATGGCAATGGCTGTCCGTGATGGACGGGGGCATGGGGGAAAGGCTCTCGGTCATCTGTGCTCTCTGTCGCGTCCTGCGGGGCGGTCCGGTCGCCCGGATCAGCGCGCCGCAGTGTCCTGCATCTTGAAAACCGTATCTAGAACAAGTGCTGCGGGGTCAAGGTTCACCGCCTGACCGTGGCGCATCCGGGCTGTCACCTGCGCTGCCAGATCCGCCCAGGCCCGCGCCTTCTGCGGTGTTGGAGAAAGCCGCGACAGCACTGTGGCCTCCTGCGGGGCGGCCTCCGGCTGCGGCGCCATTCCGGTGGCCCCGGTGCGCGCCAGACGCGCCAGCGCGGTGTCGATCAGCGTCAGCAGCAGCTCGAATTTGTCGGCCGCACCGCGCGCTGCGGCCTGTTCCGCCAGCGCCATGGCGCGCTGCCGATCCAGCCGGGGCATACTGTCCAGCAGCCGCACCACATCGCTATAGGCCTGTAGGCCGCCAAGGTTCAGCAGCCGCAGCGCCGCCCCGACAGAGCCATTGGCCAATGCGGCCAGATGATCGGCCTGACCGGGCAGCTCGGCCCCCGCCTGATTGAGCGCGGCCAGCATATCCTCAGGCCCCAGCGGCGACAGCCGCAGCAGGCGACAGCGCGACCGGATCGTCGGCAACAGCCGCGAGGGCTGATGCGACACCAGCAAGAGCGTCGTGCGGGCAGGCGGCTCCTCCAGCATCTTCAGCAGCGCGTTGGCGGCGCTGGTGTTCATCTCGTCGGCGGCATCGACAATCACCACCCGGCGCCCGCCGTCAGTTGCCGACAGGCCAAAGAACTTGTTCAGTGCGCGGATGTCATCGACCACGATCTGATCGCGCAGCTTTCCCTTGTCGTTGATGCTGCGGGTGATCGAGGCCAGCCCCGGCTCCGCCAGCGCCTGAATACGATGCTTTACCGGGTGGTCCGCGCCAATCTCCAGCGAGGTGGCAGGCGGCGGCGCGCCAAACAGACCGGCATCCTCCGCCGGGGGCTGCGCCAGCAGAAAGGCCGCGATCCGCCAGGCCAGCGTCGCCTTGCCCACACCCTGCGGTCCGGTCACGAGCCAGCCGTGATGCAGCCGGTCCGAATTGAAGGCGGTCAGGAAATCCTGCTCTGCCTGATCCTGTCCGAACAGTTGAACCGTCTCGCGCGGGTGCGGCGCGCCAACGGTCTGATCCGCGCGCAGGGGGGCGTCATCCTTGCTCATCTCGCCGCGCCATTCTCTGCGGCGGCTGAGGTCACGCCGGGCAGCGACGGGGTGACGGTCGCCAGCACATCCTCGGCCACCAGCTCAATCGGGCGGTCCCCGTCAATGACGCGAAACCGGTCGGCAAACTCCTCCGCCAGCGCTAGAAACCCTGCGCGCATCTGCTGTTGCAGATTCAGACCGAAATCCTCAAACCGCTCCTCGCTGCCCTGACGCCCCTTGGCGCGGGCCAGCCCCTTGGCCGGGTCCATGTCGATCAGCACGGTCAGATCCGGTTCCTGCCCGATCATCAGCGCGTGCAGCTGGTCGACGCTGGCGCGCAGATCGCCGCGCGACAGCCCCTGATACATCCGGGTGCTATCGGCAAAGCGGTCGCAGACCACCACCTTGCCTGCCGCCAGCGCAGGCAGGATCCGCCGTTCCATATGGTCGCGCCGTGCCGCCGTGAACAACAGCAGCTCGGTCTCCGCAGACCAGCGGTCAGGATCCCCCTCCAGCACCAGACGGCGGATTTCCTCGGCACCATCGGAGCCTCCCGGCTCACGGGTCAGCACCACCTCATGGCCACGCGCCTCCAGCGCCTCGGCCAGCAGCCGGCATTGTGTCGATTTGCCGGACCCGTCGATGCCCTCAAAGGTCACGAACAGGCCGGGGTAAGCAGAGGCACCATCGGAGCCAGCGGCAGGTTTGGCTGCTGTCACTGGCTGACCTCGGGACCGCTGAGGAAGCGTTTCACCAGCACCTGGGCTGCGGTTTTCACCCGCACCGGAAAGCCGCCGGTCGGAATGTCCTTCTCCGCCACCAGCGGCAGGCGCACCTCGGGCAGCTCATCCGGTTGCAGCACCAGCTCGGCCAGCTTCTGGCCCTTTTCGATGGGGGCATCAATCGGCCCGGTATAGACCACCTCGCCGGTGATTTCGCGGCCCGCAAGCGCAGGCAACAACACATTCAGATCCTCGGCAGGCACCAGCCCTACGGTTGTCTCTGCCCCGCGCCAGACCTCGGCTTCTGCGACCGGAACACCCGCTTTAGCCACCGTTTTTTTGGCAAATTGGCGAAACGACCAGTTAACGATGGCCTCGGCCTCCTCTGCGCGGGCGGTGGTGCTGTCCAGACCGGTGATCACAAAAATCACCCGTCGGTCACCCTGTGCCGCGGAGCCCACCAGACCATATCCCGCCTCGGATGTGTGACCGGTCTTCAGACCATCCGCGCCAATGCCCAGACCCAGCAGCGGGTTGCGGTTGCGCACATTGGAGGGCGCGCGGCCATCAAATTCAAACTCCCGCTCGGCAAACAGCGGATAATACTGGGGGAAATCCTCGATCAGCTTTTCCGCCAGAATCGCCAGATCCTGCACCGACATACGGTGCCCGGCGGCGGGCCAGCCGTTGGAATTGGCAAAGGTGGAATTCTCCATCCCCATTTCCTGCGCCCGCTTGGTCATGTAGCGGGCAAACCCCGCCTCGGTGCCATCCGGGCTCAGCGCTTCGGCCAGCACCACACAGGCATCATTGCCTGACAGCACGATGATCCCGCGCAACAGATCCTCCACCCGGACCCGGTCCTGGGTGTTGAGGAACATGGTCGAGCCCTTGTAGCTCATCGCGTGTTCACTGACCGGCAGGCGCTCATCCAGCGTCAGGCGGCCATCGCGGATCGCCTCAAACGCCACATAGAGCGTCATCAGCTTCGACATCGACGCAGGCGGCAGCGCCAGATCGGCGTTCTTGGCCAGCAGCACCGTGTCGGTTTCCTGATCCAGCACATAGGCGGCGCGGGCGCGGGTATCAAAAGCCGCCGCCGACAGCGCCGAGAGGCTGACCAGAAGGCCAGCCGCACAGGTCAGTTTCAAGGCAGAGCGAAACGGGGAGGGAAGAAAGGTCATGACAGGGTCGTCTTTCCGATTGGTCAGGTCAGGCAGCGCCGCACAGGCAGGGTCAATTGGTGACCGCATAGGCATCGGAGAAGCCGACGTCCTTTACGCTCTTCAGCAGCTGACTGCGTTCTGATTTCGATTGAGCCGGACCCACAAGCACCCTCCAGAACGGCTTGCCGTTGCTGGATTGGGCCAGGACAGAGGGCACAAGCCCGGCGTTGCGCATCTGATCGGCGGTGCGTTTGGCATTGGCCTCAACGCTGAAGATGCCGATCTGGATATAGGGTTTGCTCAGCGATGAGCTGGTCGCCGCCACCTTGGTTGTCGCAGCGGGTGCTGCGCTCACGGCGGCGGGCGCCGGGGCAATGGCGGTGGGGGCTGCGGCATCAATCGCAGCGGCTGCATCGGCAATCGGATCAAGCGGCTGGATGTCGATGTCAGCGGCATCGCTGATTGCGATATCCGCGTCATCCAGCAGCTCCGGCGCAGGTTGATCCGGGTCGGCCACAGCTTCGCGGCGCAGGGCGGTCACATTCAGTTCAACCGGCGCGCCCGCCAGCATGCCAAGCGCCTCGGCGGCATCGGAGGAGACCTGTAACCGGGGGCCGGGGATCTCCCGCTCGCGCCGGAACAGCGCGCCGATTACAAATTTGCCATTGGCCTGATTGCGGATGATCACCTGTTCGGGATCTTCGGCATCCGGATGCGCCACCCAGACCCCGCCCAGCGACGGGCGACCATCCCAGAGACCCGCTTCGGTCACCTGGAACACTTCCGGCGCCTCGACCTCGCGTTCCACCAGCCGGGTGCTGCTTGAGGGCGTGACGGCGCCCGCGTCCTGCGCCTTTGGTTTCAGAAAGGCCAGCCCGGGGCCGTCCTCGCAGGCACCAAGGATCATAAGCCCGGCCAATGCCGCAGCCAGCCGCGCCCCGCGACGCGGCGCACCGAGGCGTCGCGCGCTGTGTTTCCGTGTCGACATAGCGTGAACCATGTGTGCTTCCTTGCCTGTATCTGACGGCGTCCCGCGCCCGGTCTTGTGCTCAGCCATATGACCAGTCACCCACCCCGAGCCGGTTGCTCCGGCGTCAGCTGTTCCTGTACCGGTTGTTCCGGCGCCCTTATGCTGGGCGCAGCATAGCCGTCAGGCAATCGCATGGAAACCCTGCCGCCGCCCGCTCGGCAAGATTTCGAAGATCGCGGATCCGCCCGCCCTCCACATCCCCGCAGGGGGCCAACAGCGGCTGAGCACGGCGCTGCAGAAATGCCGCCCGCTGCAATTCCCTCTTGCCAGAACGGCAACCAGCGCCTAAACCCGGCGCCGACCGGGGAGGTGGCAGAGTGGTCGAATGCGGCGGTCTTGAAAACCGTTGAACGTGAGAGCGTTCCCAGGGTTCGAATCCCTGTCTCCCCGCCACTCCAGCTGCCCTAAGCTCAAGCGCATGGCCACAGTCATCGCCGAGCGCGAGACCGGACATCTGCGCAGCTGTTGTCAGCTGCGCCGCAGCAGGTAGATATCCATGATCCAGCCGTGATCCGCACGCGCCTTGGCACGGGTCTCGATGATCTGATCGGTGACCTCGGCCAGCGGACCCGAGATCGAAATCTCATTCGCCATGCCGGCATAGGCCGTCCACCAGATGTCGATGCCGTCAGCCTCAAGAGACTGGAACGAACAGGCGCCATCCAGCATCACAACCACGGTATCCGCAGTGGCAGGCCAGCCGGCATCGCGCAGCTGTCGTCCGGTGGTGATGGTGAAGGGGCCGTTGATCGTATTGATCGGGATCGCATGCGCCGCCGTCAGCGCCTGAATGGAGGTGATGCCGGGAATGACGCGCAGGGCAATCTCGGCCCGTGTTTTCAGCCGGTCCGCAATCCGCATCGTACTGTCATAGAGCGACGGATCCCCCCAGACCAGAAACCCGACCGCGCCGCCCTCGGGCAGGTGGCTGGTGATGGTCTGCCACCAGATTTCGGCAATGGCGTCATGCCAGTCATCCACCCGTTGGCGGTAATCCTGTGTCGCCTCATCGCGCACCGGCAGGTCGAATTCCACGATACGGGGGCCATCGCCCTGCTGTCCGCGACTGCGGATCGCCTCGGCGCAGATCGCCTGTCGCAGTCCCGCCAGATCATCTTTGCCGGCCCCTTTGTTGGGGATCAGGATCAGATCCTGCGCGTTCAGTGCCTCAACGGCCTGCAGGGTCAGATGCTGCGGGTTGCCGGTGCCAATGCCGATCAGGGTGAGGTCAATCATTGCGGGGCCTTTCAGACGAAAACACGGCCCCGAAGGCGGGGCCGTGCCGGTTCACTCATGTGCCAAGGATCAGGCGTTGTTGTAAAGACGCGGCGTGACCAGCGCGCTGCCATTGAGGCCACGCGTCGCCTTTGCCGCCGCCAGAACGGCCAGATCGGCAATCGGCTCGATCAGGATGACCAGCATATAGGCGCCGCCAAAGCTCAGCACCGAGGTCACGGTCGCGCTGCCAAATCCCTGACCGTAGAAGGCCCAGAACGCCACCCAGGCAACCACGCCGCCCTGATAGGCGGTGCTCAATGCCAGCGCCTGGCTGTATTTCAGGTCGATATAGGCGGTGCCCGGCGCGATGATACGGCTGGCCAGCGCCTGCAGCGCAAACAGTGGCACCAAGAGCGTGGTCAGGTTGATGAAGTACATCGGCAGATCAAACGGCGCAAAGAACACGCCCTGGATCAGCAGACCCATCGCCAGACCAAAGGCCGCAGGCGCGGACCCGAGGATCAGGAACAGGGTCGAGCCGAGAATGAAATGCACCTCGGAGACGCCCACCGGGAAATGCGGCAGCACTTCAAAGAACACCAGCACACCCACGGTCGCGATCATCGCGCGCATCGCGTAGGAGGCGATATTGGTCCTTTTCAGATCCACAAAGGTCTCTTTTGCAGCATAGGTCGCGGCACCGGCTGCGGTGGCATAGGACAAGCCAATTTTGGTGGCATCAACGATGCCCGGTTCGATATGCATATCTGTCTCCTCTCCGTCTCACCCGACGGGTTGATTATGTGGTATGGCCGGTCTCCTGACTCGCGGGTCGCTGCTTGCTTTCCCCCTTCCCAGCCAGTTGGCCAGTGGGTGTTGGAAAGCTGCTCGCCGCTCACAGTCGCGGGGGCGGTTGAGGCTTCGGTGCCGCAATTGGGTCCACCGTTCCTCATTCCCGTTTCAGTCCTGACGCTTCGCGCCGTTGGACACCATATGGCGCCTATGTGGCCCCTGCGCCCCGACTCGGTCAAGTTTGAATCCGGCCCCGGAGAAGGCGATTGCGACGCGCCCTTGGGTCAGCTGCGGCGAACACGCGAAAATGGAAATGCCCCACCCGCGAAACACGGGCAGGGTGTGGCGCGCTCAGAGCGGGATGACCTCTGGTCCGGGCGCAGGAACCGCGCGGTGACGGCCGGTCAGTGGTCGTCCTTGGCCTTCACAGCGGCATGGGCCGGATCCGCAGGCTGATCGGCAAGCGGGCCATAGAGGATCAGCACCGGCGCGGTGGTCTCCATCGCACGCAGCACCTCCGGCAGCTCGCCCACCGTGTGGCAATGCAGCTCCTGCTCCGGCGTCGACACCCCCAGTGCAATCAGCGCATGGGTCTGCGGGGGCAGCCCCGCCTCCAGCAGCTTTTCCGCCAGCGCCGCAAAGGTCCGCTTGCCCATATAGACCACGGTGGTCGCATCCGGGTCCGCCAGCGCGGCGAGGTTCAGCTGATCGGGCAGCCCACCGGTCACGTCATGGCCGGTGATGAACTGCAACCGCCGCGCCGTCAGCCGCCGGGTCAGCGGGATATTCGCCGCCGCCGCCGCTGCCGAGGCCGCGGTAACTCCGGGCACGATCTCGAACCCGATACCCGCCTGCCGCAGCGCGGTGATTTCTTCCTCCAGCCGGCCAAAGACACCGGAATCGCCCGATTTCAGCCGCACCACATGCAGCCCACTTTGGGCATAATCCACCAGAAGCTGGCTCACATGGTCCTGCTTGGGGGAGGGACGTCCGGCCCGTTTGCCCACGCCCACCAGATCCGCGTCGGCGCGGGCATGGGTCAGGATCGGCCCCGAGGACAGGTCGTCAAACAGCACCGCATCCGCAGCCTCCAGCCGCTTCACCGCCTTCACGGTCAAGAGCTCCGGGTCGCCCGGACCGGAGGAGACAAAGGAGACAAAACCGCTCATGCGCGCTCTCCCGTGATCAGGTGAAAGAACGTGCCGGTAACATGGCCCTTGATCGAGCCGGTCTCTGGCACCGGGCCGCCGTCGGCATCCATGACATTGGCCAGCGGCGCGTCAGGTTCTTCCAGAATGGTCGAATAATGGAACTCATGGCCGCGCAGTGCTGTGCCTGCGTCAAATCCGGGCATCGCCGCCTGAAGCACCGCACGGCGGTAGCCAAGGTGGAACTTGCGCTTCTCGTAGGAGGTCACGAGGCCCAAGAGGCCCAGCATCCGGTGGCGGTTGCCCTCCTTGTCGATCAGCGCCTCGCCCAGGGCCATGTAGCCGCCGCATTCGCCATGCACAGGTTTGGTCTCGGCGTGCTTGCGGACACCGGCGCGGAAGGTCTCCGCCGCCGCCAGCGTGCCGCCGTGCAATTCCGGGTAGCCGCCGGGCAGCCAGACCAGATCGGCATCTGCCGCGGGGGCCTCATCAGCCAGCGGCGAGAACGGCAGGATCTCTGCCCCCGCCGCGCGCCAGCCTTCCAGCAGGTGCGGATAGGTGAAGGAAAACGCCGCATCCCGCGCCAGCGCAATCCGCTGGGCAGGTGGCTTGGGCAGGCGCGCCGGGGCGGGGGCAGGCCCCGCCAGCGCTGCCGCCTTGATCGCGTCGAGGTCGACATTCTCGCGCAGGAACGCCGCATAGCCCGCGATGGCGGCTTCCAGATCGGGATGCTCCACCGCCTGGATCAGACCCAGATGCCGCTCCGGCAAAGCCAGATCGCCGCGCCGGGGCAGGGAGCCGAGCACCTTGATGCCCGCCTTCTCCATCCCCAGCCGGGTCAGCCGCTCATGGCGCGGGCTGGCAACACGATTGAGGATCACCCCGGCAAAGGGCACTTCGGTGTCATAATTCTTGAACCCCAGCGCCGTGGCCGCCGCCGATTGCGCCTGTCCGCCCACGTCTACCACCAGCACCACCGGCCAGCCCATCCGCTTGGCGGTCTCGGCGGAGGAGCCAAAGCCCGACTGCCCGCGCGTCGCCACACCGTCATAAAGGCCCATGGAGCCTTCTCCGACGCAGATCTCCGCCCCCGCAGATTGCGCTGTGACTGCATCCAGCAGGCCGCCGTCCATCGCCCAGGTATCGAGGTTGAAACTGGGCCGTTTCGCCGCCGCCAGGTGAAAGGCCGGGTCGATATAATCCGGCCCGCTCTTGTAAGGCTGCACCACCAGCCCGTCTTCGGCCAGCGCCCGCAACAGGCCCAGCATCACGGTGGTCTTGCCGGTGCCCGAGGAGGGCGCCGAGATCATCAGTCCGGGAGGGTTCATATTTGTCATGGCCTTAGTCGTCCCCATGGCTCCAGCTCGACCACGGGCTGTCGGCGCTCTGCGGCCGGTAGCGGCGATCGTATTCGGTGGAATAGAGGCAGCTTTCGTCAAAGCCTTCGCCCTTCAGCACCGGTCCCACAAGGATCAGCGCGGTGCGGGAGATTTTCTCGTCCAGCGCATCCTTCAAGGTCTCCAGCGTGGCACGGATGATCTGCTGATCCGGCCAGCTGGCGCGGTAAACCACCGCCACCGGACAATCCGCGCCGTAATGGGGCGCGAGGCTGTCAACCACATGGTCCAGATTGCCGATCGACAGGTGAATGGCCAGCGTGGCACCGGTACGGGCGAAATTCTCCAGCGTCTCGCCCTCGGGCATCGAGGACGCGCGCCCCGGCGTGCGGGTCAGCACCACTGACTGGCCAAGGCCCGGCAGGGTCAGCTCGGTGCCGAGCGCGGCAGCAGCGGCGGCAAAGGATGGCACACCGGGGGTGACGCTCACCGGAATGCCCTCCGCCTTCAATCGGCGCAGCTGTTCGCCCATCGCCGACCACACCGACAGATCGCCCGAATGCAACCGCGCCACGTCCTGTCCCGCCTCATGCGCCGCCTTGATCTCCGCCACGATGGCATCCAGATCCATCGCTGCGGTGTTCACGATTTTCGCGTCCGCCGGGCAGTGGCTCAGGATTTCCTCCGGCACCAGCGACCCGGCGTACAGGCACACCGGGCAGGCGGCGATGATGTCGCGCCCGCGCAGGGTCAGAAGGTCGGCAGCGCCCGGTCCGGCGCCAATGAAGTGAACGGTCATGGCTCAAGTCTTTCTGCTATGGCCGCGGTGGCAAGCCCATCCGCGGTGACAACTCTGGGGGCAAGAAGGCGCGCGCGTGCGCCCTTCACCCCATGGCGCGCGCCCGCCAGCGCCGCGGCTTCCGCCAGCGACCCGGTGCCGAACCGCGCCTTTATCCTTGGCGAGCAGGTCAATGTCCGCTCCCCGGTTATATCCTGTTCCTGCAATGAAATCACCGGCAGCCCAAGGCTGCGCGCAAACTCCTGCATAGCGGGGGCGTCGGCCTTCTGAGCGATGGAGGCCAGCGCATCCACCCGCTCCCCGGTCAGCGCCAGTGCGGCCTGCAAATCCGCTGCCGTGGCCGTGCTGCGGAACCCGATGCCTGCCACCTTCATCGCGTGACACTCCACTGGATGACGGGTCGCGCCCGTCGCCAGTCGCGCATGGTGCCCAGCGGCCCGGCCTCGGCAATCTCCGCCTTCAGAAGATTCCCGCCACGATCCGCATGAGCCTGCATCAAGAGGGTTTCGGTTTCCAGCGTTACCCCATTTGCAACCAGCCGGGTGCCTGCGGGCAAGATGTCCCACAGATGATCCAGCAGCGCCTGCGAGCCGCCGCCGCCGATGAACACGCAGTCGGGCAGCGGGTGGCCCTCCAGCACGGCGGGCGCCTTGCCCAGCACAGCGGTCATCCGGTGCTCAATCCCAAAGGCGGCGGCATTGGCGCGGATGTTCTCCAGCCGGCTTTCGCGCGGCTCGAAGGTGATCGCCCGCGCACCCTGTGCGGCCAGACACCACTCCACCGAGACGGACCCAGACCCGCCGCCGATGTCCCACAGCAGCTCACCTGCGCGCGGGGCCAGCGCCGACAGGGTCAGCGCCCGAATGGGGCGTTTGGTGATCTGCCCGTCACTGGAAAAGAGATCATCCGCCAGCCCCGACGCCTGCGGCAGCCCGGGCCGCATGGTCTCGATGGCCATAAGGACCGGCGCTTCTGCCTGCGGCAGATCCCAGGCTTCGGCTGTTGCTTGGCGCAGCCGTTGCCTTGGCCCGCCCAGCCGTTCCATCAGATGAAGCCGCGCGTCGGGCTGGCCGTTTGCAGCCAGCCATTGCGCCAGCTCCGCCGGTGCCTTGCCATCGCGCAGGGTGCAGATCAGGCGCACGCCCCGGCCCAGAAGCGGCAGCAGCCGCGCAAAAGGTGCGGCATGAAGGCCAAGGCACAGAACCTCCTCCAGCTTCCAGCCCAGAAGATTGGCGGCCAGCGCAAAACAGGATGGCGCCGGGTGCGACACCCATTCACCCGCCTCCAGATCCCGCATCAGCGAGCCGCCGGCGCCATGCCAGAACGGATCGCCGGAGGCGAGAACAGCGACTTTGCGCCCGCGCATCGCCAGCACCGGCCCGGTTGAAAACGGCACCGGCCAGGGCTGACCCTTGCTGCCGGCCTCCACCAGCTCCAGATGCCGCGGGCCGCCAAAGATCACCTCGGCCTCTGCCAGCGCCTTCCGGCTTGCATCGCTTAAGGAATCCAGTCCATTTTCGCCCAGACCAATGATTGTGAGCCAGTGCTTGGAAAGGCCATCAGACATGACACGCATCCTCCTGCTGGGCGGCACCACCGAGGCCTCGCAATTGGCCAAAACCCTTGCGGAAACTGGTGCGGATGCAGTGTTTTCCTACGCGGGCCGCACCGCCAATCCGGTCAGCCAGCCGCTGCCCACCCGCATTGGCGGCTTTGGTGGCGTGGAGGGGCTGGCGGCATACCTTCAGGCCGAAAACATCACCCATGTGGTCGACGCGACCCACCCGTTCGCGGCGCAGATGAGCACCAATGCGGTGCACGCCTGCGAAGCGGCGGGTGTGCCGCTCTGCGCCTTTGAACGCCCGGCCTGGCAGGCGGGGGAGGGCGACCGGTGGGTTCAGACGGACAGCATCGAAGGCGCGGTAAATGCTCTGCCGGATTCCCCCGCGCGGGTGTTTCTGGCGATCGGCAAACAGAACCTTGCGCAATTCGCCGCCAAACCGCAGCACCACTACCTTCTGCGGCTGGTGGACGAACCTGAGGCCGACTTGCCGCTGCCAAACACCACGGTCGAAATCGCCCGCGGGCCGTTTGACGTGGCGGGCGACACAGATCTGATGCAGCGCCACGCCATCACCCATATCGTGGCCAAGAACGCCGGCGGTGCAGGCGCAGCCGCCAAACTCACCGCCGCGCGCACCCTCGGCCTGCCGGTCATCATGATCGGCAGACCCGAGGTGCCTCAGCGCCCCGTTATGGGCAGCGTGGCAGAGGTGATGGCCTGGCTGTTGCATTCCGCCGCTTAACCCTCAGCCGCGTAGCGGGGGGTATAAACGTAATGGCCCACCCGCCGCGTGTCGCGGTTGCCGACAATAACCACCGTGCGCATGTCGGCCATCTCGGGCGTTGCGTCCTTCAGCGGCACGGTCAGCAGCTCCTGTCCCGGCTTGGTCACGTCGCGGGCAAAGGTGATCAGCGTCTCCGCACCGCAGGCCTCGCGCAGGATCTCCAGCGCGCGGGCAAACTGATGCGGTCGCGACTTGGAACGCGGGTTGTAGAACGCCATCGCCAGACCTGCCTCGCCAACCAGTTGCAGGCGTTTTTCAATCAGGCTCCAGGGCTTCAGGTTGTCGCTGAGGTTGATGGCCGCGAAATCATGCCCCAGCGGCGCGCCGATGGCGGCAGCAGCGGCCAGCATCGCGGTGATGCCGGGCAGCACCTTGATCTCCAGATCCAGCCACTCGGGGTTGCTTTCGGCGTTGTTCTCCAGCGCCTCAAACACGGCAGAGGCCATGGCGAACACCCCCGGATCACCGGAGGAGACAACGACAACCCGCTTGCCCTCGGATGCCATTTCCAGCGCATGGGTGGCGCGGTCCACTTCGACACGGTTGTCGGTGGCGTGCAGGGTCAGGCCGTCGCGCGGCTCAACGCGGTTGACGTAAGGGATATAGCCAACGATATCCGTGGCCTCATCAATGGCGTCGCGCACTTCCTGCGTTACCAATGCCTCGTTGCCGGGCCCAAGCCCCGCAATCACAACCCAGCCGTTTTGCGATAGTTTCATGGCCGGCGCCCCTGTCCGTGAACCAAGACGATAGAAAAGTAAGGCACCTCGCCGTCGATCTCCGACAGCTTCTGCACGGTTTGCCCGGGCATGGTGCCGCGTTCGACCAGCCAGGCGTCATCTGCGCGGCCCGCACGTTCCAGCGCGCGGCGCAGTTTGGGCAGGTTGCGGCCGATTTTCATGACGACCAGCGCGTCGGTTTCTGCCGCGCGTTTGGCCAGCTCATCCTCGCTGAGGGTGGCCATCGCCACGGTCAGAACATCATCGCCCCAGGTGATCGGCTGGCCGGAGGCGGTCCAGCAGCCGGACATGCCGGTGATGCCGGGAATGATCTCCTGCGCGGCCCGGCCCTGCAGGCGGGTGTAGAGATGCATATAAGAGCCATAGAGGAACGGATCCCCCTCACAGAGCACCACGACGTCCTCGGTCTGGGCAATCTCGGCCAATGTGTCGGCCCAGCGATCATAGAACTCCGCCAGCACCCGGTTGTATTCGGGGTCTGAGAAATGGATCTCGGTCGTCACCGGGTATTCCATCGCGTGTTCGGTGACGCCGTCTGCCAGCATGCCTTCGACAATCGCGCGGGCCTGGCCCTTGCGGCCGGCCTTGCGGAAATAGGCAATGTGACGCGCGCCGGAAATCATCCGGTGCGAGCGCAGGCTCATCAGATCGGGATCCCCGGGGCCGAGCCCCGCGCAGATGACTTTGCCCTTCGCAATGGTCATGGCTTACTCTTTCCAGCTCGCCAGCGCGTTCACGGCAGCGACAGTGATTGCAGACCCGCCGAGGCGCCCTTTGACGATCATCGACGGCACTGGCAGATCTTCCATCAGCGCCTCTTTGGATTCCATCGCACCGACAAAACCGACGGGACAGCCGATAATGGCGGCGGGGCGGGGGCAATCGGGGTCTTTCAGCATGTTCAACAGGTGAAACAGCGCGGTTGGGGCATTGCCGATGGCCACGACCGCACCTTCCAGTTTCGGGCGCCAAAGCTCCAGCGCGGCGGCGGAGCGGGTGTTGGCCATCTCCTTGGCCAGCTCCGGCACCTTGGGGTCTCGCAGGGTACAGATCACCTCATTGTCCGCGGGCAGGCGCGGGCGGGTGATGCCCTCGGAGACCATATACGCATCGCAGAGGATCGGCGCGCCCTTGGCAAGGGCTGCGCGGGCGGTCTCGGCCATGCCTTGGGAAAACCGCACATGCTCCTCCAGCCCCACCATGCCTGCGGCGTGGATCATGCGGACGACGACAACTTCCTCGTCCTTGCTGAAGCGCGCCAGATCGGCCTCGCGGCGGATGGTGGCAAAGCTTTCGGCATAGATCGCGGCGCCATTGGTTTCATAGGTGTGGAGCATATCAGCTGCCCTCTGTCATAAGGTCTGGAGCGGCGCGTAAGCGGGCGGCGCTCAGGGAGGTGTTTAGCGGGTGATCGGCGGCAGTGCCATTGCGGATCAGGTCAAATTGGTCGTCACCGGTGGCGGTCAGCACCAGATCGGCGGGGCGGGGGTGGGCACAGCCTTTGGCGCAGCCGGAGACATGCAGATGCAGGCCCGCAGGCACCGCAGGGGCCAGATCGCGGGCCAGAGCGCGCGTCGCCGCGCGCGCCTGCGGGCAGCCGGGTGCCCCGGTGCAGGCGCTCACCCGCAGGCGGGGATCCGTTGCATCCAGGATCAGGCCGGGCAGGGGGGGCAGGGTGCTGGCGCCTTCGACAAGCAGCATCCGCCAGGGGGTGAGCCGCAGCGCGCCGTGATCGGCCAGCGCCGCCAACGTGCGGGCAGGCATCTGGCCAAATTCCAAAGCCACCAACAGCCCCTGCGCCGATGCGCCCGGGAGAGGCCGGAGGGAAGACGTTGCGGCACCGACCGTTGCCGCATGCGCCGCAGGGGGGCCGCGGCGCGCAATCAGCCGGTGCATTCTGCCACGCCCCCCGGACGCGCCGCCTTGGTCGAGAAACCAGCGCGCCAGCGCGAGGGCGTCGCCTGCGGCACCGTCAGCCGCGACCGGCAGGCCCCTGTCTGCACCATCGGCGCGCAGGATCAGCCCGTCAGGGCCACGTTCGATGCGGATATCTGCGGCTGTCTCGGCCAGCACGGGCAGGTCACCACAGTCCACAGCAAAGCCGAACTTGCCGGGAAGCGCCAGATCGCGGGCCGCCGTCAGCGCGGCGGCCAGCGTCTGCGCAATCTGGTGGCTGTCGTCGCCTGCGCGCCAGAACGGCGTCAGGGTGATATTGCGACGCGCTTCGGCCTCTGCATCCTCATCGACCAGACCCAGATCGCCAAGACCTGCGATCAGTGGCGGATGGGCGTCCTCGCGAATGCCGCGCAGTTGCAGATTGGCGCGGGCGGAAATATCGACAATGCCGGATCCACAGCGCTGCGCCAGATCGGCCAGACCGCGCGCCTGATCCGGTGTGAGCCGCCCCAAAGGTGCGCGCACCCGCACCACCAGCCCGTCGCCCGACATCATCGGACGCAGCGCACCGGGACACCAGCCATAGACTTTGGGCGCTGGGGAGGCGGCTTGCTCACTCACACCGCGCCCTCCAGCTCGGCCATGATCGAGTTCCGCCGCGTGCTCCACAGGCCGGCATCAAACAGCGCGCGAAAGCGGTCGCGCATGGCAGCCAGCGCGTCGGGGTTCTCGCGCTCCATGAAGTCGACCAGATCCTCGCGGCCCAAAGTGGCCTCGAAATAGAGATCAAAGAGATGCGGCTGCACCACCTGCGCCAGATGGGCAAAGGCCGCCATGTGATCCAGCGTCGCCGCGATTTCCGCCGCGCCGCGAAAGCCGTGGTTCATCATCGAGGTGGCCCAATCGGGATTGGCGGCGCGGGCGCGCGTCACGCGGGCGATCTCCTCGCCCAAGCTGCGCGCCTGCGGTTTGTCAGGCCGGGTGGCATCCATGTGGTAGAGCGCCGGTGCCTTTTGGCCGATGCGCGCCATGGCGGCGGCAAATCCGGCCTCATGCGCGGCATAATCCGAGGCCACCAGCAGGTCGGTTTCCGGCAGATCCTGCAGGTGGACAAAGCTGTCGGCGGTTTGCAGGCGGACCTCCAGGGCCTCGCGGGCATCGGTGATGGTGCCCTTGGCATCAATCGCGTGCGAAGACGCGTTGAGCCAGGCCTCGCCCGCTGCCGCGCGGGCCGCGTCGCTGTAGTCATCCAGATGCGGGTTCATCGACAGGCCATATTGGCCCGGTTTCGGGCCAAAGACGCGGGGCGTCTGCGCCAGATAGGGATTGTCGCTCGCGCTTTCCTCGCGGCCTGCCAGCGCGGCGGCGGCGGCCTCGAACATCTGCGCCAGACCGGGGAAGACGTCACGGAACAGACCGGAGACCCGCAGGGTGACATCAATGCGTGGCCGGTTCAGCATCGAGAGCGGCAGCACCTCGAAACCGGAGACGCGCTCGGAGCCTTCGTCCCACTTGGGCGCGAGCCCCGCCAGATGCAGCGCCATGGCAAATTCCTCGCCCGCGGTGCGCATGGTGGCCGAGCCCCAGAGATCAATCACCAGCCCGCGTGGCCAGTCGCCATGGTCCTGAAGATGGCGGCGCAGCAGCTCTTCCGCCAGCTTGACCCCTTGCGCCTGCGCCGCGCGCGACGGCACCGCGCGGGGATCCGTTGTAAAGAGGTTGCGCCCGGTCGGGATCACATCCGTACGGCCGCGAAACGGCGAGCCGGAGGGGCCGGGGGCCACCATCTGGCCATTCAGCGCGGCCACCAGCCCGGCGCGTTCCTCAGCGCCGCATTGACCGGTGCCAAAGATATGCAGCCCTTCCCCATATTGGCTTTCCTTGATGTCGCAGACAAAGGCGTCGATCCGGGTGATCGCCTCGGCGGGCGAGGTGTCTGGCGTGAGGCCTAGATCAGCCTCCACGCCTGTGCCCTGCGCCTCGGCCCGGATGCTGTCGATCAGCCGGTCGCGGCGGGCCGGATCCAATCCGTCAGCGGTGGAATATTCATCAAGCAGGCTTTCCAGCCGCGCCATGCCTGCGGGCAGATTGGTCTGCGCCAGCGGCGGCGGCAGATGGCCTAGGGTGACGGCGCCAATGCGGCGCTTGGCCTGTGCGGCCTCACCCGGATCATTGACGATAAAGGGATAGGCAACAGGCAGCGGCCCGGTCAGCACCTCGGGCCAGCAGTGCTCGGACAGGGCGACGGCCTTGCCAGGCAGCCACTCCAGCGTGCCATGGGCGCCGATGTGGACAATGGCGTCGGACTGGCTGCGCAGCCACATGTAGAACGCCACATAGGCATGGCGCGGGGTGCGGTCGAGATCGTGGTAATCATCGACGCGGGTTTTCACCTCGCCGCGTTCGGGTTGCAGCGCGATCAGCGCCTTGCCTGCCCGCAACGCCTTGAAGTGAAAGGCACCATCGCGGCAATCCGGGTCTTCCTCAGCGGCACCCCAGGCCTCCGACAGCCTGTCCTGCAACACCTTCGGCAGGGTCGCCAGCGCAGCCCGGTAGCCCTCTAGCGAGATGGTCTGCGTCTCCGCCATCAGCCGCAGGCCGGTGCTTTCCAGCGGTTCCACGACATAGCCCTGATCCCAGAGCTCGCGCAGGATTTCATCGCAGGAGGCCAGCGCATCCAGTCCCACCGCATGGGCCAGATTGTGATCGCGGCCCGGATAGGTGGACAGCACCAGCGCCAGACGTTTGTCGGCATTGGGCAGCTGCGCCAGCCGCAGCCAGCCCTCGATCCGGTCAACGGCTGCGGTGATGCGGCCGGGATCGGCGCGATGGGCAAAGCGGGAATATTGCAGATCCGGGTCTTTCTTGCCCGGCGCCTTGAAGCTGACCAGCCCGGCGAAAATGCGGCCATCCACCTCGGGCAGCACCACATGCATGGCTAGATCGGCCGGGGACAGCCCGCGATCCGCCTCGGTCCAGTCCTTGCGCCGCGCGGTGGACAAGGCGACCTGGAACACCGGACAGCCGGTGGTGGAGAGCGGCGACGCGCTGCCATCGGTGCCCTGCGCCGAGAAGGCGGTGGCGTTCACGATGGCTGCCGGGGCCAGTCCGGGCAGTTTGTCACGCAGCCAGTCCGCGCTGGCCGGTGCCTTGAGGCTGGCAGCAAAGGCGCCATAGGCCGCATAACCCCGTCCGCGCAGCTCATTTATCAGCGCATCCACCGGGGCGGTATCGGCCGCCGTCAGATAGGAGCGGTAGAAACTCACCAATATGAGGGGTTTGTCCTGCGCTGGCAGATCCGCCAGCACGCCTTTTTCCGGGTCATAGAACCCGTGTTCGGGCGTGCTCTTGAGGCCAAGGACCGGACCGGCATAAAGCCCCGCCGCCAGCGACAGCTGGGCAAGTGCCGCCTGTGCCGCCACCGCACCGCCGGCATCACATAGATGCTGGAGCCGGCGCAGAGTTGAAACCGGCAGGGTCGAGAGGGCGTCCAGACGGGCATCTTCGCGCCCGTCAGCCGGCAGGATCGCCAGCGCGATGCCCTTGCGCCGCGCCAGATCCTGTAGCGTGGCAAGCCCGTAGGACCAGTAGCTTTCGCCGCCGATCAGACGTACCAGAACGCCCTTGGCGCCCTCCAGTGTCTGTTCGGCATAGACATCGACCGAGAGCGGGTGTTTCAGCGCCACCAGATTGGCAAGGCGCAGGCTGGGCAGCTTGCCCTCGGCCCGGTGCCAGCCCGCCGCAAAGGCCCCGAGATCGCTGTCGGAGAACGACAGCACCACAAGGTCCGCAGGCGTCTGCCCCAGATCCTGTGGTGTATCACTCTCGTCGAGGCCGTGGCTTTCGCGGAAGACGACATGCATGGGTCAGGCCTTTGTATTCTGGCAGGCGGCGGGCGCTCTGTGGGCTGCGTCCGAGCCTGGGAGGGTGCGAATGCGCCCGACCGGCATCGGCTCAGGCCCCCAGTTCGGCGCGGATGGCGGCGGCGTCGATGTTGTCATGCTCGGCAATCACCACCAGCTGGGTGCGCCGGGGCATGTCACCCCAGGGCTGGTCATATTGCGCGCGCAGGCGTTCGCCCACGGCCTGAACAAGCATCCGCATCGGTTTTCCTTCCACCGCCACATAACCTTTGACGCGCAGGATATTGCGCTCGCGGGCGAGTTTCACGATGGCATCTTGCAATGCCTGCGGATCGGAAACTTCGCCGAGGTCGACCACGATTGTATCAAAATCGTCATGGCTGTGATCATGGTGGTGATGATCGTGGTCGTGGTCGTGATCATCGTCATGGTGGTGATGATGCTCATGGTGCGACGGGCGCGCATCCAGATCATCTTCGGCCGCGGCCTCAAGCCCCAGAATGACGCGCGGGTCGATCACGCCTTCGGACATCGACAGGATCGGCAGTTTGCGCGGCGCTTCGGCCTCGATCATCGCGCGGGCCTTGTCCAGGCCCTCTTCACCGGCCAGATCGGCCTTCGACAGCAGGATGATGTCCGCGCAGGAGATCTGATCCTTGAACAGCTCCGACAGCGGGGTTTCATGGTCGATGCCCTCATCGGCTTCCCGCTGGGCCTGCACCGCATCCAGATCGGTGGCGAACTGGCCCTTGGCGACCGCTTCGGCGTCGGCCAGCGCAACCACGCCATCCACGGTGATGCGCGACCGGATCGCGGGCCAGTCAAAGGCCTTCAACAGCGGTTTCGGCAGCGCCAGACCGGAGGTTTCGATCACGATGTGATCGGGTTTTTCCGGCAGGTTCATCAGCTGTTCGATGGTGGGGATGAAATCATCGGCCACGGTGCAGCAGATACACCCGTTGGCGAGCTCCATGATGTTCTCTGCCGGGCAGTTCTCATCGGCGCAGGATTTCAGGATTTCACCGTCCACACCGGCGGTGCCAAATTCATTGACCACCACGGCCAGACGCTTGCCCTGCGGGTTCTGCATCAAATGGCGGATCAGGGTGGTTTTGCCCGCACCAAGGAAGCCGGTGATGACGGTGACGGGGATTTTGTTCAGATCGCTCATGGGGTCAGTCCTTGGATAAGGAGGGAGGAGTGGGAGAGGTCGCCGCAGGTGCGGGCGCAGGCGGGATACGGGCGATGGATTGCTTGCGGAACACCACGGGGCGTTCGCGCCAGGGCACCAGACCATCCGTGGTGGCGGCATAGGCGGCAGCGCCGCTCAGGATGTCGGGCACATGCTCGTCGGGATCAAGATCACCGTAGATGTAGCTCCAGCGGGCGTCGCCGCCGCTCAGCACCATGGAACAGCCACGGGTACAGGCCGAGAGGCATTCGACACCGCGCACCGCAATGCCTTTGGGCAGATCGGCCTCTTGCAGGGCGGCCAGCATACGGGCACCGGGGCGGGGGGCCTCCGGGTCGGTCACCTCGCCGCGACGGCAGGTGGTGCAGATCGTCAATGTTACCTCGGCCATGAGCGCCCTTCACTTGGTTCAGCGAGGGGGCTGCGGGCCAGCGGGGGCGCGAGGGTCGCGCGCGGATCCCAGCCGGTCGCGGAACACCCCGTCCGCCCGTTGCATTTCGTGCGTTGGCAGGTCTCCCGGCTTGCGGATGCCAGGACCTTTTTCGGGTCCTGACGGTCATCCTGCCTTCCCGAGTGGTACTCAGTGGCGTCGGAGACCTCTCCGGTCACGGTCGCGGGGGCGGCTGTGCTTTGACGGACCCTGATGGCCCAACTGTCACATTCCCTCTTCGCCTGCCAAATGGCAGGAACCAACAAAACCCCCTTGCGCCATTGCCCCTGTCTTTGTCAAGAGATGGGCGAACCAGTAGGAGAGCCACAATGAGCGATACGCCCGAGACCGACATTTCCGAAGCAGAAGCGGCACGCCATGCGGCGAAAATGGCCAAGAAGAAGGCCGCCCGCGACCGCATGATGCAGAACAAGGATGGCGAAAAGGGGCTGATCATCGTCCACACCGGTCCGGGCAAGGGCAAGTCCAGCTCCGGATTTGGCATGATCATGCGGTGCATTGCCCATGGGATGCCCTCGGCAGTGGTGCAGTTCATCAAAGGCGCCTGGCAGACCGGTGAACGCACCCTGATCGAGGAGAACTTCAGCGAGCTGTGCCAGTTCTACGCGATGGGCGAAGGCTTTACCTGGGAGACCCAGGACAAGGCGCGCGATATTGCCGCCGCACAGAAGGGCTGGGAGAAGGCCAAGGAGATGATCCGCGACGAGCGCAACGCCATGGTGCTCCTCGATGAAATCAACATCGCGCTGCGCTATGACTACATCGACATTGCCGATGTGGTGGAATTCCTTGAGACCGAGAAACCGCCGATGACCCATGTCGTCCTGACCGGTCGCAACGCCAAGGAAGAGCTGATCGAGATCGCTGATCTGGTCACCGAAATGGGTCAGATCAAACATCCTTTCCGCGACGGCATCAAAGCCCAGAAGGGTGTGGAGTTCTGATTTCCTGACGTGATCGTGACATGAGGCGGAAAGCTCCTGCACTATTTTGCGGGGGCTTTTTTTGTTGGCGATTGTTGTTCGGATGCGGGGTCGGTGGCAGGCGGTGAAAGCGGACCCGCAGGGCGGGCTCCGGGCCGGGAGAGTCCGAATTCTTGAAATTTATCTCGATTTTCCACGGTGAATTTACGGCTGTGTAACGCACAAGGTTTAGGCAGGTCACCTACACAAGTAGCGATGGGAAATCACTTTGACGTTCATGGACAGCCGGATCGAAGCGCGCCCGCTCAGGGGAGAGGCTCCCTTTGCGCTCAATGAAGTATTCTACTCCAGAACGGATGGCCGTGGGGTTATTCAAATCGGAAACGAGATTTTCCGGCGGGTGTCAGACTACCCGTGGGGCGATCTGATCGGAGCGCCACATAAGATCATCCGCCATGAGGATATGCCGCATGGGGTGTTCCAGCTGTTCTGGGAGACAATCCAGGCCGGCGATTTCTTTGGCGGCTACATAAAGAACAAGTCCCGCGATGGGCTGCACTACTGGGTTTATGCAGTTGTTGTCCCCTGCGAAGAGGGGTTTCTTTCGGCGCGGATCAAACCGACCAGCAAACTGTTTGATAAGATTGCACAAGGCTATGCGGATCTGCTGAAAGCCGAGCAGGACGGCGGGCTCAGCCCTGAGGAAAGCCGTGACAGGCTGCTGGACTGGTGTCGTGAACTGGGTTTTGAGAACTACCAGCAGTTTGCCGCCAACGCGCTGGCAGATGAGCTGGCGGCCCGCGATCAGGGGATGGAAAATGCGCCTGATCTGGCGATTGAACGCCTGCGGACCATGCTCGCAAACTCGGATGTTCTTGCAGAAGAAACCCGTGGTCTGATCGACGATTTTGCGGCGATGCGCACCATTCCCCACAACCTGCGGGTCCTTGCGTCGCGGATTGAACCGTCGGGCGGCCCGGTGACCGTGCTGTCACAGAACTACGGGTCCATCTCGCAGGAGATGTCGAACTGGTTCGCCACCCATGTTATGGGCAAGGACAGCAATTTTTCAAAGATCAAGGGGCAGGTCAGCCAGAGCCTGTTCGTGGCAGGCGTCGTACGTATTTTCAGTGAATGCAGCAAGCAGCTTCAGCGAGAGAACCATTCCGTGCTGGGTGAGGAGGGCCGGGCGCATGAGCAATCGCTGCTGCGGGCGCTAGCCATGGTACAGGAAGAACATGCTCGCACACAGCTGTCGGATGTGAACCGCGAGGCGGAGCGGATCACCAAGATCTGCGAAAACATGCAGCGCCAGCTGCTGGGGCTGAGCTCGACGCGGGTGCTGTGCAAAATCGAAAGCGCGCGGCTTCCCGAGGATGGTCATTCTCTGTCTGACATCATCGACCAGCTGGGACGATTCCAGCAGCGTATCTCGCAGCGGCTTCAGCACATCAGCAAGCTGTGCTCCAACGATCCGTCGCCCGCAGATCAGACCGCATGAGGCGCGGGAGATCCTTGGGTCGTGCCGGGACATAGCACCGGCAGGCCGCGCCGGACGAAGGCCGCTGCGGATTGTTGATCGAAGGAATATGGCAACGCTTGCTCACCCCGGGCATTGCCGCTCTTGTTGCCAACAATGTCAGCCCCTCTGACCAAATGTTTCGCGTGCGAAACAATCGGACAGGGGGGCTGATACTTTTTGTAGGCGTTGCGCAGGCTGCGGGCGCATAGGGCTGGGATGTGTTGCCGCAGGGTTAAGCCGCGCAGGCTGAAACGAGATGAGGCGCGCCCGCTCTGCAACTGGACCTCAGGCCGTCAGATCGGCGGCCCTTGCACGGATATAGCCGTCAACCGCGGCGCGCTCCTCCTCGGTCAGGCGCAGGGCGAGTTTGGTGCGGCGCAGGAGGTAATCCTCGCCGGTGCGGACCCATTCGCGGGCGATGGTCCAGTCGAGTTCACGCGCGGTGATGGTGGCGCCAAAAGCCTGGCCAAGATCCTCGGCTGAGGTTGCCTCGCCCAATACGTCCCAGGCCTCGGCGCCATAGGCGCGGATCAGGCGGCGGGTCGCGTAGGGGCTGAGGAAGGGATAGTCCTGCGCCAGTTTCGCGGTGAGTTTCGCCACATCGCCGACCGGGAAATCGCCGCCGGGCAGGGCGACACCTGCGGTCCAGTCGCGGGGGAGGTCGGGAAACTGGGTGCCGATTTTCTCCAGCGCGGCCTCGGCCAGTTTGCGGTAGGTGGTTATCTTGCCGCCAAAGACATTCAGCAGCGGCGCGGCAGTGTTGTCCAGCGTCAGCACGTATTCGCGCGTGGCAGCGGTGGCCGAGCTGGCACCATCGTCATAAAGCGGACGCACGCCGGAATAGGTCCAGACGATATCGTCACGGCTGAGCGGATTGGCGAAATACTGCGAGGCGAAATTGATCAGGTAATCCTGTTCCTCGGGCGTGCAGGTCGGGGCGGTTTCGGGATCCGGGTGGTCGGCATCGGTGGTGCCGATCAGCGTGTAGTCCTCTTCGTAGGGGATCGCGAATATGATGCGGCCATCGGTGCCCTGAAAGAAATAGCAGCGCCCGTGATCGTAGAGTTTCGGGACCACGATATGGCTGCCGCGCACCAGCCGTACGCTTTCGCGGCTGTTCTGGCCCAGTTTCTGGCGCAGCACATCGGCAACCCATGGGCCGCCGGCATTGACCAGCATCTTTGCGCGCCGTTCGAAGGTCTCGCCGGTGGCGATATCCTGAAGCTGGATCACCCAGTGGTCATCGCGACGTCGGGCGCCGGTGACCTTAGTGCGGGTCATGATCTCGGCGCCGCGGGCCTCGGCGTCGCGGGCATTCAGCACCACAAGACGGGCGTCTTCAATCCAGCAGTCGGAATATTCAAAGGCGGTCTTGAACTTCGGGTCCAGCGGGCGGCCTGCGGGGTCGCTGGCGAGATCCAGTTTGGAGGTGCCGGGCAGGATGCCGCGTTTGCCGAGGCTGTCGTACATGAACAGGCCAAGGCGGATCAGCCAGGCGGGGCGGCGGCCCTTCATCCACGGCAGAAAGGTGGTCAGCAGTTTCGACGTCGGTGTGGTGTTGTCAAAGCGCATGTCCTTGTGGAACGGCAGCACAAAACGCATCGGCCAGGAGATATGCGGCATTGCCTTCAGCAGCACCTCGCGTTCGATCAGCGCCTCGCGGACCAGACGGAATTCGAAGTATTCAAGGTAGCGCAGGCCGCCGTGGAACAGTTTGGTGGAGGCCGAGGAGGTGGCGGAGGCGAGGTCGTTCATTTCGGCCAGCGCCACCGACAGGCCGCGCCCTGCGGCGTCGCGGGCGATGCCGCAGCCGTTGATGCCGCCGCCGATGATGAAAAGATCGGTGATCTGGTCTTGCGCGTGAGTATCAGGCATTTTCGCTACTTTCGTTTTCGCCAACCCAGAGGATTTGCGTGTCCGCAGCCTCGGCTGCGCGGGAGAATTCAGGGGGGACGGGGCGGTCGGTGATCACCACGTCAAGATCGGCAACATCGCAGATGCGGACCGGGGCGGTGCGCTCGAACTTGCTGCCGTCGCAGACCAACACCCGTTTGCGGGCGTTCTTCAGGATGGCGCGGGCAACCGAGACTTCGCGTGCATCATGGTCGAGAATGGCACCGTCGGCGTCCATGGCCGAAGCGCCGATAACGGCGATATCGACCTTGTAGCGGGCGATAAATTCCAGCGCGTCCTCGCCCACGATAGCGCCATCGCTTTGCCGGATGGCACCGCCGACAAGTATCAGTTCTTTGCTCTCGTCCTCCATCATCATATTGATAATGTTGATATTGTTGGAGAGCACCGTGAGGCCGCGATGGCCGGAGAGCGCGCGCGCGACCTGTTCGGTGGAGGTGCCGATATTGAGGGTGATGGCGCAATTGTCAGGGATCAGATCAGCGGCAAGGGCCGCCATGGCGCGTTTGCCGCGGGCGTTCAGCTTGCGCCGTTCGGCGTAGTCGCGGCTGGCGCCACTGCTGCTGCGCACCGCGCCGCCGTGCACGCGGGAGAGTGCGCCACGGGCGGCCAGATCGCGCAGGTCGGTGCGGATGGTTTGTAATGAGACGCCAAAGCGCTGGGCGAGGTCCTCGACCTCGACCCGGTCCTGCCGGGTCAGCAGGTCCAGAATTGCCGTTTGTCTTTCGGTTGCGTCCATAGCCCGTCCTCTCGCAGGCTTATCTAGGCCTCCGATTGCGAAAAGTCACGAGTTATTTTCGTTTTGCTTTCGTTTTGCTTTCTGCTGGCGCGCGTCAGGGGATTGGAACCAGATGATTGTCCCAGGCGAGATCGGCCCGGCCCAGATGGGTCAGCGTGCCGTCGCGGATCGTGCTGACCTCACCGGCGCCGGTGGTCACGATAAAGCCCGCGCCCGCGCCAGTGAGTCCGCAGACGTCGGCCAGCCGGACCTCATGCCGCAGCGCGCCGCTGGCGCAGTCGGCGATCTGCACCACGCCGCCGCGTGGCGAGGTGACGGCGATCTGTGTTCCATCGCGGGAAAAGGCGAGGGAGCCGCCATAGCCATCAAGATTGCGCAGGCGGGGGTCATCCTCGGCCATCAGGCGGGGGGCGGAGCCGGGATTGTGCAGGCCGATGATTGGCAGATCGGCGCCCGCATCGCCCTGCCACTGCATCGCAAAGCCGACGGTGCCGGAGGCGCTGATGGCAAGGTGGCGGATCGAGTTCAGGCGCATGTCGGCGTTCAGGATCAGCTGGTCCTCCAGGGGGCCACCAAGGCTGAGGTAGCTGAGGTTGGGCTGCATCGTGGCGAGGTTCAGCTTTGCGCGGCCGCTGTCGGGGTGGGTCTGGATGCCGCCGTTGGCCACCACCAGATTGTGCTGGCCGTCAGGGCTGGTGCGCAGGCGGATATCATGCGGT
Organism: Phaeobacter sp. JH20_29; assembly: GCF_048056175.1. Lineage (NCBI taxonomy): Bacteria > Pseudomonadati > Pseudomonadota > Alphaproteobacteria > Rhodobacterales > Roseobacteraceae > Phaeobacter > Phaeobacter sp. JH20_29. Next base: position 403,766 of record NZ_JAYMWO010000018.1, read on the forward strand.
CCGATCCCGCCGGAGGCATGATCGCCAATGCGGCGGTAGCCCGCGCTGGCGTCCCAGATCCCGATGCGACCATCGCCACTTTCATAGGCGTTTTCGGTGGTGAACAGATAGGCGCCGTCCGGTGAGAAGACGCCATGGCCGTAGAAATGATGCCCGGTCGGTGGCGTCAGCCGCGCCAGCGCCGCGCCGTTGCGGCAGTCGATCACATCTGCGAACTGGCCGGGGCGGCGGGCAAAGGCGACGGCTTCGGGGCGGCTCGGGTGTGCGGCTGCGGCATGGCCACGGGCGGGCAGGGCGTGGCGGAACAGGATGGCGCCGCCGCGGTCCAGACCGGCGAGGAGGAAGCTGCCATCGGGGGTTTTACCGGCGGCGAGATAGGCCGGCTGGCCAAGGTCGGCCCAGCTGGCCTGCGGGGCCATGCCTGCGGCGAGTAGACCGGCGAGAAAGCCGCGACGGGAGGGGCCTGCCATGGATCAATCCCCGTCGAGCGAGTTGAACCCGGCAGTGACGCCAAGGGCCGCGCCCAGCCGGGTGGAGATCAGGTCGCGCAGGTCGTTGATATCCTGCTGTAGGGCTTCGATGCGAAAGCGGCGGGCGGGATCGGCAACCCCGGCGAGGGACGGATCGTCCAGCGCGGAGGCGCGTTTCAGCGCCTTGGCAAAGCCTGCGTCGATATCCTGCATCAGCGCGGGGTCGCCCGCCGCAAGGGCAAGGGCAAGCGGTTCCATCGCGGCGAGGTTCAGCGCGATATGGCGCTGGCTGCGGGCGGAGCGGCGGGCCTCGGCGCGGTTGGGGCGGGGGGCGTCGAACTGGCCCAGCGGACGGCCCAGCCGCATGTCGGAGAGCACCTGAAACCCGGTGGTGAGGGTTTTGAACAGCTCCTGCCGGATTTCCGCCTGGGACCGGTAGCGATAGCCCGGCCCGGGGGTCACCAGCGTTGCGGCATAGCTGTTGTGCCAGTCGTTGCGGATCGCGGCACTGGTGCGGGCGATATCGCTGGAGATGGCCGCCACCAACGCGCAGCGTTGTGCGGCGCTGCCTTCGGTCTGCATGTCCGCATCGAACAGCAGATATTCCAGCGCATAGAACCCGCGCAGGGCCACCGATTGGCTGGCAAAGATCTCGGGGGTGGTCAGCTCTTCGCGCGGGGTTTCGGTGACGGCGCGGCGCAGGGTGCCGGGGATTTTGTTGCGGCTGTCGGGCCAGAAGGCGAGGGCAAAGGCACGATTGTCGGTTTCGGTGGGACCAAAGCGCAGATGGCTGACTTTGATCCAGGCATCAAAGGCACGGCCAAAGGCATCGCGCAGGGCCGGATCATCCGGGGTGCAGTGGCGGGCGCCGACCTCTGCCAGGGTGGTGCTATGGGTGGCCAGCTCGTCAAAGCCGGGGAGGATGTGGTGGGTCAGGATCCAGTCCACCTGAAGCGCGCGGCTGAGCGACGCGGGCGGCAGCTCCGGCGCGGTGATCTGAAGCGGCGCCGCGGTCTGGGCCATCAGCGGCGGCGCGGGGAGGGTTGCGCCAAGGGTTGCGGCCAGAGCGAGACCGGTGAGGAGCGCGCGGCAGCGGCGCGATGGCGCGGGGGTGGCGTTGGGGGATGCGGGCATCAGAGCGACTCCAGAAAGCGGATCAGATCGGCGCGGCCTTCGGGCGCAAGGCCCACCACGGTGTCTCGGGCGGATTGGGCTTCGCCGCCATGCCAGAGGATTGCCTCCAGCAGGGTGCGGGCGCGACCATCATGCAGGAAACCTGCGCGGGGATTGACCTGCTGCACCAGCCCCAGCCCCCAGAGCGGCGCGGTGCGCCATTCGCGCCCGGTGGCGCGGGCTTCGGGGCGGTTGTCGGCAAGGCCGTCGCCCATGTCATGCAGCAAGAGGTCGCTATAGGGCCAGATCAGCTGGAAGCTCTGCGCGGGTTGCGCCTCCAGCCGGTTGGTGACGAATTTCGGTGTATGACAGCTGGTGCAGCCTGCGCCGTAGAACTGCGCCTTGCCGCGCAGCACGGCGGGGTCGTCCGGGGTGCGGCGCGCTGGCACGCCGAGGTTGCGGCTGTAGAAGGTGACCAGATCCATATTGGGCTGGTCGATCTCGGTCTCGCGGATGTCATCACCGCCATGGGGCGCGCTGCGGCAGCTGGTCTGTGCGGTGGTGCAATCGCCTGCATGGGCAGGAAACAGCGGCGTGGAGATGCCGATATCGCCGGAGAAGGCGGCGGCGGATTGTTCATGCACCGTGGGCTGCCCGGCCTTGTAGCCAAAGCGGCCGAGCATGATCCGGTTGTGTTCCACCGACCAGACCAGATTGGCGCGCCCGGAGATGCCGTCGCCGTTGCTGTCATCCTCGTCGGCGCCCGCCAGAATGTCGGCGGCCGGGATCGCCTCCAGCAGGCCGAGGCCGATCATGCTGGGGGCGACGCGGGGGGAGAGCATGGCATCGGGGTGCAGCGGGCCATAGCCGAGGGTATTGGCGCTGTACTCGGGGCGTTGCAGGGTGGCGGTCTCGCCGCCTGCAAGTGCGATGGTGTCTTCGGTGTAGGTGACGCCGAGGCGGTATTCCGGGGCGATGCCGGGGGCGGAGAAATCCTGCATCTGGCCGCCATAGGTCGGCTCTGGCGCGGTGCCGATATAGTCGGCGATGGTTTGCATCTGCTCTGGCACCGGGCCGGGAACAGAGACGCGCAGGAACATCGTGGTCGAGGCATAGTCCGGCCTATCCGGCACATGGCCGCGCCCGTCCTTCAGGTGGCAGCGCTGGCAGGCGCGGGAATTGTAGAGCGGGCCCAGCCCGTCGGAGGCGAGGGTGGAGGCGGGGGAGAAGACCCAGATTTTCTTGAACAGCCCGTTGCCGAGCTTGAATTCCAGCTCTTCCTCGAAGCTGAGATTGGCGCTGTGCTGCGAAAACGCCTCGTCATCGGTGCGGGCGCGGACGGTGGCGGCCCCTGCGGGCAGCGCCTCATAGGGTTCGGTCCGGTCGAACTGATCTGCCGGGCGGGTGACGGCGCGGATGCGGGTCTGTTCCTGGGCGGTGCGGGGAAGGGTGGCGAGATGCGCGTCAGTCAGAATGTCAAAGGGGGAGGATTGGCGCGCCGTGGTATTGGCAACATCCCCGGTGAGGGTCTTTGACAGCGGGGTGGCCTGCGGATTTGCCGAGGCGGGCGCAAGCGGCGCGGCCAGTGCGATCAGGCTGAGCCCCACCACGAGGGAGGGCAGGCGCGGACGGCAGGGCGGCGGGACAACTCGCATACGGGCAGGACAACTTTTCTTGGGCGGGCGCTGTGCCTCCTTTCCATGGATAGGGGGAACCGCAGCTGGCATCAACTCTTGCCGGGGCACTAAAGTGCCCCGGTGGGCCGGGGCGGGTCCGGGGGGCAGCGGACCGGCGGGCCGACCCCCGGATAGAGGGGCCACGCGATGCGCGGCCCCTGCCTGATCAGTGCTGCTGGCGCAGCGTTTTCGAGGTTACTGGAAAACCGCCGATGGGTTGTCGAGCGAGTCGGAGCCTTCGATGGCGACGCCGTCGAGGTCCAGCGCTGTGACCACCCGTTCGATGGAGCGGGTCTGATCGACCAGACCGTTGACGCCGCCCATGATCAGCGCCTCGCCGGCCTCATTGCCCTGTTCCAGCATCTGGTCGTAGGAGAAACCAGCCTCGGCTGCGGTTTTGATCTGACCCAGCGCACGCATGGTGGTCGCAAGCTTGCTGCGCATTTCAGCGTCCAGCTCCGGGTCAATATCCTGCACCAGATCGGAGAGCGAGGCGCCGGAGACCAGGCTGCCATCGGCGCGGATATATTCGCCGAGATAGACATTCTGCACGCCCAGACCGTCGTAGTAGTGGCTGTTGTGGGTATTGTCGGAGAAGCAGTCATGCTCTTCCTCGGGGTCGTTCAGCATCAGGCCAAGGCGCATACGTTCGCCTGCGGTCTCGCCGTAGGAGAGTGAGCCCATGCCGGTCAGCATGGCGGTGATGCCTGCGTTTTCGTCCGACAGAAGCGTGGTTCTGGCCTCGCCTTCGCTGTCCCATTGCGCGGCCATCCATTGCAGATCGGAGATCAGCAGATCGGTCGCCGCCTTCAGGTAGTCGCCCCGGCGGTCGCAGTTGCCGTTGGTGCAGTCCTCGCCTGCGGCGAAATCGGTCCAGGCGCGGGTGCCTGCGCCATGGTCGGTGCCGTTCAAGTCCTGCCCCCAGAGCAGGAATTCGATCGCGTGATAGCCGGTGGCGACATTGGCCTCGACGCCGTCGGCCTCATGCAGGGTGGTTTCCAGCAGTTCGGGGGTGATGGTGCTGGCGTCGATGGTGGTGCCGGACAGCTCGAAGCTCGGATTGGCGATGATGTTCAGCGCGGCGAGGGTGTTTTCATCGGTCGGACCGCCATAGCTGGCATCGACATAATCAATCAGGCCTTCATCCAGCGGCCAGGCGTTCACCTTGCCTTCCCAGTCGTCAACGATGGCATTACCAAAGCGGAACACCTCGGACTGCTGATACGGCACGCGGGCGGCGAGCCAGGCCTTGCGGGCGGCTTCCAGCGCCTCGGCGGAGGGTTCAGCGATCAGGCTGTCCACGGCTGTTTGCAGGGTTTTGGCGGTTTCAAGGCTGTCCTGGTATTTGGCCTGGGCAATATTTGCGTAGGTGGTCAGCACCTCAGCCTTGTCGGCCGCAAAAGCGGGAGCCGCAACTGTGGCGAGCGCTGCAACAGCGGTGCCTGCGAGGAAATGCGATGTCATCTGGTTGGTCCTTAGGTGGTCGTCGAAACGGGTAAAGTGGAACGGGTTAAGCGACGGGTGCCGGTCGGCGCCGGACCGTCAGTGAAGAGTTGCCGACAGCGGGGTGAGCGGTGCCGGATGCGCGGAGGGGCGGGCCTGCCGATCCGCGAGCTGGTCGAGTACCAGGCCGATCTTGGCGGCGAGAACGGTGGCGCGCTGCGCCTGTCGGGGCTGCACCATCAGCGCGGCAAAGAGATTGGCATCCTCATATTCGCCACGCGCGGCAGCGGCGACCAGATTGGCAAAGCAGTTTTCGTCAGCGCCAAGGCAGGTGCAGGTCATCCCGTGGCGCACCAGCGGGCGGCGGCCTTCGGTCACGCAGAAGTTGCAGAGGCGGCCAAAATTCTCATAGGTCTGACGGCCAAGAACCGGGCCAAGCAGGTCTTGCAGCTGGTGGCGCAGGGCGATGCGGGTTTCGGCCCCGCTGAACCAGTGGCGCAGATGGCGCACGACCATGGCTTCCAGGGCGGGCAAGTCGGTCAGCAGACCAACAGTGGCCCCGCCCCGTGAGACCGCAGATGCGGCTGTTGCAGTATTGGAAATCATTTTGTCAGGATCAGCTTTCCGGCGCGGGTGATCCGCAGGCTGTAGATCTGGCCGTTGAGCAGAATGCGGGCCTGGTTCCCGCCACGGGCCAGTTCCTCGGCGTGGTAGGTTGGGAAGACTTCGGTGGCCGCAGTTGTCGTGGTGGTGGCGTGGTCAAAATTCATCTGGTTCATCAGGGTCACCCGTTTCTGTTTTCCGACCGATCCAGATACCATTCCAGGCAAAACCCCTGATCGCCGCGCGGCAGCCCGTAGGCGTTCAGGCTGTGCGGTATGCTCCGGCCCTCGGCGGGGCGGTGGCGCAGGGAAAAGAATTGCAGAAGAAACGACACTGGACGATCTCGGTTGAATTGCTATCAGTCGGGCTGGCTGCACAATCACAGGTTGGCTGAACTGCGCTAAACCTGACCGATTTAATCGGAATCGTCAACCTGACTTTTTTAGTCAGATTAAGGTTTTTTGCGCGCCTTGATATTTTTCAGCGCGCAGGTGTGGGTGGTGGCGGTGCCGGGTGGAATGGCCCGCATCCGACGAAAAAGGCCGCTCCCGGTGGAGCGGCCTTGGTCTTTGTCACGGGGCGCGGCCCTGAGATCAGTCGCGGGTGCCGGAGAAGCGCTCCTGCCAGTCTTCGCGCTGTTCGTCGGTGATCTTGGCAAAGAGCACCTCCGGCACGGTGAAGGCATGACCTGCGGGCAGCGCGCTGAGGGCGGCGGCCACATCGTCGGGCCAGCTGCGATCCTCGGTCTGAAGGGCGGCCAGCAGACGCTCGGTCGCGTCGGGGATGAAGGGGGCGGACAGCACCGCATAGAGCCGGATCAGGTTCAGCCCCAGACGCACCTGAGCGGCGGCCTGATCGGGGTCGGTTTTGAAGACGGACCAGGGGGCTACGGATTGCAGGTATTCATTGCCTGCGACCCAGATCGCCCGCAGCTCCTGCGCGGATTTGCGCACATCCATGGCAGCCATATGGCCCTCATAGGCGGTGACGCGGGTGCTGATTTCGTCAATCAGCGCCTGTTCGGCCTCGCCGTAGTCATTGCCTGCGGGAACCGCCTCGCCGTATTTGGAGCGGCAGAATTTTGTGATGCGGCTGACAAAGTTGCCAAGCACGTCGGCCAGATCCTTGTTGACCGATTGCTGGAAATTCTCCCAGGTGAATTCGGAATCACTGCTTTCCGGCGCATGGCTCAGCAGCCACCAGCGCCAGTAATCGGCGGGCAGGATGTCCAGCGCCTGATCCATGAACACACCGCGCCCCTGCGAGGTGGAGAACTGGCCGCCGTCATAGTTCAGGTAGTTGAAGGATTTGAGGTGGTCGACCATCTTCCACGGCTCACCCGAGCCAAGGATGGTGGCCGGGAAGGAGAGGGTGTGGAAGGGGACGTTGTCCTTGCCCATGAACTGGACGTATTTCACATCCTCAGCGCCCTTGTCGGTGCGCCACCAGCGTTCCCAATCGGCGTCGGTCTTGCCGTTGGCGTCGGCCCATTCCTTGGCGCAGGCGATGTATTCGATGGGGGCATCGAACCAGACGTAGAACACCTTGCCCTCCATGCCGGGCCAATCTTCATCGCCTTTCTTGACCGGGACGCCCCAGTCGAGATCGCGGGTAATGCCGCGGTCCTGAAGGCCGTCGCCGTCATGCAGCCATTTCTTGGCAATCGAGGTGGTGAGGACCGGCCAGTCCTTCTTGGAGTCGATCCAGGCATCCAGCTGGTCCTTCAGCTGCGACTGGCAGAGGTACAGGTGCTTGGTCTCGCGCACTTCCAGATCGGTGGAGCCGGAGATCGCGGAGCGCGGGTCGATCAGATCGGTCGGGTCCAGCTGCTTGGTGCATTCCTCGCATTGGTCGCCGCGCGCCTTCTCATGGCCGCAGTTGGGGCAGGTGCCTTCGATATAGCGGTCGGGCAGGAAGCGGCCGTCGGCGTGGGAATAGACCTGTTTTTCGGTCACTTCTCGGATCAGACCCTGTTCGGCCAGCTTGCCTGCGAAATGCTGGGTCAGCGCATGGTTCTGCGCACTGGAGGAACGGCCGAAGTGGTCAAAGCTGAGGCCAAACCCCTTGGCAATACCGGCCTGGACCTCGTGCATTTCGGCACAGTATTCCGCCACCGGCTTGCCTGCCTTGGCGGCGGCCAGTTCGGCGGGGGTGCCGTGTTCGTCGGTGGCGCAGAGGAACATCACCTCATGGCCGCGCGCCCGCTGGTAGCGGGCATAGAGATCTGCGGGCAGCTGACTGCCGACCAGATTGCCCAGATGCTTGATCCCGTTGATATAGGGGATCGCCGAGGTAATGAGAAAGCGCGCCATATCATCCATCCAACTAAAGCTCTGCTGGCCCGTCTAGCGCATGGCGCTGCCGCCGAAAACCCCGTGGTGCGCTTTGCCGCCATTTTCCCGTATCGGGTCGCGGCGGGCTAGCGGCGCTCGCGGGAGCGTTTCAGCAGGCGGCCAATGGTGAAGGAGGTGCGCGGCGCATAGACATAGCGTGTGCGATCCTCGGGGGCGGGGCGGGCGCGCATCCGCAGCAGGCCAAAGACGATCAGCCCAAGGTGGCCCACGGCGACAAAGGCAAACAACGCGCCGGGACCGTAGTTTTCGATCAGCGCCGAGGTGATCAGCGGCGAGGCGATGGCACCAAGGGCGTAGAAGAACATCAGCGCGGCGGAGAGTTCGACGCGCTGCTGCGAGGTGGCAAAGTCGTTAGCGTGTGCGGCCGAGACCGAGAAGATCGGCATGGTGGTAAAACCGAAGAAGGCGGCAGAGGCCATCACCGCCAATGTGCCCATGCCGCTGGCCGCCATGGTGACGCCACAGGACAGGATCGCCACCACCGACAGCCAGATCAGAACCCAGCGGCGGTCGTATTTGTCGGCCAGCCAGCCGAGCGGATATTGCGCCAGCGCACCGCCCAGAACAAAGGTGGCGAGGAAGAAGGCGATCTGGCCGACCTCCAGACCGACCTCCTGACCGTAGATCGGCCCCACCATACGGAAGGAGGCTGAGCTGAGCGCGGCGACGATCACCCCCGCGACGGCGAGTGGCGAGCAGGCCCAGGCCAGTTTCGGGCGCAGGCGCGGGGCGTCGGGGATCTCCGGCTGGCTCGCCTTGGTCATGGTGAGCGGCAGCAGCGCGGCACAGCAGAGGATGGCCAGCAGGTTGTAGGACACGTAGGAGGCCGGCGGCAGCACCGCGATCAGCAGCTGCGCCGCGAGCGAGGCGGAGAGATCCGCGATCCGGTAGGTGCCCATGGCGCGGCCACGGCTTTCATTGGTGACCTTGGCGTTCAGCCAGGCTTCGATCACCGTGTAGCAGCCCGCAACGCAGAGGCCGGAGGCCATGCGCATCACGGCCCAGGCCATTGGATCCTCGGTCAGGGTGTGGCCGATCAGCCCCATGGCGCCGAGCGCGGTACAGACGGCAAAGGCGCGGCTGTGGCCGACATTGCCCATCAGGCGCGGCACCCACCAGCAGCCGACGAAAAAGCCAAGGAAATGCGCCGAGCCGAGAAAGCCGATCTGCTCCTTGTCAAAGCCAAGCGTCAGGCCAGAGATCGCGTCCAGCGGGCCAACGCCGCCGGTCGACAGTTGCAACAGGATCACCGAAAGAAACAGCGCCGCAAAGGAAATCATCATCCGCATAATGGCCAGTCATGACCGCTGCGCCGCGGGATTGCACGGGTGTTTCCGACATTTGCCGGTCAGGAATGTCGTATTGTGCAGCGGCGCGGCAGATTTGCCGCGCAGGCCTGTCAGGCGCGGGTTATTCCGGTGCAGGTCGTTCCGGCGCAGGTGGGGTGCGGGTCAGTCGTCGCGCTGGGCGATTTCGCCGCCGGCCTTGCTCCATGCGGTAAAACCGCCCTCAAGGTGCATCACCGGTCCGAGCCCCATCTCCATCGCCGCCTTGGCGGCCAGCGCGGAGCGCCAGGCGCTGGCACAGTAGAAGACATAGGTCTTGTCCTGATTGAACACCGGTTTGTGGTAGGGGCTGTCCGGGTCGATCCAGAATTCCAGCATCCCGCGCGGGCAGGAAAAGGCGCCTGGAATCATGCCGCTGGCCTGCAATTCGCGGATATCGCGCAGGTCGATGAAGGCATAGGCGTCATCATGGATGGCCTCTTTTGCGGCCTCCACGGACATAGTGTCCACGACGGCGTTGGCCTCGTCAAGGAGCGCCTTGACGCCTTTTGTGATGGTTTGCGGCATGCTGTGCTCCCTCTGGCTGTCAGAGGCACAGGCTGCCGGGTTTTGCGCGGGGTGACAAGCACCGCTTGTCCGGTATCAGCCGGTATTTACCACTTGTAAGGGATGGCATCGCCCCCGTCGGCGATCCAGGCATCAAAGCCGCCTTTCAAAAAGACCACCCGCTGCAATCCCATTTCCAGCGCGGTGCTGGCAGCCAGGGCCGACCGCCATCCGTTGTCACAATAGAAGATGAAGGCCCGATCCTCGGCAAAGACCGGTTTGTGGTAGGGGCTGGAAGGATCAATCCAGAACTCCATCAGGCCGCGCGGGCAGGACAGGGCGCCGGGGATGACGCCGGTGCGTTCAACTTCGCGGATTACCCGCAGGTCGACAAACAGGCTGTCGTCACGGCCATGCAAATCTGCCGCCTCTGCCGGGGAAATCGACACCACGATGGCTTCAGCTTCTGCGATCAGGTCTTTGTAGCTTTTGGACATAGAGAACGTCATGTTGTCACTCTCCTTTTCTAGATTTGCGACAATTTTAATCATATCATATCCATCGTGTTTCACGTCTGGATTGTGCATGAAAGGTTAACGCCCTGATGCACGACGGAGGCGATCTGGTTGCACTGGGCCGCGGGTGGGCTAGGGTCTGTTGCGAGTTGCAACACGAAGGATCTGCGCGAAATGAAAAAGAACCCGCTTGGCCGCACCGGTATGGAGGTGTCGCGTATCTGTCTTGGCACCATGACCTTTGGCACCCAGACGGATGAGTCTGACGCCCATGCGCAGATCGACCTGGCGCTGGCGGCGGGGGTGAATTTTCTGGATACCGCCGAGATGTACCCGGTGAATCCGATCAGCGCCGAGACGATCGGGGACAGCGAGGCGATCATCGGCAATTGGAATGCCCGCAGCGGGCGGCGCGGGGATTACATCCTGGCGACCAAACATTCCGGCGAGGGGTTGCAGGCGGTGCGCGATGGCGCTGCGATCACCGCAGAGACCATTCCGGCCACCGTCGAGGGATCGCTGCGGCGGCTGCAGACGGATTATATCGACCTCTATCAGTTTCACTGGCCCAATCGGGGCAGCTATATGTTCCGCAAGAACTGGCAGTATGATCCGGGTGGCGATGACCGGGCCGAGGTGCTGGACAATATGGCCGGCTGCCTGGAGGCGCTGAAAGCGCAGGTGGACAAGGGCAATATCCGCGCCTTTGGTCTGTCCAACGAAAGCGCCTGGGGCACGGCGCACTGGCTGCGGCTGGCGGAGGAGATGGGCGGGCCACGGGTGGCCTCGATCCAGAATGAATACTCGCTGCTGTGCCGTCTATACGATACCGATCTGGCGGAGCTGAGCGCCTATGAGGACGTCGGGCTGCTGGCATTTTCACCGCTGGCAACGGGCTTGCTCACGGGGAAATATCAGGATGGTGCGGTGCCTGAGGCCTCCCGCAAGACGCTGAACCCGGAACTGGGCGGGCGTGATACGCCGCGGGTCTATCCGGCGGTAGCCGCCTATCTGGAGATTGCCGCGCGCCATGGTCTGGACCCGGTGCATATGGCGCTGGCCTGGTGCCATACCCGGCCGTTCATGGCGTCGGCCATTCTGGGTGCCACCACGCTGCCGCAGCTGGAGCACGCGCTGGCGGGCGATGATCTGACGCTGTCGCCGGAGGTGATGGACGAGATCGACGCGGCCCATCGCGCCCATCCGATGCCTTATTGATCTGGCGGTGCTGCTGGCAGAACGGGCACGCCCGCCGGGGCGTCCGTTCTGATCTGCAAAAGGCTCAGTCAGTAAGAACCGGTTGAGTGCCGTGGCAGCGGTCCGCTCTGGCGCAGCGAGGTCTGGCCCTGCGACAGGGGGGCTTGGCTGAACAGCGGTTTGCTTGCCGCCAGACGTGGCGTTGCGGCGGTTGCGAGGCTGGTCTGGCGCAGTTCGCGCGCGGTGATGCCATGGGCGGTGCGGAAGGCGCGGGCAAAGCTCGACTGCGAGTTGAAGCCGGTGGCCAGCGCGACCTCCATGATCGGCAGATCGGTGTCGGTCACCAGTCGGCGTGCCTCGGCCAGACGCAGTTGCAGATAATGGTCCTGCGGCGTCGTATTCAGCCGCAGGCGGAACTGCTGTTGCAGGCTGCGGGTGCTGGTTCCCAGTTCCTCGGCAATCTCGCTGAGCGGTTTGGGATCGTCCAGCGCGGCCTCCATCAGGGCGTTGGCCCGTGCCGTGAGCGAGGAATGTCTGGAGCTGCCAAGGCGGCTTTGTGGCCGTTCGGTCGAGCCGGGGCCATCGTAGAGGAACAGGCCGGCCACGCGTGAAGCAAAGCCCGCACCATGACGGCTGCCGATGATATGCAGCATCATCTCGATCGCCGGGGTCGCCCCGCCGGAGGTCATCCGCCCCTCGGAGAGCGTGAAGCGATCGTTGCGGCTTTGCACGCCCGGAAAGCGGCTGGCGAAATTGTCCAGATCTTCCCAATGTGTCGTCGCGGGGTGGCCGTCCAGCAGGCCGGCCTCGGCCATCAGCCAGGGGCCGCCGTCGATGCCCGCGATGGTCGCGCCACCTGCCGCCAGACGGCGCAGACCGGCGAGCAGGCTGGGGGTCGCATGGCGCGCGAGCTGGAAGCCGGCGATCACGATCAGCAATTCGCAGCTTTGCAGCCGGGCCAGCGGGATGCCGGGCACCGAGAGGCCGCTGGTCAGCATCGCAGGCTCGCTGGTGGCGGTGACATAGTCCCAGTCGAATGCGCCGCGACCTGCCAGCCGATTGGCCGCGCGCATCGGATCGACGGCAGCGGCGAAGGACAGCGTATTGCTCTCATCAAGCACCAAAACAGCGGTTTTTAGCGGCTGATTCTCGGGCTGGAGGATGTTTTTTGCGGATTTCATCAAGTTCGATTCGCATGTTGACTAGTGGGTGCACCAAGGCTGCGGCACTGTTGAAAGCAACACAAACAGGAATCTGGGGGCAGGCTTGGGGATAACTCGGGCACAACCCTGTACATCGAGGGGAAAACCAAAATGCCTCTGAATATGGCCAAAAACGTCTTTATCACCTGCGCCGTGACCGGCTCTGGCAGCACCCAGGATCGCAGCCCGCATGTGCCCAGATCGCCCCAGGCGATTGCCGAAAGCGCCATTGCGGCGGCCAAGGCCGGGGCGGCGATCGTGCATTGCCACGTGCGTGATCCCGAGACCGGTGCCCCCAGCCGACGGCTGGATCTGTACCGCGAGGTGACCGAGCGGATCCGCGATGCGGATGTCGATGTGGTGCTGAACCTGACAGCGGGCATGGGCGGTGACATGGTGTTTGGCGACACCGAAAACCCGCTGCCGCTGAGCGAGGCTGGCACCGATATGATCGGCGCCACCGCCCGGATGGCGCATGTGGCGGAGTGCCTGCCGGAGATCTGCACGCTGGATTGCGGCACGATGAACTTCGCCGAGGCCGATTACGTGATGACCAACACGCCGGGCATGTTGCGCGCCATGGGCCAGATGATGACCGATCTGGGGGTGAAGCCGGAGATCGAAGCCTTCGACACCGGTCATCTGTGGTTCGCCAAGGAGCTGGTGAAGGAAGGCGTGCTGAACAGCCCGGCGCTGGTCCAGCTGTGCATGGGGGTCCCCTGGGGCGCGCCCAATGACCTCAACACCTTCATGGCGATGGTGAACAATGTGCCGGGTGACTGGGACTGGTCGGCGTTCTCGCTGGGGCGCGATCAGATGGCCTATGTGGCGGCCTCCGTGTTGGCGGGCGGCAATGTGCGGGTGGGTCTTGAGGACAACCTGTGGCTCGGCAAGGGGCAGCTGGCGGAAAACTGGCAGCTGGTCGAACGGGCGGGCACCATCATCGAGAACATGGGGGCCCGTGTGATGGGGCCGCAGGACGTGCGGGAGCAGCTGGGTCTGGTGAAACGCGCACCGGTGGCGACGTAAGCATTCAAAACCGGGGGTGACTGCGTGCACCCTCTGTGCACCCCCTGTGCACCGGCCAATTGGCCCTGCTTGAACTTGGCAGCGAAAACCCAATGATGCGAATCATAACCAAAAAGGGGATTTCAGCATGGTTTTGGTAATGACGCTTCCGTTTGCAGGGATTGTTGGTCTTTCTGCCTTTCTTCAGGCAAGCGATGGCGGATGGAGGTACTTTGCCGCCGCGGTCGCCATGATGGCTGCAGCGTTGGCCGCTCCGGCATTTCTTCATGAGGGCTGGCAACAGAATGGGCAAATTGCGTTTCTCGTGGGAAGCGGTTTCAACGCAGGTGCATTGGTGTTGGCGGGCGCAGTGATCGGTTTGATCGGCAAGCGAATCAGTACAGCGGGAAAAGTAGGAGGCGTGGGATTTCTTGTCGGTATTGCCACGCTATGGACCTGGACTTGGATGAGTATTCTGACATGAAAACAGCAGCAATCATCGGCGGCGGGGTTATCGGCGGCGGCTGGGCCGCGCGGTTCCTGCTGAATGGCTGGAACGTGCGGGTGTTCGACCCGGACCCGGAAGCGGAGCGCAAGATCGGCGAAGTGCTGGGGAATGCCCGCCGGAGCTTGCCCGGCCTTGGCAATGTGGCATTGCCTGCGGAGGGCAGCCTGACCTTCCATGACACCATTGCGGAGGCCGTGGACGGCGCGGCATGGATCCAGGAAAGCGTGCCGGAGCGGCTGGACCTGAAACAGAAGGTTTATGCCGAGCTGCAGGCGCATTGCGCGCCGGATGCGGTGATCGGCTCCTCCACCTCGGGCTTCAAGCCGTCGCAGCTGCAGGACGGGCGCGAGAATCCCGGCCAGATCGTGGTCGCGCATCCGTTCAACCCGGTCTACCTGCTGCCGCTGGCGGAGCTGGTCACCACCGGGGCCAACCCGGCGGGTGTTGTCGACCGGGCCAAGGCGATCATCACCGAGATCGGCATGTACCCGCTGCACCTGAAGAAAGAGATCGACGCCCATGTGGCGGATCGCTTTCTGGAGGCAGTCTGGCGCGAGGCGCTGTGGCTGGTCAAGGACGGTATCGCCACCACCGAGGAGATCGACAACGCGATCCGCTATGGCTTTGGCATCCGCTGGGCGCAGATGGGTCTGTTCGAGACCTACCGGGTGGCGGGCGGCGAGGCGGGCATGAAGCATTTCATGGCGCAGTTCGGACCCTGCCTCAGCTGGCCGTGGACTAAGCTGATGGATGTGCCGGAGTTCACCGATGAGCTGGTCGACCTGATCGCGGGCCAGTCGGACGAACAGTCCGGCCAGTATTCGATCCGAGAGCTTGAGCGGCACCGGGATGACAACCTGGTCGGCATGATGCGGGCGCTGGGCGCAAACAACTGGGGTGCGGGCGCGCTGCAGAACAGTCATGACCTGAACCGCGAGGGCGAGGCCGGGCTGGTGCGCGCGATCGGGGACCTGAAAGACCTGAGCCAGCCGGTTCTGACCCAGAGCCGCGTGGTGCCGCTGGATTGGACCGATTACAACGGCCATATGACCGAGAGCCGCTATCTGGATGCGTTCGCGCAGTCCACCGACCGGCTGATGATGATCATCGGCTGCGATGCGGAGTATATCGCCAGTGGCGGCAGCTATTTCACCGCTGAGACCCATATCCGCCACATCGACGAGGTGCACGCGGGTGATCCGATCCAGGTGCGGACACGGGTGATCATGGGCGCTGGCAAGAAGATGCACCTGTGGCATGAGATGTATTCGGGCGAGCGTCTGCTGGCGACCGGCGAGCATATGCTGCTGCACGTGGACCTTGCGACCCGCCGCTCTGCTCCGCCTGCGCCGCATATCGAGGCCAATCTGGTGAAGCTGGCCGAGGCTCATGCGGCGCTGCCCGCGCCCGACGGGCTGGGCCGCGCCATCGGCGCGCCACGGTGAGTACCGAGGGCATGAGCCGGGTTCTGATCACCGCCGGCGGGTCAGGAATTGGCCGCGCCCTGGCCGAGGGCTTTGCCGCCGCCGGGCATCAGGTCTGGGTCACGGATGTGAGCGCCGTCGCACTGGCAGACGTGCCGGAGGGCTGGAGGGCGACGGCAGTGGATGCCACCGATGAGGCGGGCGTCAAGGCGCTGTTTGCGGAGATCGCTGACGCCTGGGGCGGGCTCGATGTGCTTTGTGCCAATGCGGGCATCGCTGGGCCGACCGCATTGATCGAGGATATTGCGCTGGAGGACTGGCGCAAATGCGTGAGCGTCAATCTGGAGGGCTGCTTTCTGGCGGCGAAATACGCCGCACCTTTGATGAAGGCGGCAAAGGCCGGGTCGATCATCGTGACATCCTCAACTGCCGGGCAGTACGGTTATCCGAACCGGGCACCTTATTGTTCGGCCAAATGGGCAGTGATCGGGCTGATGAAGACGCTGGCGATGGAGCTTGGCCCCTTTGGCATCCGCGCCAATGTGATCTGTCCCGGCGCGGTGGAAGGCCCGCGGATGGAAGGGGTGCTGGAGCGCGAGGCGGCGGCCAAGGGCATGACCCGGGATGAGGTCTATACGGGCTATGCCTCCGGCACCTCGATGGGACGGTTTGTCGAGGCCAGCGACATTGCCAATATGGCGGTTTTTCTGGGGTCGGACGCGGCGCGGCTGGTATCGGGGCAGGTGATTGCGGTTGATGGCCACACGGAGAATCCGGACCCGAAGCTGTGACGGTGGAGTGGCGGGCGGAAACGCTTGCCCAACGGTGAAATGTTCTGCCCGGCTGCAAGGCAGGCGCAGCCCTCGGTGTTAGGTGGAACCGCTGCTGATCGCGGCGCTGAGCGCTCTGAGCCGTCCCGGCAGCTGCCGGGCGGTGATATCGGCCTCGCGCACCAGATTGTCGAAATGGCTGGTGAAGGTGGCAATCCGCTCCTTGTCGCGGAAGGCCAGATAATGCGAGCCGGCATAGAACACCCCTAGGAGCGGGCCGAAGATGGTGATCGGTGAGGAATAAAGCCGCTTGGCATCAAAGAGATAGATGCGCAGGCGGGGGTAGAGCTGCTCACAGAGGCGTTCAAAGTGGGTAAGCTGCTCCCGCCGGATCTCTGCCGACAGCCCCTCATAGTAGCCGACGCCCTGAGCAAAGCTCTCCAGCTCATAGATGGGCATGGCGATTTCATAATCGGAGGCTGATTGGCGCATCCATGTCAGACGATCCTCCGACGCGCCGATGGCCTGATCGGCGGTGCGGCCCAGATGCGGGGCATATTCCCATTCCAGCAGGGCGCGGGTTTTCAGCATGTCGGGCAGGGCGGCGGGTACATGGCGGATCTTGTAGCCCTGTGCCTCCTGGTGCCATTCAAAGATACGTTCATCCACCAGAGCGCGGGGGGCCTCGGTCATCGTCAGGCTGGCGGCCACCAGATCGGCGGCGTTCTCCGGGCGGTCCGAAAGGCTGAGGAGCCAGTCGGCAGAGACGCCGAGGGCCGCGGCGCAGGCGCCGACCACATGGGCGTTCGGCAGCCGCGCGCCGGCGTCGGTCAGCAGTTGCGAGATGGTGGAGCGGTCGACGCCGATGGCGCGGGCCAGCGCGCTCTGGCTGAGGCCGCTGTCGCTGAGCGCGCGGTTGAGACGCAGGCGGAACTGTTCGGCGCGTAGCCGTTTGTCCAGAATTTCAATCATGTGGTGATTATTATCACTGTTGCTGAATTTTGTTAATCATATTCCGAATTCTGCATCGTGTCGCGCCGGGGTAGGCCTGAGGGGAGCCGAAAAAAACAGGAGGATGCGGATGGAAACGCGGGCGCGATCCGTGGCGAAGGCGGTGATCTGGAACCTGCTTGGCCTGATAATGATGGCGGGCGTTGGCTGGCTGGTGACCGGATCTGCCGGGCTGGGCGGCAGGCTTGCGATCCTGAACAGCTGCGTCGGGTTCCTGTGCTATGTGATCTATGAACGGGTCTGGGCAGGCGTGGGCTGGGGGCGGCGGCATGTCTGATCCGCATACCGCCCGCAGCGCTGGCCTAGACCGTTTCGTGCTTAATCCGGGGCGGGTCGAATGGGGCACGCTGGGGCTGATGCTCGGCTGTTACGCGGTCTGGGGCGCGGCGCTGATCTGGCTGCCACCTCTATCTGTCTGGCTGGCGGTGCCGGTTCTGGCCTGTCTGATCACGTTGCATTCCTCGCTTTGTCATGAGGCGCTGCATGGGCATCCGTTCCGCCTGAGGGCGCTGAACGAGGCGCTGATGGCGCTGCCACTGAACCTTGCCATTCCTTATGGCCGGTTTCGCGACACCCATCTGGCGCATCACCGGGATGAGCGGCTGACCGATCCTTATGATGATCCCGAAAGCAATTACCTGGATCCGGCGCGCTGGCGGCGGCTGGGGCTGCCGGCGCGGCTGCTGCTGCGGGTGAACAACACGCTTCTGGGGCGGGTGCTGCTGGGGCCGCTGCTGGGGCAGATCCGTTTTATGGTGGCGGACTGGCGGCTGATCCGGGGCGGGAGCATGGCAGTGCTGCGCGACTGGCTGCTGCATATCTTGGGGGCTGGGCTGACGTTGTGGCTGGTGGGACAGAGCGCGCTGCCGCTATGGGCCTATCTGCTGGCGGCCTATCTGGGGCTTGCGATCCTGAAGATCCGCACCTTTCTGGAGCATCGCGCCCATGTCAGCCCGGCGGCGCGCACGGTGATCATCGAGCGGGGCGGTGTTCTGGGGTTTCTGTTTCTGAACAACAACCTGCATGTGGTGCACCATAGCCATCCGGGGGTGCCCTGGTACGCGTTGCCGAAGCTGTACCGAAGTCGGCGCGCGGAGTTTCTAAGGCGCAACGAAGGCTATGCCTATCCGTCTTATGGCGCGGTCCTGCGCCGATATGCGCTGCGCGCAAAGGATCCGGTGGCACATCCGATCTGGTCAGAGCGCCGATAGCGCCCCATAAGGGCGGTATGACATTGTGGATCCCCATCGCTATCGCCGCGGCCAGTTTCCAGACGGTTCGCTTCATGCTGCAAAAAGTGCTGAGCAGCGTCACGCTGTCGTCGGCCGGCGCGACCTTTGCCCGGTTTGTCTATTCGGCGCCGGTGATCTGGGCCGGATTGCTGGCCTATCTGGCGATATCGGGGCAGGGGATGCCCGCGCTGACCGGGCGGTTCTGGGTGTTTGCCACCATTGGCGGGACGGCGCAGATCCTTGCGACCGTCTGCGTGGTGGCGCTGTTTCGCCAGCGCAATTTTGCCGTGGGCATCACCTTCAAGAAAACCGAGGTGATTCAGACCGCGCTGGTGGGGCTGGTGGTGCTGGGCGATCAGATCACGCCGCTGGGCTGGCTGGCCATTGTCATCGGCCTCTGCGCGGTGCTGGTGCTGTCGAAGACGCCTGAAAGCAAGGGGCCGTGGTGGCGGCATCTGTCCAGTCCGGCGTCGCTGCTGGGGCTGGGATCGGGGGTGCTGTTTGCCTTTTCCGCGGTGAGCTACCGCGCCGCCTCGCTTGAGCTTGACGCGCTGGCGCCTGCGTTTCGTGCCGGGGTCACGCTGGCCATTGTGGTGAGCCTGCAGACGCTGTTCATGCTGGTCTGGCTGAAGTGGCGGGAGCCGGGCGAAATCGCGCGGGTCTGGGCGGCGCGGCGGGTGGCGATCTGGGTGGGCCTGACCAGCATGGCGGGATCCTTCTGCTGGTTCTGGGCCTTCACCCTGCAGAACGCGGCCTATGTAAAGGCGCTGGGACAGATCGAATTGCTGTTGTCCCTGCTGGCATCGGTGCTGTTCTTCAGGGAACAGATCACGCGCCGGGAAATCCTGGGCATGGGCTTGCTGATCCTGTCCATTCTGGCACTGCTGCTGGCGATCTGAGCGATCGTGCGGGCAAGGCAACTGGCCGGGGGTCAGCCGTCCTGCGGCATCGGATAGCCGTTCAGCCGCAGAAAATGGCTCGATTCATCATCATTGCGAAAGAACGGCACGCTTGCGGGCGGGCCTTCCTGGCGGATGCGGCGGGTGACCTCGGCGAGCACCACCTCGGTGATGAAGGGCAGATCATAGGTGCGCACCTGGCTGAGCGGGATCCATTGCAGGTGCGACAGCTCATCCGAGGCGCGGGAGAAATCGTCGATATCGCTGCTGACATGCGCCGCATCCACCAGAAAGAACCGCGCATCAAAGCGGCGCGGGCGACCGGGGGGCGTGATGGCGCGAAAGACAAATTGCAGCGCCTCGGCGGCAGGCAGATGACCGGTCGCGGCAAAATCGACCCAGTCGGGGGTGGGGGCTGTCGGCCAGCTGCCGGGCTGCCCGAGGATGAGGCCGGTTTCCTCCCACAGCTCGCGGATGGCTGCGGCGGCAAGAGCGTGATGCAGATCCTCCTGCGCCTGCTCCGTCAGCCGTTCGCGACAGAGGGGCGGCAGGGCGCTGGCGAGCGGGACATCGGCGTCGCCCGGATCGACGGCGCCGCCGGGAAAGACCACCTTGTTGGGCATGAAGGCGGCCTTTGCCCCGCGCTGCCCCATCAGCACCTGAGGGTCGTCGCCCATCCGGTCGCGCACGGCGATAATTGTCGCGGCGTTGCGGATCGGTGTTGTGTCCCGGCGGGCAGTGGCGGCATCGGCGTAGCCGGTGTCCATGGTTGCCTGGGCCGGGCTGGGCGATTTGCTCATGTCTGGGTCTTCCTGTCGATTTTCGGGATCAGCTGTCCTTGCCGAAGCCGTGCATCCGGCGTGCCCATTGATAGGCGATCACGATGCCTTTCATCCGTGGCAGGAGGAACAGCGAGGACAGCAAACAGCCCAGCGAGAACACCGTGAAGGTGACCATCGGCTCGGGCCGCCAGGTGAAATAGACCACATGCAGCAGCGGGGCCATGATGTGGCCGACCAGCAGAATGGTCAGATAGGCCGGGCCGTCATCGGCGCGCGCATGGGTGAGATCAAGCCCGCAGTTGGAGCAGCTGTCGTTCACCTTCAGATAGGAGTGCAGCAGCTTGCCTTCGCCGCAGTTGGGGCATTTGCACCGCCAGCCGCGCAGAACCGCGGGCATGGTGGGGCGGTCTTCCTGATCGTTCGATTGAATATCGGCCGAAAGGGCCACAGATGACTCGGTCATGACAAATCCTATCTTTTGTCCGCTTATCTGAGCGTTTCTCCCATAAGTTAAAAGAGGCAGTGCGCCACAGTGCGTCGGCATGCCGCAAGACTGCGCTGCCAAGTGCTTCAGTGCAATGGACGGTTGAAACTTTCTGCGACGGTTTTGAAGTTTTTGCGACGGAACCCGGATGGGGCTGCGTTTTGTTTCTGTGATCGGCAGCATGGGGCTGCCTGCTGCAAGAGGACGCGCAGATATGAAGCATACCAATTTTATTGCCGCTGTTGTTGCTGTCGGAGCTCTGATCGGGGCCACCGGTGCGATCGCCAAACCGGGGTTTGCGGGCAAGGGCGGGCATGGTCCAAGGATGAGCTTTGAGGAGATGGACACCAATGGTGATGGTCAGGTCACCAAGAGCGAGATGGAAGGTCTGCGCGAGGCGCGCTTTGCTGCGGCGGATGCGGATGGCGATGGCAAGCTGACGCTGGCTGAGATGGAAAAGGCTGCCGAGGCCCGTGCCAAGACCCGTGCCGCAGCGATGCTGGAGCGGATGGACGCCAACAAGGATGGCGCGCTGAGCCTGGATGAGTTGCCGAAACCGCGCCGGATCGGAAAGATGTTTGACCGCGCCGATGCCAATGACGATGGTGCAATCAGCAAGGATGAATTCGAAGCTGCCCGGGCAAAGTTCCGTGACCGCCATGGCGCTGGTCACCGACCGCGCGCCGGGGCGCAGGACAGCGGGACGGAACAGAACTGATCCGATACGAGAGGTGCATAATTCTGCCGATACCCTGCAGCGGGCCCGTGATGAGGGCCCGCTGATGTCACCGCCTGACGTCAAAGCGGCGGCTGATGCGGGCGCTGTGGATGGTCCTGTGTTGGATGATCCCGATGGCGCCTTGCTGATCCGATTTGCGGCGGGCGACCGCGATGCGGCGGGTTTGCTGACCTCGCGGTTGGCGCCTCGGGCCTTAGGGGTCGCGATGCGGGTTCTGGGCAACCGGGCCGAGGCCGAGGATATCGCCCAGGAGGCAATGGTGCGTCTGTGGCGACAGGCGGAACATTGGGAACCCGGACGGGCGCGGCTGTCGACCTGGCTCTACCGTGTGGTGATGAACCTCTGTATCGATCACAAGCGCCGCCTGCGCGGGGGGCATGTGGATCTGGATGCGATACCCGATCCGCCCGATCCGTCGAAATCCGCCGCAGAGAAGATGCAGGATGGCGCGCGGCAGGATGCTTTGCAGGCGGCTTTGATGCAGCTGCCGGAGCGTCAGCGGCAGGCGGTGGTGCTGCGCCACATTGAGGATCTGCCGAACCCGGAAATTGCCGGGATCATGGACATCAGCGTCGAGGCGGTCGAAAGTCTGACCGCGCGGGGCAAGCGGGCGCTGGCGGCTCTTCTTGCCGGGCGGCGGGCTGAACTGGGGTATAGTGATGGTTGATAAAACTGGAAAAACTGCGCCCGCGGATATGGGCGATGATGCGCTGCATGAGCTGGATCCGGCGGCGCTGGAAGCTGCGGAGCTGGTGCTGGACGATCTGTTTGCCGAGGCGCGAACCGCCGCACCGATGGCGCTGCCCCCGGCATTGGAGCGCGCGATCCTGAGCGATGCACAGGCGACGCAGGCGGCGATCCTGCAGCGCAGCGTGCCTGTGGAGGTTCTGGCGGCTGAGCCCGCTGATATGCGCGACCGGATTTTTGCCGGGCTGCGGGATCTGTTGGCCGGGCTGGGCGGATGGCCTGCCCTAGGAGGCCTTAGCGTGGCGGGCGCGGCGGGGCTGTGGATCGGGCTGGCGCCGCCGTCGTTCCTGCCCGACCCGGTGAGCCTTGCCGGGCTGGAGATGAGTGAGGATGCGTTGCCGGATGACAGTTACGACCTGGCGATGGTGCTGAGCGAGGAGATGGAATGACCAACGAACCCCCCAGACCTGAGCGGCGTTGCTGGATGCGCTGGCTTCTGATTGCCTCTCTGGCGCTGAACCTGGTGATTGTCGGCATTGTGGGCGGGGCCGCCTGGCGGTTTGCGGGCGGCAGGGCCGCTGCCGGGATGCCACCGCCGGTGGGCGCGATATTGTTCCGGGATCTGGAGGTCGAGACCCGCCGTAGCCTGCGCAAAGCGGCAGAAGGCGAGCACGGCAGCTATCAGGGACGGCGTCAGGCCGAGGGGCGCAAGGTGGTGGATCTGCTGCGGGCCGACCCCTTTGATGCCGAGGCGCTGAGCGGAATGCTGGATGAACACGCCGAGCGGCGGCATGGGTTCCAGCGCTCGGTGCAGGCGGCCTGGCTGGATCAGGTGGTGGCGATGAGCCCGCTCGAACGGGCGGCCTATGCCGACAATCTGGAACAGCGGATCAAACATCCGCGTCGGCGCCGGTGGCCGCATTGAGCCATTGCTGCGCAGGCTAACAGGCATGAGGTGCGTATGACCGGGATATAGCACCTCGTCGAATTGCAGCCATACCAAACGGGGCAGTGAGAGGATCGCTGCCCCGTTTCATGTTTCTGGACCCTTTGGCTGCTCGGCCGGTCCTGCCTGCGTCTGTGCCAGTGGCCTGCCGGGTTGTCCCGGTCTGTGGCCGCTGGCGCCCATAACACTGTCCCGTGTCTGGTGGTCGTGGTCTGTGTCCTGCGCCGCGCCATGGTCCGCGCGGATATCTCTGAGCCGTTTGCCCCGCAAGAAGTCCCGGAGCCGTGGTGGACTGCGTCAGGCGGCAAGCTCCGCGAGCGAGACCTGATTGCGTCCGGCATGTTTGGCCGCGTAAAGCGCCCGGTCGGCATTGGTGATCAGGGCGCTGACGGCGCTGTCCTGATCCTGAGGCGACAGCGCGGTGCGGCTGTGCTGATCTGCCGGGGTCGATCGCCCGCCGATCACCGCACCGATGCTGATGGTCACATAGATCGGTGTCTCGACACCGGCGATGTGAAACGGCTTGCTGTTGATCCGGTTACAGAGATCGCTGGCGGCGGCCTCGGCCATGGCCTCGCCGATCGCGGGCATCACGATCATGAATTCCTCGCCGCCGATGCGGGCGAGCAGGTCTACCGGGCGCAGCGCGGTCTGCAGGCGCTTGGCCGCTTCGATCAGCACGGCGTCACCGACCGGGTGGCCGTAGAGATCATTGATCTGCTTGAAGTGGTCCAGATCGGCCAGCATGACGGCAAATGTCTCGCCGGTCTTGGCCGATGTCTGCGCGACGCGCTCCAGAAATGGCTTGGCATAGCGGCGGTTGAAGAGGCCGGTCATCGGGTCTTCGACGGCGGCGCGCAGCCCGTTGCGCAGATTGTCGCGCAGCTGGTCGATCCGCGCCTTGTTGCGCAGCTGGCTATCCAGTCGCAGCGCCAGTTCGGCGACATCGAACCCGGACTGGAGCACATCATGAGCGCCCCGGTCCAGAGCTTCTGCGGCGATGGCGGGATCGGCGGGGTGGACGACAGCGATGACGACGGATTTCCGGGTGGCGGCGCGGGCGCGCAGGTCGGCCAGCAGGCGCAGGCCCTGCGCCAGCGTATTGCGGCCGAGTTCGATCACGATGGCATCCGGCACCGGTTCGCGCATCAGCGGATGCACGGCGCTGAACTGGTGGTTGCACAGGTGGTAGGGAACCCGCGGCGCGAGCTGCGCCTGCCAGTAGACGGCAGTGGCGGTCTGTTCGGTGACCAGCGCGACATGGGCACCGCTCAGACCGGCGCTGATATGCGGGCTGGACAGGGGAAGGGCATAGCCATGCGAGCCGCCCTGTTGCAGATGCAGCTCTTCGTGGGTGCTGCTGGCGCGCAGCAGGCTGCGGATGCGGGCCTGAAGCATGGTGTCGTCGAGCGGCTGGCACAGCACGTCGTCGATGCCGGCGCTGAGAGCGGCCAGACGGCGGTCGGCGTCGTTGTCGCGATCAATGGCGATCATCGGGATTTCGGCAAGCTGGTCATCTGCGGCCAGCGCCTGTTTCACATCCATCGCCTCGCCATCGGGCAGCGACATCGCGCTGAGGATCAGGTCGGGGCGGCAGCGTCTGGCGGTCTTGGCAATATCGGCGACCGTTTCGGCCTGAACCACCCGGTAATAGGCGGCGGACAGCTGGACCTTTAGCATGATCCGGTTGGTCGCAACCCCGTCGATGATGAGGATAGTGCCCTGCACGTGGTGCCCTTTCGCCCCTTGCATTGGAATTGACTCAAGTTTTAATGAGACTGGTTAACAAACCCTTTCGTATTTTCATCAATTTGACAGCGAAGTGTCAGGAATGTGTGCCCATATGCTATTTTCCGCCGATGCAGCCGAGACTTTGGGCTTAAAAGCGCTTGCCTGGCTGGCGGGCAATGATGAGTTGCTGCCGGTCTTTCTGGGCGCAACCGGAGCGAGCGAGGCGGATCTGCGCGATCAGGCCGCAAATCCCGAGTTTCTGGGGTCCGTCCTTGATTTTCTGACCATGGATGATGCCTGGGTCATACAGTTCTGCGACAGTGTCGGGCTGGCCTATGATCAACCGATGCAGGCGCGGATGGCGTTGCCCGGCGGTTCGCAGGTGCATTGGACCTGAGCCACGCGGCAGGGACGCCCAGTCACGACTCCCAGCCGGGGCGGCAGGTCTGCAACGGCTGTGATGGCGGGAATGTGACGCTGACGTGCGCGGCCGGTGGGCGCGGTGTTAACGGGTTTGATTAACCTCTCTGAACCAGGCGATCTGGGCGGTGCTGCCGCGCTCTGGCGTGGGGCGTGGCAATCGCCTATGACTCGGGCGACGTCTCCGGCGGCCTGCGGGCAACCGTTCCGCGTCTGACCCGTTGCGCTGATGTCAGGGCGCGGGATGAAACAGAGCTTTGATCTAGGAGAGCCCATGCCCGTTGATGCCCTGTTGTTCGACAAGGACGGAACCCTGTTCGACTTTGCCGAGACCTGGAACCGCTGGACCCGGCGGATGCTGGAGCTGCTGTCGGACGGCGATGCCGAGCGGTTGCAGGCGATGGCGGCGGCGATAGATTTTGACCTGGAGACGGGAAAGATCCTGCCCAGCAGTCTGGTGATCGCCTCGACCAATCGACAGGTTGCCGAGGCTCTGGCGCCATATGTGTCGACGATGGATCTGGATGCGCTGGAGCGTTACATGGCTGAAAGCGCCGGGGCGGCAGAGCTTGCAGAGGCGGTGCCATTGGCGGCCTTCCTTGATGATCTGCTGGCGCGGGGCAAGGTGCTTGGGGTGATGACCAATGATGCGGAACTCTCGGCCAAATCGCAGCTGAGCCGCGTCGGTGTGCTGGATCGCTTTGCCTTTGTGGCGGGGTTCGACAGCGGCCATGGCGCAAAGCCGGATGCCGATCCGCTGCTGGCCTTCTGCGCCGCCACCGGGATCGCACCTGAGCGGACGGCGATGGTGGGCGACAGCCTGCACGATCTGGAGGCCGGTGCGGCGGCGGGGATGCGACGGATCGCGGTTCTGACCGGCCTTGCCGGGGCGGCGGAGCTGGAAGCGCATGCCGATGTGGTCCTGCCGGATATTGGCCATATCCCGGCCTGGCTGGATCGCTGACCGGCGGTCAGGGTTTGACGGACTGGACACATATGCCCAGAAATATGTGTTCTGAGACGGTTTGGCGCTGAAAAGCGACAAAACCTGTCGGGAACAGGCATTCCTGCCCGGTGTGAACAGGGCCTGCTGAGAGACATGAGCCGACGGTCGGGCGCATCTCAATGTGTCTGCTGCGGCTGGATGACAGCAGGGGAGGGCCGCCATGACATCCGAGACCACATCCAGACGGCGCGGTGGTGGGCGCGCGGGGGCAGCTGCCCGGCGCGGCGATGCGGTGATCGAACAGATGCCCTGGTCGATTCCGCGCAACATCGACCGCCCGGTGGAACCGCTGGGGCCTGAGGGGGTTGCGGCGATCCATGATGGCGCGATGCGGATCCTGGAAGAGATCGGCATCGTGTTCCTCAACGATGAGGCGCTTGCGATCTTCAGGGAAGCGGGTTGCAAGGTGGTCGGCGACCGCGTGCATCTGGATCGTGAGTTCGTGCTGGAGATGATCGCCAAGGCACCGTCTGAGTTCACCATCACCCCGCGCAACCCGAACCATAGCCTGCCGGTGGGCGGCAATCACCTGCTGTTCGGCAATGTCTCCTCACCACCGAACTACTGGGACATGTCGCTCAATGCGAAGGTGGCTGGCACCCGCGAGCAGTGCCAGAACCTGCTGAAGCTGACCCAGTATTTCAACTGCATTCATTTTGCCGGTGGCTACCCGGTGGAACCCGTGGATATCCATGCCTCGGTGCGGCATCTGGACGTGGTTTATGACAAGCTGACGCTGACCGACAAGGCGATGCACGCCTATTCGCTGGGCAAGGAGCGGGTCGAGGATGTGATGGAGATGGTGCGCATCGCCGCAGGGCTTACTCATGAGGAGTTCGAGGCCCGTCCGCATATGTATACCAACATCAACTCCACCTCGCCGCTGAAACATGATCAGCCGATGATCGACGGCTGTCTGCGGCTGGCGCGCCGTGGTCAGGCGATTGTCGTGACGCCCTTTACCCTGGCGGGGGCGATGGCGCCGGTGACCATGGCCGGTGCTGTTGCGCAATCCATCGCGGAGGCGCTGTCGGCCATTGCCCTGTTTCAATATGTGCGCCCGGGGACGCCCTGCGTGATCGGCACCTTTACCTCCAATGTGGATATGAAGTCCGGCGCCCCGGCCTTTGGCACACCGGAATATATGCGCTCGACCCAGATGACCGGGCAGATGGCGCGCTACTATGGGCTGCCGATGCGATCCTCCGGTGTCTGCGCGGCGAATGTGCCTGATGGGCAGGCGATGTGGGAGACCTCCAATTCGCTCTGGGCGGCGGTGCAGTCCGGCACCAATATGGTCTATCACGCGGCGGGCTGGCTGGAAGGCGGGCTGATCGCCAGCCCCGAGAAATTCATCATGGATTGCGAAATTCTCCAGCAGATACAGCGCTATATGCAGCCTGAGATCATTGGGACCGGCCCTGAGGATATCGCGTTGGACGCCATTCGCGAGGTCGGGAACGACGGCCATTTCTTTGGCATCCAGCACACTCAGGACCGCTACAGCACCGCGTTTTACCAGCCCTATCTGAGCGACTGGCGCAATTACGAGGCCTGGGAGGCGGCAGGCGCCATCTGGACCCCGCAGCGCGCCCATAACCTGTTCAAGGAGATCATCGCCCGGTTTGAGGCTCCACCGCTGGATCCCGCTCTGCGCGAGGAGCTGGCGGAGTTTGTCGCACGGCGAAAATCCGAGGGAGGTGCCCCCACGGACTTCTAATCCCGGTTGAGGGGAAGTTTCGCCTGTTCGGACCTCTGCCATTAATTGATGCGATTGTATAAATCAGGGCGGTCTAACGAGAGAATCGCAACCATGACTGATCCGGATACCGCGACCTTGCTACGGGCCCGCTTGCCGATGGTGGCGTTGGGGGCTGGCAGCGGGTTTGCCTTCTGGCTGCTGGCGCGGTCCTGGGATCAGACGGTCCTGCCGGAGGCCGGGTTCCTGGCGGTATTTGCCTTTCTCTCCAGCTTTTGCGGTGCGGCGCTTGCGATGATTGGCCCGGTATCGCTGGCGCGGGCGCTGCGGGGGGCGCTGTGGATCGCGCTGCCGATCACGGGTCTGATGCTGCTGGCGGGAACGCGGTACGAGGTCGCAACAGGTCTCTTTGACAACCAAGTTCTGGTCCTGGTGGCCGTGGTGCTGGTGGCGATCGCCTGCCCCTTTGTTCTGTTGCGGATGTCGCAGCCGGGGCGCTGGATGCGTTTTGCTGATCTGTCGTCGGCCAGCTGGGGGATGCTGTTCCGCCTGTCCTGTGGTGCCGGGTTTGTTCTGGTGTTCTGGATCCTGGGATTTCTGTCCCACGCGCTTCTTGATCTGGTGAACATCACCCTGCTGGAAGATATCGCCGAGATCGACTGGCTGGCGCTGATGCTGAGCGGCGCTGTCTTTGGGCTGGGGCTGGCGGTGGTGCAGGATCTGGGTGGCAGCGGTGCGCCTCAGCTGCTGTTCCGGCTGCTCAGCCTGCTGTTGATCCCGGTTGCGCTGGTGGTCGGCCTGTTCCTGGCCGCTATCCCTGTGCAGGGGTTGTCCAGCGCCTTTGGCCAGCTGTCGTCGGCGGGAACCCTGATGGCGATGGCTCTTGTGATGATGATGCTGGTCTGCGTGGCGCTGACTTGGCAACAGCACCCGAGCGGGGTCAACGGGGCTGCCGCGCGCCTGCTGGCGGGTGCGCTGATGCTGGTGACCGGGCTTGCCGTCTGGGCGGTGCTGATGCGCGTGCGGCAATATGGCTGGACCCCGGATCGGGTCTATGCGCTGTGGTTCGCGGCGGTCTTGCTGCTGCATGGGCTGGCCTATGCAGGCTGTGCCGTCTTTGGCGGGTCAGGGTGGTCCGGTCGGCTGCGCCGGGCGGCTGTTGGCCTTGCGCTGGTGACCGCGGCCGCCTTGGCCCTGATCCTGACACCGGTTGTGGATGCCGGGCGTATTGCCGCCAAGAGCCAGGTGGCGCGGGTGCTGGCGGGCGAGGCCGAAGCGGCGGAATTGCCCCTGTGGCAGATGGCGCATCGGTGGGGGACGGCCGGGCGCGACGGGCTGGAGCAGCTGGCGGCCTATGCCGAGGCCTCGGGCAACACGGATCTGACGATGCGGCTGCAAGAGGCGCGCAGTGCCGCGACCTATTGGGAACTGGCGGCGGATGTGCAGGATGTCACCGATGATCTGCGCCGGGACCTGCTGGAGGTGATGCCGGTGCAGCCAGCCGGAGCGGCGCCGACCCCTGAGGATTTCAGGGGGCTGAGACGTTATCAGCTGGTCCGCTGGATCCGGGGCTGCAAACAGCTGTTGCCGGATGGCGCCGCCGGATGTGTGCTGGTTCGCGGGCCACTCGGGGTGAGTGCTGATGCGGCCGACGATCAGGCGCTGCTGTTGTTCAGAGAGGGCCGCAACGGTGCCCAGCTTGAGAGTCTGGCCCTGCGGTTTGGCCCGGATGGGGCCGAGATGCTGGGCAGCGTTCTGCTTGGAGAGGCGGCCCGGACAGAGCAGACCATAGCGCAGGTCGAGGCCCTGCTGGCGGCGGCGCAGGCGGGTCGTTTCGAAATCTCGCCCGCGCGGCAAAATACGTTGAAATTGGGCGATTTGGAGGTTCTGATAACCCCCTGATCGACGGTTGAGGGAAAACCGTAGCAATTTTAATTGTTGGCCCTTTATTAACCAGGCTGGGCCAAAAGTAGAGACATGTAGCAAGGGGCCAGTGATGCACGGTCTGATCAACAGGGCATTCCAGGCGTTTGTCAGCACCACCTTCGGAACGGAGAGCTGGCAGGCGATTATGGATTCGGCAGAGCTCGGCTTCAGCGAGTTCGAAGCCATGCTCACCTACACGGATGAACAATCCCAGACCATGCTGCACACCGCCGAAGAGCTACTGAGGCGTCCGCTGCCTGAAATGCTTGAGGATATGGGCACGTTTCTGGTGTCGAACCCGCAGCTGGAGTCGCTGCGCAGATTGCTGCGGTTTGGCGGGGTTAACTATGTGGAATTCCTGCATTCTCTGGACGATCTGCCGGATCGTGCGCGGCTTGCGGTATCGGATCTGAACCTGCCCGGACTGGAACTGATCGAACAGGCGCCGGGGCAATTCGAACTGCATTGCCAGCCGGGTCTGCCGGGCTATGCCCATGTTTTGATGGGCGTGCTTCGGGCGATGGCGGATGACTACGGCGATCTGGTCTTCCTTGACCACTCCGGCACGCAGGACAATGCCGAGGTGATATCGATCACATTGGTCGAAACCGAATTTGCCGAAGGCCGGGCCTTCGATCTTGGGGCCCATTCGCTATGATGCTGAGCATGCAGGAAATCTCCTCCATCGCCAATGAAATCTGCCCGATGCATGTGGTCATTAACCATGACGGTCGGATTACCGGGGTCGGACCGACGCTGCGAAAGCTGCGCCCGGATACGGAATGGCTGGGCAGCAGGTTCTTTCGGATCTTTGATCTGGCGCGGCCGCGCCGGGTGCGCTCGACCGAGGATCTGATGAAGACGGCGGGGGCCAAACTGCACCTGAATTTCCGCGATGCGCCGCAGACCGGCCTGAAGGGGGTTCTGGCACCGTTTCCAGAGGGGAAGGGTGGGTTCATCAACCTGTCTTTTGGTATTTCCGTGCTTGAGGCCGTGCGTGATTATGACCTGACCAGCGCCGATTTCTCCCCCACCGATCTGACCATCGAGATGCTCTATCTGGTTGAGGCCAAATCGGCCGCGATGGAGGCGTCACGCCAGCTGAATCTGCGCCTGCAGGGGGCAAAAATCGCCGCCGAGGAACAGGCCTTCACTGATACGCTGACCGGGGTCAAGAACCGCCGCGCGATGGACCATATCCTCAACCGGCTGATTGCCTCGGGCCGGGATTTCTCGTTGATGCATGTGGATCTGGATTTCTTCAAAGAGGTCAACGACACGCTTGGTCACGCCGCCGGCGATACCGTGCTACAGCGGGTGGCAAAGCTTATGGTGCAATGTACCCGCCAGAACGACACCGTTGCCCGGGTCGGCGGGGATGAGTTTGTTCTGATCTTCGAGGGGCTTATTGACCGGATCCAATTATCGGGCATCGCGCGCCGTCTGATCGCCAGCATAGAAGAGCCGATCCCTTTTGGCGACAAGACCTGCAAGATCTCGGCAAGCGCAGGCACCGCGCTTTCTACGATGTTTTCTGCCGGGCTGGATGCCGCGACACTGCTCAATCAGGCCGATGTGGCGCTCTATGCGGCGAAAAACGCCGGGCGCGCGCGCCATTTCTTTTACCAACCGGGTATGGAAGACAAAGACACCGTCAAGCCGATTTAAGCGGCTGTTCCGCGGCGGCGCGACCTGCGCGCGGCCTTCAGGCGTCTGATGCTCCCTGCGGCCTGATTTCGCGACCCGCGAGTTGGACCTGTCTCATCGGCAGACGTCGCAGGAGGCGCATCGGAGGCAGTTTTTCAGATGGATTTGCCAGATCACCCGTTGCGCAGGGGCTCAGCATCTGCGGGGAAAACGGGTGATATATTCGAGACCCGGATACCCTTTGAACCCACCAATAGGACCAGTTGGGTCTCAAGCGCGTAGGCATCTCTAAGCAAAATCTGGGGAGATACAGTGGCAGCCCGTAGGGGAATCGAACCCCTCTTTCCAGGTTGAAAACCTGGCGTCCTAACCGATAGACGAACGGGCCACTTGGTCTGTGAGGGGGTGTTTACTGAGTACGCTGCCCCGGTGCAAGAGGGATTTTCACAAGAAGACCAGTTTTTTCCAAATCGCAAAAATCTCTGCAAGCTTCTGAAAAACCTCAGAATATAATCAGAGCTTTTCGGATTTATTCGAACGGGCCGTTTGCCGGTGTTGCAAGGGAACATGACGGCGGGAGACCCGCAGGCAGGCCACGCAGACGCGCAAAAGGCAACAGGGGCGTCACTATCAGCAGGGATATGCAAGGGGAGGAAAAGTGGCAGCCCGTAGGGGAATCGAACCCCTCTTTCCAGGTTGAAAACCTGGCGTCCTAACCGATAGACGAACGGGCCACTTGGTGTGAGCGGGTATTTAGTGGCTCAGGCCGGAAGCCGCAAGCCAAAAAACACCGGCATCGCGATTTATTTTGTCCCCGCCAAAAGCTGGAGATTGTTGTGCTCTCCCTGGCTCTGCTGGCGGCGCGCGGTCAGGCCTCTGCCGCATCCTCCAGTCGCAGCTGCACCGACTGTCGGCCGCCCCAGGTGTTGATTTCAAGGCGCCCGGCAAAATGGAACCGCGCGCCGCCGTGGTCCAGCAGGCGCTGTCCCAATGGAGTGTCAAAGGCACCAAAGCAGATGGCGTCAATCCCGCTGCTCAGCCCGTCGCTGAGCGAGAGTTTCAGATGGCTTTCACCAACCCGTTTGGCAAAGCGTACCTGCAGATCGGGGAACCCGTAGCGCGGGGCCGGTGCGCCCGCGCCGAAGGGGCCCGCCTGTTCAATCTGTTCGATCAGCGATACCGTGGCGGCACCCGGCATCAGCATTCCGTCGAGCTTCAGGGCGCTTGGCCCCAGATCACCGGCGCCTTGCTTCGCCAACAGCTCGCTCAGCCGTGCCATGGCGGGCTCCAGCTGGTCGCGCGCGACAGTCAGACCAGCGGCCATCTTGTGACCGCCGCCCTTGATCAGCAGCCCTTCGGCGGCGACCCGCTGGATCGCGGCGCCAAGGTCGATGCCGCTGACAGAGCGGCCCGACCCCTTGCCCTCGTCGCCGTCAAGGCCGATGACAATGGCGGGGCGACCTGCGGCTTCCTTCAGGCGCGAGGCGACAATGCCGACAACGCCCGGATGCCAGCCCTCGCCTGCGGCCCAGACCAGCGGTGCATCCAGTCCGCGCGCCTCCGCCTGTTCCAGCGCCGCGGCGCGAACGGCGTTTTCAATATCACGACGCTCGGTGTTCAGCTCATCCAGCCGGGCCGCGATTGCTTCGGCCTCGGCAGGATTCGTGGTCGCCAGCAGGCGCGCGCCCAGATCGGCCTTGCCGATGCGGCCACCTGCATTGACCCGAGGCCCAAGCAGGAAGCCGAGGTGATAGGTCGAAGGGGCCGAATCCATCCGCGAGACATCGGCCAGCGCCACCAGGCCGGGGCGCTGGCGGGCGGCCATCACCTTCAACCCCTGACGGACCAGCGCCCGGTTGGCCTCGATCAGCGGCGCCACGTCCGCAACGGTGGCCAGCGCCACCAGATCCAGCAGCGCCATCAGGTCCGGCCCGGTGCCAAGTCCCTTGTCGCGCATCTGGCGGCGCAGCTCGACCAGCATCAGGAACACCACACCCGCGGCGCAGAAATAGCCCAGATCGCCGTCCTCATCCTGACGGTTGGGGTTCACCACCGCCACGCAGTCGGGAAGGGTTTCGCCGCCCAGATGGTGGTCCAGAACCACCACATCGGCGCCTTTGGCGGCGGCAATCGGGCCATGAGACAGCGTGCCGCAATCGACGCAGACGATCAGATCGTGATCTCGCGCCAGGGCGGCCATCGCCTCGTCATTGGGGCCATAGCCTTCGTCGATGCGGTCCGGGACATAGAGCGTGGCGCTCAGGCCGACCTGGTTCAGCCAGACCAGAAGCAGTGCGGCAGAAGACCCGCCATCCACATCATAATCGGCAAAGACCGCAATCCGCTCGCGCCGCTCCACCGCCTGCAGAAACCGGGCGGCGGCCTTTTCCATATCTTTCATCCGGCGCGGGTCCGGCAGCAGCTCCTTCAGCTGCGGGGTCAGAAAGCCGCTGGCCTCATGCGCCGGGACGCCGCGTCGGGCCAGCACCTGACAGACGGCCGGGGGCAGGGTGGTCTGCTGTTCCATCATCTCGGCGGCGCGGGCGGTGTCCACGTCTGGACCGATCCAGCGACGACCGGTGAGCGAGGTCTCAACTCCCAGAAAGCTCATATCTGCGCCCCTTTCCTGCGTGCCCGCCCCTAGTCCGATACCGGGGCTGACCATGGCAAAGGCCGGATCTGCGCGGACCCGGCCTTTCACCTTTCTTCAAATACTCAAATCCCGACCGGTGCTGCAAGCCGCACGGTCAGAGCTTACTGATGCGCGCTCAGCGGAGTGCGATAGCTCATCCGGCGGACCGAGCCTGTCTTGGATCGCATCAGCA
Source organism: Phaeobacter sp. JH20_29 (assembly GCF_048056175.1). Lineage (NCBI taxonomy): Bacteria > Pseudomonadati > Pseudomonadota > Alphaproteobacteria > Rhodobacterales > Roseobacteraceae > Phaeobacter > Phaeobacter sp. JH20_29. The sequence goes on from NZ_JAYMWO010000018.1 coordinate 437,915, forward strand.
AGGTGGTGGTCTCAACCCAGCCCGGCTGGCGCTTGATCGACGGCAGCAGCGAACCGCCGGTGACGCCGGTCGCGGCAAAGATCACATCGCTGGTCACCATTTCATCACGGCTGTAGACCCGGTCCAGATCGGTGATGCCAGCCTTGGCGGCGCGGGCTTTCTCATCGTCGTTGCGGAACAGAAGACGGCCAAAGATCTGCCCGCCCATACATTTCAGCGCAGCGGCGGCCAGTACGCCCTCAGGCGCGCCACCCTGGCCCATATACATGTCGATGCCGGTGATCTCGCTTTCGGCGCAATGCATGACGCCCGCAACGTCGCCATCGGTGATCAGGCGGATCGAGGCCCCGGTTTCGCGGACCTCGGCGATCATGGCCTCATGACGCGGCCGTTCCAGAATGCAGACGGTGATATCGCCGGGCGCGCAGTTCTTGGCCTTGGCGAGGGCTTCGACCCGTTCACGCGGGCTCATGTCGAGGGAGACGACATTCTCGGGCAGGCCCGGGCCGACAGCCAGCTTGTCCATATAGGTGTCAGGTGCGTGTAGCATGGAGCCGCGCGGTCCCATGGCAATGACGGTCAGCGCATTGGGCATGTCCTTGGCGGTCAGCGTGGTGCCTTCCAGCGGGTCCAGAGCGATATCGACGCCGGGGCCGTTGCCGGTGCCGACTTCCTCGCCGATATAAAGCATCGGCGCCTCGTCACGCTCGCCTTCGCCGATGACCACGACACCTGCGATGTCCAGCAGGTTCAGCTGCTCGCGCATGGCGTTGACGGCGGCCTGATCGGCGGCTTTCTCATCGCCGCGGCCGATCAGCGGTGCCGAGGCCAGAGCGGCCTGTTCGGCCACACGGGCCAGGCCGAGCGACAGCAGGCGGTCGTTGAATGCGGCGTCGTTGGTGTCAGAAGTCATAGCCAATGTCCTATCTCAATCCCGGGTCGGTGCCGTCGCATACCCTGCATCTGGCAGCGCGGGCAAGGGCAGTTGGCGGTAACGGCGCGCTGCAATCGGCGCCGCTACCGGTGTTTTTCTGCGTTTGGGCCTGTCAGACCTCTTCAATCCGCAGGGCAACGGGTTCGCTTGCCACCACATCGGTCTTGGCGAGGTCTTCCAGCGCGGTCTGCAGGGTGCTGGAGGTGCATTTGTGGGTGACGATCAGCACAGGAGCGGTCGGTTCGGTATGGCCGTATTGGCGCATCCGGTCGATCGAGATGCCGGCATTGCCGAGGGCCGCCGCCACCTTGGCCAGCGCGCCGGGTTTGTCCAGCAGCGCCAGGCGCAGGTAATGCGGTGCGGCCAGGCTGGTGCGGGCGGCGGGGGCATCCTCCAGCGAGGTGGCAGGCTGACCAAAGGTGGCCAGACGAGTGCCACGGGCCAGATCGCAGATATCGCCCAGGACCGCGCTGGCGGTTGGGCCCTCGCCGGCGCCGGGGCCGCGCAGAACGATCTGTTCAACTGCGTCACCTTCGATCACGACCATATTGGTGCCGCCTTCCAGCTGGCCAAGCGGTGAATCCGCCGGCACCAGACAGGGGGTCATGCGCTGTTCCAACCCACGCCCGGTGCGCTGTGCAACGCCGAGAAGCTTGATGCGGTAGCCCATGTCGGCGGCGTGGCGGATATCATCCAGGCTGATGCGCTGGATGCCTTCCAGCTGCACGTCGTCGAAGGCGGGCTTGGTGCCAAAGGCGATGGCCGAAAGGATCGCAAGCTTGTGCCCGGCATCAATGCCGCCCACATCAAGGTTCGGATCGGCCTCAAGGTAGCCCAGGCGGCCGCATTCCTCGAACAGGGCATTGTAGCCCTGACCGGTGGCTTCCATCTGGGTCAGGATGTAGTTGCAGGTGCCGTTCATCACGCCCATGACGCGGGTGATCTGATTACCGGCCAGACCTTCGGTCAGGGATTTGATCACCGGAATGCCGCCGGCCACAGCGGCCTCGAAACGGATCACACGGCCTGCGGCCTCGGCCTGTTCGGCCAAAGCCTGACCGTGGATCGCCAGGAGCGCCTTATTGGCGGTGACCACATCCTTGCCCGCCGCCAGCGCGGCCTCGGTGGCGGCCTTTGCGGCGCCTTCATGGCCGCCCATCAGCTCGACAAAGACATCCACATCGTCGCGGGTTGCCAGCGCCACGGGATCGGTTTCCCAGGCGTAGTCGCCGAGCGGGACGCCGCGATCCTTGCTTGCGTCGCGCGCCGAAACCGCGGTGATCTCGATGCGGCGTCCGGTGCGGGCCTCCAGCATGGCCGCCTGCCGACGGACGATCTTGACCACGCCGGTGCCAACCGTGCCCAAACCTGCGATACCAAGGCGAAGCGGCTCTGTCATAGCTGGGGATCCTTTAATTCCGAAAGACGTCTCCCCGCCTTAGCGGGTTCGGCGCAGCGGTGCAACGGCAGCGGCGGCTCCGGGCGGACAATTCCGAAGAGCGGGTTTTGGCGGCAGCAATGCAGCCGCATGAGACGGATCAGCAGGGGCTGGGACCAGCGCGCAGGATCCACGCGCAGGGGGATCTCGACCGGCGCCCAAGGCAGGTGTCGCTTAGGGCTGGGCTGCGCGCAGCGCATCGGCGCGGGCCTGAAGGCGGGCAGCGCGCGCCTCCAGCGTCTGCTCGAGCGCTTTGCTCTCCTCGGCGGGGGGCGTCTCGGGGTTCAGGGCCTGCTCCAGCGGAACAAGGGCCGGATAATCGGCACCGCGCAGGTCTGGGGTCAGCCGGTCTTCCAGCTCCGGCACCCGCGCGCAGCCGCAGAGCAGCACGGCCGCGGTCAGCAAGGTCAGGCGCATGGTGGTCCCGTGGCTGATCCATGCCGCCCGCTCGTTATCAGTTGCGGGCATCTGCGGCCGGTTCTCGGGCTCTGCGGTCAACTGCATCAAAACCATCCTTGTTCGCTGTTCCCTTGATGCACATATTGGTGAAAAGGCACAAGCGGGGCTTTTATCTGAACACCTGTTCAGATATTGTTGAGGCATGGCACGTACCCAAGGTTCACATTCCGATATCACAGGCCCACGCATCCGTGCCGCCGCCCTGCAGCTGTTTGCCCAGCATGGGTATGCGGCTGTTTCAATGCGCCAGATCGCATCAGAAGTCGGGGTGCAGGCGGGGGCGCTCTATAACTATACACCAGACAAGCAGAGCCTGCTGTTCAGCCTGATGGAGGGTCACATGACCGAGCTGTTGCAGGCCTGGCAGGATCAGCGCAGCCCCGATCAGGCGGTTACAACCGGCAGTGCCGAGGACCATGTGGTGGCGCGGCTTGAGGCCTTTACCCGGTTTCACATTCGCTTTCACCTGGAACGGCCCGATGCGGTTTTCATCGCCTATATGGAGCTGAGAAACCTGTCAGAGGACAATTTCGCTGCCATCGAATCCCTGCGCCGCGAATATGAAAATACGCTGGAGACCATCCTGAAGGATGGCGTGCGGCTGGGGGTGTTTCACATCCCCGATACCAAGATCGCGACGCTGGCGGTGATTGCGATGCTGAACGGTGTGATGACCTGGTATCGCAGCGGTGGACGTCTGTCGCTGGATGAGGTCGAGGCGATTTACTGGGATATGGTGCAGAAATCCGTGCGCGCCTGACAGCCCGACAGCGGGCGCGGCGCTGTTGACGCCGCACCCGCCGGGGCGGTGATGTTTGAGGTCTAATGCGCCGGACGGATAAAGCTGCCGTTGCGCAGATCCCTGAAGGCCTGCCGCAGCTCTTCCTGGGTGTTCATCACGATCGGGCCGTGCCAGGCCACGGGTTCCTCGATCGGCGCGCCTGAGATCAGCAGGAAGCGTAGGCCATCGGGGCCTGCCTGCACAGTAATTTCCTCGCCGCTGCCAAAACGCACCAATGTGCGATCCCCTGACATGTCGCGGATATGCAGCTCTTCGCCTGCGACCTCTTTTTCCAGCAGGACCCCCTGTGGCGGGGCGGCATCGACAAAAGCGCCCTGACCGGCAAAGACATAGGCAAAGGCCCGTCGATAGGTGTCGATGGAGAAGGTCTTTTTCACGCCGGGCGGCACCGAGACATCCAGATACTGCGGGTCGGCGGCAATTCCGTCCACCGGGCCGCGCTTGCCCCAGAATTCGCCCACGATGACCTTTACGCGGGTGCCGTCATCGTCGATGACCTCGGGAATGTCCTTGGCGGTGATGTCCTGATAGCGCGGCGCCGTCATCTTCTGGCTGGCGGGAAGATTGCCCCAGAGCTGGAAGCCGTGCATCTGACCCTTTGCGTTGCCCTTTGGCATTTCCTGATGCAGGATGCCTGACCCTGCGGTCATCCACTGCACGTCACCTGCGCCCAGGACACCGTTGTTGCCGAGTGAGTCGCCGTGCTGAACGGTGCCGTCCAGAACATAGGTGATGGTCTCGATCCCGCGGTGCGGATGCCAGGGAAACCCCGCTTCGAAATCCGCAGGGTGGTCATTGCGGAAGTCGTCAAACAGCAGGAACGGGTCCAGTTCACTGGGGTCGTGGAAGCCGAAAGCGCGATGCAGTTTGACGCCTGCGCCCTCCAGCGCCGGAGTGGCGGGGCGGGTCTCTAGGATAGGGCGGATCGACATGGCGGGTCTCCGGTTGCTGATTGCTCCGTCATAGATAGGCCTGTGCGAGTGTGTCGAAAAGCCCTTCCGGTTAACGGCTGATGTGCGGGAGCGCACAGCCGCAGTCGGTACTGCCCCTGGTGCAGCGGTGCCGCGACAACAGGGGGGCTATGCGGTCAGACGCAATCAGGGTACATCCGCCCGGACCGACCCCATGATGCAGGCGGGGCGCGACGAACAGGCTGAGGGAGCAGGTGATGGGCGAGATGACTGGATCGGGCGAGATGAGCGATGAGATTTTGGCAACCATCAATGCCTCGGCGCCGCGACGGCTGCTGGCAACAGTGATGCTGGTCGTGGTGGGGGCGCTGGTGATCTATGTTGCACTGGCCACGCCGCCTGCCGCGCATTGGCTGGTGTTCCTGCTGGCCATCGGCGGTTTCTGCCTGTGGCTGGCGATGCGTCTGTGGCAGGCGACAGCGTTGCGGATCGAGCTGACAGAACAGGTGCTGCGCAGCTCTGACGGGGCAGTGATCGCCGAGGTCGCAGATGTCGTCGCGGTGGATCGCGGCGTATTTGCGTTCAAGCCGTCAAACGGGTTTCTGATCCGCACCGCCTCAAAGGGCGACCGCAGCTGGCGGCCCGGGCTTTGGTGGCGGTTGGGACATCGCATTGGCATTGGGGGTGTGACGCCGGGGGCGCAGAGCAAATCCATGGCCGAGATCCTCGCCATCATGATTGCACGGCGTGAGGCGGGGCAACCACAGGTCTGAGACCGAATTTGTTCGACGAACATAGTAAGGCGCCACCGTTACCGGAGGCGCCTTTGTTGTTCGATCCACTCTTGGGTGGTCCGTAGGGTGTCAGTCTGTTGACGGTGTGCTGTCGTCATGGCCGCCGCCGCTGCCATCCTGACCTTCGAATTTTACCTGTGGTGCAAAGCGGGGTCGGGTGAAGACGAAATTCTCGATGTCCATGGCTGGCAGGCCGATGTTGAACGCAGGGTCGATGTCGTTGCGGGTTTCCACCAGAATGACCCGCTCCTGATCGGGCATGTTTGGCAGGTTGGCTTTTACCTGCTGGATCGTGGCGTCCTGCCATTCCGCGAACTGTCCGCCGCGCACCTTGGACCAGTCAACGTAGTAGCGGTTGTCCGTCTCGTCCCAGCGGATCACCGAAATTCGCAGGGAGATCGACGAATCCACGCGGATCAGCAGCTTGGCCAGCTCGTGCATACTGTCGATATAGTCCTCGTTGAGCGTGGAGGTCTCCCGCGAGATGAGGTCCGAGATCGTATAGGCGGCCTTGAGGTTCACACCTTCCTGCCGGAAAGCATCGAAATAGGTGTAGATCGCCGCAAAGACACCGAGCAGCAGCGGCATATAAAAGGCGAATTCCACCGAGACGGAACCGTCGGTCTCTCGCTTGTAGCGGCGAAACAGGGCGCGGATATTGGTCAACATGGCTTACCGAGGCTCCTGAACAAAGGCGGAGGTCGCATAGAGGCGGATCCGGCCGTCGGCGTCATTGTCCATGTCATCGGCAAGGCCCCAGTGGGGAAAGACCGGTTTGAACGCCATGCAGGCGCGGATGAACATCAGCTCGTTTGACGCCCCTGTCACGAAGGTTCGGACCGGCTGCACGTCCTCGACCCGGTTGATGCAATCGGGCTCGGGATCGACGGGCATCCAGGCGTAGGGGTCGACCTGGACCATTTCCAGCCTGAGCGATGTGCCGCAGTCGCGGATAAAACCGGACCGGCTACAGACCTCATCGCGGATTTCATTGTGCTGTTTGGGCACGCCGGTCGACAGGCGCAGGCCGCGCACTGTCTGATCCAGCGCCCGCTCCAGCATCGACTGCTGGATGGTGATCATGCCCAGTTCCACGGTATTCATCAGCAGGAACAGAAAGGCCGGGATCACGATGGCAAATTCAACCGTGGCATTGCCGTCTTCGCGATCGCGAAACAGGCGCAGCGCCCGGCGCAGCCGATGGAGGCCCTTATGCGGGAGGTGACAGGTCATTGGGTCAGCCTCAGCTGGCGGATCGACGTGGCGATCGAGGCAAAAGCGTCGTTGATCTCCAGCCCGTTGACGTCAAAGTGATGGGCATCCGAGCTGGCACAGTCCTTCAGCACCGCAGTGCCGCCGCTGGGCGCTTCAAAGCCGATGGTATAGACCACGATGCCCTGGTTCTTGGCAGCGGTGCAGATGGCGCTGGTGCGGGCGTTTTTGACGCTGGTGTTCCAGTAGTCATAGACACCGTAGTACCAGACGCTGCGCGCCGAGGACTGCCCCATCCAGTCGCCATAGAGGTTGGAATAGAGATACTTCAGCGACGTGTCGGCAAAGAGATCCGCGTAGCTCAACCGTTGCACATTGGCAGGCTCGCCCTGTTCGTCCTGCCACCAGCAGCTATAGCTGTCGCATTTGCGGTAGCTGCCCTGACCATAGGCGTGGTCTTCCCAGCGGTTGAGGCGATCCCACCAGTATTTGTCGCGCTGCGGGTCATAGAGCGAATAGCGCGGATTGGATCCGGTCGCCGCCGAATTGTACCAGACGTCGGATGGCCCCTCGCGGTGATCCTGCTCCACATAATACTGCGCCGTGTTCTGACCGTCGGTCATCAGGACGATGACCTTGACGGTTTCACTGTCGTTGAAATTCGCAGGCCGGTTGGCAAAGGTTGCCGGAACCATAGAAGCGCCCCCCGAGGCCAGCGCGCTGATGGCCGGGCGGGCGGAGGGATCGAGCAGGGCGGTTCCCCATTTCATACCGACGTCAATCGACGTATTGCCTCTTGCGTAGAGGTTGTCGATGAAGGTTTTCAGTGTGTTTGCATCTTTCTGGAGCGGCAGCGTCTCGCGGTCTGCGCGATCTTCGCAGACGGGGCTTGCGACGAGGTCCGAGCTGCGACGGTAATCACCGCTGGACCATGGGCTGAAGTGCATTGTGCGCTGCAGCTCGATCCCGGTCGACAGGGCGGTGCTCTGGAAATGGGCGCCGGTGAAATTCACACAGTTGGAGTATTCGTGTTCATCGGTCGTTGTGTATTGGTCCATCAAATCCGCCGGGAGGCTGACCTGAGTGGCGTAGGGGATGATCGAGATCGACATCTTGTTGTCGATGGTATTGGCGACCATCGTGTCGATGAAGTCTTTGGCCGCAACCTTGAGGTTGGTCAGGCGGCTGTTGGAGTTCATCGAGCCGGAGACATCCAGCACCAGTGAAATCTCCAGCCCGTCAATGCTCTCTTCTGCGCGCGAGGTCGCATAGAGAGGCATGTCCTGACCGCTGGAGAATTTCAGCATATGGGTTTCAAATGTGGTGTCGATGGTGCTCTGCACCTTTTTGAAACCGATCCCGGTTTCGGCCACCGGTGGGGTGTAATATTTGTTCAGCCCGGCCTTGTTGAGATAATCCTGAACAACCACTGCAGGCGGCAGTGGCTGATCGAGGTCAGCTGCTGCCAGAACCGCACGGTCGAGCGTATATTGCAAGATGGTCCGGTCGCGCTCCATGCGCATCAGATCGACGCCGATCCCGCCGACGGCCAGCATCGACAGCAGAAATCCCACCATGGGTTTCAGCAGCACGCCCGATTCATCCGCGCGGAACGCCCGCAGCCGCGCATCGCCACGGACACAGGCGGTCAGGCAGGCCTTGCGGGCCGCGATGGATATCTTGTCAAAACGCGTAGTCATAAGTCGAACCCCCAGCCGCTTAACCCCCCGGCACAGCGCCATCAGAAATGGAATTTCACACTTATTAATGCTTTATGAAGGTGGCGGAATTGGGGCGTATACCGGACCAAATCGCGCGAATTGTCGTCAATTCCAGGCCCAATGAGGTCTCGGCGCGCCGGTTGTTCGGGCGCTGCGAACAAATCGACGGTAGCTGCGAGCAAGAGGCGACTCAGTCAAATGCCCACTGTTTTCAAATTGCCTAAAAATAAATCTTTTTGCATGGGAATGGTCAAAAAGGTCGCACCTTCTTAATCCAAGAGTCATAGTGTCCGAACACTATCTCACTGAGTCGACGCAGAAGCACGGAGTACAGCCTGATGAGCAGTGCAACAGAACCCAGTTTTCGCCAGAGTGTGGACCTGATGTTCAACAGGGCAGTTGCCCTGATGGACCTGCCACCAGGCCTGGAAGAGAAAATCAGGGTTTGCAACGCGACCTATACGGTGCGTTTTGGCGTTCGCCTGCGTGGAGGCATCCAGACCTTCACCGGCTATCGCTCGGTTCATTCCGAACATATGGAACCCGTCAAAGGCGGTATCCGCTATTCGATGGGAGTGAACCAGGATGAGGTTGAGGCGCTGGCGGCGCTGATGACCTATAAATGTGCGCTGGTCGAAGCGCCGTTTGGCGGCTCGAAGGGCGGGCTCTGCATTGATCCGCGCCAGTATGAAGAACATGAGCTTGAACTCATCACCCGCCGTTTTGCCTATGAGCTGGCCAAGCGCGACCTGATCAACCCGTCGCAGAACGTTCCGGCCCCCGATATGGGCACCGGCGAACGCGAGATGGCCTGGATCGCCGACCAATACGCGCGGATGAACACCACCGACATCAACGCCAAGGCCTGTGTTACCGGCAAGCCGCTGAATGCCGGCGGGATTGCCGGCCGTGTGGAGGCCACCGGCCGTGGCGTGCAATACGCTCTGCGCGAGTTTTTCCGCAACCCCGAGGATGTGGCTGCGGCCGGTCTCGAAGGGAAGCTGGACGGCAAGCGGGTCATCGTTCAGGGTCTGGGCAACGTGGGCTACCACGCGGCAAAGTTCCTGATGTCCGAAGACGGTGCCAAAATCACCGCAGTGATCGAACGCGATGGCGGTCTGGTCGATGAAAACGGTCTGGACATCGAAGCGGTGTCCCATTGGATTGCCAACCATGGCGGCGTCACCGGTTACCCGGATGCCCGCTACGTCGAAAACGGCGCGGTTCTGCTGGAGGAGGCCTGTGACATCCTGATTCCGGCGGCGCTGGAAGGGGTGATCAACCTCTCCAACGCGGCAAACGTGAAAGCGAACCTGATCATCGAGGCGGCCAACGGTCCAATCACTGCGGGCGCTGACGAGATCCTGCGCAAGAAGGGCGTGGTGATCATTCCCGACATGTATGCCAACGCGGGTGGTGTGACGGTTTCCTACTTCGAGTGGGTGAAGAACCTCAGCCATATCCGTTTTGGCCGGATGCAGCGCCGCCAGGAAGAGGCACGCCATCAGCTGGTCGTGGATGAGCTGGAAGCGCTGTCGGAAAGCCTGGGCAAGACCTGGACGCTGGATCCGAAGTTCAAGGAACGCTACCTGCGGGGCGCCGATGAGCTGGAGCTGGTGCGGTCGGGGCTCGATGACACTATGCGCACGGCTTATCAGTCCATGCGCGAGGTCTGGCATGGCCGCGACGATGTCACCGATCTGCGCACCGCCGCTTATCTGGTGTCCATCGACAAGGTCGCCAAGAGCTACCGCGCCAAGGGGCTTTGATCGTCACGCGAAGGACCCGAACCGGATCGGGTCCCCGCAAACACACCGGGCGCTGACGCGGTTTTGCGCCCGACCTACAGGAAACCTCGCCAGCTTGGCGGGGTTTCTTGCGTTTTGGATGTCCGCTGCGACGCGTTGGAATGCCGCCGATGCCCTTAGGAAACCCCGATAAAGCAGTAGCGCTGCGATCAAGGCGGCCCGCTGGCCAGGTCCGAGGCGCGATCCGGCAATGCTGGCTTCTTTGCTCTGGACACATGTGTATTGAATGTGCTGCTGATAGCGGGCGGTGTCGTTTGCCAGGGCGGATCAGGGCAGGTGCAGCGCCGGTCGGCACGGGTGTCCCGGCCAGGGCTGGAACCGGGAACAGGGCGCGGGCCAATCGGTGCATCAGGGCTGGTATCGGGATGCGGAACGCGCCAGACTGTCGCCCAAGAGGGCGCGGCGGCTGGCATGAGATCACAGCGGGTGCAGGTGGCCTGGCCTGCGGACGACCGGGGGATCAACCGGGATACAAAGGGGGGAGCGGGGATGCGATTTTCTGGCTGGCGTGTGCTGCGCGAAGGGCTGACAGGCAACCGGGGCTGGCAGGCCCATTGGCGCGACCCGGATCCCAAACCCGAATATGATGCGGTGATCATCGGCGGCGGTGGTCACGGGCTGGCCACGGCTTATTACCTGGCCAAGGACCATGGGATGCGCAATATCGCCGTGCTGGAGCGCGGTTATATCGGCGGTGGCAATGTCGGACGGAACACCACCATCGTGCGGGCGAATTACTATCTGCCCGGCAATTCGGAGTTCTATTCCCATTCGTTGAAGCTCTGGGAGGGGCTGGAGCAGGATCTGAACTACAATGCGATGATGTCGCAGCGGGGGATCCTGAACGTGTTCCACAATGACGCGCAGCGCGACAGCGCGGTGCGGCGGGCGAATGCGATCATCAATCAGGGCGATGATGCCGAGATCCTGTCCCGTGACCAGCTGCGCGAAATGGTGCCGCTGCTGAACTATGACAATAACCGGTTTCCCATCCAGGGGGCGCTGTTGCAGCGGCGGGCGGGCACGGCGCGCCATGATGCGGTCGCCTGGGGCTTTGCGCGGGGGGCGGATCAGCGCGGTGTCGATATCCTGCAGAATTGCGAGGTCACCGGCATTCGGACCGAGGGCGGCAAGGTCATCGGGGTGGAAACCCCCCGTGGTCTGATCCGCGCGGGCAAGGTTGCGATGGCCGCCGCCGGGCGCTCCAGCCAGGTAGCGGCCATGGCGGGGCTGACCCTGCCGATCGAGAGCCATGTGCTCCAGGCCTTTGTCTCCGAAGGGCTGAAGCCGATTATCGACCACGTCATCACCTTTGCGGAGGGGCATCTCTATATCAGCCAGTCCGACAAGGGGGGGCTGGTGTTTGGCAGCTATCTCGACCTCTATGCCTCTTATGCGGCGCGGGGCAATCTGCCGATGGTGGAACACACGATGGAGGCCTGCATGGCGATGCTGCCGGCCATCGGCAAGGCGCGGCTGCTGCGCAGCTGGGGCGGCATCATGGATATGACGCCGGACGGATCGCCGATCATTGATCGCACGCCGATTGAGGGTCTCTATCTCAATGCGGGCTGGTGTTATGGCGGCTTCAAGGCAACCCCTGCCTCGGGGCAGTGTTATGCGCATCTGATCGCCACGGATCGCCCGCATCAGGCGGCGGCAGCGTTCCGGCTGGACCGGTTTGAGACCGGTCGAGGCCTGATGGATGAGGAGGCGACCGGTGCGCAGCATAACCTGCATTGACCGTCGCGTGGTCCGCGCCGGCGTCGTGGCTGGCGTGACGGCGTATTTGAGTATTTCTGGAAAGGTGAAAGGGCGCCCGTCATGAGGATTACCTGTCCGCTCTGCGGTGAGCGTGATCGTCGCGAGTTCTATTATCGCGGGGCGGTGCTGGAGGCGCCGGAGGAGGGCGCGCCCCTCGAGGTCTGGCATGCTCATGTCCATCTGCGGCTCAACCCGGCAGGCCCGCTGGAGGAATGGTGGTACCATCAGCACGGCTGTGGCAGCTGGATCAGGGTGCGGCGCGACACCTCAAATCACGAGATGCTCGCCGCCGCGCCTGCGGCAACCGGGGAGGCGGGCTGATGCGGGTTGCAGGTTGGGGCGGCATGGCAGAGCCGCGCGAGGTCGATTTCAGTTTCAATGGGCGTGTGTTGCGGGGGCATGAAGGTGAGCCGCTGGCGGCGGCGCTGTTGGCCAATGACATTCACCTTGTCGGGCGCTCGTTCAAATATCATCGGCCACGCGGCATCCTGACCGCGGGCAGCGAGGAGCCCAATGCGCTGGTTACCCTGGGCGAGGGGGCGGCGCAGGAACCCAATCTGCGCGCCACCACCCTGCCGGTATACCAGGGGTTGGCGGCGCGGAGCCAGAACTGCTGGCCCTCGGTGGGCTTTGATGTGATGGCCGTCAATGATCTGGCGGCCCCGTTTCTGGGCGCGGGGTTCTACTACAAGACCTTCATGTGGCCTGCGGTCTTCTGGGAGAAGATCTACGAGCCGGTCATTCGTCGTGCAGCAGGGCTGGGGGCGTTGTCCGGGGCGCCGGATGACGGGACCTACGAAAAGGCATTTGGATTCTGTGATCTTCTGGTCATCGGCGCGGGACCTGCGGGTCTGATGGCGGCGCTGACGGCGGCGCGGGGTGGTGCGGATGTGATCCTTTGTGACGAAGATAGCGCGCCCGGTGGTCGCCTGCTGAGCGAGCGCGAGACCATCGCAGGGCAGCCGACACGGGACTGGGTGGCGGCTGTGGTTGCGGAGCTGGACAGTCTGGACAATGTGCGGCGCATGGCCTCGACCACGGTGACCGGGGTCTATGATCAGGGCACCTATGGTGCGCTTGAAACCACAGCTGCCGGGTCCGGCAAGGCTGCGCGCAGCTGTTTCTGGCGGCTGGTGGCAAAGCGCGCGATCCTGGCATCCGGCGCGCTGGAGCGGCCGGTGGCCTTTGCCAATAACGACCGACCCGGCATCATGATGGCAGGTGCGGTGCGAAGCTACCTCAATCGGTGGGGGGTGGCGCCCGGTGAGCGGGTGACGGTGTTTGCCAACAATGACGATGCTCATCGGACGGCACGGGATCTGGCGGCGGCGGGTGTTCATGTCGCGGCGGTCATCGACAGCCGCCATGACGCACCACAGAGCGATGAGTTCCGGGTGATCCGGGGCGCTCAGGTCTGCAATGCCTCAGGCCGTCAGCGATTGGAAAGCCTGACGCTGCGCTCTGTTGCGGGGGAGGAAAAGCTGCAGACCGACTGTCTGGCCATGTCCGGTGGCTGGAATCCGACGCTGCATCTGACCTGTCACCTGAACGGGCGGCCGCGCTGGCGGCGCGATCTGGCCTGTTTTGTGCCGCAGGAGGGCGCGGTGCCGGGGCTGGCGGTTGCCGGGGCCTGTGGCGGAGCTTTCTCCACTGCGGCGGCCTTGCGGGATGGGGCGGAAGCGGGCGCACGCGCGCTGGAGGCGCTGGGCAGGCGCGCTGTGCCCGTGGAGCTGCCGGAGGCCGAGGATGCGCCCTGCCGGGTGACGCCGCTTTGGTCGGTGCCGGGGCGCGGGCGGGCCTGGGTGGATTTCCAGAACGATGTGACGGTCAAGGACATCTGTCAGGCGGGGCGCGAGAATTTCCGCTCGGTCGAGCATATGAAGCGGTATACCACGCAAGGCATGGCCACCGATCAGGGCAAGAGCTCCAATGTGGTGGCTCTGGCGGTGCTGGCCGAGGCCACGGGCCGCAGCATTCCCGAGACCGGCACCACCACCTTTCGCCCGCCTTATGTGCCGGTGCCGATCGGGGTGATGGGGGCAGGCGCGCAGGATCACGGCTTTGCGCCGCGTCGGCTGCTGACATCCCATGCGCTGGCCGAGGATATGGGCGCGCATATGATGGAGGTGGGGCTGTGGTATCGCGCCAGCTATTTTCCGAAACAGGGTGAAACCAGCTGGCGGCAATCCTGCGATCGCGAGGTCGGGTATGTGCGCAATGCGGTTGGGGTGGCGGATGTCTCCACCCTTGGCAAGATCGACATTCAGGGGCCGGATGCCGCCCGGTTGCTGGACTATGTCTATGCCAATGGGTTTGCCACGCTGCAACCCGGTCGGGTGCGCTATGGGCTGATGCTGCGCGAAGACGGGTTTGTCATGGATGACGGCACCACCGCCTGTCTGGCGCCAGACCACTATGTGATGACCACCACGACCGCAGCGGCCGGGCAGGTAATGGCGCATCTGGAATTCGTGAGCCAGGCGCTGCACCCGGAGTGGGACGTGCGGATTCATTCTGTGACCGAGCAGTGGGCGCAGTTTTCCATCGCAGGCCCGAAGGCGCGGAGGCTGTTGCAGGATCGCCTCGGCGCGGCATTTGTTAGCGAGGACTGGCCGTTCATGGCCTGTGGCGCAGTGGCGCTGGGAGAGGTCACGGCGCGGCTGTTCCGCATCTCTTTCTCGGGCGAGGAGGCCTATGAGCTGGCGGTTCCTGCGCGCTATGGCGAGAGCCTGTTTGGCGAATTGCTGCGCCGGGCCGAGGCGCTTGGCGGTGGGGCCTATGGGCTGGAGGCATTGAATGTGCTGCGCATTGAAAAAGGGTTTCTGACCCATGCCGAGATCAACGGCACCGCGACGCTGCATGATCTGGGGTTCGGTGGGATGCTCCGCTCCGGCAAACCCTGTGTCGGTCGCGCGATGGCCCTGCGCGAGGGGCTCGTCGACAAGGCGCGGATGCGGCTGGTCGGGATCAGACCGACCGGCGCGGTGCAGGAGCTGACCGCCGGGGCGCATCTGTTTGACCCGGAGGATCCGGTCGACCGGCCACATGATCAGGGTTATGTCACCTCGGTCTGCTATTCGCCGACCTTGGGGCATATGATTGGTCTGGCGCTGATAAAGGCCGGTCCAGACCGGATTGGCGATCCGATCCGCATGGTGGATCACACGGCAGGGCTGGACGTGCTCTGCGAGATTGTCGAGCCGGTGTTCTTTGATCCAGAGGGGGAGCGTGCGCGTGGTTAAGCTGATTGCAAAATCGCCCTGTGTGGGGCTGCTGCCTGTGCAGGTGGGGGATCTGTCGCTGAGGGAGGCGACGCTGGAGGAGATGACCACCCTTGCGCCCTATGCCGGTCAAGACGCCGCGCTCTCCGAAGTGCTGTCGGCCGCGCATGGGCTGCGCTGGCCGATGCCGAACCGAAGCAACAGCAAGGCCGGGGCGCGGATTATCTGGTTTGGCCGTGAGCTGGCGCTGCTGTCCGGCGTGCGGCCGGATCCTGCGCTGGCAGATCATGCCGCGCTGACCGATCAGAGCGATGGCTGGGCCGTGGTGCTACTGGAAGGTGCGCAGGGTGACGCGGTGCTGGCACGGCTCTGCCCGGTGGATTTGCGGCCCGCCGTGTTCAAACGCGGCCATACCGTCCGATGCGAGCTGAAGCACATGGCGGCCTCGGTCACCCGGCTCGGGCCAAAGAGCTTGCAGATCATGGTGTTCCGCTCCATGGCGGAGACACTTGTGGATGATCTGAAAACAGCGATGGAAGCTGTTGCGGCACGGGGGTAATCTCGGGGATCACCAACTGATTCCGGGAGCCAAGTGTATGATCCGTCTTGCCCTTGTCGCAGCTTTGCTGGCCGCACCAGCCTATGCTGCTGAAAAAAAAGAAGAAAGCTGCAAGTATCAAGGGCAGGTCATGGCGGCGGTGCAGCAGGCGCGGCTGGACCGTGTGAAACAGGCCGATGTTGCCCAGACGATTCTGGACAGTGATCCCGCCTGGCCCGAGCAGTACAGCAAAGCCATTCCGCAGCTGACCGCGCATATCTACAGTCTGCGCAAGCGCGATCTGCGCGACAATGACTTCGGCGCACTGCTGGAGCAGCAATGTCTGGCGAATTGGGATCAGATCCAGAAGATGCAGAAGCAGTTGCAGAGCAACTGAGATGTCGCTTCCCCCCGGTTTCCTTGATGAATTGCGCACTCGCGTCAGCCTCTCTCAGGTTGTCGGGCGCAAGGTCATGTGGGATCAGCGAAAATCGAATCAGGGCAAGGGCGACATGTGGGCGCCATGCCCCTTCCACCATGAAAAATCCGCCAGTTTCCATGTCGATGACCGCAAGGGGTTCTATTACTGCTTTGGCTGTCATGCCAAAGGGGATGCGCTGAAATTCGTGCAGGAGACCGAGAACGTCGGCTTCATGGAGGCGGTGCAGATCTTGGCGCAGGAGGCGGGGATGGAAATGCCCGCCCGCGACCCCAAGGCCCAGCAGAAGCAGGACCACCGGGCCCAGTTGGCCGAGGTGATGGAACAGGCGGTGCGGTTTTTCCGCCTTCAGCTCAACACGCGGTCGGGTGAGGCTGCGCGCAGCTATCTTGCGCGGCGCGGGCTGACGGGTCAGGCCCTGGAACGCTGGGAGATCGGTTTTGCCCCTGACGGCTGGCAGAACCTATGGGACGCGCTGCGCGGCAAGGGTGTGCCGGAAGAGCTGATCATGGGTGCGGGGCTGGCCAAACCCTCGAACAAAGGTGGCAAGCCCTATGACACCTTTCGCAACCGGATCATGTTTCCAATCCGCGATGCGCGCGGGCGGGCGATCGCCTTTGGCGGCCGAGCCATGGATCCGCGCGACAATGCAAAATATCTGAACTCGCCGGAGACCGCGCTGTTTGACAAGGGGCGCAGCCTTTACAATCACGGGCCTGCGCGCACCGCGTCGGGGAAATCCGGCCAGCTGCTGGTCGCCGAAGGCTACATGGATGTGATCGCCCTTGCAGAGGGCGGATTTGAGGCGGCGGTGGCGCCTCTGGGCACTGCGATCACCGAAAACCAGCTCCAGATGCTGTGGCGCATTGCGGATGAGCCGATCATCGCGCTGGACGGCGATACCGCTGGTCTGCGCGCGGCGATGCGGCTGATTGATCTGGCATTGCCCTTGCTTGAGGCGGGGAAATCCCTGCGGTTTGCGCTGATGCCCGAGGGCAAGGACCCCGATGACCTGATCCGAGCCGAAGGGCCGGAGGCGGTGCAGAGGGTGCTTGATCAGGCGATGCCGATGGTGCGGCTGCTGTGGCAGCGCGAAACGGAGGGCAAGGTTTTCGACAGTCCCGAGCGCAAGGCCGCGCTGGACAAGGCGCTGCGCGACAAGATCCGGCTGATCCGCGATCCCTCGATCCGCCGCCACTATGGCGAGGATCTGCAGGATCTGCGCTGGCAGCTGTTTCGCGGCGGCCGCCCGCGCGAAGCGACAGCGGCACCGGGGCTGGACGCCGGGTTCGATGCGCTGCCGGATCCGGGGTTTGATACCGGTTTTGATCCGGGGCCAAGCTTTGATCCGGGCTTTGGAGCTGCGGGCGATCCCGACTTTGGCGGCGATTATGGCGATTATGATAGCGGCTACGATCCGGGCTACGACAGTGGATTTGATCCCGGTTATGAGGCGCCGCCGCCGCCCGTCACCCCGGCTCAGGCGGGCAATCAGGGCAATTACAGCGCTGGAAAATTCCGCAAGGCTGGTGGTTTCCGCGATGGTGCCCGGATGCCCTGGCGCGGCAAGAACGCCCCACCACAGCCGCTGGAGACGACCCGTAATTCGCTGCTTGCTGGCGGCAGCGAGGAAGCGCTGGTGCGCGTCCGTGAGGCAGTGATACTGGCGACGGTGATCACCACACCGGCGGTGATTGCAAAATATGAGGTCAATCTGGAACGTATGGCCTGTGTCGGCTCGGATCACGCGCTGCTGCGCGATCTGGTGCTGCGTCATGGTGTCGATGCGCCTGAACGGCTGAAAGAGGAAATTGCACAGGCTGCCGGCAGCCATGCCCTTGAAAACCTCTTTGCGCTTCGCCATGTGGCAATCAGCCCCTGTCTGCGTCGTCCCGGCGATGTGGAAATCGCCAGCCTGACCCTGGCGGAGGAATTTGCCAAGCTTGAGGCAAGCCGGGGCCTGGATGCAGAGCTGGCCGAGGCGGAAGAGGATCTGGACGGGCTGGCTGATGAGGCTGTGACATGGCGGCTGGGACAGGCTGCCGAAGCGCGCAACAAAGCCGTGCGCAGTGAGAACGAAGACCGAGCGCAATATGATGTGGGGGAGAACGGAGCGCGTCTGAACCGTGAGGAACGCGACGCTTTCGGAGCCCTTTTGGAACGAATTGGCTACTCCAAGAAGTGACCGCTGCGCCGCAGTCAGGTCGTTTTGCTAAGGAAGAGCGAAAGAAAAACGGGTAAACCGGGTGACGAATCAGCGGATCGCGATAATGATTCGCGAAACCGAATCGCCCCAGCCCCGACGAGGAGCATTGAATGGCCGCCAAAGATACCGACGACCGCAAACCTGACGATCAGGAGCCCGAAATCTCTCTCGACATGAGCCAGGCTCAGGTCAAGAAGATGATCGCCGAAGCGCGCGAGAAGGGTTACATCACCTATGATCAGCTCAATCAGGTCCTGCCGCCGGATCAGGTAAGCTCGGAGCAGATCGAGGACGTGATGTCGATGCTCTCCGAAATGGGCATCAACATCATCGAAGATGAGGAAGCCGAAGAGGAAGAGCAGAAGGGCTCGACCGATCTGGTGACCACCGACAGCAACCGCGAAGTGGCGGTGGCTGGCGCGGCAGCTGAAAAGCTGGACCGCACCGACGATCCCGTCCGCATGTATCTGCGCGAAATGGGATCGGTCGAACTGCTGAGCCGCGAAGGCGAGATCGCCATCGCCAAGCGGATCGAAGCTGGCCGCAACACGATGATCGCCGGTCTCTGCGAGAGCCCGCTGACCTTTCAGGCGATCACCATCTGGCATGACGAACTTCTGTCCGAAGACATTCTGCTGCGCGATGTGATCGACCTTGAGGCGACGTTCGGCAACCAGCTGGACGAAGACGGTGAGGTTGGCGAGCCGGTGGTGGATACCTCTGTCGTTGCCGCGAGCAAACCTGTGGCGAAAGACACCGGTCCAGAGCTCGACGCTGACGGCAACCCGATTGCATCGGACGACGACGAGGACGAGGACGATCAGGCCAACATGTCCCTTGCCGCGATGGAAGCAGCGCTGAAGGACAAGGTGCTGACCACGCTGGAACAGATCTCCTCCGACTATGCACAGCTGAGCGAAATGCAGGACAGCCGAATTTCGGCCACCCTGAACGAAGATGGCTCTTTCAGCGCGCAGGATGAGCAGATCTATCAGTCTCTGCGGTCTGAAATTGTTCTGCTGGTCAACGAGTTGCACCTGCACAACAACCGGATCGAAGCGCTGATCGACCAGCTTTATGGCATCAACCGCCGTGTCATGCAGATCGACAGCTCGATGGTGAAACTGGCGGATCAGGCCCGTATCAACCGTCGCGAGTTCGTGGATGCCTACCGTGGCCGCGAGCTGGATCCGAACTGGCTGGCCGATATGGCGGAGAAGCCGGGACGGGGCTGGCAGATGTTTGTCGAACGTTCCACCGACAAGGTCGAAGAGCTGCGCGCCGATATGGCGCAGGTCGGTCAGTATGTCGGTCTCGACATCTCTGAATTCCGCCGCATCGTGCAGCAGGTCCAGAAGGGTGAGAAAGAAGCCCGTCAGGCGAAGAAGGAAATGGTTGAGGCCAACCTGCGTCTGGTGATCTCGATCGCCAAGAAATACACCAACCGCGGCCTGCAGTTCCTTGACCTCATTCAGGAAGGCAACATCGGCCTGATGAAGGCGGTGGATAAATTCGAATACCGCCGGGGTTACAAGTTCTCGACCTATGCGACCTGGTGGATCCGTCAGGCGATCACCCGCTCCATCGCGGATCAGGCCCGGACCATTCGTATTCCGGTCCATATGATCGAGACGATCAACAAGCTGGTCCGCACCGGCCGCCAGATGCTGCATGAAATCGGCCGCGAGCCGACGCCGGAAGAACTGGCCGAAAAGCTCCAGATGCCGCTGGAAAAGGTCCGCAAGGTGATGAAAATCGCCAAGGAGCCGATCTCTCTCGAAACCCCGATCGGGGACGAGGAAGACAGCCAGCTGGGCGATTTCATCGAGGACAAGAATGCCGTGCTGCCGCTCGACAGCGCCATTCAGGAAAACCTCAAGGAAACCACCACCCGCGTGCTGGCTTCGCTCACCCCGCGTGAGGAGCGGGTTCTGCGGATGCGTTTTGGCATCGGCATGAACACCGACCACACGCTGGAAGAGGTGGGCCAGCAGTTCAGCGTGACCCGCGAGCGGATCCGCCAGATCGAGGCCAAGGCGCTGCGCAAGCTCAAGCACCCGAGCCGGTCTCGCAAACTGCGCAGCTTCCTCGACCAGTAATGCGGCAGTTGATGTCCGAACAGAACAGGCGCCCCGGTGGGGCGCCTTTTTGCTGTGTGCCTTGCAGCAGGGGGCGGTTCGGCATGGATTTTGCGGGTCCAGCCCGTCGCAGCCCGGCCCGCCTGTCTGGGTGGCATTGTTAACCATTCCTAACAGTCAGCAATTGTTTTTGGGCCGCGAATACCTAAGTTACCAATATGTTAACTTTGCGAGATCGGAGGGGTCCAATGGCGCATCATTCGAATTTGAACGAGGCACTTAATGTGCTGGACGACAAGCTCCGCTCGCTCAGCGCGCTGACCAAGGCGAATGCCTTTCTTGTCGAAATCATGCGCAAAGATCGCGCCCTGCTTGAACAGATGGAAGCCCCTGCTGCCCGGGCGATGTTGATGGACCGCGCCTGCCAGTGCTTTGGTGAGGGCGCAGGAGATGCCGCAGATCCAGATGTTCTGGAGGTGCTGGCGACCGCCCTAACCGAAGGGCAAACAGCTGAAATCATTCCGTTTCCCACCGACCGACGTCATTGAGCGGGCCATAGGCACCGCCGCGTCACCGCGCCTGAGGTGACACATCCGGAAGGGGTGACCCTTCCGGATGTTTTTATGGGCGTTACTCCTCCGCAGTGCTGCGGCGCGTGCGGCCTCAGCCGGTCGGCATCAGGAAGACCTCCCGCACGGCATTGCGCGGGTCGGCCTCCAGCGCAAAGACAACGGCATCGGCCACGTCTTCGGGCTGGAGCTTGTCGGGCTTGGCTTCGTCGAAGAACGCGGTGTCCACCATCCCCGGCGCAACCACGGTACAGCGCCCGCCCCAGTCCTTCATCTCTTCGGCCAGATTGCCGCCATAGCCATGGACGAACCATTTTGAGGCGCCATAGATGGAGCCGGGGATATGCACCCGCCCTGCCGCCGAACCGGTCAGCACGATGTGTCCTTTCTGCGGTTTCAGATGCGGGATAGCGGCTTTTGCCGTGTAGAGCAGGGCCATGATGTTGATATGAACCATGTCATGCCATTCCGAGGGGTCGCCGTTTTCCGTCCCGTGATTGTTGAGACCGGTCCCGGCATTGGCAAAGGCTGCGTCGATCTGGCCGAAACTGTCGCGCAGATGCTGTAGGGCGGCGACCTGATCCTCGAATTTGGTGGCATCTCCCGGCAAGGCCAGGGCGCCGTCGCCCAGTTCCTCGGCGAGGCTGTTGAGCTTGTCTTCGGACCGGGCGAACAGGCCGACGTTCCAGCCTGCCTTATGGGCCGCACGCGCGGTTGCTGCGCCGATGCCGCTGGATGCGCCGGTGATGAACAGGGTTTTCTGAGCCATGGGAGGATCCTCTGTCTTGTGGTTGTTTGACCGCTCAACGCGGAGAGTGCCCGATTGGTTGCGCAGGTGATGGGCCCGTTTCGGCAGCGTTGAATGTGAACAGTTGTGACTGGCCGTGGTCGGCGGTATCTGGAATCCTGCCGGTGGCCCTCTATCTCTAACCTGTGGGCTTCGCGCAGATCGCAGGTCAGCTTGCGCGCGCATCCTCAGAGCCGCGGGCTGAATTACTCATCAAGGATAGGCATCATGCGACTATTTTCTGTGACTATTGCGGCGGCGCTTGCGCTGTCAGCCTGCGCCGAAGCAACCCCGACCGGCCATGTGACCGTCGATCAGGCGCGTGTCTTTGCTCTTCCTGACGGCAGTTTCGAAGTGGTCCCGCCGCAGGGCGCAGTGCGCTCGGCATTCTGGTGTGGCGCGGCGGACTACGCGCGCCGCGCGCTTGGTGCCGACTGGGGGCAGAGCATCTATGTCGTGCGCGGTATCGGCGAGGGCGTCGCCGTGAACCGTAAATCCACCGTGCATTTCAGCCTGAGCCCGGTTGCAAGTGATCGTCCCGACAGTTGGCTGAAACGGACAAATGCCTATCGCGTTGGTGACCGGCTCAGCGTTCAGGAGGCCGATCACCAGTGCACTACCGCCTTTGTTCGCTTTTGACCGGCGCCCTCATTCGCAATCGGCGAGGTTCATCATGACCGGCTTTCCCAGTTTCAAATCCCGCAGAGCGCGTCAGATCTCCAGGGGCCGTTGGGCTGGACCACGCCGGACGGCACTCGCCGTTTTGGGTGTTGGGCTTGGCCTTCTGGTCCTGGCGGTGCCGGCATCCGCCTTTCGTGCGATTAACCGGCTGGAGGTCGTGCCCGTGGGGGCGAGTCAGTTTGAGGTGATCGGACGGGCCGGGGCGCTGAAATCCGACTACTGGTGTGCCGCCGGAGACTATGTGCGCAAATCGCTCGGACTGCCCTGGCAGACAAAGATCTACGCCGTCGACGGCATCGGGGCCAGCAGCACCACCGGTGCACGTTCCGCCGTGCGGTTCACCTTGGATCCGGCCGCCGCCGGGGTGATGCCATTCACCGGCAACTGGACCGGTGATATCCTGACGCCCGGCTATGCGTTTCGTGCCAATGCGGCCTATGGCAAATGCGAAGACTGGATTTTCCCCTTTCGCAGCCGTAACTGATAGCCGGGCAGAAGTTTGGGCATCGAGGTGATCCATGCAGGCAGAGTTCACCGTCTCCACCCGCGGGCAGGGGCTGTATGAAATCACCGATCAGATCGTAGACTGGGTATCGCGCGCACACTGCGACGCCGGGCTGCTGACGCTTTTTGTGCGGCACACCTCCTGTTCGCTGCTGATCCAGGAAAACGCCGATCCGGAGGTGCAGGGCGATCTCCTCGCTTATCTGTCGCGTCTGGTGCCGCCCGCGTCCGATCCGTCGATGGCCTATCTGCGCCACACCTATGAGGGGCCAGACGATATGCCTGCCCATATCAAGGCGGCGATCCTGCCTGTCAGCCTGTCGATCCCGGTGACCGCCGGGCGGCCTGCCTTGGGCACCTGGCAGGGCATCTACCTGTTCGAGCATCGCGACGCAGCGCACAGCCGCAGGGTGATCGCGCATTTGGTTTAAGCCCCGGCATCTTGTGGTCTTAATTCACCTCTACCCAAACCCTAGAGGCTGCCATATAGTTGTGGATAAGGGCGCAGCGGCGTCCGGTTGACCGGCGGACTGGAACAGGGGGGACAGCTGATGCGCTGCCCGTTTTGCGGAAATATCGACACCCAAGTAAAGGACTCGCGCCCTGCTGAGGATCACGTTTCGATCCGGCGGCGGCGGTTCTGCCCGGCCTGTGGTGGCCGCTTCACCACCTATGAGCGGGTGCAGCTGCGTGACCTCGTGGTGATCAAGACCAATGGCAAACGTGAAGATTTCGACCGCGACAAGCTGGAGCGCTCGATCCGCATTTCCATGCAGAAACGCCCGATTGAACCGGAACGCATAGATCAGATGATCTCGGGCATCGTGCGGCGCTTGGAGAGCATGGGTGAGACCGATATCCCGTCCAAGAAGATCGGTGAAATCGTGATGGAGGCGCTGGCCCGTATAGATACCGTGGCCTACGTCCGCTTTGCCAGTGTTTACAAGAACTTTCAGGCGGCGGATGATTTTGAGGATTTCGTTCACGAGCTGCGCCCGCCGGAGGCGCCGGAAGAGTGAACGCCTCCGGACGGATGCGGGCTGGGGATACGCGCTATATGTTGCTGGCCCTGTCGCTGGGACGACGGGGGCAGGGGCAATGCTGGCCGAACCCGGCTGTCGGCTGTGTGATCGTGCGCAAAGGCCGCATTGTCGGCCGGGGCTGGACCCAGCCGGGGGGGCGCCCTCATGCGGAGACCGAGGCATTGCGCCAGGCCGGTGCACTGGCGCGCGGCGCTACCGCCTATGTCTCGCTGGAACCCTGTTCCCATACCGGTAAGACACCTCCCTGTGCTCAGGCCCTGATCGACGCTGGCGTGGCGCGGGTGGTGGCAGCCATGGAAGATAGTGATCCACGGGTTTCAGGCCACGGGTTTGCGATGCTGCGCGATGCCGGTATCGAGGTCACCACCGGGGTGTGCTCGGACGCGGCGGCGCGGGATCATGCCGGGTTTTTTCTGAAGACGGAACAAGGCCGCCCCTTTGTAACGCTGAAGCTTGCGAGCAGCTTTGATGGCCGTATTGCCACCGCTGCGGGCGAGAGCAAATGGATCACCGGACCCGAGGCCCGCCGTGCCGTCCACGCGATGCGGGCACGCCATGATGCGGTGATGGTGGGTGGTGGGACTGCCCGTGCGGATGACCCGTCACTGACCGTGCGGGATCTTGGGGTGAGCCGTCAGCCCGTGCGGGTGGTGATTTCGCGACATCTCGACCTGCCGCTGATGGGGCAGCTGGCACGCAGTGCACGCAATATCCCGGTCTGGATCTGCCATGGGACCGGCGCCGATGCTGAGCGCCTGCGCGCCTGGGAAGGGTTGGGCGCGCGGTTGCTGCCCTGCGCCGCAGAGGGTCAGCAGCTGGATGCGGCTGATGTCTTGCAGCAGCTGGGGCAGGCGGGTCTGACACGCGTCTTCTGCGAAGGCGGCAGCGCGCTTGCAGCCTCGCTTCTGGCGCAGGATTTGGTGGATGAGCTGATTGGCTTCACTGCCGGGCTGGCCATCGGGGGTGATGGTCTGTCCTCAATTGGCAGCATGGGCCTAAAGGGTTTGGCCGATGCGCCGCGCTTTGATCTGATCGACATGCGTCCCGTTGGGGCAGATATCCAGCACCGTTGGGCCCGTTCACTGGGCTAGGTCGCCCTAGTAGCGGCAGCCTAGCGCCAGAGATGCGCATAGGTGGAGAATAGCCCCTGAAGCTTTGCCAGGGTCCGGGTGGCGGTGCCCGGGGCAGGAATATCGCCCTTCGCCAGCCGCTCCACCACCAGTTCGACCTGACAGGGCAGGCCGCTGACCGGATCCACATAGCGCGGATAATCAATCAGGGCGGCATGGACCAACCCCATCAGGGAGGGGCGGGCCTGCCGTCGGGCAACGGGCACCGCGCCGAGATCCCGGGTCAGCCCCCAGCCCGCATAGAACGGCGCGCCAACCGTGGTCACCTTGACCCCACGCAGCAGCGCTTCAAAGCCCAGAAGCGAGGTCATCGTCCAGACCTCATGCACCATGTCAAGAAGCGCCATCGGGTCACTGTCGGGCACGACCACATCCGCCAGCCCCTCGGCGGCGATGCTGCCGTCGCGCAGCCCGGCCTCCACATCCGGGTGCGGCTTGTAGATCAGCACGGCGTCCGGGTTGGCCGCACGGGCCGCCCGCAGCAGGTCGGCATTGGTTGCGATTTTCTCACATCCCAGACGGACCGAGGCATCATCTGCCACCTGTCCGACCACGAGAATGCGGTGCCCCTCGGGCAGGTTTGGGACCGTTCCGCCGAGGTTGTATTTCGACAGGCTGTCCTGCACCAGCCGCCGGGTCAGGTTCTCGGCGCGCTGTTGCTGCTGGGCGGTCAGGGTCGCGCGGGCGGCGATCAGGTCTTCCAGGTCGCTGGGCTGATGCGGATCGTAGTAGATACCCTGCCGGTCGACGACCAGCGACAGTGGCGGCACCAGCGCCGCCCCCAGCCCGCGGGACCGCAGAAACCCGTCCTCGACACGATGGGCGCCCGGAGATTGCCCGGTCCCGGTGCGCCCGGCCCAGATCATCCAGTTGCGCCCGCTGGCGCGCGCGACCTTGGGGCTGTCGCTAAACCGCAGACGTCGGTAGCGGCCAAAGAACTGTTGCAGCGGCCGTCGTTTCCACAGCCGCATTCCTGAGGCGATCCAGCCTGCGCGATCCTGCTGCCAAGCGCTGGCTTCGGCCTCCAGCGCGTCGATCACCTCCTCCAGCTCGCAGAGCCGGTCGTGATAGGGGCTATACCAGGCCGGATAGAGGATCATCGCCGCCGCAAACAGCTGCGCGCGGGTCAGGCGGCGCTGGCGCCGGGTGATCGGGAATTCATCCTCGCTGAGGCCCCAGCCCGCGTAGAAGGGCTGACCAAAAACGCGGGGTTTGTGACCGCAGAGGATCGCCTCGAACCCCATCTGCGAAGACACGGTATAAACGGCGATGGCGCCCTCCAGCAGCGCCCAGGGCGAGACCGGCGCATCAAGGATCTCGACCCGTCTCTGCGCGTCTGCGGCGGTATAGTAACCGGGGCGATGGCCTGCGCGGTCCTCCGGATGGGATTTGATGATGATGCGGGCGCCGGGATGTTCGTCCTGCGCATAGTAAAGCATCTCCTGAAAGCGCGCGTGATCGGTTCCTTCATGAGGGGTGGATGCGCGGACGGAGGCGTCGCCGCGGGCCTGATCAATCACCAGAACATAACCCGGTTCCGGCACCGGCGCGTTTGGCGAATAGGCGTTGTATTTGCTCAGATGGGCGTCCTGTAGCCGGGCAATCGCGCGCCGGGCGCGGCGCATCAGCGCGCTGTCATCCAGCGGGTGCGTGGCCAGCAGCTGCTCCAGATCCGAGGGGGTGGCGGGATCGAAATGCAACCCTGACCGGTCGAGCAGCAAGCCCAGCGGCGGCTCTCCCTCACGGCCGGGATAGATCGAGCGCAGAAACGCGTCTTCGACCCGCAGCAGGCCACAGCCCTGTGCCGCCGCCACGGCCAGACCACGATGAGCGGTATCGGCATTGCCCCAGACCGCGACAAGATCCTCTGCCGTCGGCTTGCCCAGCCGCAGGTCATAGCCCGCCAGTGACAGGATGCGCCGCAGCCGCCGCTGGCGCAGGAAACCGGCGTTGAAATAGTAAAGCCGGGAGCGAATGCCCCCGGCCCTTGTCGTCGGGTCTGTTCCCGTCATGTCATCAGCCGCCGCTGGCCAAACTTTCGACGCTGGCGATTGGCGCCAGCGGGCTGGCCAGAAGCGAGATGGTCTTGGTCCACTGGGCGTAGGGTGCCTCGGTCACATAGAGCGTGTCGGCATCGCGGATCACGAAGTCGCGCGCCACGAACAACCCGTTGGGCTTGGTCAGGTTCAGCACGTAGACCAGCCGCTGCGCCCCGATCAGATCGTTGCGCCCGAGCACCTGATTGGCGATTTCCGCAGGCTCATTGCGCAAGACGAAGACGCCTGTCGGATCTGATGCGGTGGAGACCAGACCGCCGACCTGGGCGATGGCCTCAAGTGCGGACAGGTTCTGGCTTTCAAACGGGACACGCGCCTGCGCGCTGGTTGCGCCCAAAGCAGTAAAGGAGCGACTGTCCTCTTCCACCAGGATCTTGTCACCGCCGCGCAGGGCGATGTCCAGCTCGGGGTGTTTGAACAGATCCTGGAACCAGATGGTGCCGCGCTCCGCACCACGAATAACGGTGATCTGGGCGTTTTCCGGCTCAATCGCGACGCCGCCGGCGCGGGCCAGCATGGTGGCCAGCGTCCGTGTCGGACGTTCGATCGCGTAAACCCCCTGTCCTCCGACAGCCCCGGTCAGGCTGACAGTGGCGCCATCGCCTGCGAGGCGGCGGACCTGAACCTGCGGGTCGGGGGTCTGATCTTCGAGTTTCTTGGTGATGGTGCGGCGCAGCTGATCCGGCGTATTGCCTGAGGCGCGCAGCCGACCGGCATAGGGCACGAAGATAAAGCCGGCGCTGTCGACCTGCACCTCTTCCAGCACCGTGGCATTGGTGGCCTCTGCCGCCAAGAGCCCGTCATCGACGTTTTCCCAGACGGTGAGGCCCAGAACGTCACCGGGGCGGATCACGTCGGAGGTCAGCTGACCGGCGCTGCGGAAGCTTTCGGAAAAGCCAAGCGCCGGGACAACGGCGGTGGCGCGGGTCACGCGATCATTGACCGATACAATGAAGGCATCGCCTTCTTTTTGCACGGAACCGGCATAGATCTGACGCTTGTTCGGGCCGACCTGGGGCAGGCCGCAGGATGCTGCCAGCGTGACTGCGGCCAGAATCGCAACCGGGCGCGCCCATTGCAAGGGAACGGTTTTCACTGCTCGGTCTCCTCGACCTATTATTGTTCTGCCTCAAGTTTTAAGGCCAAGCTAGCGCAGTGTTTTGGAAAAATCCAGCCTTGGAGGTCTGGCTCGTCAGTTCACCACACGCAACTGTTGCCGCGGTGCCGCTGTCCCCTGGATCAGCGCCTGATAGGGGTCCTCCGGCGCCAGCATCATATCCACCACCTGCCGCAGCAGCTGGCGGCGGCCCTTGCGGGAATAGAAGCCACCGGGGAGCTGCGAGGTTTCCAGAAGATAGCGGCGATAATCCTTATAGGCGCGATTGTCCGGTCGTGCGGGCGCAGCAAAGAACTCCGGCAGGGGTTGGGTGGAGACAAATTCGGGCTTGTCGTAGACCGCCCTGCCAAACACCTTCAGCGGGATGCCGCGCCAGAGTACCTGCTGGCCGGCCGTTGAATTCACTGTGACCGCCGTGCGGGCCTCGTTCAGGAGGGCGGCGAGCTTGCCGCCACGCACGTAGTGGACGCGCTGTTCCAGCCCGTAGTGTTTTGCCAGCTGGCGCACTGCGCGCCGGATCGGAACACGGCCATCTTCCAGCGGATGCGCCTTGACCACCAGATGGTGATGGCGCGGCGCGCCCTCGGCAAAGCCCTGGAACACCTCGGTCAGGAAATCCGTGAGGCTGGCAAAGGGGGAATGCTCCTGAAAGGCGCTGTCATGTTCCAGTTGCAGCAGGGCCAGATGATAGGGAAAGCCGCCGTTGCGGATGCGCCGGGTCGCCAATCGGCGTTCCTGCGCCTGAATTGGCATCAGCAGCAGGCGGCGCAGATAGAGCTGAAATTCGCGGGTGACCGGCAGCGCCCGATGCGGGCGGAACTGGCGGTACCCCTGATTGAGCAGCATGACACAGCCGTGGTAAAGCGCGCCGTAGAAGACATGTTGCCGGGTATCGCCCCAATGTGAAGGGGGCAGCGGCGCCTCCATATCGGAGAGCGCAAGCGCTGCGGTCATTTGCTCCACGGGCATGTCCATCAGCCGCGAGTTGCCGTTGGAGCCGTCCCGCTCATAGGTGACCCAATAGGGGCGCAGATAGCCTTCCTCGAAGACATGTACGCGGATGCCGCGGCTCCGCGCGATGCTCACCGCTTTGGCGTGGATCGGGCGGGTATCGCCGTAGAGCACCAGATCGGTGATCTTCTTGTCGTCCAGCATCGTGTCCAGATGGGCGGGCCAATCCTGTGGGGCGCCGCGATAGGGCAGGTAGCTGGCCCGGTCGCGCCAGAACGCCTGATCGCCGGCGTTGAACCCCACCCGCCACACGTCTGAGCCCGCAGCCTGCAACATCTCTGCCAGGCTGGCAAAGAACGGGCCATGAGGCCCTTGCAGAAACAAAAAGCAGCGTTGTGGATGGTCGGTCTTGTGCATAATGGGCCGAATATATCCCGATTGTACAAACAATGGCTTAACCCCTAATCGGATTTAACCATCTTTCCGCGCAAGGGTAGGCTGGCGCGGCTGGGCGAGGCAAGCCCAGTGGCGGCCTGTTCTGCGCCACAGGGGGCCGGGCGCGCCTATCCGGCAACAGCGGGGCTTGCCGCGCGGCGGTCCAATGGCTACCAGAGAGGCGCCGGCCGACCAAGACGGCCATAACCGCATATGCAACCTGCAGGAGCCCGCCCATGTTCACAGGCATCGTCACCGATATCGGCATCATCACCGAGCTGGAGCAGCAGGGAGACCTGCGGGCGCGGATCAAGACCGGCTATGACACTGCAACCATCGACATCGGGGCCTCGATCGCCTCTGACGGTGTCTGCCTGACGGTGATCGCACTGGGGGAGGATTGGTATGATGTGCAGATCTCTGCCGAGACCGTGTCCAAGACCAATATCGGCGGCAACGGCTGGACTCTGGGCAAGCGCGTCAATCTGGAACGCGCGCTGAAGGTCGGTGATGAGCTGGGCGGCCATATCGTGTCGGGGCATGTCGATGGCGTGGCCGAGGTGGTGGATCTCCGCGATGAAGGGGACAGCACCCGCGTGACTCTGCGCGCGCCACAGGAGCTGGCGCGCTTTATCGCGCCAAAGGGATCGGTGGCGCTGAATGGCACCTCGCTGACTGTGAACGATGTCGACGGATGTGATTTCGGCATCAACTTCATCCCGCACACCAAGGAAGTGACGACCTGGGGAGATGTCGCGATTGGCGATGCGGTGAATCTTGAGATCGACACGCTGGCCCGTTACGTGGCCCGGCTGAACGAGCAGGGCTGAGCCTCTTTCACGCGCGCCCCCGTGCAATCTGGGGCTGTCTGCCTGGGGCGTCGCAAAAGGCTCCCGCCCCCGTTCCCCGGCATCGCGGATGCCGTCTCAGGCGTTGGGCGTGGCGCGCCGCAGGGGCGGCGCGCGTCAGCGATCTCCCGCGACGAGGGGAGCTGATCTTGCGGCGTAGTTTGACCTTTGTCGTGGCTGCGTCGTGCCTGTGCAAGGGGCCATCTGCCGCCGCAACCGCTGCCCCTGAAACAGCCTCTGACAGGGGAACGCGCCACCGCGACGCCGCGTCCGGAACATGGGCTGCCGCAAGCGGGGCTGGTATTTACGCTGCGGCTGGTCTATCCCGCTGGGGTATCCACGGCCTTGCTCGGGGTTGTGGAGGTCGCACTGACCATTGTCCACGACTGCCCACCGAAAGGTTGCCTGAATGAGCTTTGAAACACCGGGGCCGATTGAAGCCCAGTTGCGTGACGCAATCAGCCCTATTGAAGAGATCATCGAAGAGGCCCGTCAGGGGCGGATGTTCATCCTGGTCGATCACGAGGACCGCGAAAACGAGGGCGATCTGGTGATTGCCGCCGAATTTGCGGATGCTGCGGCGATCAACTTTATGGCGACTCACGGACGCGGTCTGATCTGTCTTCCGATGACGGCGGAGCGGGTCGATGCGCTGGGGCTGCCGATGATGGCGGTGAACAATTCTTCGCGCCATGAAACAGCTTTCACCGTGTCGATCGAAGCCCGCGAAGGTGTCTCGACCGGGATTTCCGCTGCCGACCGTGCACTGACCGTGGCGGCGGCCATTGACGAGAGCAACACGATGGCCGCGCTGGCGACACCGGGGCATGTGTTTCCGCTGCGGGCCAAACGCGGCGGTGTGCTGGTGCGCGCAGGCCATACCGAGGCGGCGGTTGATATCTCTCGTCTGGCTGGTCTGAACCCCTCGGGCGTGATCTGCGAGATCATGAATGAGGATGGCACCATGTCGCGGCTGCCGGAGCTGGTCGATTTTGCCCGGACGCACGGGCTTAAAATCGGCACCATCAGTGATCTGATTGCCTACCGCGCGCGCAACGACAATCTGGTGGTGGAGACCTCGCGCAAGACCGTCACGTCTGAAATCGGTGGCGATTGGGAACTGCGCCTGTTTACCGACCAGACCCACGGCATTGAACATGTGGTGATGACCAAGGGCGATATCACCACCCCTGAACCGGTCCTGACCCGCACCCATGCGCTGCATGAGGCAACGGATCTTCTGGGACTTGGTCCCAAACCGGGCCGGCAGCTGCCGCGCGCGATGGAACTGATCGCGGCCGAGGGGCGCGGCGTCGTCTGCCTGTTCCGCGAGCCGCGCAATTCGCTCTATGCGCAGGACGACGAAGGCCCGCGCACCATCAAGCAGACCGGGCTGGGCGCGCAGATCCTGTCCAAAATGGGTCTGCATGAGCTTGTATTGCTGACGGATTCGCCCTCGACCACCTATGTTGGACTAGACGCCTACGGCCTGAGCATCGTTGGCACCAAACCTCTTCTGAAGGACGCTTGATATGGCTGCACATGAAACTCACTATACGCTGGACCGTCCGACATTCGACAAACCGGTCAAGCTGCTGATCGTGGTCGCGCCTTATTACAAGGATATCGCCGACAATCTGGTGGCCGGCGCCCAGGCCGAGATCGAAGCCGTCGGCGGCACCTGCGAACTGATCGAAGTGCCGGGTGCGCTGGAGGTGCCGACCGCGATCGCGATTGCCGACCGCAGCTCTAACTTCGACGGCTACGTGGCTCTGGGCTGCGTGATCCGTGGCGAAACAACCCATTATGAAACCGTCTGCAACGACAGCAGCCGCGCGATTCAGTTGATGGGGCTACAGGGGCTGTGCATCGGCAATGGCATCCTGACGGTGGAAAACCGCAAGCAGGCGGAGGTCCGCGCCGATGTGAACGATCAGAACAAAGGTGGCGGTGCTGCGGCTGCGGCCTTGCATCTGATCGCGCTGACGCGTAAATGGGGCGCCCAAACCAAGGGAGTCGGCTTCAAAGCCCCTTCCGAGGCCATCAGACTGGCCGACTCAGACAATGGACCCACCACCGTATGACCACTTCGGAAAGCCAGGGCGCCGCTCGCAAGGGCAGCGACAAGCATAAAATGAAATCAGCGTCCCGGCTCTATGCCGTGCAGGCGCTGTTTCAGATGGAACATAGCAACCTGTCTTTCGACAAGGTCATCGTCGAATTTGAGGACCACCGTTTTGGGGCGGTCTACGAAGGCGATGAGATGGCAGAGGGCGATCCGAAAAGCTTTCGCAAGCTGATCGAGGGCGCAGTCAATAATCAGGCCAAGATCGACCAGATGACGGACCGCGCACTGGTGGCCAAATGGCCGATTGCACGGATCGACCCGACGCTGCGCGCCCTGTTCCGGGCCGCGGGTTCTGAGATGCTGGCAGGCAAGACACCGCCCAAGGTGGTGATCAATGAGTTCGTGGACATCGCGCGGGCCTTCTTTCCAGAGGGCAAGGAGCCGAAATTCGTGAATGCCGTTCTGGACCATATGGCGCGTGAGGCATGCCCCGAAGCCTTCTGACCAGGGCAATCTGACTGGGGCCTTCTGACCGGGGCTTGCGACAGGCGCCAGCTGCTGTGGCGCAATGAGGATCGAGAAGCGTGCCCGATGGGCGCGCTTTTTTCGTCTGCCGCCGGGCTGCCAGAACATTGCCGTAAAATGCTGGTCGACATGCGTCAAATCCCGCCGATCCGGCAATTGCCGCTGGACCATGTCGCAAAGAGTGCTACCGTTTTGGCCGAAGCAGGAGGGTATGCCATGCCAGAGCTGGTGAGTCTTTATATTCGCAACGTGGTGATCGGCTTTGCCATTGCCGCAGCCTTTGTCGGGCTGCTGTTGTGGTTCAACGTGATGAACCTCTGGCATCTGGTCAGCACATCGGACAGTGGCGTTCTGGCGGTTGCGATCCTGTGGTTCATGAACGGTATCGTTT
The DNA here is from genome assembly GCF_048056175.1 of Phaeobacter sp. JH20_29. Lineage (NCBI taxonomy): Bacteria > Pseudomonadati > Pseudomonadota > Alphaproteobacteria > Rhodobacterales > Roseobacteraceae > Phaeobacter > Phaeobacter sp. JH20_29. The sequence goes on from NZ_JAYMWO010000018.1 coordinate 471,346, forward strand.
TTGCCGGGGTGCAGTTCGGCTATGCGGTGATGTCGCTGGCGCAGAAAGAAGACACCCCGCGCGGCGGGATGCGGATCACCCCCGATATGCACTCTGAGATGGTCCCGGTGCGCGTTCCGGCCAAGAAAGCCTTTCGGCAGCTGCCGCGCCGCTGATCCGCAGATCTGGACGCAAAACGTCCAGATCAGCAAGCCCTCAGCCAGCCGTGCCCCTCAGGCGCGGCTTTTCTTTTGTCAGCCAGAACAGTGGTGGAATGCGGCGGGACCACCAGGCAACCGTGCGGTTATGATTCCCGAGGACCTGTATGTACAGGTGGGCGCCAGGTAAAAGGACCAGGGTCCAAACAGAGCCAGCTCCCTCGGAATTGCTTAAGGCCACTGGAATGCTACCTGTCACGAGAAGGGCAGAACCCGCCTCCGTTCTAACTAGGCGTCGGGGCAGGCAGAGACAAGGGGCGTCCGCCGTCTTTTCGACATGGCCCTCTCACCGTGGCGGATGTGGCATGGCCGCAGGCTGTCTTGATGCAATATCTGACCAGTGCGTTTGCAAGGTGCCTGCGCCATGGCCTTGTCATTTGTTCATGAATTGTTCACATTGACCCCATGATGCAAGATCTTGCCCCCGGTCAGCGCCTCGCGCGTGGTGTGGCCCGCCATATGGCGGCGCTTGGTTTTGTCACGGTCGAAGAATTCGTTCCCGCCCGTGGTCTGCGGGTCGATGTCATGGCGCTTGGCCCCAAGGGTGAGCTATGGGTGGTCGAGTGCAAATCCAGCCGCGCCGACTATCAGTCCGACAACAAATGGCGGGGCTATCTTGAATGGTGTGATCGCTATTTCTGGGCGGTGGATCTGGCGTTTCCGAATGAGCTGTTGCCTGACGACAGCGGTTTGATCATCGCCGATGACTATGACGCCGAGATCATCCGCATGGCGCCGGAACAGAAACTGCCCGCCGCCCGTCGCAAGAAACTGATTCAGAAATTCGCAATGGACGCCGCCAGCCGCCTGCATCGGCTGCGCGACCCGAGACCGGGCGCGGATGGGATATGGGACAGCGAGGCGCACGGCTCCTGATTGCTGGCGGCGCGTCGGTTGGCAGGGCGGGCGCGTCAGCCCGCCGCCGGGTGTTCGTGAGGCTCAGGTATCGAGGCTGCGCGCTGCCTGGGCTGCGGCCATGATTTCTTCGGCGATTTCATTGGCCTCATCCGGATCAAAATCCATCGGGATTTCGATCCCGTCGGCTTCGATGAAGATGCGGACCATGCCTGCGTCGGTGGGGCCGATCTGCATATTGGCTTCGATGTCGCGCTCGGTGTTGATGCTCATGCGGCACTCCTGTCATGGGGCTTGCGGTGACGGGTTCTGCTAGCCTGCTGCCACTGTAATGGCAAGCACTCGCGGCTTCCAGATGGACCTCGCGGGCGGGGCAGAAGATCGCAAGCGTGACGGCAAATCTCTTCACATTCGGGGTAAAAAACTTGCCGCTTGCCTCTTGCGCTCTCATCGCCCCTGTATTAAATCGCCCTCAGTGCCGCCTTAGCTCAGTTGGTTAGAGCGCCTGATTGTGGATCAGGAGGTCCCCCGTTCGAGCCGGGGAGGTGGTACCACCCTTCAGCTGATATTGATATGACCACATCGGACCGCCAGAGGCACGACGCCTGTTTTCATGTCGGTAATTCAGCGGCTTACCCTGTGTCAGCTTGCATGAACGAGCCGGTGAAGATCAGTCGCTGACCGGTTGGATCGCCACGCGTTGTTCGATTGCGCCGCTCAGATTGTTCAGGATCAGGATCTCATCCCCATCGGTGACCACAGCAATCCAGCCGTCGCCAAAGGTCACGGCGCGCGCGCTGACCCCCGCTGGCAGCGTCACCGTTTCGGGCAGCTTTGGACCTGACGCAGACAAACGGATGACAAGCAGGGTCAGAACCACTAAGAACCCGCAAATCATGATCACCGTCAATGTGGTCACCATCCGCCGCAGGAACACCAGCTGGGGCGGTTCACTTTGAATATCTGTCTCAGAAGGATGTGTCATGGCCCGCCGCCGGATCGAGTTTGTCATCGCGGAAAACCCGCCTAAACGGCTTGATAAAGCGGTTTCGCGTGATGTGCCAGAGGAAGCCACCCTGTCGCGCACCCGTCTGGCGCGGCTGATCGAGGCTGGGCAGCTGCAGGTCAATGGCACGGTCGTGACCGACCCCAAGGCCAAGATCGAGGAAGGTGCGCTGATCGAGATCACCGTGGAAGAGGCCGAGGACAGCCACATCGGCCCCGAGGATATCCCGCTTGAGGTGATCTATGAGGATGACGATCTGATCGTTGTCAACAAACCCGCAGGCATGGTTGTCCATCCCGCCCCCGGAACACCATCGGGCACGCTGGTCAACGCATTGCTGCACCATTGCGGCGATAACCTCTCCGGCGTTGGTGGCGTCAAACGCCCTGGCATCGTGCACCGCATCGACAAGGAGACCAGCGGGCTGCTGGTGGTCGCGAAATCCGATGTCGCCCATCAGGGTTTGGCCGCTCAATTCGAGAAACATACGGTCGAACGCTATTACCGCGCTATCTGTTATGGTGTGCCGGATGCCAATGATCCGCGCCTGCGCGGGGTAAAGGGGACGAGCTTTGAACCCGGCAATATCCTCAAACTGACCACACAGCTCGCGCGCCATAGAACCGACCGGCAGCGGCAGGCGGTGCTGTTCCAGGGCGGCCGCCATGCTGTCACCCGTGCCCGTATCGTCGACAGCTACGGCACGCCGCCGGTGGTGGCGCTGATCGAATGCTGGCTGGAAACCGGCCGTACCCATCAGATCCGGGTGCATATGGCCCATGCAGGCCATGGGCTGGTCGGCGATCCGGTCTATGGCGGCAAGCGCAAACTTGCCGCAAAATCGCTGCCCGAGGCCACTGCGGCGGCCATCCAGTCATTCCCGCGTCAGGCACTGCATGCTGCGGTTCTGGGCTTTGTCCATCCTGTCACCGGTGACGACATGCGATTTGAAGCGCCGGTACCAGAAGATATGACAGATCTGCTGCAAATGTTAGCAACGCCTGCGGAATAATCACGCCAGCGATCAGCGAGCTCCTGATTTATTGCAGAAAAACCAAGATCCCGCCGCGCGTTGCGGCGGGTCGATGGTCTGCAACTTGCTGTGAACTTCGTCACAGACCGCTTTTCTTATGATTCCTATAAGAGATAAACTTGGCAACTCTTGAACGGGGCTGTGCGTTAACCCATATGACGAGATGTTAAGTCCTTATACATTGGGAGGGACACAAAGAATGGCAAATTATGCAAATCTGCCCGCGCCGACACCCGAAGGCGGGCTGAACCGGTACCTTCAGGAAATCCGCAAGTTCCCGCTGTTGGAACCGGAAGAGGAATATATGCTGGCCAAGCGCTGGGTCGAAGAGCAGGATAGTGCCTCGGCCCATAAGATGGTGACATCGCACCTGCGTCTGGCGGCGAAAATTGCCATGGGCTATCGCGGCTATGGTCTGCCGCAGGCCGAGGTGATCTCCGAAGCCAATGTCGGTTTGATGCAGGCGGTCAAACGCTTTGATCCCGAAAAGGGCTTTCGCCTGGCGACCTATGCCATGTGGTGGATCCGCGCCTCGATCCAGGAATATATCCTGCGGTCCTGGTCGCTGGTGAAACTCGGCACCACCTCGGCGCAGAAGAAGCTGTTCTTCAATCTGCGCAAGGCCAAGGCCCGTATCGGCGCGCTGGAGGAGGGCGACCTGCACCCCGACACCGTCAAGAAGATAGCCACCGACCTCGGCGTGACCGAGACGGAGGTGATTTCGATGAACCGGCGGATGTCCGGCGGCGATGCCTCTCTCAATGCCACCGTCGGCAGCGAGGGCGAAGGCACGATGCAGTGGCAGGACTGGCTGGAGGATGAGGATGCTGATCAGGCCGGCGACTACGAGGCGCGCGATGAGCTTGAGGCCCGCCGCGAGCTGCTCGCCAATGCACTGGATGTGCTCAACGATCGCGAGAAGGATATTCTGACGCAGCGCCGGCTGGCCGATCAGGCGAAAACGCTGGAGGACCTCAGCACGCAATATGGCGTCAGCCGCGAGCGTATCCGCCAGATCGAGGTACGCGCCTTCGAGAAGCTTCAAAAGAAGATGCGCGAGCTGGCGTCCGAGAAGGGCATGTTGCCGGTGAGCTGACCCGTCCGGAGCGGCCCGCGAATCGCAGATTGAACGGCCCCCTTTGCGGGGCCGTTTTTCCTGTGCCGCGAGGGGCGCCACAGCGCCGCCGCGACCAGCTGCGGCCCGAGGCGGGCGAAGGTTTCCAAACTCCTAAGACAAGAGATTGAAATTCTATGCAATAATGGCGTGAAGCCTGCGATTTTGGGTCTTTGCCTAACGCTTTGTTAGGGGCGCCGGTCCTAGTGTTCGGGGATGTAATTCCTCAAAGGACCAAGTAACCGATGCCGTCCATATTCTTTCGTCTTCCCATCCGTATCTACGCTGTGGTGGCGATGGCACTCGCGCTCTCTGTGCTGCTGACCGTCCTGCTGCTGTCACGCGCAGTCGACAACGCCTATGCCATGCGCGACCGTGAGCTCAGCAATATCATCGATACCTCAATCAGCCTGCTTGCCGATCTTGAGGCGCGGGTACAGTCTGGTGAGCTGACAGCCGAGGAGGCGCGCGCTCAGGGCCGTGAGGTGATTGAGAAAATTCGCTTCGAAACCTCCGGCTACCTCTTTGCATTCGACAAGGAACTTATCGTGCGTGCGCACCCCATGGTGCCAGACTGGGTCGGCACTGACCGGTCCGGCTTCGAAGACGTGAAGGGTATCAAGGTGTTCCAGGAGCTGGGCAAGGTTGCCGCAGCTGATGGTGCCGGCTCGGTCCGCTATTGGTTCCAGAAACCGGGTCAGACCACTCCAGAGCAGAAAATCGGCTATGTGAAGGCCTTTGAACCCTGGGGCTGGGTCATTGGCACCGGCTCCTATGTCTCTGACATTCGGGCGGATCTTGCCCAGATGCGGACCGAAGCGATGGCCACCCTCGCGATCAGCCTGATTCTTCTGGTGATTGCCTCGACGGTCCTGCTGCGCAGTGTTACCGGCCCGATCAACGGTCTGAAGGCGCGGATGGCCACGATGGCCGACGGCGAGACGGCGACGGATGTACCCTATACTCGGGCGCGCAGCGAAATCGGCGAAATGGCCCGAACGCTGGAGGCATTCCGCGGGAAGCTGCAGGAGCAAGACGTGCTGAAAGGCCAGCAGCAGACCCGCGACGCCGAGCGGTCCGATGTTGTGTCGATCATCTCCAGCCGTCTCGCGGCACTGTCGCAGGGCGATCTGACCGTGCGTATCAACGAGACCCTGCCGGAGGATTACGCCCAGCTGCAGCGTGACTTCAACCGCACCGCGGAAACGCTGAGCGCCACTGTGACCCAGGTGATCGACACCGCCGAAAGCATCCGCAACGGCGCCAATGAGATCAGCCAGGCCTCCGACGACCTGTCCAACCGCACCGAAAGCCAGGCCGCCACGCTGGAGGAAACCGCCGCCGCCCTGGACGAGATGACGGCCAGCGTGAAATCCGCCGCCGAAGGTGCCCGCAGTGTCGAAAGCATCATGCAGGAAGCCAAACAGGAGGCCGAAACAAGTGGCACCGTGGTGCAGAGCGCCGTCTCCGCAATGACCGAGATCGAGCAGTCCTCGACCCATATTTCGCAGATCATCGGCGTGATTGACGACATCGCCTTCCAGACCAACCTTCTGGCGCTGAACGCCGGTGTCGAGGCCGCGCGGGCCGGCGAGGCGGGCAAGGGCTTTGCCGTGGTCGCCAGCGAGGTGCGCGCCCTGGCGCAGCGGTCCTCGGATGCGGCGATGGAGATCAAGACGCTGATCGGCGACAGCACCAAGCAGGTGGAGCGGGGCGTTGATCTGGTGGGCAAAACCGGCGACGCGCTGCAAAGCATCGTGGAGCGGGTCGGGCATATCTCGAAACTGGTTTCGGGCATCGCAACCGGTGCCAGCGAACAGTCGACCGGTCTGCATGAGATCAACACCGGCGTGACCCAGCTTGACCAGGTCACCCAGCAGAACGCCGCCATGGTCGAAGAGGCCACTGCCGCCGGGCATATGCTCAATGCCGATGCCACCAAGCTGGCCCAGCTGGTCGCCCATTTCCGGGTCGCGGCGGGGGGCAGACCGGCCTCGGAACCTGCCCGCAAGACCCCAGCAGCGGCCCCGGCGCCGCGGGTCACCAGAAATGACCCCAAACCGGCGGCGCCCAGTGCCCATGGCGATGACTGGGATCTGGAGGCGGTGAAACCGACCCCGGCCCCGGCGGTCGCCAGCACCAGTGGCAACGCGGCCAAGGATATCTGGCAGGATTTCTGACCCGGAAACGGGCCTTGAAAGCCAGAATTTCAACGACCGAGACAGAGACCGCGCCGGACCATCCCGGCGCGGTTTTTCCATGCCTGCGGTCTGGCTGACGCCTGCCGCGATGATGCCGCGATTCCCCAGTGCTCCAGTGCTCCAGTGCCATGATCCATCGGCCCTGGTGTCGCGCCGGATGCCGATCGTCGCGATCAACGGCCAATGTCAGTCTCAAAGCGCTCCAGAAATCTGCGGCTGGAAACCGACATCACAGCAGCGAGCACCGGGAAGAGGCGGCGGGGAACCGACCATGCGCCAATCAGGCTGGGATCTCTTTCAGCCATTCATGCACATAGTCGCCAGCCGCCCGGCAGGCTGTCTCGATCTGTTGCGCGGCCATCAGCTGGACTGCGATTGCGGTGGCCAGGGTGCAGCCGGTGCCGCGCTTGGTCTGTTTCAGTCTTGGCCGCGGGAAGGCGACATGGGTGGCGTCGCAGAAAAGATGGTCCACTGCCATCGCGTCGGTCCCATGTCCTCCTTTGATCAGAACCGCTCCGGCGCCCGCCTGGTGAAGCTGGCCCGCCTGCGCTGCCATGCCGAAGTGCTGCGGGTCAAAGCTGCTCCCGCCGCCCGGAACTGCGCCGTGCAAGCCTGGGCATAGCTGCGATGCTTCGTGCAAGTTGGGGGTGATCAGATCGGCGCGGGCCATTAACGGTGCCAGATCACCGGCGTGCATCAGCCGACCGCCTGAACTGCTGCGCAGAACCGGATCCAGCACAACCGGACAACTCGGCGGAAGCAACCGCGCCAGAGTTGCGGCAATTGCCTCGGCAGCTGCCGCGCTTCCGACCATGCCGATCTTTACCGCGCTGATCGGGCCGGTCTCAACAGCGGCCTGTATCTGACCCAGAATACCGTCAACCGGCGTCGGGTAGATCTCCTGCAAGGCCTGGTTGGTCTGCACGGTCACGGCTGTCACCACCGGTCGCAGGCTCAGCGATCGAGCCGCGAACTGCGGGATCATGCGGGCCATCGCCGTGGCGGCGGCGATATCACGGGTCAGCCCGGCGCCGCCGCTGCTGTCGGTGCCTGCGATGATCAGCAGCGCGCTCATTGCCGCCGCCCCGCTGCCAAGAGCGCCAGATCTCCGGCAAAGTCAGGCGCAAGCTCCGCCGCCTTGCGCCAGGCCCGCAGGCCACTATGACAGGCAAGCACAACCCGGCGGTCCGTCGGCAGATCGGCCGCCGTCAACCGATCCGGCAGGATGCGGACAGCGGTCGTCGTGGCCGGTTCAGCGGCCTCATCCTCCGGGCGCAATTCTATCACGTAATCGGCGGCGGTCACGCTGTTCATCCCGATAAAGGGCAGCGACCGCGCAGGCTCTGCAGCCGTGGCGAAATCAAACCCGCCCATCTGAAGCCCGGCAAAGTCGAGGCTGAACATCCGCCCCAGCGGGGTTGGCTGATGGCCCAGTAGCAACTTCAGGGCAAGCTGTGCCTGCAGGGCGCCAATCACCCCGACAACCGGCCCCATAATCCCGGCACTGGCGCAGGTGGCGCTCCTGTCGGGTGGGTCGGGGAAGACGGCGCGCAGCGAGGGGCCGCCCCCGCAAAAGACGCCGACATAACCCGATTGCGCCAGTGCCGACGCACTGATCAGCGGACGCCCCAGCGGCTGACAGCAATCCGAAAGCGTGTAGGACACCGCATAGCTGTCGGCAGCATCTATCACCAGATCGGCCGGGCCGACCGCAGCGGCGACATTGTCCGGTGTCAGGTCGCGTGCATGAGGGTGCAGTCGCAGCTCCGGCGCCATTGTGATCAGCCGCCTGCGCGCGGCCTCGACCTTGTAGCGGCCAACGTCTGCAAATGTATAGAGCGGCTGGCGTGGCAGGTTGGTTGCCTCAACCCGGTCCCCGTCCATCACCGTGATTTCGCCAATACCGGCACCGGCAAGATATTGCAGAACCGGACAGCCAAGCCCGCCGGCCCCGACAACAAGAATATGGGCGCTGGCCAGCCTCTGCTGTCCCTCGGCGCCCACCTCCGGCAAAGCGGTCTGGCGGTCAAAGCGGCTCATCTCGCGCAGGCCCGGATCCATTCCAGGGTCCGCGCCTCCGGGTTGGCGGCCTGCTGGATATCCGTCACCACGGCAGCGCTGTCTGCACCTGCGGCAAAGACCCCGGGCAGGCGTTCGGGCGTCAGCCCGCCAATGGCAACCAGCGGTGTGTCTCCCGCCATCGCTTTCCACCGGCGCACCCGGTCAAGCCCCTGTGGGGCCCATTTCATCTGTTTCAGCAGGGTTTCATAAACCGGACCAAGCGCCACATACTCAGGGCCATGGGCGAGGGCGCGCTCCAGCTCCGCTTCGTCATGGGTCGACAGGCCAAACCGCACGCCCTTGCGGCGCAGGGCCTCAAAATCGGCCGTGTCCATGTCTTCCTGCCCCAGGTGCACAAAGCTGCAGTTCAGATCCAGTGCGGCCTGCCAATAGTCATTGACCACCAGCTGCGCGCCATGCACGGCGCAGAAATCCCGCGCGCGGGCAATCTGGCGGCGGATCTCCGGCTCCGGCAGGTCCTTCAGCCGCAGCTGCACCAGTCGCACGCCATGCGGCACCAGCAGTTCCAATTGGCTGACATGACCAACGATCAGGTAAAAACGCTCCATTGTCGTCTCCGTGAATAAGGGGGGGGCGCAGCTCAGCTTAGCGCTGCGAGGCCAAGAACAGGGGTGGAGGGCACCGCCATATCGCGCCGCTCCATCGGGTCTGCGTGATATCCGGCGCGCCCGGCCTCAATCGCCAGCGCCATGGCGCGCGCCATTCCGGCAGGATCTCCGGCCTTGGCCACAGCGGTGTTCAGCAGCACGGCATCCATGCCCAGCTCCATCGCCTGCGTCGCATCCGACGGGCGGCCAATGCCCGCATCCACGATCAGCGGCACCTCAGGGAAATAGGCCCGCATCGCGCGCAGGCCATCCGGGTTGCGCAAGCCCTGACCGGATCCGATCGGCGCGCCCCAGGGCATCAGCACCTCACAGCCCGCCTCAAGGAGTTTCTCTCCGACCACCAGATCGTCGGTGGTGTAGGGAAAGACCTGAAACCCATCGTCGGACAGCGTACGCGCGGCCTCGACCAGCCCGAACACATCCGGTTGCAGCGTGTCGCAATGGCCGATCACTTCCAGCTTGATCCAGGGCGTGCCGAACAGTTCGCGCGCCATCTGGGCGGTGGTCACTGCTTCCTGCACGGAGTGGCAGCCTGCGGTGTTGGGCAGGATGCGGCAGCCGGTATCGCGCAGGCCGTCCCAGAATCCCGCGCCGGAGCCATCAGCGGTCTCGCGCCGCAGGGACACGGTGATGATTTCGCAGCCACTGGTTCTGATTGCCTCGCTCAGGACCACAGGCGAGGGGTATTGGGCGGTGCCCAGCAGCAGCCGCGAGGTGATCTCTTCTCCATAGATCTGCATCGTCATCCCCCCTGCATCGGGGCGAGCACTTCGATGCGGTCGCCCTCGTTCAGCTCGGTGTCAGCGCGTCGGGTGCGGGCCACAAAGGCGCCATTCAGCGCGGTGGCGACCGACGGGCTGATATAGCCCAGCTCACGCAGCGCAGCTTCCAGCGTCCGGGCGCTCACCTCATGCGCTTTGGCGTTCACGGTGATGTTCATCTGATGTCTCCGGTCTGAGGCGGTCCGCCACCTGCTGCGCCATCGCGGGCGCCAGCAGAAATCCGTGGCGGTACAGCCCGTTGAGGAATAGCGTCCCGCCGTCCTGATGAAGGCGGGGCAGATTGTCGGCAAAGGCGGGGCGCAGGCCTGCGCCGGTTTCCACCACGCTGGCCTCGGCAAATCCGGGATGCAGCGTGAAGGCAGCATTCAGCAGCTCGCTGAGCGAGCGCAGGGTGATCGCGCGCGCTGATGTGCTCTCGATCATCGTGCCGCCGATCATGAACAGCCCGTCGCCGCGTGGGACGAGGTACAGCGGTATTCTCGGGTGCAGCAGCCGCAGGGTGCGGGTGAACATGACCTCCGGGCAATGCAGTATCGCCATCTCTCCGCGCACTGGCCGCAGGCCCGTTAGCCGGTCGGCGGCGGCGATGCCCCGGCAGTCGATATCAACGCTTCCCGGCGCATCAGCCCCCAGACAGATCTCAACGCCAAGGGCAGAGACCGCAGCCGCCAGATCCCGGATCGCCTGTCGCGGGTCCAGATGTGCCTCCTGCTCAAAGAACAGCCCCTGCGCAAACCGCCCCGCCAGCGCCGGCTCCATCGTCGCGATCTCGGCCTCGTCCACGCCCCGATGCCCGGTGGTGCGGCGGGCAAAGCGGGTCAGCTCGGCCCGGTCGCGGGCAGGCGCTACCATCAGCGTGCCGCGCCTGTGGACGCTCGTGACCTTGGCCCACCAGTCGATGGCGCGGCCACCGAGGGTGATCACCGCCTCCTCGGCGCTTTCGCGTTCGCACCAGGGGGCGAGCATGCCGCCGGCATAGCGCGCGACACTGCCTGCACCGATCGCAGCCGCGCGTTCGTAGATCCGCACGGCGGCCCCGCGCTGCGCCAGCTCATAGGCGCAGGCGAGACCGGCGAGGCCTGCGCCTGCGATGGTGATCATTCCGCCGGTTCCGCAGCCTCAGGTGCAGGCACATATAGCTCGCCGCCCTCGCGGAACTTGGCCGCCATTGCCTCCATGCCTTCCTTCTGCGCTTCGGCGCGGATGTCGTGGCTGATCCGCATGGAGCAGAACTTCGGCCCGCACATGGAGCAGAAATGCGCCACCTTATGGGCCTGTTTCGGCAGAGTCTGGTCGTGGAATTCGCGCGCAGTATCCGGGTCCAGCGACAGGTTGAACTGATCCTCCCAGCGGAACTCAAACCGCGCGCGGGAGAGCGCATCATCGCGGCGCTGCGCCCCCGGCAGACCCTTGGCCAGATCGGCGGCATGGGCTGCGATCTTATAGGTGATCACGCCGGTTTTCACGTCGTCCCGGTCAGGCAGGCCCAGGTGCTCCTTCGGCGTCACGTAGCACAGCATCGCGCAGCCGAACCAGCCGATCATCGCCGCCCCGATGCCGCTGGTGATGTGGTCATAGCCCGGCGCGATGTCGGTCGTCAGCGGCCCAAGCGTATAGAACGGCGCCTCGTGGCAGCACTCCAGCTGCTTGTCCATGTTTTCCTTGATCTTGTGCATGGCGACATGGCCCGGACCCTCGATCATCACCTGGCAGTCCTTGGCCCAAGCGATCTTGGTGAGTTCCCCAAGGGTTTCCAGCTCGGCAAACTGCGCCTCGTCATTGGCATCGGCGATGGAGCCGGGGCGCAAGCCATCACCCAAGGAGAAGCTGACGTCATACTGGCGGCAGATGTCGCAGATCTCCTCGAAATGCTCATAGAGGAAGCTTTCCTTGTGGTGATGCAGGCACCACTTCGCCATGATTGAGCCGCCGCGCGAGACGATCCCCGTCACCCGGTTCACGGTCATCGGCACCATGTGCAGCCGCACGCCCGCATGAATGGTGAAGTAATCGACGCCCTGTTCCGCCTGCTCGATCAGCGTGTCGCGGAACACTTCCCAGGTCAGGTCCTCGGCGATGCCATTCACCTTCTCCAGCGCCTGGTAGATCGGCACGGTGCCGATCGGCACGGGGGAGTTACGCACGATCCATTCGCGGGTGTTGTGGATGTTGCGGCCCGTGGACAGGTCCATCACCGTGTCAGCACCCCAGCGGATCGCCCAGACCAGCTTGTCCACCTCTTCTTCCATCGAGGAGGTGACGGCAGAGGTGCCCATATTGGCGTTGATCTTCACCTTGAAATTGCGGCCGATGATCATCGGCTCGAGTTCGGGGTGGTTGATGTTGGCCGGGATGATGGCGCGACCGGCGGCGATTTCGGAGCGAACGAATTCCGGCGTCACGTAGTCGGGGATATTGGCGCCAAAGTCATTGCCGTCGCGTTTGCCATGGCAGGGCGACAGCTCGCGCAGCTGGTTTTCGCGGATCGCCACGAACTCCATCTCCGGCGTGATGATACCGGCGCGGGCATAGGCCAGCTGGGTCGGCGCGGCGCCGTCCTTGCCGCGCAGCGGGGCAGGCTTCACCGGGAACTCAGGCACCAGCCGGTCGCCCTCGACAAAACCGTTGTCCTCTGGCTTCACATCGCGGCCCTGATAGCTCTCGACGTCGCCGCGCGCGAGGGTCCACTGGCGGCGCAGGGCGGGCAGGCCCTGTCGGATATCGGTCAGCACGTCAGGGTCGGTGTAGGGGCCGGAGCTGTCATAGACCGGCAGCGGCGCCTCGCCCGCAGTTGGGTGGGTGGCGATCTCGCGCATCGGCACGCGGATGTCCTGATGGACCTCGCCTGCAACGTAGATCTTGCGCGATGCGGGCAGGCCACCTGTGGTGATCTTTGGGTTGGGGACGTTCATTATGGTGCTCCTCGAAGCCTAGACTCAGAAAAGACACCAGATGAGGCTTGGCTCGGGAAACAGAGGGCGCGCGGCCCTCTTGTTCGGTCAACGCAGGGTGGTCGGGGTGTATTTGTCCCGGCGCCGTGCATGCCTAGCTTCCTACGCCAGTATCAACTGGGTCAGGTTCAAAGGGTCGCGCCGCCGGTTTGGGTTGCCCCGCACCAAAACGCCTCTCAGTCCCCTTGGCGGGACTCCCCTGCGTGCCTTAGGGGTAGGTGAGATGCTGTCATCCCGTCAACCTGTAATTTTATAGATTATTTATATCTATAAATAACAATGCGCTAAATCCATGATGACTCCTCCGGTGGGGCAAATCGCTGCATCGCAGCTTTGCACTTGATCGTAACCCAGTAAGTTATCTATAAAACCGAAACGCCATCCGCGCATGGCCGACAGGTATAGAGAACAGGAGACAGCATGCTGGACGCTGCACCCATCCGCACCGACTGGACCCGCGAGGAAGCGGAAGCGATCTACAACAAGCCGTTCATGGATCTGCTGTTTGAGGCGCACAGCGTGCACCGGCAGTATTTCGACCCCAATCAGGTGCAGAAATCCAAGCTCCTGAGCATCAAGACCGGCGGCTGCGCCGAGGATTGTGCCTATTGCTCGCAGTCGGCGCGCAACGGCGCGCAGCTCTCGGCCTCCAAGCTGATCGAGGTGCAGCGAGTGATTGCCGAGGCCAGGAAAGCCAAGGAAGGCGGCGCGACGCGCTACTGCATGGGGGCCGCCTGGCGCTCGCCCAAGGACCGCGACATGGCCGCGCTTGAGGCGATGGTGCAGGGCGTCAAGGATCTGGGGATGGAAACCTGCATGACGCTCGGCATGCTGGACGAGGAGCAGGTGTTCCGCCTCAAGGACGCAGGTCTGGACTATTACAACCACAACATCGACACCTCGGAGCGGTATTACTCCGAGATCATCACCACCCGCACCTTTGCCGACCGGATCGACACCCTGAACCGGGTGCGCGAGGCGGGAATCAAGGTCTGCTCCGGCGGCATCGTCGGCATGGGCGAGCAGCAGCTGGACCGCATCGACATGATGCTGGCGCTGGCCACGCTCGAGGTGCATCCGGATTCAGTGCCGGTCAACATGCTGATCCCGATCGCCGACACGCCGCTCGCCAATGTCGAGAAGCTGGATCCGATCGAATTTGTCCGTTCCGTGGCGCTGGCCCGGATTTTGATGCCGAAATCCCATGTGCGCCTCTCCGCAGGCCGCACTGATATGTCGGACGAGATGCAGGCGATGTGCTTCTTTGCCGGGGCCAACTCGATCTTTGTGGGCGACACGCTGCTGACCGCGGACAACCCCGAAGAGGACAAGGACCAGCAGCTGTTCGATCGTCTGGGCATCACCGCCATGGCTGCGGGTTGCGACGGCAGCCGCTGATGGCGGGCGCCTTCCCGAGGCATGAGACATCGCTGGAAGCGCTGCGCACACGCGGACGCTACCGGCAACTGATGCCGCGGGACGGGCATGACTTTGCCTCCAACGACTACCTTGGGCTGGCAGGCAGCGATGTGCTGCGTGCCGCCGCCGCTGACGCACTGGCGCGCGGCGTGCCGGTGGGCGCGGGCGGTTCGCGCCTGTTGCGCGGCAATGACGCCGAACACCAGTTGCTGGAGACGGAGGCGGCCGCGTTTTTCGGAACCGAGGCCGCGCTGTTCATGGGCGGCGGCTTCAATGCCAATCAGGCGATCTTCTCCACGCTGCCGCAGCAGGGTGATCTGGTGCTTTATGACGCGCTGATCCATGCCAGCACCCACGACGGGATGCGGCTGGGCCGGGCAGAGACCCGCAGCTTTGCCCACAGCGATGCGGAGGACGCGGCACGGGTGCTGAAGGACTGGCGCGCTGAGGGCGGCACGGGGCAGGCCTGGATCGCGGTTGAGGCGGTCTATTCCATGGACGGCGACCTGGCGCCGCTCGGTGCGCTGATGGCGCTGGCGGATGCAGAGGGCGCCGTGCTGGTGGTGGATGAGGCGCATTCGACCGGCGTGTTCGGCGATCTGGGTCGCGGACTGGCACATGACATCGCCCACCGCTCCAACGTCCTTTCCTTGCACACCTGCGGGAAGGCGCTGGGCGCTTCCGGCGCGCTGATCTGCGGCCAGCGGGTTCTGATCGAAACGCTGATCAACAAAGCGCGCGGCTTCATCTTCGCAACCGCGCCGTCGCCCTTGAACGCGGCGCTGGTGCGGGCGGCCTTGCAGGAGCTTCAGCAGAACCCGGACCGCCGCGAACAGGCGTGGCAGGGGATTACTCATGCGCATGATGAGGCCAAACGCCAGTGCGGGCTGGAGGGTTTCCAGAGCCAAATTCTGCCGGTGGTGATTGGCGACGATAAGCGCACCATGGCGCTGGCCGCGAGGATGCAGGCCTGCGGCTATGACATCCGCGGCATCCGCCCGCCGACGGTGCCGCGCGGCACCTCGCGGCTGCGGCTGTCGATCACATTGAACACAGGGGCAGAGGTCATCACCCGGATGTTCGAAGACCTCGCCCGAGACATGGAGATTGCAGCATGAGCGCGCTGATCGTGACCGGAACCGATACCGGCATCGGCAAGACCATCTTTTCCGCCGGTCTGGTGCAGGCGCTCGGTGCCACCTACTGGAAACCGGTGCAATCCGGGCTGGAGGAGGAGACCGACAGCCAGATCGTCGCCCGCCTGTCGGGCCGCCCGGCGCTGCCGGAGGGATACCTGCTGCAACTGCCCGCCTCGCCGCATCTGTCGGCGGAGGCCGAGGGCGTGGAGATCGACCCGGATACGCTGCCGTTGCCCGAGGTGGATGGCGTGCTGGTGGCCGAGGGCGCGGGCGGGCTGATGGTGCCCTTGAACCGCAAGCTGCTGTACCTCGACCTGTTCGCCCGCTGGCACGCCCCGGTGATCCTCTGCGCCCGGACGCAGCTGGGGACCATCAACCACACGCTGCTGTCGCTGAGGGCGCTGCGCGATGCAGGCTGTCCGGTGGTCGGCGTGGCCTTCATAGGCGACGCGGAGCCGGCGGTGGAGGAAACCATCTGCCAGTTCGGCCAGGTGGCGCATTTGGGACGGCTGCCCTTCATGGAAGAGTTGAGGGCCACGCCCGAGCCTGGGCGGGTGCGAAGCGCCCTTCCGGGGGGAGGGTCGGGCGCGGCCCGGTCTATCGACCGGACAAGAACGGTGCTCGAAGATACCTTTGCCGAAAGCATCAACGTGGACCTGATCAAGGAGGCCTTGGACCAAGGAGAGATGGCATGAGTGCGGCAGACCTCACCCAGCTGGAATTCGACCAGCAGCACCTCTGGCACCCTTACACCAACGTGGCCAAGCCCGGCCCAACTTTTGTGGTGAAGGAAAGCGAGGGCATGTACATCACCCTGGACGACGGCACCCGGCTGATCGACGCCATGTCGTCCTGGTGGTGCATGATGCACGGCCACAGGAACCCGGCAATCACCAAGGCAATCCACGACCAGCTCGACACCCTGCCGCATGTGATGTTCGGCGGGCTGACCCATGACCCCGCCATCGACCTGGGCCGCAAGCTCTTGGAGATCGCGCCCGAAAGCCTGACGCGCATTTTTTACTGCGACAGCGGCTCGGTCTCGGTCGAGGTCGCGATGAAAATGGCGGTGCAGTACCAGCACGCCATCGGGCAGCCGGACCGCCAGCAGTTCGCCACCATCCGCTCCGGCTATCACGGCGATACCTGGAAGGCGATGAGCGTCTGCGACCCCGACACCGGGATGCACCACCTGTTCCAGGGCGCGCTGAGCGTGCAGCATTTCGTCTCACGCCCGCCGGTCCGCATCCATGAGGACTGGGTGGACGACCCGGCCCTAAACGGATTGGGTGAACTGCGCGATGTGCTGGAGGCCAACGCAGAAAGGATCGCCGCCTTCATCCTGGAACCTGTGGTGCAGGGTACTGGCGGTATGTATTTCTACCACCCGGAATATCTCAATCAGGCCCGTATCATCTGCGATGAGCTGGGTATCCTCCTGATCTTCGACGAAATCGCTACCGGCTTTGGTCGCACGGGGGAGCTGTTCGCTACCAATTTTTGCACAGTGGAGCCGGATATCATCTGCCTTGGCAAGGGGCTGACCGGCGGCCATATCTCCTTTGCCTGCACCATGACCAACGACCGTGTGGCGGAGGGCATCGGCGGCGGCAGTCCCGGTCTGTTCATGCACGGGCCGACCTACATGGGCAATCCGCTGGCTTGCGCCGCGGCTAAGGCCTCTCTGGATCTGCTGACCGGACAGGACTGGCGCGGCACCGTGGCGGCCATCGCTGAGCAGTTGCAGGCCGAACTGGCCCCGGCCCGCGATCTACCCAATGTGGCTGATGTGCGGGTCTTGGGCGCCATTGGTGTCATCGAGATGAAGCACCGCGTCTCGGCGGATGAGGCGCACGCGCGGGCGCATGAGATGGGCGTGTTCCTGCGCCCCTTCGGCACCAATATCTACACCATGCCGCCCTTCATCACTTCGGCAGATCAGCTGAGCGAAATCACCGCAGGCATGCTGCGGCTGGCGAGGGAACTCTAGGCGATGGAATTCCGCTGGCTCAAACAGAACGAGGCAGCCGAGGCCATTGTGGTCTTCGGCGGCTGGGCGATTGGGGCGGATGTTTTTGCGCATCTCACCGGCCCTGAGGATGTTCTGTTTGTCAGCGATTTCCGCAGCCTTGATGCCGATCTCCCCGATCTGTCTGGCTACGATCATGTCACGCTGCTGGCCTGGTCTTTCGGCGTTGCGGGTTATGCCCATTGGCAGCAGGGGCGCGGCGATCCCTTTGATCGCAAGGTCGCGGTCAACGGCACCCTTGCGCCTGTGGACGAGACGCGCGGCATCCCGCCGGAGGTGATGGCCAGGACCGCAGAGGGGCTGAGCGAGCAGAGCTTTGCCCAGTTCCTGCGCCGGACATTCAATGCGCCGCAGCCTCCCCATGAGATCGACATCGACGCCCGCCGGGCCGAGCTGCATGCGGTCGCGCAGCGCGGACCGGCGTCGGCTGTCGGCTTTGACCTGGTCTGGATCGCCGGGCGGGACCGGATCTTTCCGCCCGCAAATCAGCACCGGGCCTGGGCGGGCGTGGCGCTCAGGGAGCTGCCCACAGCCGCCCATGCGCCGTTTGATCACTTCGACAGCTGGCAGGCCCTGCTGTCATGAGGGATCTGGCCCCCCCAACCGTGGATGCCGCCCGCGTGGCCCGCGCCTTTCGCCGTGGGCTTGGGAGCTACCACGATGCTGCCAGCGCGCAGGCACAGATCGCGGCAGAGCTGTCGGCGCTCCTCGCTGCACATATCGGCACCTCCCCCGTCGCACATCTGTTTGAATTCGGGGCAGGGACCGGCCATCTGACCGATGCGCTGTTGCGGGATCTGTCGGTCCGCCATCTCACGCTCAACGACCTTGTGCCAGAGGCAGAGGCAGGCCTTCAGCCGGTTCTGGCAGCGCATGGGCAATCGGCGCTCTTCCTGCCGGGACGGATCGAAACCCTCGCGCTGCCCGAAAACCTGGACCTGATCGCGGCTGCCTCGGTTGTGCAGTGGATCGGCGACCTGCCTTCCCTCCTGCAAGGGTTTGAGACCGCGCTGCGCCCCGGTGGCTGGCTGGCGCTCTCTGGCTTTGGGCGCGCGCATTTCCACGAATTGGTCGCGCTGGGGTCCGGGGCGGCGGCGCCCAACTACATGGATCACCACGAATGGGCGCAGCATCTGCCGCCGGGGCTGCGACTGGTCGAGTTGCGGCAGGCTCCGATCACGCTCAGCTTTGAGACCCCGCGCGCCGTGCTGCGCCACCTGCGGGCAACGGGCGTGAATGGCCAGTCTCGGGGTGGCTGGACCCGCAGAAGGCTGCGCCAGTTCGAGGAGGACTATCGTCGCCGCTTTGGCCATCAGGGGGGCGTGCGGCTGACCTATGATCCGGTGCTGATGCTGGCACAGCGTGTCTGATGCCAAAGTCGTGTATCGCGCGGCAATCGGGCCTCTGGCTGTCATGTGCATTTGGGGTTAGCCTGCGGGCACGCAATTTCCTAGCAAGAGGCCACAATGCATCTGTCCTACGTGATGACCCAGGAACGCGGTGCCACCGATAAACTGCTCAGCGCCCTGGCGGAGCGGTTGCAGGCCGATGGGCTGCGGCTGGCTGGCATCGTCCAGACCAACACCGAATGCTACGACAGCCAGCTCTGTGACATGGATGTGCGCGTTCTGCCCGCGGGCGAAACCATCCGCATCTCGCAGTCTCTCGGCCCCGAGGCACGCGGCTGCCGCCTGAACCCCGAGGCGCTGGAGCGCGCGGTTGGACAGGTAACGGCAGCGCTGGGGCAGGACCCGGCGCCGCAGGTTCTGCTGGTCAATAAATTTGGCAAACACGAAGCTGACGGGCGCGGGATGCGCCCCGTTATCGGCGAAGCGCTGGCGCGCGGCGCGGTCGTGGTTTCAGGTGTGAACCGGATGAATGTGGAGGCGTTTCAGAGCTTTTCCGACGGGCTGGCACAGGAGGCCGAACCGGACCTTGAGGCGTTGGTAAGCTGGGTCCATTCCGCCGTCGCACAGGCCGAACAGGAGCGCTGAAGCCTTCGCGTCCAACCTCCAATTCGATGAGGCCGGCGCAGATTGCTGCGCCGGTTTTCTTCTGCCGCAGCCACGGATCATCAGCAGATGACATGGAAAGCGGCTCAGCGGCTGAGCGTCTTGATGTGCCGGAATAGTGATATGTATCAGAGGCTTGCGAGATGCGCCCATGGTCCGGGCGGCTGCCACCATCTTCTTGCTTACCGGTGCTGAAAGAGAGAAGATGGTGGGCGACCCTGGAATCGAACCAGGCGTGCGTCTCCGCGAGGGAGTTACAGTCCCCTGCCACACCTTGCGGCCTGTCGCCCACAATCAGTTGCGTGTTGCACCTGATGTGGAGGCGTGATTACAAGCAGGCCAAAGGGGCGTCAACAGGAAAATCGCCAGATTTTCACACGGGTCCGGATTTCTTTCTGCTGGAGAGCAAAATGTCTAAAAAACCCAAATGGGTCGTCGAAAAAGAGCAGTCCAAAAAGGCAGCCTCGGCGGAAACGGTATGGTTGTTTGGTCTGCATGCGGTGCGCGATGCGCTGCTCAATCCCAAGCGCGAAAAACTGCGTCTGATGGTGACCCAGAACGCCGAGGCGAAACTGGCCGATGCCATCGCCGAGTCGGGCATCGAAGCCGAGGTGATCGACCCGCGCAAGTTCAATCCGCCGATCGACAAACAATCCGTCCATCAGGGCGCGGCGATGGAGGTCAAGCCGTTGAACTGGGGCGGTCTGGCGGAAAACTGCATCGGTGCCGAACGCCCGCGTGTGGTGCTCCTGGACCGGGTCACTGATCCGCATAACGTCGGTGCCATCCTGCGCTCGGCCGAGGTGCTGGGCGCCAGCGCCGTGATCGGCACGCGGCATAACTCGGCACCGGAAACCGGCGCCCTTGCCAAAACCGCCAGCGGCGCGCTTGAGCGCCAGCCCTATCTGCGGATGCGCAATCTCGCCGATACCATCGTCGAGTTGCAGCGGATGGGGTTTCTGGTGCTCGGCCTTGATGGCGAGGCGGAAGAGACCATCGAAACCGTGCTTGAGGGGCGCAAGGGGGATCCGGTTGCCCTGGTGCTGGGGGCCGAAGGGCCGGGCCTGCGCCAGAAGACCAAGGAAACTGTGGATCATCTGGTGAAGATTGACGCGGCGGGCGGATTCGGATCGCTGAACGTCTCCAATGCCGCGGCGATTGCGCTTTATGCCTCCATTGCGCGCTAAGCCTTGCCTGCCTGTCGATGCCGCCAGCTGAACCGCTAGCGGCGGCCCAGCCCCGATCAGGGGTTGGGCGCATCTGTGCAAAGGTCACGGATCCATCACAAATGCGTATCCACCCTTTGCAGCGGCCTGCGCGCCGGGCAGACTTGGCCGGGTAAGAGCGACTGTTCTTGCTGCGCTTTAATTCCAACCCCAGTTTCCTGACAAGGACCTGCACGCCCGTGACGTTTTCGACTGCCATCATCTGCCGGAGCTGGCGCGCCTGCGCGCAGCCCGTGTTGGGTGCCTCGGCAGGACTGGTGGCTGGTTTGCTGGCCAGTTTGCTGGCCGGTCTGGTGGTCGGCGGGGCCGCGTCGCGAAGCGATGCCAAGGCGGGATCCAGGCTCGCCGCCCTGTGCCTGGGCGCGCTGATCACCCTGGCCGCAGCGACGCTGACAGCCGCGCCGGCACGGGCGGAGGTTGCACTGGTCTCCGCGCCGCGGGGGCTGGCGGTGGGCGGCCATGACGTGGTGGCGTTCTTTCAGGATGGCGCGGCAATCCCCGGTCAGCAAGACTATGCGATCCTGTGGCGCGGGGCGATCTGGCGCTTTGCCTCATCGCAGAATCAGGAAGAATTCGAACGCAATCCCAGAGCTTTTGCGCCACGATTTGGCGGCTATTGCGCCTATGCGCTGTCGCAGGGATATCTGGCGCCCGGCAATCCGACGCTCTGGGTGATTGCCGACGGGCGACTCTATCTCCTGAACAACCCCAGCGCATTGGCCGCCTGGGAGGCGGAGCGGCTGAGGTTGATCGCTGATGCCGAACAGCAGTGGCCAGCCGTCCTGCGCAAATGACCGCCCCGAACGCCTGCTTGTGCTATGGGCCTATGTGACTGGCCCCGCAGGAGAAATGTCACGAATTTGAGAGGATCCCTTTCAAAACGCGATGACCATCCCATATTATTAACAGACTGCGAATTGGAACCTTCGCAGATCTTTTTCACTGTCCCTCGTTCCATACCTCGCGCCCAGGTTTGTCCTGGGCGCTTTTTTATTGTCTGACCGGGCTTTATCTCTCGTTCTTGCACCAACAGGCTGGTCCGCCAGCGGGCGTCAGAGCCGTTGCAATTCATCTTGCACCTCGTGTCCCAGCCGATAGGCTCAGGCAGATCGAAGCGCGATGAGGGCGCTTTGATACAAGGCCAGAACAGCCGGGGGAGCGATGCCAGACTATTCCGATCGACATCTGAAGGACGTGCTCACACGGAGCAAGACCATTGCCGTGGTCGGGGTCTCCACGAACCCGGTGCGTCCCAGCTACTATGTGGCCCGCTATCTCGGGCTCAAGGGCTATCGCGTCCTGCCGGTGAATCCCGGTCATGCCGGCAAAACCCTGTTCGGCCAGACCATTCACGCCAGTCTACGGGACATCGACGAGCCGGTGCATATGGTCGACATCTTTCGCCGCTCAGAGGCGGTCCCACCCATTGTCGAGGAGGCGCTGGAGGTCTGCGAGGGGCTGCAGACGATCTGGATGCAGATCGGGGTCGAACATGCCGAAGCGGCTGAACGGGCAGAAGCGGCAGGCCTCACCGTGATCCAGAACCGATGTCCCAAGATCGAATATCAGCGCCTGTTTGGCGAGCTGCGCATGGGTGGGTTTGCCACCGGAATCATCTCGTCGAAACTGTGATGCCCGACCGCCGGGCAGGGCGCTCCCGCCCATTCCCGCCGCCCTGACGGGCGGCATACACGGTTGGGCCGGGCGCCGCTGCGCGGCGTAGACGATGTATTGGGATCCCTCGAAGGGCCTTAACGATTGTAAGGGGTCCTTGCGCGTCAAGGGCAAGCCGCGCGTGCCGCGCGGAGGCTGCGCCTCCCCTGATCCGCCGCATGGCCTGGATTTCAGCCCTTGGGGCGGGCGGCCTTCTCGGCGATGCCGCTCAGACCCTGACGCTCGGCCAGCACCTTTAGCACATCATCCAGCGCCACATCGCGGGCCGCCAGCATCACCAGAAAATGATACAGCACATCGGCGCCCTCGGAGGCAAGTCCGGCCGTGTTGTCCTTCACCGCCTCGATGATGGCCTCAATGGCTTCCTCGCCGAATTTCTCGGCGCATTTCTCTGGACCCTTGGCCAGCAGTTTGGCGGTCCAGCTGCTCTCCGGATCAGCCCCCTTGCGGGACAGAATGGTGGCTTCGAGATCGTGCAGCAGACTCATGTCAGCCTCATCGGGATACCGGCCTTGGCCATATGCTCTTTGGCCTCCTGGATGGTGTATTCGCCAAAGTGGAAGATCGACGCCGCCAGAACCGCGCTGGCGCCGCCTTCGGTGACGCCCTCGACCAGATGGTCGAGCGTGCCAACCCCGCCAGAGGCAATCACCGGCACGTCCACCGCATCCGAAATGGCGCGGGTGAGCGGCAGGTTGAAGCCGGATTTCGTGCCGTCGCGATCCATCGAGGTGAGCAGGATTTCCCCGGCGCCCTTGGCAACGACCAGCCGGGCAAAGTCCACCGCATCAATGCCGGTTTCGCGGCGCCCGCCATGGGTGAAGATCTCCCATTTGCCGGGGGCCACGGTCTTGGCGTCGATGGCGCAGACGATGCACTGGCTGCCAAACTGATCGGCCGCCTCGCGGATCACATCCGGGTTGGCCACGGCTGCGGAATTGAACGACACCTTATCGGCGCCTGCCAGCAGCAACGCGCGCACATCATCCTTTGTGCGCACCCCACCGCCCACGGTCAGCGGCACAAAACACTGCTCTGCGGTGCGTCGCACCATATCGAACATGGTGCCGCGATTTTCGTGGGTTGCATGAATGTCGAGAAAGCAGATTTCATCCGCGCCTGCCGCGTCATAGGCCTTGGCTGCCTCAACCGGGTCTCCGGCATCGCGCAGGCCGACAAAATTGACACCTTTGACCACGCGGCCGTCAGCCACGTCGAGACAGGGGATGATACGGGTCTTCAGCATGGCGATCCCTTTGCCGCTGGGGGTGCCTTGTGTCTTTACTGCGCGGGTGGTTGGGATGCAATCATCGGGCGGTGCCGCGCGATGCGGCGCATGCTGTCACGGATGATCAGGATGTGAAACGGCATCACCAGCGCCAGATAGATCCGTCCCAGCAGATTGTGACGATGCACCCAGGTGGCCATGTGAATCCGTCCTTCGTGCCGCAATACGGTGATACGGAAATCGAGATGAGCATCATCGGCGCCCAGGATCAGCTCGCGGCTGTCCTCGAATGTCACCGGAAAAATCGCGCCCTCGCCGCTGTCGCTCACCTCGGTCTTCAGTCCGAGCGGGCGGACCAAGGCATTGCGCAGCCGCAGGAGTGCGGCTGCCCAGCCCGGCATCGACAGGCCGATATCGGCGGCTTCACGCGGGGTGAGCGGACTGTCGACCGCATAGCCATCGACAAAATCACCGGGCGATACCATCTGCCACAAACGGGCGCTGTCTGGGAGGCGGGTCTTGCGGACGCGGGGCATGGGAGAACTTTCGTGTCTGTGATCGCAACCGGAGGCGCCGGTTGCGCTGTCGCCGCGCAATAGACGCCATTACGTGAGGAATGGAAAGCAGGCGCGGTGCCGCAGGCCGCGCGTGGCCCTGGGGTGTCGACCGCGGGTCTTGCCTGGCAGAGGGTGGGCCACAGAGGGGCGGTCAGGTCAGCGACACTCTGCCGATGCCTGAGATGTGAATTGCCTGTTTGCCCCGCTTGGCCTGTGCTGCTGGCATGTTGTCATTTTCTCGGAGCCATCGCCATGATCAAATCCCTCGCCCTTGCCGGAACTCTTGCTGCGCTCTCCGCGATCCCGGCCGCAGCCGAACTGATGACGGTTCCGAGCCCGAGTTCCGTGTCTGAGACCATGGATGCGCTACAGGCGGCGGTCGAAGGCGCCGGGGCCACGGTTTTTGCCCGGGTGGACCACGCTGCGGGTGCGGCAGCCGTGGATATGTCCCTCGCCGAGGCGCAACTCCTGATCTTTGGCAATCCCAAGCTGGGCACCCCCGCGATGCAGGCGGATATGCGGGCGGGGCTTTTCCTGCCGCTGAAGGTTCTGGTCCATGAGGATGCCGAGGGGCAGGTCTGGCTGACCTATGAAAACCCGGCAGAGATGCTGGCGGGTCTGGATATCGCGGCTGATGCCGATGTCATCGCCAAGATGCAGGGCGCGCTGGCAAAACTGACGGCGGCCGCCGCGCGCTGATCCGCTGCGGGGGCAGCTGGAGCCAACCGGGAGCGGGGGCCGGGGCGGGGGCGCTGCCCCCTCTGGGCCTTTGGCCCATTCACCCCCGAGATATTTTCGGCCAGAAGAAGACCAGGTCTCAGCCCTTCAGGATCTTCAGCGCCTGCGCGAGGTCGATGGCCCCATCGTAGAGGGCGCGGCCGGAAATCGCGCCATTGAGCGGCGCGCCGCAGGATTTCAGGGCCTGCAAATCGTCGAGCGAGGACACGCCGCCCGAGGCGATCACCGGGATGCTGACGGCATTGGCCAGATCTGCCGTTGCCTCGATATTCGGCCCCTTCATGGCGCCGTCGCGCAGAATATCGGTGTAGATGATCGCGGCAACACCTGCGTCTTCGAAGGATTTTGCCAGATCCGTAACCATCACATCGGTTTCCTCGGCCCAGCCTTTGGTCGCAACGCGGCCATTGCGCGCGTCAATGCCGACGGCAACCTTGCCCGGGAATGCACGTGCCGCCTCGCGGACCAGATCGGGATTTTCCACCGCCACGGTGCCAAGGATCACCCGCGCCAGCCCCTTGTCGATCCAGCGTTCGATGGTCGCCATATCGCGAATACCGCCGCCCAGCTGTGCGGGCACCTGGCACCGTTTCAGAATGTCCTCGACCGGGGCCGCATTGACCGGCTCGCCTGCAAAGGCACCGTTGAGATCGACCAGATGCAGCCATTCGCAGCCAGCGGCGACAAACTCCAGCGCCTGCGCTGCCGGATCGTCGTTGAAGACCGTTGTCTTGTCCATATCGCCATGCAGCAGGCGAACGGCTTGCCCGTCCTTGAGATCAATTGCGGGGTAGAGGATCATATCGCGTGCCCTTATCGGTACTGCCAGAACTGTCTGAGCCGGGGCCGCCGCCTCCGGTCGCCGGTGATCGGGGGCGGGCCTGCTCTGACGCCTCTTTTGCACAAGGCGGCCCGTGATTGCAACGCGACCCGAGGTCAAGCTTGCCTGAATTGCCTGTTGGCGGCCAGACTGGCTGCAAAAGGGAGGATGACACATGAAGAAACTGGCACTTGGCGTGACATTTGCACTGGGGCTGGCGGGCATGGCGGCGGCGGATCCGGTGCTGGGCACCTGGAAGACGCAGACGGATGACGGCTCTTTTGCGCATGTCACCATGGCGCCCTGCGGCGCGGCGGTCTGCGGCAAGATCAGCCGGACCTTCAATGCCGAGGGAGAGTATAAATCCCCCAATATCGGCAAGACATTGGTGATCGATATGGTGGCCAATGGCGACGGGTCTTATGCGGGCAAGGTCTGGCGGCCGTCGAACAACAAGATCTACATCGGCAAGATGAACCTATCGGGCGCATCGCTGGCTCTGCGGGGCTGTGTCGCGGGCGGGCTGATCTGCTCCAAACAGACCTGGAGCCGCGTGAAGTAAACAGCCGGATTGCTGTGAGTGATCGGACGGGCGGCGTGGACGGTATGTCTGCGCCGCCTTTTTTGTGCCCGTCTAGAACAGCCCCAGCTGAACCGGAATCGGGACAAAGCCGCGTTTGATCTGACGGTCGCGCTGCTGCGCCGCTGCGGCCAGCGCGATCTCCTGCGAGGCATAGTAGCTGCGCCGCTGCTGCCCTCCGGCCTCACCCAAGGGCCCGCTGGTCTGCTCGACACACCATTCGCCAAACAGGGTTCGGCTCAGATGCAGCACGCAATAGCGGTGCTGGCCTTCCTGGTGGTCGAATTTTTCAAGACGGATCTGCACCGGACGGTGACCTGCAAGCGACTGGGATATCTGGGTCTGCGGTGTATGCCCTTGTGCGGCACCGCTGTCCATCCATTCTTGCCCGGATTTCTGCCTGTCGACCTGAGGCAGGTGGCGATCCGGCCACAGCACGCCGTGGCCGACAGGCGCCGCGACCTGGCGCAGCCCGCGTCAGACGTCGCCGTCGTATTCGCCGCGCGCCGGATAGTCGTTGGCGATGGCGAAATCCAGCGCCGATACCAGCTCTGAAAAATGCGGCCGGACAAAGGGCATGGTCTGCACCGACCCATAGTAGAGCGTCTGCTCAGGGGTCACCATGAACAGGCCCGGTTCGGAGAACAGCGCCGGCTCCTCGATCCCGATTGATGTCTTCCCGCGTGAGGTCGACAGGTACAGGCCCCATTGGCGGGCGACATTCAAGGGCAGATCATAGCCAAACCGTAGGTTCTTCGCCTCGATCTTCTCGGCCATCGCGCGGGTGCGCTCTTCGCCGTCCGAACTGACCGCAATGCAGTTCACGCCACGGCTGGCGAAATCGGCCACCCGTTTTTCCAGTTCCTTGAGGTAGTTGGCACAGATCGGGCAGTGCAGTCCGCGATAAAAGCAGATCACGGTGCCGCGCTGGCTGTCTTCCCGCGACAGGTCAAACGGTCCATGGTCCAGCGTTGGCAGGGTCAGATCGGGCGTGGGTTGGCGTGGCATCAACATGTTGTCGCTCCTTGTTCGAAGTCAGCCCTGGGGGCTTGTCTCGAAGTATGACGCAGCATAGTGTCAGATAAATCCGAAAAACCTGACGGAAACACCGATACCATGGACCGCCTGACCACATTGATGGAGCGTTTCCAGCTCTCCGTTCGCGCTGCCGCACCGGGAGAGGCCAATCTTATAGCTCTGGCGGATGCGTCGGGGGAGCCGGTGCGGCTGCTCTACAGCAGTTGTGATGATGCCCCGGCGCAACCGCCCGACAGGGTGATGTGGGCGGCACGGGTGGATTGGTCAGGGCGCCGCAATCCGCTCATCGCCGCACTGCCAGGGCTGGTGGATTATGACATCGCCGACAAGCCGGAGGCCCGGGATCTGCTGCGGTTGATGCGGGACGAGGCTGATGCGCAGCGCTGCGGGGCGCAATCGGTGATCAACCGGCTGGGGGAGGTGCTGATGGTGCGGCTGCTGCGGCATCAGATCCGCGAGGGTGCTACGGAGCCGGGGCTGCTGGCAGGGCTGTCCGACCCGCGTCTCAGCCGGGCGATTGTGGCGATGCACGATCACCCCGGCCGCCTTTGGAGCAATGCCGATCTGGCCGAGGTCGCCGGCCTGTCGCTGTCCCGCTTTGCCGAGCTGTTCGGGGCCGCTGTCGGCGAAACCCCGATGGGGTACCTGCGCCGCTGGCGGTTGATTCTGGCGCATCAGGATCTCACGCGCGGCGACCGGGTGGAGGCGGTGGCCCGCCGCTATGCCTATGCCAGCCCCGAAGGCTTCAGCCGTGCCTTTCGCAAGGCCTATGGCGCGGCGCCGCTCTCGCTGCGCAGGGCAGCGGCCTGATCGCGCCCCGCCTGTCATCTTTCCATAAATACTCAAAAACAAAAGCCGCCTGTGCAGCAGGCGGCTTTTTCATATGCTGCGGGTCAACCGCAGCGTCACGGTCGCCAGGTCAGAAAATTCCCGATCATCCGCAGGCCGATATCCTGGCTTTTCTCCGGGTGAAACTGCATCCCCACCATGGTGTCGCGCCCGATGACGGCCGTGACATCGCCGCCATAGTCCACATGCGCCAGCCGTTCCGCCGGATCGGTGACGCGGAAATGATAGGAATGCACGAAATAGCAGTGATCGCCTGAGGAAATACCATCAAAAATCGCGTGGTCATGGTCGATCACCAGATTGTTCCAGCCCATATGCGGCACTTTCAGACTGTGGTCGCTGGGGGTGATCTTGACCACATCGCCCTCAACCCAGCCAAGGCCGGGCGTCTCGCGATACTCATGACCGGTGGTGGCCATCAGCTGCATGCCGACGCAGATGCCGAGGAAGGGGCGGCCGTTCTGCTCGACCGCCTCCACCATCGCTTCATAGATGCCGCGATGGCCGCGCAGTTCTTCTGCGCAGGCCGGAAAGGCGCCGTCGCCGGGCAGCACCAGCCGATCGGCCCGCGCCACCACATCCGCGTCAGAGGTCACGATCACCTCGCCGCCATTCACCTCCCGCGCCATGCGCTGAAAGGCTTTTTCGGCGGAGTGGAGATTGCCCGATTCATAGTCGATGATCGCGGTCAGCATTTACAGAGCGCCTTTGGTGGACGGGATCGCATCCGCCTTGCGCGGGTCGGTCTCAACGGCGGTGCGCAGCGCGCGCGCCACCGCCTTGAACGCGGCCTCGGCAATATGGTGGCTGTTGAACCCGTGCAGCTGGTCGATGTGCAGGGTGATGCCGCCATGGGTGCTCAAGGCTTGAAAGAACTCGCGCACCAGCTCGGTATCAAAGCTGCCGATCTTCTGGGTTGGCAGCTCAACGTTCCAGATCAGGAAGGGGCGTGCCGACAGATCCAGCGCACAGCGCACCTGGGCGTCATCCATCGGCAGGTGGCATTCGCCATAACGGTTGATGCCTTTCTTGTCGCCAAGTGCGGCAACCAGCGCCTGACCCAGTGCAATGCCGGTGTCCTCCACCGTGTGGTGGTCGTCGATGTGATAGTCACCCTTGGCGCGGATGGTCATGTCGATCAGCGAGTGGCGCGACAGCTGGTCCAGCATGTGATCAAAGAAACCGACGCCGGTCTGATTGTCATAGGCACCAGTGCCATCGAGGTTGATCTCGACACTGATCTCGGTTTCGGCGGTCTTGCGGGTGATCTGAGCGGTACGCATGGTCGGCATGTCCTTGATATCCTGCCGCTGCTTATAGGGGCAGGGCGGGGCCGCGCTCAAGCCTGCCGCGTCAATTGGCGCAAAACTGTTGCGCCAATTGTCTGCGGCCAGCCTCTCATGCCCGTCGCCGGGGATTGCCTCTGCTGCGCCCGCATGCCAGCTTGGCGCGCAAACCACGCATTCCCAAACAGTTGAGGGCCATTATGTCCACCTGCGTCTTTATCCAGATCCGCTGCAAACCCGGCACCACCTACAAAGTGGCCGAAGAGATTGCCCTGCGTGAAATCCACTCCGAGCTTTATTCCACCAGTGGCGATTATGATCTCCTGATGAAACTCTACATTCCCAGCGATCAGGATGTTGGCAAATACATCAACGATCAGCTGCTCGATATCGAGGGAATCGAACGCTCGCTGACAACGATGACGTTCAAGGTGTTCTGACCTGGGATCCGGCTCAAAGGCTCAGACAGGAAGCTCTGCGGCCCGCAGCCTGTCAGGCAGAACTTCACGCAGAGTTTCAGCCAGACTGTCCGGCGGCAGGGAGTGACGCGGTCCGTGCCGCCTCACGTCCCATGCCCCGGTTCCCCCGACCTACCGGATACAGTGGTCCCCGGACCCATTGGTCTCCGTATCCCACAGGTCCCTGACCATCAGGTTCCCCCCGAAACCATCCGACCACAGGGCCATGCGGGATCGCGAAATGCGCTGGTGCTGAAATGCAAGGTTTGGAACACCCTTGGGATAAGACAAACCTCGCAGTAATTTGTGATCCTTTCACGGGGAAAAACCGCAAGATTGTGACATTACCGGATATCGCACAGATCTCGCGGGTGTCGCTATCAGCCTGTTGTCTGGCGAGGCGGAGGTCTTGGGGGCGATAGAAAAGCAGCGCCTCAGCCGGGGCGCTGCTCTTGTCGGTCCGTCGTCGCACACTGGGGCGTCTGCGGCCTCAATGCGCCAGGTGACCGGCTGCTTTCAGCTCTTCGAAACTGGCGTCGATCGCGGTTTTCAGGCGTGCCAGCATGTCGTCCACCTCATCCTTCGTGATGATCAGCGGCGGGCAGAGCGCGACCGCATTCCCGGCCACGGCCCGCAGGATCAGACCATTGTCCTGACACAGCCTTTGCGCGGTGGCCCCGGCAAGACCCCTGTCAAAGCTTGCGCCGGTGGTCTTGTTCGACACCAGTTCCAGCGCCGCGATCAGCCCCTTGCCGCGCACTTCGCCCACCAGCGGATGATCGGTGAAGATCTCGCGCAGCTGCGCCTGCATGTAGCTGCCAACCTCGGCGGCGTGGTCGAACAGATTGTCGCGCTCGTAGATTTCGAGCGTCTTCAGCGCGGCGGCACAGGCGACCGGGTGCCCGGAGTAGGTATAGCCATGCCCAAAC
Source organism: Phaeobacter sp. JH20_29 (assembly GCF_048056175.1). Lineage (NCBI taxonomy): Bacteria > Pseudomonadati > Pseudomonadota > Alphaproteobacteria > Rhodobacterales > Roseobacteraceae > Phaeobacter > Phaeobacter sp. JH20_29. Next base: position 502,157 of record NZ_JAYMWO010000018.1, read on the forward strand.
ACGCCGACCTGATTGGTCTGATCCACCATCGCCTCATACATCCAGCCCGGAATGACCGAGGCCGAGATCGGGAAATAGGCCGAGGACAATTGCTTGGCAAAGGTCATCAGATCCGGCTTGATGCCCATGGTGGTGCAGCCGAAATCGGCGCCGGTGCGCCCAAAGCCACAGATCACCTCATCGGCCCAGACCAGAATGCCATATTTGCGCAGCAGCGCCTGTAGCCCCTCATAGTAGCCCTCCGGCGGCACGATCACGCCAGAGGCGCCGGTGATCGGCTCCACGATCATCGCCGCAATCGTGTCGGGATCTTCCGCCAGGATCTGGTCTTCGAGGTTCTGAAGGATGCGCTCGACAAACTGCGCCTCGGTCTCATTGCCCTTGCGGGCGGTGTAATAATGCGGCGAGTCGGCGCGCAGGATCGACAGCGCCTCCAGTGGGGCATCAAAATGCGCAAGATTCGCGGGCAGGGAGGTCAGCGAGCCGGCTGCAACCGTGACCCCGTGATAGCCGCGCTCGCGGGTGATGATCTTGCGCTTCTCCGGCTTGCCGATTGCGTTGAAGTAATAGCGCAGCATCTTGTAATGGGTGTCATTGGCGTCGGAGCCTGAGTTGCCAAAGAAGATATAGGCGTCCTCCACCGGCACCATCGCGGCCAGCTTCTTCGCCAGATCCTGGATCGGCTGATGGGTCTTGCCGCCAAAGGTGTGCGAAAATGGCAGCTTATGCAGCTGCTCGGTGATCGCATCCATCACTTCGGTATTGCTGTAGCCCAGCGATGTACACCAGAGCCCGGCCAGCCCTTCGATATATTTGTTGCCCTCGCTGTCGAACACATAGATGCCCTCGCCGCGCTCAAGGCAGAGCTGTTCGGTGGCGGTGAAATTGGTGGTGGGATAGATGACCGGGGCCATGGGCTGTTGTCCTCCTGAGCTGAAGCGCCAGACCTGCGGCGCATAGGCGATGGGGCTCTGGCCCCTTTGGCACAGCATTGGCGGGTTTTGAGAGTCGCGTCAAAGGAATTTGATCAAATGTTCGCGCAAGCGCATCGTGGCGCTGATCCGGGTGCGGAAACGCAAAAGGCCGCTCGCAAAGAGCGGCCTTTGCAGTCCAAATGGAGCGGGCGAGGCGATTCGAACGCCCGACCCTAACCTTGGCAAGGTTATGCTCTACCCCTGAGCTACGCCCGCGCTGCCATTTGGTGAGGCGGTGTTTAGGAAATTGCCGCAGCACCTGCAAGAGGAAAAATGACAGCTGCGTGAAGAAATTAATCGGACGCCCACCCGCACGTCAGCCCTGCGCGCAGATCCAGATCGCCGCAATCGTCATTGCCGTAAAGACACCTTAGATGGCCGGGTAACCCTGTGTTTTTGGTAGAAAAACAAAAAGCCGCTCAAAAGAGCGGCCTTTGTGATCCCGATGGAGCGGGCGAGGCGATTCGAACGCCCGACCCTAACCTTGGCAAGGTTATGCTCTACCCCTGAGCTACGCCCGCGCTGCCATCCGGTGAGGCGGTGAATAGGCAATTGCGCGCAGGGCTGCAACCGAAAAACAGCGGGTTTTCACCTCGGATCGAAAAAATCTTCGCGGATCGTGTGACCAGCGCTGGCGGCCAGCCGCGCCTGCGTCAGGTTGGAGAGCTGCGCCGATATGAACTCCGAGCCGCCGCAATGGGGCAGGTCAAGTGCGCGGATCAGCTGCGCATCCTTGCGCCCCTCGAGGATAACGATGCCCTCCCGCCCCAGCAGGTCCCGCGTGCCATGGCCGCCATCCGAGCGGATCCGCCGCATGAAATCCTTCTGCGCGGCCACCGCCTCGACGACGTCACGGGGAATCGGCTGACGCTGCACCTCCCGGAACAGCGTCGCCATCCGGGCATTGCCACTCTCCCCGGCAAAGATACGCGCCACCACCCGCTCCGGCAGCAGGCGCCAAAAATTGGCCGGATAGGGCTGATCACAGAGCAGCCAGAGAATATTGCCAAACCCCTCGGCCGAGATCGAGCGTTTGGCGTCCTTGTTCTGACCGGCGGTCAGATAGGCCTGCCGCGCGACGATCAGCCCGAGGTAACAGCGCGCCCGCGGCTCATCCGCCGCCACCAGGATACAGGGCTGGTCGACGGCTTCGGTCGGGATCATCCAATTGCTGCCCATGGTGTGTTTGATATCCACATCATGGCCGAGGATCACGGTATCCAGCCGCCCCTTTGGCAGGCGCAGCAGCGCCCGCAGCTCAATCTCGACGCGGGTGCCGATATAGGTCTTCTCGGTTTTTTCCAGATCCTCATAGGCGCGCCGCCCGGTCTTGGCGGTCAGGATCACATCGTCGATGCACGTGCGCAGCATCAGCGGAAAGTCGGCCGCCAGCTCCATCGGGCCGCCTGCGCGGCTGGTGATATCCTGTGCCAGCGCGCTGAGCAGCAGGTGATCGGCATGGCCGGGATGGATCCGGCTGGGCGGCAGTTTCTGTTTCATCGCAGAGCCTGTTCCCGGTTGCAGCCGTGGCTTGAGTATTTTGGGAAAGGTGACAGGGCAGGATGTGGCCCTACATCGCGCAGCGCTATCACGACGGCCCGATCAACGCCCGGTGGCAGGGCCGGTCACCACCTTCAGGCTGGGGCGTGCGATGGCCTGACGGATCTGCCGGGCCACGGCTTCGGCCACCGGCGGCGGAAAGGCATTGCCGACCTGGCGATAGGCGTTGGTCTTGGCCCCGGTGAAATGCCAGCTGTCGGGGAAGCCCTGAATGCGCGCCACCATCCGCACGGTGAGGCGCGGCATGTCGTTGTGAAAGGGATCCGGCGCCTCATAGGCGATGGTGCGCCCCTCGACGCCCAAGGCGGCCCAGGCGCGCCGCGCCCGGGTGGGGCCGAGGTCCGGCCCGCCATGTTTCTTGGAGCCGCCCACAATCGTTGGCGCAATCTCATCGGCCCTGGCGGCCCACTCCTCGGCCCCGCGCCAGCCGCGTTCCTTCATCAGGTCAAGCAGGGTCTCGCCCACGGTGCGGGGATTATGCGGCAGCGGCTCGGGCCAGTTGAACTGGCCGGAGAATTCCTTGCGCAGGGCGACGATGGCCACCCGCGGGCGCAGCTGCGGCACGCCGAAGTCGGAAGCATTCAGCAGGCGCCAGTCGGTCTCATAGCCCAGTTTGGCCAGCTGTTTCTTCAGCTTCTCGCGGTAGTCATGGAACACCGCATCCAGAAAGCCGCGCACATTCTCGATCATCACCGCGCGGGGGCGGGTGGCGGCGACGATTTCGATGGCATCGTCAAAGAGGTTGCGCTCGTCCTTCTCGCCCAGCTGTTTACCTGCCACCGAAAATGGTGGGCAGGGCAGCCCGCCGGCCAGCAGGTCAATGCCGCGATAGGCGTCGGCATCCGCCTTGAAGGCGCGCACATCCTCTTCCAGCACATTCCACTGGGGCCGGTTGTGGCGCAGGGTGGCGCAGCAATGTTTGTCGATTTCGACCAGCGCGGTGTGGTCAAAGCCGGCTTTCTCAAGCCCCAGTGCCTGGCCGCCTGCACCAGCGCAGAGTTCTACCGATGTGAGCATGCTGCCGTATCACCTGTTCTCATGCTGCCGTTGCAGCTGTTCGCGCTCTGTTCTTAGGCGCTGAAGTGATTCCGCGCAAGCCAGAGGCTATGTCGTATTTCACAAACGCGAAAGGCCACCGTTGCGTCTGCAAGCGGTGGCCTTTTCATGTGTCCAAATGGAGCGGGCGAGGCGATTCGAACGCCCGACCCTAACCTTGGCAAGGTTATGCTCTACCCCTGAGCTACGCCCGCGCTGCCATTCGGTGAAGCGGATTTAGTCATTCACAGGCAGGGCTGCAAGGGAAAAACGCAAAGCCGTCGGCAAAAAATGACCGTCACGGTGTTTTGAGCGACGGAAGCCGCCACGTGCGGCGTTTTACCCTTATGATGATGACATGAGCCTGGCCAAGACGACCTGATGTTTGCGAGCCAACGAGCCGGGCCAACCCGCGGAGATATCTGCGAAACCGAAAGGGAGCCCCGAGATGACACTGCTTAGCAAACCGCTGCGCGACCGGATGGGTAAATCCTTGGACGACAGGCTGGACACATTGCGCATCCTTGGCCTGACCGTCGCCATTGGTCTGGCGATCGGCGCCAAACTCACCACGGATGGGCAGGCTGGGGGTCTTCATACCGCCGAGGCCCCGGTGTTGATGCCACCACAGATCGAGACACAGGCGCTGATCTGACCACCGCGCATCTGGCAGACCGCGCCATCCGACGGAAAAAGGCGCCCCCGGAATGCGGGGACGCCTTCATATGATAGTCGCAGTGCCTGTCATCGGTGACAGGCGCGGGCTGTGATCACTCCAGCTCGATCAGCAGATCCTTGGCGTCGATCTGCCCGCCTGCCTGCACATGCAGGGCCTTCACCACCGCATCGCGCTCGGCATGAATGCCGGTTTCCATCTTCATCGCCTCGATGGTCAGCAGCAGGTCGCCCTCATGCACCGGCTGGCCAACCTGCACGGCAACGGTGGCCACGACACCGGGCATCGGCGCGCCGACATGGTTTGCATTGCCCTGCTCGGCCTTGGGCCGGGCCTGCGTCGTCGCCTTGACCAGACGGTTCGGCACGCGGATGACGCGGGGCTGGCCGTTCAGTTCGAAAAAGACTTTGACCTCGCCCTTGTCATCGGTATCGCCGATGGCCTGCAGGCGGATTTCCAGCGTCTTGCCGGGGTCGATTTCTGCGGTGATCTCCTCGCCCGGTTCCATCCCGTAAAAGAAGGTGCGGGTGGGCAGGCTGCGGACCGGACCATATTGGCGATGGCGGCCCATGTAGTCGAGGAACACCTTGGGATACATCAGGTAGCCGTTCAGATCCTCGTCATCGACGGCCTTGCCTTCCAGCTCCCGCGACAGCTCCGCACGGGTCGCTTCCAGATCGACCGGGTCCAGATGGGCGCCGGGGCGATCCAGATTGGGCGCGTCGCCTTTCAGCACCTTGGAGACGATCCCCTCAGGGAAGCCACCCGGAGGCTGGCCGAGGTTGCCGCGCATCATGTCGACAACCGAGTCCGGGAAGGCCACATCACTCTTCGGATCCTCGACGTCGTCGCGGCTCAGACCCTGGCTGACCATCATCAGTGCCATGTCGCCAACCACTTTGGACGAGGGCGTCACCTTCACGATATCGCCGAACATCTGGTTCACATCGGCATAGGTCTGGGCGACCTCATGCCAGCGATCCTCCAGCCCCAGGCTGCGCGCCTGTGCCTTCAGGTTGGTGAACTGGCCGCCGGGCATCTCGTGCAGATAGACCTCCGAGGCGGGCGCCTGCAACCCGGATTCAAAGGCGGCATATTGCATCCGCACCTGTTCCCAATAGTCCGAGATTTCGCGGATCTTGGCGATGTCCAGCCCGGTGTCGCGGTCGGTGTTGCGCAGCGCTTCGACGATTGAGCCGAGGCAGGGCTGCGAGGTGCCGCCACTGAAGGCGTCCATAGCCGCGTCCACCGCATCGACGCCGGCATCCGCTGCCGCCAGGATGGTGGCACCAGCCACACCCGAGGTGTCATGGGTGTGGAAATGGACCGGCAGGCCGACCTCTTCTTTCAGCGCCTTGACCAGCTGGCGGGCAGCGGCCGGCTTCAGCAGGCCCGCCATGTCCTTCAGACCCAGAATATGCGCGCCTGCCGCTTCCAGCTCCTTGGCCATGCCGACATAATACTTCAGGTCGTATTTGGCGCGCTTCGGATCCAGGATATCGCCGGTGTAGCAGATGGTGCCTTCGCAGATCTTGCCGCTTTCAACGACCGCATCCATGGCGACGCGCATGTTCTCGACCCAGTTCAGGCTGTCAAAGACGCGGAACACATCAACGCCGGTGGCCGCCTGTTTCACAAAGCTCTGCACCACATTGTCGGGATAGTTGGTATAGCCGACACCATTGGAGGCGCGCAGCAGCATCTGGGTCATCAGGTTTGGCATCCGCTCGCGCAGGTCGCGCAGGCGCTGCCAGGGGCATTCCTGAAGGAAGCGATAGGCCACGTCGAATGTCGCACCGCCCCAGCACTCGACCGAGAACAGCTGGCTCAGGTTCTGGGCATAGGCCGGGGCCACCTTGATCATGTCATGGCTGCGCATCCGGGTGGCCAGCAGCGACTGGTGGCCGTCGCGCATGGTGGTATCAGTCAGCAGCAGCTGACGCTGCGCCTTCATCCAGTCGGCCACGGCCTGCGCGCCCTTTTGCTCCAGCAGGTTGCGGGTGCCATAGGGCTGCGTCGCGGCATCGGCCTTTGGCGCGCGCGGCTCTTTCAGATCGGGATGAGGCGCCGGGCGACCTTCGGTTTCGGGATGCCCGTTCACCGAGATATCAGCGATATAGGTCAGCACCTTGGTGCCGCGGTCGCGGCGCTTGGCGAATTGGAACAGCTCCGGCGTCTCGTCGATGAATTTGGTGGTGTATTCATTCGACAGGAAGGTCGGGTGTTTCAGCAGGTTCTCGACAAAGGCGATATTGGTGCTGACACCGCGCACCCGGAATTCACGCAGCGCGCGGTCCATGCGGGCAATCGCCTTTTCCGGGGTGGGGGCCTTGGCCGTCACCTTGGTCAGTAGCGAATCATAGTAACGGGTGATCACGCCGCCCGCATAGGCGGTGCCGCCATCCAGACGGATGCCCATGCCCGTGGCCGAGCGGTAGGCGGTGATTCGACCGTAATCCGGGATGAAGTTGTTGAGCGGATCCTCGGTGGTCACCCGGGTCTGTAGCGCATGACCATTGAGCTGGATCTCGTCCTGCGATGCCTTGCCGGTGGCCTCGGCAATGGTCTTGCCCTCGGCGATCAGGATCTGCGCCTGCACGATGTCGATGCCGGTGACTTCCTCGGTCACCGTATGCTCCACCTGCACCCGCGGGTTTACCTCGATGAAGTAGAATTTGCCGTCGTTCATATCCATCAGGAATTCGACGGTGCCTGCGCATTCATAGTTCACATGCTGGCAGATCTTGCGGCCCAGATCGCAGATCTCGGTGCGCTGTTCCTCGGTCAGATAGGGGGCGGGCGCACGCTCGACCACTTTCTGGTTGCGGCGCTGGACCGAGCAGTCCCGCTCATAAAGGTGGTAGATTTGCCCATGTTTGTCGCCCAGGATCTGTACCTCGACGTGGCGGGCGCGGGTGATCATCTTTTCCAGATAGCCCTCGCCATTGCCAAAGGCCGCTTCCGCTTCGCGGCGGCCTTCCAGCACCTTTTCCTCAAGTTCGGATTCGCTGTGGATCGGGCGCATACCGCGACCGCCGCCGCCCCAGGAGGCTTTCAGCATCAAGGGATAGCCGACCTCAGCCGCTTCGGCGCGGATCGCATCCATGTCATCGCCCAGCACTTCGGTGGCGGGGATCACCGGCACGCCGGCCTCGATTGCGACGCGGCGGGCACTGGCCTTGTCGCCGAGCGCGCGCATGGTTTCCGCCTTCGGACCGATAAAGGTGATGCCGTTGCGGGCGCAGGCATCCACGAAATCCGGGTTCTCCGACAGCAGGCCGTAGCCGGGGTGGATCGCATCGGCGCCACTTTCCTTGGCCACGCGGATGATCTCGTCAATCGACAGATAGGCGGCCACCGGTCCCAGACCTTCGCCGATCCGATAGGCTTCATCCGCCTTGAACCGGTGCAGGCCCAGCTTGTCCTCTTCGGCATAGACGGCAACCGTCTTCTTGCCCATCTCATTGGCTGCCCGCATGACGCGGATGGCGATTTCGCCGCGGTTGGCGATCAGGATTTTCTTGAAGTCAGTCATGGCTTCCTCGGGGTCGTGCAGTTTGGCGGAGTGATAAGCGCAAATTAGGGTCCGGTATAGACGTAGTTCTGGGTATGGACAGCGTGATAGCGCTGACCTGAGGCCAGAATCCGGCAAAAAATACGATTACGGCGGAGATTTTAGGTCCGTATCGGTCCTAAATGTCGCAAATGGCGGCGCAATCGGCTGAAGTGGGAGCGGTTGCGGCAGCATCGTCAGGTCCTCCGCCCCCAGCTGGCCCATGTTTGCCAGCAGATCCAGGCGCAATAGATCGATCAGATGGTCCGGCCCCTGCGGGCCAAGCGCTGCCAGGGCAAAGTGGAACGCGCGGCCTAACATGACGTAGTCCGCCCCCAAGGCCAGGGCGCGCAGGATATCCAGACCACCTTCGATACCGCTGTCGAAAATCAGCGGCAGGGTGGTGGCCGCACGAATATCCGGCAGGGCCTCGATGGTGGCGCGGGCCGCATCGAACTGGCGCCCGGCATGGTTCGATACCCACAGCGCATCGACGCCAAGCGCCTCCAGCGGTGCGGCATCCTCGGCGCGCATCACCCCCTTGATGATCAGCGGCCCCTCCCAATGATCGCGCAGCCATTTCACATAGTCCCAATCGGGCGAGGTGCGCAGCAGATAGCCGACATGGGCCGTCGACGACAGGCTGCCGCTCTGGCCGGTCACATATTTATCCAGCGTCCGCATATGCGGCATCCCCCGGCGCGCCATGCCCATGGCCCAGGCCGGTCGCATCGCCACCTGTGCCAGCAACCGGGGCGTCAGCCGGGGGGGCTGCGTCAACCCGGAGCGCGTCTGCCGTTCCCGGCGCGAGGCCACGGGCACATCAACTGTCAGCACCAGACCGGCAAAGCCTGCGGATTTGGCGCGCTGCAGCATATCGCGGCGGATGGCGGGATCCTTCGGCGGGTAAAGCTGGAACCACGGCGCCGCCCCGAGGTCATCGGCCAGATCTTCGGGGGACTGGCTTGCCACGGTCGACAGGCAGTAGGGCAGGCCCTGCGCCGCGGCGCAGCGGGCCAGCTGGCGTTCCGCGTCGGGCCAGATCAGCCCCGACATGCCAACTGGCGCAATGCCAAACGGCAGCGGGCGCGACACGCCCAGAAACTCGGAGCTGAGCGAGGGCTGTTGCGGCCCATGCAGAATCGACGGGGCAAAGCCGATACAATCCAGCGCTTTGCGGTTGCGGGCGGTGGTCGCCTCTCGCCCGGTGCCGCTGTCCAGATACTCCCAAACGAAACGGGGCAGGCGCCGCCGGGCGCGCTGGCGAAGGTCACTGAGAGCGGGGTAACGCTGGTGCAGATCCATGCTGCGCATTTGTCGCTGCCTTGCAGCAAAAGTCTAGTGTGGAGTGCAGCATTGAAACATTTTTGTAACTATTTGGACCGCACCCGTTCCAGCTCCGGCGCTGTTGTCGTCGGTATGTGCCACCTGCTGCGCGCCCTTTTGGTGCCTTTCTCGCGGGTCGCTGCCATCCGTTACCACCCCGGTGCATTGTGCGGGCCTCTATTGCTTGCGAGCCTTCTGATCGGTGTCTCGTCGCGGCCCTGCGGGGATCACGCCGGGTCGTAGTGCCGCGCCATACCCAGAGCCAGGTCCATCGGGCGCGCGATGTGTCCGCCAATTGCAAAAGGGGGCAATCGCGCGCTGGTCGTTTGGCCAACGGCCGGCGTCGGGGCGTGTCATCCTGCTGGCTGGTCAATGACCGATCCGAAGGATCGCGCAGCGAGCGCGAAGCCCGTGTCGAAGGCGGTCTGCCCAAGCGCCCAGTTGCCCGGTCACGCCGTCAATCCAGCCGCCGCAACTGGGGCGCTGGCGCCGGGTGCATCGTTTGGTCGCTGTGACGGGGCTTTGGTCAATGCCCGTCGGCCCGGTTCCTGCTGCGGGGGCAGGGGTCTCCGGCCTACTCCGCAGCGATCGAGCTGCCCGAATCCGACGGCTTTGAGGGACCTGTCTGCGCGGCAGGGTTGCGTGGCGCCTGCTCTGCGGCGGAGGCGACACAGACCTGGTTGCGGCCTTTCGCTTTTGCATCGTAGAGCGCTTCGTCGGAGGCGCGCAGCAGGTCCTGTGGCATCGTGCCGTGGCGCGGGTAATGGGCCACGCCAAGCGAGATCGAAATCCCCGGCAGCGCCTTCTCGCCGTAGCGGACGACAATCGCCTCCACGGCCTGGCGCAGCAGCTCGGCCTTGGTCATCACATCCTGCTGGCTGACCCCGGGAAGGATCAGCGTGAATTCCTCTCCGCCCGGACGGCAGGCCACTTCATCCCCGTCACAGGCCTGTTCCAGCACCGAGCCGACCGCCCGCAGGACCATGTCACCGGCATCATGGCCGTGATTGTCATTGAACTTCTTGAAATGATCCACATCCACCGCAATCAGGCTCAGCGGTGTGCCGCTTTTCTGGCTGCTGGAGATGCTCTTGCGCAGGGTCTCCGTCATGTGGCGGCGGTTGAACAGACCGGTCAGCGGATCACGCACCGACTGATCATGCAGCTGGTCGCGCATCCGCACATTGGCGATCGCCATGGAGATCTGTTCGGCGCACATCTGGGCCAGTTTCTTGCTGCTGCGGAACTCTTCCGTGGCGTCGCTCAGCGCGCGCAGATGCATCAGGCCGACGGTCTCGCCATGGGCCAGAATCGGGAAACAGTAATAGGCGCGGCCGTCATGCGGCTCGGCATGTTCGCAGACAAAATCAATCTCGGAGGAGCCGAATTCATAGCTGCGGCCGCGACGCAGCCCCCAGCATTCTTCTGGGTGGATATGGTCCTTGTGACTGCCGCCATTCCAGCTGGCACAGCCGTCAAGCACATCGCGCGAGTTGGAGTAGACATAGACGCTGCCCTCGGCCGTCGGCAGGATATGGGTCATGAAACGGGCCACCATGTCGAACAGCTCGTCGAGCGAACGGCTGGATTGCAGCCATTCGTTCAGCTCGCCCAGCAGTTGCACTTCACGGGCCAGCCGCAGCTGTTCGTCCAGGATCTCGCGCTCGGTCTCGTTGCGCTGGCGCATCTGATTCATGCGGAATCGGTTCGATTTGAACACGACATAAACAGCAATCGTCATTGCCAGCAGCGCAATGGATGTCAGCACGATCAGCGACAGTCGCACCCGGTTGATGAAGATATTCCGCAGCTCGGTGATATCGGTATAGAAATCAATCGCACCGTCGAAATGCCCGTTATGAATAAGGGGCATGTATACCTGTGCGATCTCCCGCGTGACCTCGCTGTTGTAGTTGCCGGTTGCCAGGGTCAGCCCGTCGACGTCATAGGCGGGCAAGGCATCGTGCATATAGTAGACCTCACCTTTGGCGACCTTGGTGGTGAAAAAGACATTTGCCTCAAACTCGCCGATTTCATCGCTGCGCGAGGACCAGAAAATTTCGCCCGAGCTGGTCAGCAGGCGATAGCGGTAGACATCGGTTTCCTCGGTGAACAGCGCCAGCATATGGGCGTCATGCGGCTGGATGATGCCCTCCTCGAACGACTCCTCCGGGTTTGCCATATGCAGGATGATCCGCCGCTGCCAGAGTTCCGCCTGTTTGCGGATGTCGGCTTCCAGCATGTGATCGACGATGGGGGTTGGCACCGCAAAAACGGCCCAGACCGAGGCGGCCGCGGCCACAACCAGCACGAAAAGGAGTGACATGCTGCGGATTTTCTCCGCGACGCTGGTTTTGAGATCAGGTTTCATGGTGCCGTCTGCCGTCCGATTGAGAGTGCCCTCACGGCGCTATGGCCGCTGGTCCATGCTGGTCGGTTGAGTTTTCAATTGTGTTAATCGTTAACCTAAATTCCGGTGTCTTGGGGTTTAAACTACTGAAGATTTTCGGGATTTGCTCGGTTGATCTGTTGCTGATGTCTGCGGAACAGACTGTGAACGCCCTCTTTCCGCCGGGATTGAATCACGTTAATGTCCTGCCCATGAGCAGTTTTGACGATATCGACCCCTATGAGGGGATTTCGCTGTCCGCGCGGGCCATGGCGGCGCGGCCGATGCCCTATCTTGACGGGCTGAACCCCGCACAGCGCGCCGCAGTCGAATGTCTGGAAGGGCCCGTGCTGATGCTGGCAGGGGCCGGCACCGGCAAGACCAAGGCGCTGACTGCGCGGATTGTCCATCTGCTGACCACCGGCACGGCCAAACCAAACGAGATCCTTGCCGTGACCTTCACCAACAAGGCCGCGCGCGAGATGAAGGAGCGCGTCGCCGGAATGCTGGGGCAGGCGGTTGAGGGGATGCCCTGGCTCGGCACCTTCCACTCGATCTGCGTGAAACTGCTGCGCCGTCACGCCGAACTGGTCGGGCTGAAATCCAATTTCACCATTCTGGACACCGACGATCAGATCCGGCTGCTGAAACAGCTGATCAAGGCCGAAGGCATAGATGACAAACGCTGGCCTGCGCGGATGCTGGCGGGGGTGATCGACGATTGGAAAAACCGCGCGCTGACGCCTTCCCGGGTGCCGGTTGCGGATGCCAGCGCCTATAATCACCGTGGCGTGGACCTCTATGCGCAGTATCAGGTGCGGCTGAAGGATCTGAATGCGGTCGATTTCGGCGATCTTCTGCTGCACATGGTCACCATCTTTCAGGACAACCCGGATGTGCTGGAACAATACCAGCGCTGGTTCCGCTTTATCATGGTGGACGAATATCAGGATACCAACGTGGCCCAGTATCTCTGGCTGCGGCTTCTCGCGGGCGCGCATAAGAACATCTGCTGCGTTGGCGATGACGATCAGTCGATCTATGGTTGGCGCGGGGCCGAGGTGGGCAATATCCTGCGGTTTGAAAAGGATTTTCCCGGCGCCAATGTGGTCCGGCTGGAACAGAACTACCGCTCGACCGAACATATTCTCAGCGCCGCCTCCGGGGTGATCCGGGGCAACAGCGGACGTCTGGGCAAGGAACTCTGGACCGAGGCACGCGGCGGCGAGAAGGTGCGTCTGATCGGCCATTGGGACGGCGAGGAGGAGGCTCGCTGGATCGGCGAGGAGATCGAGGCGATGCAGCGCGGCACCCGTGGCCTTGCCCCCATCGACCTCAACAATATGGCGATTCTGGTGCGGGCCTCGCATCAGATGCGCGCCTTTGAAGACCGCTTTCTGACCATTGGTCTGCCGTATCGGGTCATCGGCGGGCCGCGCTTCTACGAGCGGCTCGAAATTCGCGATGCCATGGCCTATTTCCGGCTGGTGGTCAGCCCGGAGGACGATCTGGCGTTTGAGCGGATCGTCAATACCCCCAAACGTGGTCTTGGCGACAAGGCACAGCAGACCATCCAGACCATGGCGCGCAGCAATGGCGTCTCATTGGTCGAGGGCGCGCGGCTTGCGGTGGAGAGCGGCCAGATCAAGGGCAAGGGCGGCAATGCCCTGCGCCAGCTGGTCACCGATCTTTCCCGCTGGGGACGTCTGGCGGGCGACGCCGACATGACCCATATGGAGCTGGCCGAAACCATCCTCGACGAGAGCGGCTACACCACCATGTGGCAGACCGACAAGAACCCGGATTCGCCGGGCCGTCTGGAAAACCTCAAGGAACTGGTCAAGGCGCTGGAGGCGTTTGAAAACCTGCAGGGCTTCCTCGAACATGTCAGCCTGATCATGGACAATGACAAACAGGATGCGGCGCAGAAGGTCTCCATCATGACGCTGCACGCCGCCAAGGGGCTGGAATTTCCTGCCGTCTTCCTGCCGGGCTGGGAGGATGGTCTCTTTCCCTCGCAGCGCTCGATGGACGAAAGCGGCCTGAAGGGCCTCGAGGAAGAACGCCGTCTGGCCTATGTCGGTATCACACGGGCCGAGGACATCTGCACGATCTCCTTTGCCGGCAACCGCCGTGTCTTTGGTCAGTGGCAATCGCAGCTGCCCTCCCGTTTCATTGATGAGCTGCCCGAAGAACATGTCGAGGTGCTGACCCCGCCCGGTCTCTACGGCGGCGGCTACGGTGCGGCGGCCCCGGGCGGTTTCGGGGGCGTGCGCTCCACGATTGAGGATCGCATGGCCTCTGCCGATGGGTATAACTCGCCGGGCTGGAAACGCATGCAGTCCCGCGCCGGAGAGCGTGGCCTGTCCCAGCCCAAGGAAAGCAAGTCCAGCGTCATCGACCTCACCGCCACCTCCGCCTTCACTGCCGGTGAACGGGTGTTCCACCAGAAATTCGGCTATGGCGCGATCACCGCGATCGAGGGGGACAAGCTGGAAGTCGCATTCGAGAAGGCCGGCACGAAAAAGGTTGTCGCCCGTTTCGTCACCGCAGCAGAGGACGTGCCGTTCTGACCGCGCCGACTGCGGGTCTGATCCAGCACCGATAGATCCCCGCCATCGGCAGGCGGGCACCAGCTCGGGCGTCGGCAGTTTGCCGGCGCCTTTTTTGCGTCCTGTCATCAATGGGAGGCGCTGCCGAGCAGGCAATCAGGCACAAAAAAACGGCGGTGCCAGGGAGGAGGAGGGCACCGCCGTTCTGTACAACACCATACCATCAGGGAGGAGGAGGCATGGTGTATCAGGGTCCGGCTATGACGCCGGTATAGGGTGCGGTGACATCAGGGAGGAGGAGGATGTCACCGCGATAGCAGGCTCCCAAGGGAGGAGGAGAAGAGAGCCTGATCTCTTTATTTCGTGCCGTATGCGGCCTCATAGGCGACGCTGCGCAGCATGGAGCGGCTCAGCCCCAGGTCAGCCAGCTCGCGACCGGAGAGCGTCGACAGCTCATCCATGGTCTGGCGATACAGGCGGTAGCGTGCAATCTTGCCTTTCAGCTCGTCGAACATGGCGCGCGGGCTGAAGGCCAGAGCGCCTTTGCGGGTTGTGATATTGTCAACAGCGGCCATCGGTGTTGTCCTTAACGTCTATGAATGTCTGGCCGTTCCCGGCCTCTCTTGGCCTCATAAATATGATAATGCTGCACACGCACAATCCCTGAAAGAGGCATTTCTGCTATGCAGCAAACGCATGGGTTTCCTTGCGGAAACCGGGTTGATCTTGCCGAGGTATGCGCCAATCGGTGTGCTGATGCCTAAATTCGCGGCAGGCGGCAAACGGGCAGGCTACAGGCCGCGCGCAGATTGGGGCCGACCGGGAGCCTGTACAGGGTCCGATGCGGTCTTGGGCTTGTCGGCCGCAGGTCTTATATGGCGGGTAACCAACAGGAGACAGGCCATGACCCCCACCCAGGATGAGATTCGCGACGCCCTTGCGCGGCTGCAACTGCCCGATGGCGGAACGCTGGTCTCGCGCGACATGCTGCGCGCGCTGATGGTGGAGGGAGGCCGCGTCAGCTTCGTGATCGAGGCGCCCAGTCCGCAGATCGCCGCCCAGATGGAGCCGCTGCGCCGTGCTGCCGAGGCAACCGTTCTGGCGCTGCCGGGTGTGGAGAGCGTCTCCGCGGCGCTGACCGCCCACTCCGATACCGCCGCGCGGCCCGCGCCGACCCTGAAACTGGGCGGCCACCCCAAGCCGCAGCAGGGGCCGCTGAAACCCAGCGGGGTGAAACGCATTCTCGCCGTCGGATCGGGCAAGGGCGGCGTGGGTAAATCCACCGTCAGCGCCAATCTCGCCGTGGCGCTCACCCGGCAGGGGCGCAAGGTGGGCCTGCTCGACGCTGACATATATGGACCCAGCCAGCCGCGCATGATGGGGGCGAGCGGCCGCCCCGCCAGCCCTGACGGCAAGATCATCGAACCGCTGCACGCCCATGGTGTCACGCTGATGTCGATCGGCTTCATGGTTGACGAGGCCAAGGCGGTGGTCTGGCGCGGCCCGATGCTGATGGGCGCGCTTCAGCAGATGCTGGGGCAGGTGAACTGGGGGGAGCTTGACGTGCTGATCGTCGATCTGCCGCCCGGCACCGGCGATGTGCAGCTGACCTTGTGCACCAAGGCCGAGCTGTCCGGTGCCATCGTGGTCTCCACCCCGCAGGATGTGGCGCTGCTGGATGCGCGCAAGGCGATTGACATGTTCAACACCCTGAAAACGCCGGTGCTGGGCCTGATCGAAAACATGTCCTTCTTTGCCTGCCCGGATTGTGGCGGCGAACATCACATCTTTGGTCACGGAGGGGTTGCTGCCGAGGCTGAGCGCATCGGGGTGCCCTTGCTCGGGGCGCTGCCGATTGATCTTGAGACCCGGCTGGCCGGTGACAATGGCACTCCGATCGCTGCCGGTGACGGTCTGATGGCCGAGGCCTATGCAAAAATGGCCGAAGGTCTGATCCGCGGCGGCATGGCCTAGATCGCGAAGCTGAAACGCTCCCGGCGCTGCTGGGAAATCATGGGCCGCGTGGGAATTGATGGGCCATGTGGGAAATTATGGGCGGCGTCGAGAGATTTTGGCCCGCTTTCCCGAATCACTGTGCTGTTCTGGCGTGATTTTCAGACGATATCGCCTTGATCACGGGATTTGCCCCGGTTCAACTGCCACACGCACCCGTGAACGGAATGTGAACATTCTGATTCTCCAGACTCGCTCTCAAAATTTCTGGGAAATCATGGCACTTTTTCCAAACCAGATGTGACCCTACATATAGTGGCCTTTATGGTGGCTTAATCTACCACTGGGCGTATCTGCGATTCTTTCCCGTAGAATCGGCGCGTCGTTATCTAGATGTGCAGATGTGGTCCATAAAAAACAGTTGTCGCCCACGTATTCCCATAGTATCCCTAGTTCATCGAATGAGACGAAGAGCAGGGGCACCAAACGACCCCAACCAAGACTACTAAGAAGCAGGTTTCATACAGGCCTTCGCTTTCATCGAAAATAGAGAGATCCGGCGCGCGAGCGAGCAGACATCCCCCCAGGTGGCGCGCGCAGTCGGACACCCCGCAAGTCGGGACAAGGAGGCGGGTTGATCAGTGGCAGCAGATCAGCCCGCCCCTTTTGCTTCTGGGGATAGCTTCGGCACGAGGGACGCTGAAAAAAAGGGACGATAGATTGGGCCGTAGGTTCAGAGGTGAAAGCCACCACAAGGTGGATACAAAGGGGCGGGTCTCGATTCCGGCCTCCTTTCGCCGTGTTCTGGAAGCGGGTGACCCCAACTGGCAATCCGGCAGCAACCCCGAACTGGTCATCGTCTATGGTGATCACCGCCGCAATTTCCTTGAATGCTACACGATGGAGGCGATCGAGGAAGTCGACGCCAAAATCGACGCCTTGCCGCGCGGCTCGATGCCGCGCAAGATGTTGCAGCGCATGTTCCACGGTCAGTCCTTCCCGACCACCGTTGATGAAACCGGGCGGCTGGTGCTGCCCGCCAAGCTGCGCAACAAGATCAATCTGGAGGCCGAGGCGTTCTTCATCGCCGCCGGCGACACCTTCCAGATCTGGAAGCCTGAAACCTATGAAGAGGAAGAACTGGCAAAATCCGAGGAGTGGCTGGACGATCTGCCCGAGGACTTTGACCCGGCGGAATTCCTCGATGGCGCCGGAGGCGCTTGATCCATGACAACGGACCGCCCAACCTCAACCGGTCCTCACGTACCGGTCCTTCTGCGTCCGCTGCTGAAAGCCGTGGCGCCGGTTTCCGGGCGCTGGCTTGATGGCACCTTCGGGGCCGGGGGCTACAGCCGGGGCCTGTTGGAGGCGGGGGCCGATCACGTGATCGGCGTTGATCGCGATCCGCTGGCCTTTGAAATGGCTGAAAGCTGGATCGGCGACTATGCCGGTCGCCTGACCCTGCAACAGGGGGTGTTCTCCCGCATGGACGACTATGCGCAGGATCTCGACGGCGTCGTCCTCGATCTTGGCGTCTCCTCCATGCAGCTGGATCTGGCCGAACGCGGCTTTTCCTTTATGCGCGACGGGCCGCTGGATATGCGGATGTCGCAGGATGGCCCCTCTGCCGCCGATCTGGTCGCGGAACTGGACGAGGCGGCGCTGGCCGATATCCTGTTCCTCTTTGGCGAGGAACGCGCCAGCCGCCGTATTGCCCGCGCCATCGTGAAGGCCCGCACCGAGGCGCCGATCACCACGACACTCCAGCTCGCCGGAATCATCGAGAGCTGCCTGCCGCGCTCCAAACCCGGCCAGTCACATCCGGCAACCCGCAGTTTTCAGGGTCTGCGCATCGCGGTGAACGCCGAATATGAAGAGCTGTTCGAGGGGCTGCTGGCCGCCGAACGCGCGCTGAAACCCGGCGGCCTGCTGGCGGTTGTGACCTTCCATTCCATCGAAGATCGCATGGTCAAACGCTTCTTCCAGCATCGCGCGGGCAAAACCGGTCGCGCCAACCGCTACGCCCCCGAGGTCGAGGAAACGCCGTCGCAATTCACGCTGGTCACCCGCAAGGCCGTCGGGCCGGACGATCAGGAGCTGGCGGACAACCCGCGCTCCCGCTCCGCCCGGCTGCGCGTCGGTCGCCGCACCGGGGCCGCGCCGATTGCGATCAGCGCCAAGGATATTGGCATGCCGCAGCTGAAACAGGCGCAGGCAAGAGAGAAACGCTGATGAAGACCCTGCTTTATATCGCCACCTGTCTCGCCGTCTTTGGGCTGGCTTTCTGGGCCTACCGCGAGAATTACACCACCCAGCAGGTGCTGAAGGAAACCCGCAGCCTGCAACGCCAGATCGGCGCATCGCAGGTCCGGCTCAGCGTGCTGCGCGCCGAATGGGCCTATCTCAACCGTCCCGACCGGCTGCGCGAACTGGCGGAACTCAATTTTGATCGCCTCAGCCTGCTGCCGCTGCGCCCGGAACAGTTTGGCCGCGTGGATGAGGTCGCCTATCCGCCGCAGGAGGATGAGCTGCTGGATTTTACCAATGGGGTTGAGGTTTCCTCGCTTGGGGCCAATGGGCAGACCGCAACGGGGACACAGCCATGATCCGCACGCCGCTACGCCCGCTGGCGCGGATCCTGACCGCGCGCGCGCGGGGCGAGAACCCGGATGCCATAGAACGCGAAAACCTGCGCCAGCGCCACGCCGAGATGCAGGCCCATGCCCGCCAGCGCGCCGAGGGGCGGCTGCTGGTTCTGGGCATGTTCTTCCTCTGCGCCTTCACCGCGATTGGCGCCCGTATGGCAACGCTGGCCACCTCGGAGCCGGTCGAACCGGTCGCCAGCGCGCCGGGCAGCGCCATTGCCATGCAGCGCGCCGATATCGTCGACCGCAAGGGCCGCATTCTGGCAACCAACTTCGAGACCCATTCGCTCTATGCCCAGCCACCGCAGATGGTCGACCCGGACGGGGCGGCGCGGCGTCTGGTGGAGATTTTCCCCGATCTGGAGCTGGAACGCCTGCTGAAGGATTTTTCCGGCAAGCGTAAGTTCATCTGGATCAAGAAAAAAATCAGCCCCGAACAGAAACAGGCCGTCCATGACATCGGCGATCCGGGGCTGCTGTTTGGTCCGCGCGAAATGCGTCTTTACCCCAATGGCAGCCTGGCGGCCCATGTGCTGGGCGGCGCCGGTTTCGGCAAGGAAGGCGTCAGCGCTGCCGAGGTGATCGGTGTTGCCGGGGTCGAAAAACAGTTCGACGACTATCTGCGCGACCCGGCCAACGGCGGGCGGCCCTTGCAGCTCTCGCTGGATCTGACGGTGCAGGCGGCATCCGAACGGGTGCTTTTCGGCGGCATGAAGCTGATGAACGCCAAAGGCGCCACCTCGATCCTGATGGATGTTCACACCGGCGAGGTGATTTCGGTGGTGTCGCTGCCGGATTTCGATCCCAATGACCGCCCACGTCCGCCGACCTCCGGTTTCGATCCCTCCGACAGCCCGTTGTTCAACCGCGCGGTGCAGGGGGTCTATGAACTGGGCTCGACCTTCAAGATTTTCACCGCAGCTCAGGCCGTTGATCTGGGGCTGGTGAATTCCGAGACCATTATCGACACCTCCGGTCCAATGCGGATCGGGCGCTTTCCGATTGGCGAGTTCCACAACAAGAACTACGGCAAGCTGAGTGTCGCCGATATCATCGTCAACAGCTCCAACCGGGGCACCGGGCGCCTGGCGCTGCAAATCGGTGCCCAGCGGCAGCAGGATTTCCTGCGCGCCATGGGGATGTTTGATCCGACGCCGATCGAAATCGCCGAGGCCGCAGGCGGTAAGCCGCTCAAACCCAGCAAATGGGGCGAGCTGAGCACGGTGACGATTTCCTATGGGCACGGGCTGTCCACCAGCCCGATGCATCTGGCAGCCGGTTATGCGGCCATCGCCAATGGCGGCCAATATGTCAGCCCCACCATCCTGCGCCAGAAGGGGCCGCAGCTGGGCCACCGGGTGATGTCGGCTGAGGCGGCCCGTCAGGCCCGCGCCATGCTGCGCAAGGTGGTGACCAGCGGCACCGCTTCCTTTGGCGAGGTTCCGGGTTATCAGGTGGGCGGCAAGACCGGCACCGCCGATAAACCCAAACCACGCGGCGGCTATTACGAAAGCAAGGTCATCGCCACCTTCGCCGCGATGTTCCCGGCCCATGATCCGAAATATGTGCTGGTGGTGACGCTGGATGAACCCTCGGTCATCGCCCATGGCGAGGAGCGCCGCACCGCAGGCTGGACCGCTGTTCCCGTCGCTGGCGAAATGATCGGTCGGATCGCGCCGCTGCTTGGACTCAGACCGCAAGTTGAACCGGATGAGATGGCTGCTATAACCCTCACCTCAAACTGATCAGGTGGGGTTGCTATGGGCACCATTGAAAACCGTCCTCTTAGCCAGCTGGGGCTGACCGCTCGCGGCGGTGTCGATCCGACGATCCATGGCATTGCCGTGGACAGCCGCAAGGTGGTCGAAGGGGGGCTGTTTGCAGCCCTTCCGGGCAGTCAGGTGCATGGCGCCAAATTTGTGCCCGCCGCCCTCGGCAATGGGGCGGCTGCGATTCTCACCGATGCGGCAGGCGCGTCGATTGCGGCGGAGCTGCTGCGCGAGTCGACCGTGGCGCTGGTGGTGGTCGAAGACCCGCGTCAGGCGCTGGCCTATGCCTCGGCGCTGTGGTTCGGCGCACAGCCCGAAACCATGGTGGCAGTGACCGGCACCAATGGCAAAACCTCGGTGGCGAGCTTTGTACGCCAGATCTGGGTGGAGCTGGGCCATAAGGCGGTGAACCTCGGCACCACGGGGGTTGAGGGCGCCTGGAGCCATCCGCTCAACCACACCACCCCGGAGCCGGTTACCCTGCATGACGCGCTGGCAAAAGCGGCGGCCGCGGGGGTTACCCATGCCGCAATGGAGGCCTCCTCGCACGGGCTGGATCAGCGGCGTCTGGACGGTGTGCATCTGGCGGCGGCGGGGTTCACCAATTTCACCCAGGACCACCTCGATTACCACGAGACGTTTGAGGCATATTTCGCCGCCAAGGCGGGCCTGTTCCGCCGGGTGCTGCCCGATGATGGCGTGGCCGTCATCAACATGGACGACCCGCGCGGCGCCGAGATGCGGGCGGTCGCCGCTGCGCGCGGGCATGAGGTGATATCGGTCGGGCGCGGTCTCGGTGATCTGAGCCTTGTCGGTGCGCGTTATGACGCCTCGGGGCAGGACATGCGCTTTACCTGGCACGACCGGCCCTATCAGGCCCGGCTCAACCTTATTGGCGGCTTTCAGGCGGAGAATATCCTTTTGGCCTGCGGTCTGGTGATTGCAAGCGGCGAGGACCCGGATGCGGTCTTTGCGACGCTGCCGCATTTGCAGACCGTGCGCGGCCGGATGCAGCTGGCGGCCACGCGCGAAAATGGCGCGACGGTTTTTGTGGATTACGCTCACACGCCTGATGCCGTGGCCACCGCGATCAAGGCACTGCGCCCGCATGTGCTGGGTCGGCTGGTCGCCATTGTTGGTGCCGGTGGTGATCGCGATGCCGCCAAACGCCCGCTGATGGGGCAGGCGGCGCAGGACAATGCCGATCTGGTGATCGTGACCGATGACAACCCCCGCAGCGAGGACCCGGCCGTGATCCGCGCCGCCGTCAAGGGCGGCGCGCCGGATGCGATGGAAGTTGGCGACCGGGCCGAGGCGATCCTGCGCGGCGTTGATGCGCTGGGACCCGGCGATGCCCTGCTGATCTGCGGCAAGGGCCATGAAACCGGCCAGATCGTTGGCAGTGATGTTTTGCCCTTTGATGATGTGGAGCAGGCCAGCATGGCGGTCGCGGCTCTCGACGGGAGGTTGGTATGAGCCTTTGGACAGCTGAGGAGGCGGCAGCGGCCACCGGTGGTCAGGCGATTGGCGACTGGAGCGTGAATGGTATCTCCATCGACACCCGCAGCATTGCGGCGGGCGATCTCTTTGTGGCGCTGAAGGCGGCGCGGGATGGCCATGACTTCGTGGCGCAGGCGCTGGAGAAAGGCGCTGGTGCGGCGCTGGTCTCGCGCAGGCCCGAGGGCGTCGGTGAAGATGCGCCGCTGTTGCTGGTGGATGACGTGCAGGCCGGGCTGGAGGCTCTGGGCCGGGCAGGTCGTGCGCGCACGGATGCACGGGTGATCGCGGTCACCGGATCGGTCGGCAAGACCTCGACCAAGGAAATGCTGGCGCGGATGCTGTCCGATCAGGGGCGCACCCATGCGGCTGTTGCCAGCTATAACAACCATTGGGGCGTGCCGCTGACGCTGGCGCGGATGCCGCGGGACACCGAATTTGCCGTCATCGAGATCGGCATGAATCACCCCGGTGAAATCAGCCCGCTTGCCAAGCAGGCGCGTCCGCATGTGGCGATGGTCACCACCGTGGCGCCGGTGCATCTGGAGGCCTTTGACGGGATCGAGGGCATTGCCGCCGAGAAAGCCGCCATCATCGACGGGCTGGAGCCGGGCGGTGTTGCGGTGCTGAACGCCGATATTGCCGAGGCTCCGATCCTGCACTCCGTTGCCGAGGAGGCAGCGCGCCCTGCGCAGTGGTTTGGCACCGGTCAGGGGCCGATCGTTCCGGGCAATCGCCTGACCGGAACCGCCTCACGCGGGGATGAGACAGAGGCCGAGGTCACGCTGCCGGATGGGCAGCGATATCGCCTGAATATCCAGTCGCTTGGCGCCCATTTTGCGATGAACGCGCTTGGCGCGCTGGCCTGTCTGGCGGCGCTGGATCTGGATCTGGCCAAGGCCGTGCAAAGCCTGTCGCTCTGGTCGCCGGTCACCGGGCGCGGGGCGCGTGAAACCGTGACGCTTGGCGCGGGGCGGGGCGAGATCCTGCTGCTGGATGACAGTTACAACGCCAATCCGACCTCGGTCGCGGCGGCGCTGGCGGTGCTGGCCGCGACCCCCTGCGCGGGGCGGCGGATTGCCTATCTGGGCGATATGAAGGAGCTGGGACCGCAGGAGGCCGATCTGCACGCGGCCCTTGCCGATCTGCCCGCGATGGCGGATCTCGATGTGGTGCATTGCATCGGCCCGCTGATGGGGGCACTTCATGCGGCGTTGCCTGCGGACAAACGCGGTGGTCACTATGCCAGCAGCGGTGATGTGCAGGCGGAACTGGCGGGTCAGATCGCGGCGGGGGATGTGGTTCTGGCCAAGGGGTCGCTCAGCATGGCGCTGGCCAAGGTTGTTGACGGCATCCGCGAATTGGGCCATGGCGAGGCCACTTTCTGAACTTTGACGAACTGAGGACCGGCTGACATGCTCTATTGGTTAACCGCGCTGTCGGATGGGGGCGATCTTTTCAACCTCTTCCGCTACATCACCTTCCGCGCGGGCGGGGCGTTTCTGACGGCGCTTCTGTTTGGGTTTCTGTTTGGGCCACCGCTGATCAATGTGCTGCGCAAGAAGCAGGGCAAGGGTCAGCCGATCCGTGATGACGGCCCCGAAGGGCATCTGGCAAAGGCCGGCACGCCCACCATGGGCGGGCTGCTCATCGTCGGCGCGCTGGTGACGGCGACGCTGCTCTGGGCGCGCTGGGACAATCCCTTTGTCTGGCTGGTGCTGTTTGTGACGCTGTCCTTTGCGCTGATCGGTTTTGCCGATGATTATGCCAAGGTCTCCAAGCAGAACACCGCAGGCGTACCGGGCAAGCTGCGGCTGGCGCTTGGGATCACCATTGCGGTGATCGCCGCCCTCTGGGCCTCGGCCTATCATCCGGTGGAGTTGCAGAACCAGCTGGCGCTGCCGGTGTTCAAGGATACGCTGATCAACCTTGGTCTGTTCTACGTGCCGTTTTCGATCTGCGTGATCGTCGGCGCGGCCAATGCGGTGAACCTGACCGATGGGCTTGACGGGCTGGCGATTATGCCGGTGATGATCGCGACCTCGACCCTTGGGGTGATTGCCTATGCGGTGGGGCGTGTGGACTTTACCGAATATCTGGATGTGCATTACGTGCCCGGCACCGGGGAAATCCTGATCTTTGCCGCGGCGCTGTTTGGTGGCGGTCTGGGCTTCCTTTGGTACAATGCGCCGCCAGCGGCGGTGTTCATGGGCGATACCGGCTCGCTCGCCCTTGGCGGCGCCTTGGGCGCCATCGCGGTGGTCACCAAACACGAGCTGGTGCTGGCGATTGTCGGCGGGCTGTTCGTGGTGGAGGCGCTGTCGGTGATCATTCAGGTGCTCTATTTCAAGCGCACCGGCAAACGGGTCTTCCTGATGGCGCCGATCCATCACCACTATGAGAAAAAGGGCTGGGCGGAGCCGACCATCGTGATCCGCTTCTGGATCATCTCGCTGATCCTCGCGATGATTGGTCTGGCCACGCTGAAAGTGCGCTGAGCCACGCCGGATCGCCGCCGCGCAGGTCATCCTGCGGGGCGGTGTGCCGATCTGGTCTGATATCTGAAACCGCTCGGGGCTGAAAATGCTTCGGGCGGTTTTGCGTAAGAAGAAGGCGGCGCCGCCGGAGGGGCGGAGGGTGGATGACCTTTGCCAGGGGTCATCTCCGTCTGTCGGCCTGTGCGGATCCCCATACGCCCGGAGTCTTGACCTTGAAAGGGTCAGTTGGGCGGGGACGTTCTCCTGATCTTGGTGTTGCAACGGATGTGAGCATAGCGCTGCCGCCTGAACGGATGGTAAGCCCTGCGTGCGCCGGGCTGGCAACGGCGGCTCAGAACACCGACCAGTCCATCTCCCGCGCCAGCCGCTCCATCGCTTCGGTGCCCAGTTTCGAATTGCCGTTGCGGTCCAGCCCCGGCGACCAGACGGCGATGCTGGCCTTGCCCGGTACGCTGGCCAGAATACCACCGCCAACCCCGCTTTTGGCGGGCAGGCCGACGCGATAGGCGAACTCGCCCGAGCCATCGTAATGCCCGCAGGTCAGCATCAGCGCATTGAGCCGCCGCACCCGGTCCAGCGAGACCAGCCGCGGGCCGACACCGGCGCCGATCAGGAAACGGCCGGCACGGGCCAGCTGGGTTGTGGTCAGCTCGGTGGCGCAATGGTGGAAATAGGTGCCGAGCACCTTGTCCGGGTCGTTCTTGAGATTACCGCAGGAGGCAAGGAAATGGGCATGGGCGAAATTGCGGTGCCCATGGGCGGTTTCGGAGCGGGCAACCGCGCCATTGATGTGGATATCGTCATCCTCGGCGGCGGCGCGGATAAAGCCCAGGAATTCGGCCAGCGCATCGCGCGGTTCGCGGCCCGCCAGCACCTCATCCGTGGTGACAATGGCGCCTGCATTCACAAATGGATTGCGTGGCCGGCCGCGTTCATGTTCCAGCTGCACGATGGAGTTGAAGGCGGTGCCGGAGGGTTCGCGACCAACCCGCTGCCAGAGCTGATCGCCGGAGCGCCCGAGCGCAATCGCCAGCGTAAAAAGCTTGGTGATGCTCTGGGCCGAGAACCGCGTGGCGGCATCCCCGGCGCTGTAGATCTGGCCGTCGGCGGTGGCCACGGAGATGGCAAACTGGTGGGGATCGACTTGCCCCAGTTCGGGAATGTAGCTGGCCACCTCGCCCCGGTCGGGATCGTCGCGAAGATCGCGGTTGATGGCATCGAGGATCTGCTGCAATCGCGCGTCCATGGCTGTGGGGCCTCCCAATTTTTGGCCGACACTAGCCGGGTGTCGGCGGACTGGCAAACGCAACGGGACTGGTGTTGGTTCCCCTGATCGGGTAGCGATTCGAGCAAAGATCAAATGGGAGGGCAGGCGATGATCCCTGTGACCGGATTCGAAGGCGCAACTGTAGCGGTGCTGGGGCTTGGACGGTCTGGCCTTGCCACCGCGCGGGCCTTGCGTGCAGGCGGGGCAGAGCCGGTCTGCTGGGATGACAACCCCGGCGCGCGGGCGCGGGCCGAGGTCGAGGGGTTCCCCTGCCGGGATCTGCAAAAAGCCGGGGCTTTTGACGATGTTGCATCGCTGATCGTCTCGCCGGGTATTCCGCATCTCTACCCCAAACCCAACCCGGTGATCCGCGCAGCGCTGGTGGCGGGGGTGCCGGTGGACAATGATATCGGGTTGTTCTTCCGGTCCATCGCGACCCAGGGCTGGGAGCAATACGATCAGGCGCCGCGCATCGTGGCGGTTACTGGCTCCAACGGCAAATCCACCACGGTGGCGCTGCTCCACCATATTCTTCAGGAGGCCGGTCGCGAAAGCCAGCTGGCGGGCAATATCGGCCGCGGTGTGCTGGATATTGATCCGCCGGGCTCCGGGGGCGTGGTGGTGCTGGAGCTGTCGAGCTATCAGACCGATCTGGCGCGGGCGCTGACGCCGGATGTGGCGGTGTTCACCAACCTCAGCCCCGATCATCTGGACCGGCACGCGGGCATGGGCGGCTATTTCGCGGCCAAACGCCGGCTGTTTGCCGAAGGCGGCCCGGATCGTGCGATCATTGGCGTCGATGAGGATGAGGGGCTGTATCTGGCCGGTCAGCTCTCGGAGGCGGCCAGCGATGACCGGGTGATCCGCATTTCGGCCAGCCAGAAACTGACCGGACCGGGCTGGCAGGTCTTTGCCCGCAAAGGGTTCCTGAGCGAATACCGCAAGGGGCGGCAGGCGGCCTCGATTGATCTGCGTCAGATGCAGGGGCTGCCGGGCGCGCATAACCATCAGAATGCCTGTGCGGCCTATGCGGCAGCGCGGGCACTGGGGCTGGCCCCGCGCCTGATCGAGGAGGCGCTGGCCAGCTATCCGGGTCTGCCGCATCGCAGCCAGACCATCGCGACCCATCAGGGGGTGCGCTATGTGAATGACAGCAAGGCCACCAACCTTGACAGCGCGGCCAAGGCGCTGAGCGCGTTTGACAATATCCGCTGGATCTGTGGCGGGCTGGAGAAAGAGGGCGGCCTGGACGCTCTGCGCGGCCAGACCGGCAAAGTGCGCAAGGCCTATGTGATCGGTCGCGAGGCGGCAGGCTTTGCCATGCAGCTGGATGTGGAGGCCGAGGTCTGCATCACCATGGCGCAGGCGGTGGCCCGGGCCGCCGCTGAGGCGGAGGCGGGTGATACCATCCTTCTGGCCCCGGCGGCAGCGAGTTTCGACCAATATGACAACTTCGAGCAGCGCGGAGAGGATTTCATCGCCGAGGTGCAGAAGCGACAGGCGGAGGCCCCGGTGCAACCCGATGGGGAGGCAATCTGATGGCCGAGACGACAGCGCCGCAGAACACGGTGATGCTGGCCTTTCAGGTCATTCCCCGGCTGCGCGAGGGCAATAACTTCGAGGTTGTGGACCGCGCGATTGATGTGGTGAAGGCCTCAGGTCTGCCGTTTCAGGTGGGGGCGATGGAGACCACGATGCGTGGTGAGCTGGATCAGCTGCTGGGGATCGTGAAAGAGGCCGAACAGGCCTGTCTCGATGCCGGGGCGGTGGAGGTGATCACCAATATCAAGATCCATACCACCACGCCCGATGCGCATGACACCTTCTGCACCTATACGCGCGGCGTCACGCCGGCCAATAAGGTGTTTGTCGAGGAGTGATGCGAGGGGTGAACGGGGCGGCGTTTCGGGCTGGCCCGAGCGGAGACGCCCGAGGCTCAGCCCTTGGCGGCGATAGCGGTTCCGGCCGCGACGCCGGAGGCCCAGGCCCATTGGAAGTTATAGCCGCCCAGCCATCCGGTCACATCAACCGCTTCGCCAATCGCATAAAGCCCCGGAACCGTCTTGGCCTCCATGCTCTTTGACGACAGCGCATCGGTGTCGATGCCGCCCAGCGTCACCTCGGCGGTGCGATAGCCTTCGCTGCCCGAAGGGGTGAGCGTCCAGTTTTCCAGTTGGTCGCAGAGATCGCGCAAGGCGGCGTCGGACTGGTCGGCGAGCCGCCCCTTCAGGGCGAATTCAGGGGCCAGGAACTCCACCAGCCGTCCGGGCAGGTGACGGGCCAGTTCGGTGGTCAGATCCTTGCGCCCGGTTTCCTGACGCTGGCGGCGCAGGTGATCAAACAGCGGCGTTTCCGGGATCAGGTTGACGCGGATCTGCTCCCCCTCGCGCCAGTAGGACGACAGTTGCAGCACCGAGGGGCCGGAGAGGCCGCGATGGGTGAACAACAGCGCCTCGTCAAAACTGGTGCGCTCATTGGAAAGCCGTGCGGGCAGGGCGACGCCCGCAAGAGGTTTGAAGCGGTCTTCGGAGAAGGTGAACGGCACCAGTGCCGGGCGGGTTTCGGTCAGCGGCAGCTCAAACTGGCGCGCCAGATCATAGGCCAGACCGGTCGCGCCCATCTTCGGGATCGACTTGCCGCCCGTGGCAATCACCAGATTGCGCGCGGTCAGCACCTGCGGCTTGCCCTCTCGCTCCACCGCGACGCGAAACCCATCCGGGCTGCGGCTTACCGAGGTGACGGAGGTCTGCAACCAAAGCTCGGCCCCGGCGGCCTGCATCTCCTGCACCAGCATGGCGACGATCTGTTTGGCCGAGCCATCACAGAACAGCTGGCCCAGTGTCTTTTCATGCCAGGCGATGCCGTGGCGGTCCACCAGCTCGATGAAGTCCCACTGGGTGTAGCGCGCCATGGCGGATTTGCAGAAATGCGGGTTCTGCGACAGGTAGTTTTCGGGGCTGGCGTACATATTGGTGAAATTGCAGCGCCCGCCGCCGGAAATGCGGATTTTCTCGCCCGGCGCCTTTGCGTGATCAATCACCAGGGTGCCTGCGCCGGAGCGGGTTGCACACATCATGCCGGCCGCGCCGGCGCCAAGGATCAGGGTTTCATATGCCATGCCCGGCCATAGGCGCGGATAACTGCCAAAGGCAAGAGGAAGAGGGTGGCCTGAGGCAAAGTTTCCGGTTACTGTTTGCCTAACGATCCCGAAAACGGGACGGATGACGAGGCAGATAGTGGCGGTACTTCCATGACTGAAATGGTCTATGGCGCGCTCCCCGTACAGGCGGGCGAGCCGATTCTACCCAAATGGTGGCGGACGCTGGACAAATGGACGATGTCCTGCGTCCTGATGTTGTTTGTCATCGGGCTGCTCTTGGGGTTGGCCGCTTCGGTGCCGCTGGCCGAACGCAACGGGTTTGACAATTTCCACTATGTCGAGCGGCAGGCGATTTTTGGCATCACCGGGCTGGTGGCGATGCTGATCACCTCGATGATGTCGCCAACGCTGGTGCGGCGACTGGCGGTGATCGGGTTTATCTGCGCCTTTGTCGCGCTGGCGCTGCTGCCTGTGTTTGGCACCGATTTCGGCAAGGGCGCGACGCGCTGGTACAGCCTCGGCTTTGCCTCGTTGCAGCCGTCGGAGTTCCTGAAGCCCGGATTCATCGTGGTGGCGGCCTGGATGATCGCCGCGAGCCAGCAGATCAACGGCCCGCCGGGCACGCTGATGTCCTTTGGCCTGTGCCTGACGGTGGTGCTGATGCTGGTGATGCAGCCTGACTTTGGCCAGGCCTGTCTGGTGCTGTTCGGCTGGGGCGTGATGTATTTCGTGGCCGGTGCGCCGATGCTGCTGTTGGTGATCATGGCGGCGGTGGTCGTGATGGGCGGGGTTGTGGCCTATTCCAGCTCCGAGCATTTTGCCCGTCGCATCGACGGCTTCCTGAACCCTGAAATCGACCCGACCACCCAGATGGGCTATGCCACCAATGCCATCCGCGAAGGTGGGTTGTTCGGTGTCGGCGTTGGCGAGGGCGAGGTGAAATGGTCGCTGCCGGATGCCCATACCGATTTCATCATCGCAGTGGCGGCCGAGGAATACGGGCTGGTGCTGGTGGTGATCCTGATCCTGCTTTATTCGGCGGTGGTGGCCCGCACGCTGTTCCGGCTGATGCGGGAGCGCGACACGTTTATCCGGCTTGCCGGAACCGGTCTTGTCTGTACCTTTGGCGTGCAGGCGATGATCAACATGGGCGTTGCGGTGCGGCTCTTGCCGGCCAAGGGCATGACCCTGCCGTTTGTGAGCTACGGTGGCTCCTCGCTGATTGCCGGCGGGATCGCGGTGGGGATGTTGCTGGCGTTTTCGCGGTCGCGCCCGCAGGGGGAGATTGCAGATTTCCTGCGCGGACACGGGCGCGGCTGAGCCTGCCCGATTGAAGCGCACCCCTCGGTCTGCCCTGCGCGGTCGGGGGGGTGAGTGAGCAGAGACAGAAAGACCGAAAATACGATGGCGCAGAAATTGCTCTTGATGGCGGCGGGTGGCACCGGGGGGCATATGTTCCCCGCGCAGGCCCTGGCCGAGGCGATGCTGAGACGCGGCTGGCGGGTGAAACTGTCAACGGACGCGCGGGGCGCGCGGTACACCGGCGGCTATCCGCATACCACCGAGATTGCCGAGGTGCCCTCGGCCACCTTTGCCCGCGGCGGGCTGCTGGCCAAGGCGATGGTCGCGCCGAAGATCGCCGCAGGTGTCACAAGGATGGCGATGCAGATGCGGCGGGACCGGCCTGACGTGGTGGTCGGCTTTGGCGGCTATCCGTCGATCCCGGCACTGGGGGCTGCGACCCTGCTGAAGCTGCCGCGTATGATCCATGAACAGAACGGCGTGCTGGGCCGGGTCAATCAGCTGTTTGCTCCCCGTGTGGCCGGGGTGGCCTGTGGCGTCTGGCCCACGGCGCTGCCGGAGGGGGTTGATGGCGTCCATGTCGGTAACCCGGTGCGCGCTGCGGTGCTGGAGCGGGCTGGGGCCGGTTATATTCCGCCGGGTGACTATCCGATGTCGGTGCTGGTGATGGGCGGCAGCCAGGGCGCGCGGATTCTGTCGGATGTGGTGCCCGCAGCGATTGCCGCACTGCCAGAGGCGCTGCGCAGCCGGTTGCGGGTCTCGCATCAGGCGCGCGATGAAGATGGTGCGCGGGTTGCGCAATTCTACGCCGAACAGGGGATCGCGGCGGATGTGCAGCCGTTTTTCACCGATGTGCCCGCCCGCATGTCGGAGGCGCAGCTGGTGATCTCGCGCTCCGGTGCGTCGTCGGTTGCGGATATCTCGGTGATCGGCCGCCCGTCGATCCTGATCCCCTTTGCCGCGGCGGCTGGCGACCACCAGAGCGCCAATGCCCGTGGGCTGGTCGATGCCGGGGCGGCGATCCTGATCCCGGAAAGCGCTCTTGACGTTTCGGCGCTGACAGAGCAAATGAGCGCGGTTCTCAGCAATCCCGATGGTGCCAGCCAGATGGCACGGGCCGCCTTGCAAGTGGGTATTCCCGATGCGACCGAGCGGCTGGTGGGGCTTGTTGAACAGCTGTCCGAGGAAGGAATGACATGAACCCTGCGACCAAACTCCCCGGTGATGTGGGCCCGATCCATTTTGTTGGCATCGGCGGCATCGGCATGTCCGGCATCGCCGAAGTGCTGCTGAACCTTGGCTATGTGGTGCAGGGCTCGGATCTGAAAGCGTCAAAGATCACCAACCGGCTGGAAGAGCTGGGCGCGCGGATCTTTGTCGGGCAGGCGGCAGAAAATCTGGAAGATGCGGCGGTTGTGGTCATTTCCTCGGCGATCAAACCGGGCAATCCAGAGCTGGACGAGGCGCGCCTGCGTGGCCTGCCGGTGGTCCGCCGGGCCGAAATGCTGGCCGAGCTGATGCGGCTCAAATCCAACATCGCCATCGCAGGCACCCATGGCAAGACAACGACCACCACCATGATGGCGGAGCTGATGGTGGCCGGTCATTTCGACCCGACCATTGTCAATGGCGGCATCATTCACGCCTATGGGTCGAACGCGCGGATGGGCCAGGGCGAGTGGATGGTGGTTGAGGCCGACGAAAGCGACGGCACCTTTAACCGCCTGCCCGCAACCATTGCGATCGTCACCAATATCGACCCTGAGCATATGGAGCATTGGGGTGATTTCGACACGCTGCGCGACGGGTTTTACGACTTTGTCTCCAATATTCCCTTCTACGGCGTCGCGGTCTGCTGCACCGACCATCCCGAGGTGCAGGCGCTGGTTGGCCGGATCACCGACCGCCGGGTCGTGACCTATGGGTTCAACGCGCAGGCAGATGTGCGGGCAGTCAACCTGACCTACAAGGCGGGCGTGGCGCATTTTGATATTCATCTTCAGGCCGAGGATCACGTGATCGAGGGCTGCACCCTGCCGATGCCTGGGGATCACAATGTCTCCAACGCGCTGTCGGCAGTGGCCGTGGCGCGCCATCTGGGCATGAAAAGCAGTGAGATCCGCGAGGCGTTGGCGGCCTTTGGCGGCGTCAACCGCCGCTTTACCAAAGTGGGCGAAGTGGACGGTGTCACCATTATTGACGACTACGGCCACCACCCGGTCGAGATCACTGCCGTGCTGAAAGCGGCCCGGCAGGCCTGCGAGGGCCGGGTGATCGCGGTGCATCAGCCGCACCGTTATTCGCGCCTGTCCAGCCTGTTCGAGGATTTCTGCGCCTGTTTCAACGAGGCCGATGTGGTCGCCATCGCCGAGGTCTTTGCCGCGGGCGAAGACCCGATCGAGGGCGCCGGGCGCGACGATCTGGTGGCCGGTCTGATCCGTCATGGCCATCGCCATGCCCGCGCGCTGCTGGATGAACCCGATCTGGAGCGGCTGGTGCGTGAACAGGCCCGACCCGGCGATATGGTCGTCTGCCTTGGGGCGGGTACCATCAGCGCCTGGGCCAATGGTCTGCCCGAGCGGTTGCGGGGCTGAGGGTGGCTGGCGTGATCTCCTATCCGCGGGCGAGCGTCCCGGCGGTTGAGGCAGCGCCATGCTGAGCCTGCTGGCCTCTGTCCTGTGGGTGTTCATTGCCACCGGCGTGGCCGCCCTGCCGGTTCGCTGGCAGCGAGGGCCGGGGATTGCGCTGGTCGCTGTGGCGCCGGTGCTGATCTATTTCCTGGGGCGAGACCACGGCTGGTTTGCCGCTGCCTTTGGCTGTTTTGCGCTGGTGTCGATGTTCCGCCGTCCGCTGCTGCATGTGCTGTCGCGCCTGCGCCGGGCCTCCGGGCCGGAGGTTGGCGAATGACGCAGTCGCTGATCCTGGCCTGTCTCTGGGTGGTGGCCGCCAATGTGCTGGCGATGCTGCCAAGCCGGGACAATCACTGGTCGCGCGCCTATCTCCTGATTGCCTTTGGCATCCCGCTGCTGGGCTATGTCACCTATGAAAACGGTCCCTGGTGGGGGCTGGCGGCGCTGTTTGCGGGCATGTCGATGCTGCGCTGGCCGGTGATCTATCTGGGCCGCTGGCTGCGCAACCGCCTGAGCCGCAGCTGAACCCCGCCGATTTCCACGAATGAGCGCTCTGCCCTTTGCGCCGGGCTGCGGGCTGGGCCATTGTGTGCATGGGCAAAACCGGAGTACACGCAGGGCCGGTCCGGGCTGCTGAGTCTCGTCGTCGTTTGCCCGCTGGGTGCTGCGTCGGCTCGCTTGGCCGGGGTGGACGCCAAGACAGGCAGGGGCAGAGCATATGAACATCGACGGGCTGCGCGGCAAGCTTCATCCGAATCGCGATCTGGCAGGGTTGACCTGGCTGCGGGTTGGCGGACCGGCGGACTATCTGTTTCAGCCTGCCGATGTGGAGGATCTGGCGCATGTTCTGCGGTCTCTGGATCCATCGGTGCCGGTGTTCCCGATGGGGGTCGGCTCAAACCTGATCGTGCGTGATGGCGGGTTGCGGGCGCTGGTGATCCGGCTGGGGCGCGGGTTCAACGCGATTGAGGTCGAGGGCGACACGGTGACCGCTGGCGCTGCTGCGCTGGATGCCCATGTGGCCCGCAAGGCCGCGGATGCGGGGGTGGATCTGACATTTCTGCGCACCATTCCCGGTTCGATCGGTGGCGCGGTGCGGATGAATGCCGGTTGCTATGGCAGCTATGTCGCAGATGTCTTTCAGTCGGCAACGGTGGTGCTGCGCAGCGGTGAAGTGGTGAGGCTGAGCGGTGAGGACCTGAAATTCGCCTACCGCCAGAGCGACCTGCCGGAGGGGGCGGTGCTGGTGTCGGCGGTGTTGCGCGGCCCGATGGGCGATCCCGAAGCCCTGCATGCGCGCATGGAAGAGCAGCTGGCCAAACGCGATGCCACCCAGCCGACAAAGGACCGGTCAGCCGGGTCGACCTTTCGCAATCCGGCGGGGTTTTCATCGACCGGTCAGGCCGATGATGTCCATGATCTGAAGGCCTGGAAAGTGATTGATGATGCCGGAATGCGCGGCGCCCGGCGCGGCGGTGCCCAGATGAGCGAGAAGCATTCCAATTTCTTGATTAACACAGGTGGCGCATCTGCCGCAGATCTTGAGGGATTGGGCGAAGATGTCAGAAAAGAGGTTTACGCCAATTCTGGCATAACGCTAGAGTGGGAAATCATGCGGGTGGGGGATCCGCTTTCCAAATAGCCGATAAAGGCCATGTTTTTCAGAGGGTTATCTCTGATCAGCAGGTTGCTCCTGTGGGAATCGCAGCAGCTGGCGAACTGGAAAAGCGCGATCTTGGTAAAGGCACTGTTAACGGGCCGGTAACGTTTATGACGTTAATGTGGTGACAGCGAACCACAGTGGTCCGTCCGGTGCGGGGAATAGACCTCGCAAGACGAAAAAGCAGGCCTTGGCCTGCGCGAATTGGGGTCAATTTACGACCGCATAACAAGGGGCGAGAAGCCCCGGAACATTTGAGGCGCTTGTCGTGAGTAAGTCGAGCAGGACACTCCCGAAAGTGGCGGTATTGATGGGTGGCCCCTCGGCTGAACGCGAGGTGTCTTTGTCCACAGGGCGCGAATGCGCCACCGCGCTGCGGGACGAGGGATATCAGGTTACAGAACTGGACGCGGGTCCGGATCTCGCGGCGCGTTTGCAGGCGGATCGTCCTGACGTGGTGTTCAACGCCCTGCATGGCCGCTGGGGCGAGGATGGCTGCGTGCAGGGGCTGCTGGAATGGCTCGGCATCCCCTATACCCACTCCGGCGTGCTGGCCTCTGCCCTGGCGATGGACAAGCAGCGGGCCAAATCCATCTATCGCGCCGCAGGTCTGCCGGTTGTCGAGAGCGGCATCTATTCCAAGACCGAGGTGATGGCCGGCCATGTGATGGCGCCGCCCTATGTGGTGAAGCCGAATAACGAAGGCTCCAGCGTGGGGGTCTATCTGGTGAATGAAGTCGCCAACGGTCCGCCGCAGCTGTCGCAGGACATGCCAGATCAGGTGATGGTCGAGAGCTTTGCCCCAGGCCGCGAGCTGACCACCACCGTACTGGGCGACAGACCACTGACGGTGACCGATATCCTGACCGACGGCTGGTATGACTATGACGCCAAGTACAAACCCGGTGGCTCGCGTCATGTGCTGCCTGCGGATCTCCCGGAGGAGATCTTTGCGCTCTGTCTCGAATATGCAGTGAAGGCCCATGAGGCGCTGGGGTGCCGGGGCATCAGCCGCACCGATTTTCGTTGGGACGAAACGCGCGGCGCCGAGGGGCTGATCCTGCTGGAGACCAATACCCAGCCCGGAATGACGCCGACGTCGCTGACGCCGGAGCAGGCGGAACATGTGGGTATGACATTCGGGCAGCTCTGCGCCTGGCTGGTTGAGGATGCGACATGCCCTCGCTGATCACGCGGTTTCGCAAACCCCGCGAGGGGCGTTCCGATCCTGCCCCCTCCCGTCTGACCTATCGCATCCAGCGCTGGATGCTGACGCCGGGCATTCGCTTTGGTGTGCGTTTTGGCATTCCCTTCTGTCTGGTCTTTGTGGCCGGCACCGTGTTCATGGCGGATGAGGCGCGACGCGACCGGTTGCAGGTGATGATCAGCGATCTGCGGGCCTCGATCGAGGAGCGCCCCGAATTCATGGTCAATGTGATGGCCATCGACGGGGCGGGGCGCAGCGTGGCCGAAGATATTCGCGAAGTGGTGCCGATTGATTTTCCCATCAGCTCCTTCGATCTGGATCTGGCCCAGATCCGCGACGAAATCACCGGTCTGGATCCGGTGCGGACGGCGGATGTGCGGATCCGCCCGGGTGGGGTGCTTCAGGTCACGGTGGAAGAGCGCAAACCCGCAGTTGTCTGGCGCAGCCGCGAAGGTCTGGCGCTGCTGGATGCCAATGGCGTGCATGTGGCTGAGCTGGGCGCGCGCAATATGCACCCGGATCTGCCGCTGGTGGCCGGGCGCAATGCCGACGACGCCATTGAGGAGGCGCTGCGGCTGTTTGCGGTGGCCAAGCCGCTGGGACCGCGGATGCGTGGGCTGGTGCGGATTGGCGAACGGCGCTGGGATCTGGTGCTGGACCGTGGCCAGCGGATCATGCTGCCGGCCGAAAATCCGGTGCCCGCATTGGAGCGGGTGATTGCCGTCAGCGAAGTGCGCGACCTTCTGGAGCGTGATGTGGCGGTGGTGGATATGCGCCTGGCGGCGCGTCCAACCGTAAGAATGACCGAGAACGCCGTCGAGGACTGGTGGCGGATCCGACAGTTGAACGCAGGCGGGCTATGATATGACCGATCTCTACCAATCCCAAAGAGCCATGCGGCAGATGCGACGTCAGGCGATGCAGCGCGGTGTTGTGGCCATTCTGGATGTGGGCAGTTCCAAGATTGCCTGTCTGGTGCTGCGTTTCGACGGCACCGGGCGGCTGAGCGAGGATAATTCCATTGGGTCCCTGGCGGGGCAGTCGGGGTTCCGGGTGATCGGCGCGGCCACGACGCGCTCGCGCGGGGTGCAGTTCGGCGAGATCACCGCCATGCAGGAAACCGAACGTGCGATCCGCACGGCGGTTCAGGCCGCGCAGAAGATGGCCGAGGTGCGGGTGGATCACGTGATCGCCTGTTTTTCCGGGGCCAATCCGCGATCCTACGGGCTGGATGCGCAGGTGGATCTGGAAGGTCAGGTGGTGACCGAGAATGAAATCGCCCGCGTGCTGGCGGCCTGCGAGGTGCCGGAATATGGCGCCGGACGCGAGGTGCTGCATGCCCAGCCGGTGAACTTTGCGCTGGACAACCGGTCGGGTCTGAATGACCCGCGCGGACAGATGGGGCAGACCCTTGCGGCGGATATGCACATGCTGACGGTTGATGCGCTGACCGTGCAGAATCTGGTGCGCTGCATCCAGCGCTGTGATCTGGAGCTGGCGGGCATCGCGTCCTCGGCCTATGCGTCCGGGTTCGCGGCACTGGTTGAGGATGAGCAGGAGCTGGGGGCGGCCTGTATCGACATGGGCGGCGGCTCGACCTCGATTTCGGTCTTTATGAAGAAACATATGATCTATGCCGATGCGGTGCGTATGGGCGGTGATCACATCACCAGCGATATTTCGATGGGGCTGGGGGTGCCGACGGCCAACGCCGAGCGGATCAAGACCTTTCACGGTGGCGTCCATGCCACCGGCGCCGATGACCGCGAGATGATTGATATCCACGCCGATACCGGCGACTGGGAACATGACCGCCGCACTGTCAGCCGGGCCGAGCTGATCGGAATCATGCGTCCGCGTGTCGAAGAGATCCTTGAAGAGGTGCGCGCCCGTCTGGATGCCGCCGGGTTTGACAGCCTGCCAAGCCAGCAGATCGTGCTGACCGGAGGCTCCAGCCAGATCATGGGGCTGGACGGGCTGGCGAGCCGGGTTCTGGGGCAGCAGGTGCGCCTCGGCCGGCCTTTGCGGGTTCACGGCCTGCCGCAGTCGGCAACCGGTCCCGGCTTTGCCTCCGCCGTTGGTCTCAGCCTGTTTGCCGCCCATCCGCAGGATGAGTGGTGGGATTTTGAGATGCCGGTGGACCGCAACGCCAGCGGCACGCTGAAACGGGCGGTAAAATGGTTCCGCGACAACTGGTGAGGCCTCTGCCGGAGCAGGGGGTGCAGGCCCGCTCCGCGCCTTCGCAGTGCCGTCTTCATTAATCAAATGTTAACGAAAAACTTTGCTGGCAAGGCGGTTTCGCGGGTGACAGCGAAATCCTGCCGCGTTAATGTTCCGGTAACGACCGCATCATGCGGCGCATGTAGGCCGAGCAGTGGCCACCAGTATCAGTGACGAGATGTGCTTTCGAGGGCTTTGGTTTTCGGAGGCTGCCGTCATGTTGTGGTGTGTTGCTGGGCTTTCCACAGCATTTGCCAAAATCGGCGAAATGTCGCGAAATTAGACAATACTATGTCTATATTTTGTGGAAAATAGCGCTTTTTTGGATGACGCGACTCGTGCTGCGCGGTAGGATTGTCGCAAAGATGGACAGGAATAGGCCCTTGCGGGAGGGCTGATAACACAGGCGGAACGAGCATGACCTTGAACCTTTCGATGCCCGGCCAGGAAGAGCTGAAGCCCCGGATTACCGTGTTTGGCGTCGGCGGGGCAGGCGGCAATGCCGTCAACAACATGATCGACAAACAGCTGGACGGCGTGGATTTTGTCGTCGCCAATACCGACGCGCAGGCGCTGCAGCAAAGCGCCTCCAAAAGCCGCGTCCAGCTGGGCATCAAAGTCACCGAAGGTCTGGGCGCCGGCGCGCGCCCCTCGGTTGGGTCTGCTGCCGCTGAAGAAAGCATTGAACAGATCGTTGATCACCTCGCGGGCGCGCATATGTGCTTTATCACCGCAGGTATGGGTGGCGGCACCGGCACCGGGGCTGCGCCGATCATCGCGCAGGCCGCCCGTGAACTGGGTGTGCTGACCGTTGGTGTTGTCACCAAGCCGTTCCAGTTCGAAGGCAACAAGCGGATGCGTCAGGCCGAGGAGGGTGTCGAAGCCCTGCAAAAGGTCGTCGATACGCTGATCATCATTCCGAACCAGAATCTGTTCCGTCTGGCCAATGAAAAGACCACCTTCACCGAGGCGTTCTCGATGGCGGATGATGTCCTTTATCAGGGTGTCAAAGGCGTGACCGATCTGATGGTGCGTCCGGGTCTCATCAACCTCGACTTTGCGGACGTGCGCGCCGTGATGGACGAGATGGGCAAGGCGATGATGGGCACCGGCGAGGCCGAGGGCGAAGATCGCGCCGTGCAGGCCGCCGAGAAGGCCATCGCGAACCCGCTGCTGGACGAAATCAGCCTCAAGGGCGCGAAGGGTGTTCTGATCAACATCACCGGCGCACATGACCTGACCCTGTTTGAACTGGACGAAGCGGCCAACCGCATTCGCGAAGAGGTCGATCCCAACGCAAACATCATCGTCGGCTCGACCCTCGACACCGCGATGGAAGGCAAGATGCGGGTTTCCGTTGTGGCCACCGGTATTGATGCCGTGGATGTGCACTCCGACATTCCGGTGCCGCGCCGTCCGATGTCGGCACCGCTGAAGCAGACCGTCAGCGTCGAAGACAGCCGCAGCGCCGCGCCGCTGGAGCTGAGCACCCCGGTTGAGCAGCCCGCAGCTGCCGCCGAACCCGTGGCCGCCGCTCAGGAAGAGCCGTCGCTGTTTGCGGAATTCGACGATGGTCAGGCCGCCGCTGAAGGTCACTATGAAGAGGTGCTGGAGGACGCAGGCGAACAGCTGGGCGCCGACGGTCTGCCCGCACCGGCCTATCAGGGCACGCCCGCGCCGGAATTCCAGCCGCAGGCCGAAGTTGCGGCCCATCAGGCCGAGAGCTTTGTGGCACCAAAGGCGCCCGCACCCGGTACCCCGTCGCCCGAGGCGATCGTGCGGCTTCAGGCGGCTGCGCAGCGCGCCCAGCCTCAGCAGCCGATGCAGCAGACACAGATGCAGCAGCGCCCGTCGATCGACACGGTTCAGCCGCGGGCCCCGCAGCAGGTGCAGCAGCCCGCTGCAGCGGGTCACGAACAGCGCCGCTTTGGGCTCAATTCGCTGATCCATCGCATGACCGGCAGCGCCGCTGAAGGCCAGGCCGCCAAGCCGCAGCAACCGGCACGTCAGCAGCCGCCCATGCAGCAGGCCGCTACACAGCAGGCTCCGATGCACCAGCCCCAGGTTGCGCATCACGGCCAGCAGGCGGCACCCGCAGCGCAGCCGCAGCGGCAGGCGAACCCTGAGCAGGAACGCATCGAAATTCCCGCATTCCTGCGCCGTCAAGCCAACTGAGCTGATCACATATAAGTCAAAA
Organism: Phaeobacter sp. JH20_29; assembly: GCF_048056175.1. Lineage (NCBI taxonomy): Bacteria > Pseudomonadati > Pseudomonadota > Alphaproteobacteria > Rhodobacterales > Roseobacteraceae > Phaeobacter > Phaeobacter sp. JH20_29. Next base: position 542,167 of record NZ_JAYMWO010000018.1, read on the forward strand.
AGGTCGCCATAGGGCGACCTTTTTTCGTTTTAAATCAGCGAGTTGGTGCCGGTTGGGCAGGGTTTTGCCGATCTGTTACAGGGATGTTTCATTCCGTTACAAAGATTGAGTTGAGCCTAACGAAGTGACACCTTACCTCTGTTCCGCAACAAGGGCCCAAGTACGGCCCACCCTTACGGAATGAGGCCATCGTGCAGAATACGCTTAAAGCATCAGTGACGTTTGACGGTGTGGGGCTCCACTCCGGCAAACCCGTTCGCATGATCCTGAAGCCTGCATCGGCTGGCCACGGCATCTGCTTCCGGCGCACTGACATCGCTTTGGGCAACACCATGGTGCCGGCGCTTTGGGACCGGGTCGAGCGGACGCCATTGTGCACACGGCTGGTCAATGCCTCCGGTGTTTCGGTTTCCACGGTGGAGCATATCATGGCCGCGCTGGCGGGCTGTGGCATCCACAATGTGATGATTGATATCGACGGCCCGGAAGTGCCGATCATGGATGGGTCTTCGGCGCATTTCGTGCGGGGCATCATGCAGACCGGTATTCAGCGCCTTGCGGCGCCGGTCACCGCCTATCAGATCCTGAAGCCGGTGAGTGTCAGCCATGACGGTGCGACCGCCACCCTGTTGCCGAGCAACCGCCTGACCATCGAGTTCCACATCGACTTTGCCGAGACGGCGATTGGCCGTCAGAGCAAGACGCTGGATCTGCGCAATGGTGCCTTTGCGCGTGAGCTTTGCGACAGCCGCACCTTCTGCCGTCGCGTTGACGTCGAAAGCATGCAGGCCAATGGTCTGGCGCTGGGGGGTGTCCCCGGCGAGAACGCGGTTGTGTTCGACGGCCCGCAGGTCGAGAGCGGCGCGGGTCTGCGCCACTCGGACGAGCCTGTGCGCCACAAGATGCTGGACGCGCTTGGTGATCTGTCGCTGGCGGGTGGCCCGGTCTTTGGCCACTATATCGGCGAGCGTGCCGGTCATTCGCTGACCAACACATTGCTGCGGGCGGTCTTTGCGACACCCGGCGCGGTGCGTCAGGTGAGCTGCGATGCGGCGATGACAGCGCGCCTGCCGGGGCAGGGGCTGGTCTGGGCGGAGATCCCGACCGATGCGCGCCGCGTTGCGTAACTGAATTGAGGCTATCGGGCGGGAACGTCGGCTGGGGGGCCTGACGTTCAACCTGGGTTCCCCCGGACAATCGGGGTGCACCCGGCGCCAACCGGACCGCGGGCTGCAACGACAGCACTCCGGTCACTCGCGAACTGATGATTGCAGCACAGACGCCGGGCGCAGACTGCACCACAGTTCGATCCAATACAGGCCTATGCGTTGGCGCAGCCCGACCGGGGCAGATTGCGCCGGGGGCACCGGGGGAGATCTTCGAGCCGTCCTTAGGTCGTGACCCTAGAGGGGCGGGGCGGTTCGAAGATCACACCGGCGGCTTCACGGCGCAGCGCGCCGCCTCACCGTGCCCCAAAGCGGCTTGCCGGGACTTGTCCAGATCCCGTTTGGTTCGGATCCTTGCAGCGCTCACCTCATATTGACCAATGTTTTCGGATGCGGCGAACCCCGGCGCGGCATGGGGTATCGGCTGGCGTGCGCCATGTTGTGGCGGGCCGGGGCTGCTTCGCACTCTTGACCCCGCCGCGCTTTCTCTGCCAAGTGGGCGGGAAATCGGTTAAAGACGTTTTGCGCGTCAATTGAATGTGCTAGACCGGGCAGAACCGGGGTTCACACCCGTAAGTAAATGACGGTGAGGTTAGGCGAACATGATGGGCATGGGGGCGGCAGCCAAAACCATCGGCGCGGTTCTACTCGTAGCTGCGCTTTCGGGATGTGGCGGAGACGGGGGCGCGGCCAAGAGTTCGCAGCCACTTGACGGGTTCACCCCGGAGCAGATCTACGAGCGCGGCGAATTCGAGATGGAGCGTAACCGGACCGAGGATGCGGCCTTTTACTTCTCCGAGATCGAACGTCTTTACCCCTATTCCTCCTGGGCGAAACAGGCCCTGATCATGCAGGCCTATGCCTATCATCTGGGGCGTGACTACGAGGACAGCCGCGCTGCCGCACAGCGCTATATCGACTTCTACCCGACCGAAGAAGACGCCGCTTATGCGCAGTATCTGCTGGCGCTGAGCTACTATGATCAGATCGACGAAGTGGGCCGCGATCAGGGCCTGACCTTTCAGGCGCTGCAATCGCTGCGCACCGTGATCGAGGTCTACCCGGACAGCGAATATGCGAGCTCGGCAATCCTGAAGTTCGATCTTGCCTTTGACCATCTGGCGGGCAAGGAGATGGAGATCGGCCGCTACTATCTGCGCAAGGGGCATTATACCTCGGCGGTGAACCGGTTCCGCGTTGTGGTCGAGGATTTCCAGACCACAACCCATACCGCAGAGGCGCTGCACCGTCTGGTCGAGGCCTATCTGTCGCTGGGGCTGGTGAATGAGGCGCAGACCGCCGGTGCCATTCTGGGCCATAACTATCAATCGACCGAATGGTATGAGGACAGCTTTAAGCTGCTGACAGACAACGGGCTGAAAATGCGCGATGTCGGCAACAACTGGCTGAGCCAGATCTACCGTCAGTCCATCAAGGGGGAGTGGCTGTAATTGCCACTTCCGCAATTGGGGCCGGGCCATGCTGCGCGCGCTTGATATTCGCGATATCCTGATCATCGACCATCTTGAGCTGAATTTTCAGCCGGGTCTCAATGTGCTGACCGGGGAGACCGGGGCCGGCAAGTCGATCCTGCTGGATTCGCTTGGTTTTGTGCTGGGCTGGCGGGGCCGGGCCGAACTGGTGCGCCAGGGCGCCAAACAGGGGGAGGTGCTGGCCGAGTTCGAGCTGTCGCCAGACCATCCGGCCCATGCGGTGCTGGCTGAGGCGGGGCTGCCCGGAGGCGATACGCTGCTGTTGCGCCGGGTGAACACCGCCGAGGGACGCAAGACCGCATGGGTCAATGACCGGCGCTGTTCGGGCGAGGTACTGCGGGCGCTGTCGGACACGCTGCTGGAATTGCATGGCCAGCATGATGACCGGGGCCTGCTGAACCCGCGCGGCCACCGCGCCATGCTGGATGAGTTTGCCGGTCTTGGCGATCTTCTGCGGACCGTCCGCGATCGCTGGGCCGCTGCCAGCCGCGCCCGAAAGAGCGTTGCCGAAACCCGCGCCGCGCTGGAGGCTATCCGCGCCGAAGAGGATTTCCTGCGCCATGCGGTGGCGGAGCTGGACGCGCTTGACCCGCAGCCCGGCGAGGATGCTGCACTGGATCAGCGCCGCCGCGAGATGCAGTCCGCCGAGCGGATCCGTGGCGATATCCAGCGCGCCCAGAGCATCCTGACCGATGGTGCCGAAACGTCACTGGGGGATGCGCAGCGCTGGCTGGAAGGGGTCTCTGCGCAGGCAGACTCGGCGCTGGATGCGCCGATTGCGGCGCTGTTGCGGGCGATGATCGAACTGGGTGAGGCGCAGGATGGCGTTGCCCGTGTGCTCGACGGGCTGGAGTTCAATCCCGGTGAGCTGGAAGAGAGCGAGGAGCGGCTGTTTGCCATCCGCGCGCTGGCCCGCAAACATGATGTTCTGCCTGATGATCTGGGCGGCTATGCTGAAACCCTGCGCGAGAAACTGGCGGCGGTGGACGCCGGGGATCAGGATCTCGCCGATCAGGAGGCCGCACTGGCCGAGGCCGAGGCGGCCTATGCGGGGGCGGCGGCGCAGCTGTCGGCGGCGCGGCGGGAGACGGCGGCGGCACTGGATGCGGCGGTGATGGCTGAGCTGGCCCCGCTCAAGATGGAACGCGCGGTGTTTGAAACACGGCTGACCGAGGCCGAGCCGGGACCGGAGGGCAAGGACGCGGTTGCCTTTACCGTGGCCACAAACCCCGGCGCGCCGGCGGGGCCGCTGAACAAGATCGCCTCGGGCGGTGAGCTGAGCCGCTTTTTGCTGGCGCTGAAGGTCTGCCTGCGCGGCGAGACCGGCAATCAGACGATGATCTTTGACGAGATCGACCGCGGCGTGGGCGGCGCGACGGCGGATGCGGTGGGGCGGCGGCTGAAGGCGCTGGCCGATGGCGGGCAGGTGCTGGTTGTGACCCATTCGCCGCAGGTGGCGGCCCAGGGCGCGCATCATTGGCGGGTGCAGAAGCAGGTTGTCGACGGGCAGACACTGTCGCAGGTGGTGCCGCTGGATGAGGACGAACGGGTCGATGAGCTGGCGCGTATGGTTTCAGGTGATACAATCACCTCGGAGGCCCGCGCTGCCGCCAGGGCGCTGCTGGTGGGCTGAGCTAAAACTGTTGCCCGGATCGTTCTAAGCTGTTGAGTTTTCACGATGGCTTAACCAACCTGCCGATAGTTTGCCGCGTAAACAGACAAGAACGACACCGGGACAATCGGGTTCATGCCACAGACCATACGCTCCGCCATTTCCGCCCAGCTGGCTCAGGGGGTTGCTGGCGTGCGGGATGTCTGGCGGGTGCTGCGCCACCGGGGGCCGAGCCAGTTTCAATTCTGGTTTATCGCCTTGCTGATCGGGATCGCCGCCGGGTTTGCGGCGCTGTTCTTCCGCAAGGGGATCACCGCCTTTCAGGCCTGGGTCTATGGCGCGGAGGATGTGAATTTCCTGCATAGTTTCGCACAGGACATGCCCTGGTACTGGCTGATGATCATTCCGACCCTTGGCGGGCTGGTGGTGGGGCTGATCCTGCACCGGTTTACGCCGGATGCCCGGGTGCGATCCGTTGCCGATGTGATCGAGGGGGCCGCGCTTGGCGATGGGCGGGTGGAAATTCGCGCCGGTCTGGCGTCTGCCTGTGCCTCTCTGATCACGCTCAGTACCGGCGGATCAACCGGTCGCGAGGGGCCGGTGGTGCATATGGCGGGGGTGATCTCGACCTGGGTCAGCAATCGCATTCAGGCCGATGGCATCACCGGGCGCGATCTCCTGGGCTGTGCGGTGGCGGCGGCGGTTTCTGCCAGCTTCAATGCGCCTATTGCCGGGGCGCTCTTTGCGCTGGAGGTGGTGCTGCGGCATTTCGCGGTCCATGCCTTTGCGCCCATTGTCATCGCCTCGGTGGCCGGAACCGTGATCAACCGGCTGGAATATGGCGATGTGACGGAGTTCGACCTGATCACGCCGGGGGCGCTGCAATTCTACGTCGAGCTGCCGGCCTTTCTGATGCTTGGGCTGATCTGCGGGATCGTGGCGGTGGTGCTGATGCGGTCGATCTTCTTTGCCGAGGAAATCGGCAATGCTGTGCAGACAAAGCTGGGTCTGCCGCGCTGGCTGCGTCCGGCGGCCTCTGGCCTGCTGCTGGGCGGGCTTGCGGTCTGGTTTCCCCATATCATTGGCGTTGGCTATGAAACCACGGTTCTGGCCCTCACGGGCGCGCTGGTGCTGCATCAGACCATTCTCTTTGCCATGGTCAAAACCGCGGCCGTGGCGATCACCATGGGCGGGCGCATGGGGGGCGGGGTGTTCTCGCCGTCGCTGATGGTCGGGGCGCTGACCGGGCTCGCCTTTGGGCTGATTGCGACCGCTGTGCTGCCGGATGTGTCGGGGACGCATACGCTCTATGCTTTTGCCGGGATGGGCGCGGTGGCGGCGGCGGTGCTTGGCGCGCCGATTTCCACGACGCTGATCGTGTTCGAGCTGACCGGCGACTGGCAGATCGGCCTGGCGGTGATGGTGGCGGTGTCGATGTCGACGGCGCTGGCGTCGCGGATTGTCGACCGGTCGTTCTTTCTCACCCAGCTGGAGCGGCGCAATATTCATTGCGCGGCGGGGCCACAGGCCTATCTGCTGTCGATGCTGCGCGCCGGAGCGGTGATGCGGCCACTGGGCGATCCGCGCTGCGCCAGCGCGGAGGACTGCGCCGCGCTGATTGACCAGGGGCTGTCGGTCCGCGCCTCTGCCTCGCTGGAGGCCGCGATGCCGATCTTCGACCGGGCCGATCTCAGCTATCTGCCGGTACTGGCGGAAGGGGAGGGCGGCGATAATCCGCCGAATCTCATCGGGGCCCTTTACCACATTGATTCGCTGAAAGCCTACACCCGTGCGCTGGCTGCGGCGGCTGCGGAGGAGCATAGTTGAGGATTGAAAACTACGGCGGCTCATCGTCAATTTGCGACATTTCCCATAAAGCCGTCGCTTAAAGACAAGTTTACCCGCAAAAGACGATCCCAAATATGTGATATTTCTGAAACGGGTGTTCGCTTTTTTCCAGAAGAAATTTTAACCTTTATCGGCCCAGCGGCTTAAATATGGTTAACATAAGGATAATGGTGATCATTCTTCGGAAGTGAAAACATGCAACACAAAACAATCAGCCCGACAGAGGCTGAAACAGTGGCGAAGGCAGTAGAGCAGGAAAATGAGCGGGCGTCTTATGAGGCCCTGATCGACTATGTCGTTCAAAGCGCACGGGATGCACAGATGTTCTGTACCGGTGAGGCCGTCGAGGCCGCGCGTCAGCATCTTTGTCAGACCATCCTGAACTAGGGGGACATGCGACATCCGTCGCGCCTGTTTGTTTCTTCGTCGGTATCTTATTTGGTCCTGGGGCAGGGTTCCGGGCGGGCTCTCTTTGGCCTGCAAAAACGGTAGCGAAATAACGATCAATATGATCGTTATACGTGCATCTTTCTAATTTCTGTATCGGGAGAATATGTGAAGTCCGAATTTTCCGACCGCGTCAGTGGCCGTTTTTCGGATCCGTTCGCGACCCATCAGATGGCGTTTTCCGACAATCGCGCGCCGCTGCGCCGGGGCCTGCGGGCGGTGGGTTGCCCGGTTCCCAGCGCGGTTTCCTGATGAGCGAAAGGCTGCTTATCCACGAATAAGGCGCCCCGAGACGGGGCGCCCTGACTGCATAAGAGCGTGTTTTTGCCGATCGGGGCGGGCCTAGATCCGCTCCACTTTCACGGTGTCACCGGTGACGAAGGCAAGGTGGTCCTTGATCTGCGCTACGGCCTCATTGGGGGTTTCGTAGCTCCAGACCGCGTTTTCGGTCACGGATGATTTGTTCACAATCGAGAAGTAGCTGGCATCGCCCTTGGCCGGGCAGTGGGTGGTCTTGTCGCTGCGGTCGAGGAAGGCTGTCGCGATGTCGCCACGGGGAAAATAGATGACGGGCGCCAGATCGCCCTCGCTCAGCTCAAGCGCGTTGCTGCTCTCGCCCAGCACGGCACCACCGGAGCGCACCACCCAGGTGCCTTCTGCTTTGCGAATATGGATCTTTGTCATGGTCTTTTCCTTCACGTCGTTCGTCACGGATCAATGTCGTCTTCAGATGTAACACTGCGGTATCACAGCGGCGCCGTTGCGGCATCCAGCCAGCGTTGTGCCGGGTCTGTTACGTTGGGTCCTATCTTAGCGGCTACATCCGCATGATAGGCGTTCAGCCAGTCCCGCTCTGCCGTGGTGAGCAGGTCCACCACGATCAGGCGGCGGTCCAGCGGGGCGTAGGTCAGGGTGCGCCAGCACAGCATTTCGCGTTCGGCGTCGGCGCTGTCCAGCTCAGGCGCCGGTTCTACCACCAACAGGTTCTCAATGCGAATACCAAAAGCGCCTTCGCGGTAATATCCCGGTTCATTGGAGAGGATCATGCCGGGTTCCAGCGGTACGGTGCCGGCACGGCTGAGCCGCTGGGGGCCTTCATGTACGCTGAGGAAGGCGCCGACCCCGTGGCCAAGCCCGTGGTTGAAGTCCTGCCCGGCCAGCCAGAGCGGCATTCGTCCCACCGCCTCGATGTCGCGACCGGCAAGCCCCTTGGGCCAGCGCAGGCGGGACATGGCGATCATGCCCTGCAGAACGCGGGTATAGGCCTCGCGGGCTTCCTGCGGTGGGGTGCCGATGGCGAGGGTGCGGGTGATGTCGGTGGTGCCGTCCAGATATTGCCCGCCGCTGTCCAGCACCAGCAGATGCCCGTCCAGCAGCGCGGCATTGCTGTCCTCGCTGACCCGGTAGTGGATGATGGCGCCATTGGGGCCGGTGCCCGAAATGGTTTCAAAGCTGATGTCGCGCAGCTTCGGATCCTTGCGGCGGGTGGCTTCGAGATGTTTGACCACGTCGATTTCGGTGATGCTGCCGGGGGGCTGGGCGTCCAGCCAGGCGAGGGTTTCCACCACGGCGGCACCATCGCGCAGATGAGCGGCGGCGCTGCCTGCGATCTCGGCGGCGCATTTGCGGGCCTTGGGCAGGGCGCAGGGGTCACCGGCCGCAACCAGCGCATCGCCGAGCTGATCGGCGACGATCCGGGGCAGGGTCGTCAGATCGACGGTGACGGAGGCATCTTTGGCCTGTGCCAGCTCAGCCACGGCTGATAGGAAGGTCTGCGGCGCATGAACGGCCACATCCGCGCCGAGGTGATCCCTGACACCCGTCAGCTTCTCTTCCGCCATGAACAGATCGACCCGCGCGTCGGCGTGCAGGATGGCAAACCCGTGGGCGACCGGGTTGTGGGCGATATCGCTGCCGCGGATGTTCAGGAGCCACATGATGCTATCTGGCAGGGTGATCACGGCGGCGCTATGTCCGGCGTCGCGCAGCTCTTGGGCCAGAGAGGCGGTCTTTTCGGAGGCGGATGTACCTGCATAGCTGAGCGGATGGGCGATGACGGGCTGCATCGGCGGGGTGGGCTGATCCTGCCAGATGCGATCCACCAGATTATCGACCTGCACGAATTCAAACCCGTGCAGATCGAGCCCCTGCATCTGGCTGGCCGAATGCAGCCAGGGGTCATAGCCGATGCGCCCCCCGGTCGGCAGCTGCTCCTTCAGCCAATCGGCCAGCTGTACCTCGGGCCAGTGCACCGGGGTAAAGACCTCCGCGACCTGCTGTTTTACCTGCGTGCGGTAACGCCCGTCGATAAACACCCCGCCCACATCGCGCAGCACGGCACAGAAGCCCGCAGAGCCGGTAAAGCCGGTGAGCCAGGCCAGACGTTCATCGCCGGGGGCGACATATTCGCCCTGATGGGCATCGCTGCGCGGCACCAGAAAGCCGTCGAGCCCCTCGCGCTGCAATTCGGTGCGCAAAGCCTTGAGGCGGGGCGGGCCCTGTTCCGGGCGGGCTGTCACGTCGAAGGTCTGGAACATCGGCTCCCTCCATCTGTTTCGGGTGGTCCGCGACGGTTGGTCAGGGCGCAGCGGCCGGCCCTTCTGGGCGGGTGTTGCGCAACGTCGGCAGGAACAAGGAAATGGCGCGGCAGTCACGGCGCGCTCTGTCGCGAACACTTGTTCCAAATCCGGCGACGTCCCGCAACCCCTGTAACACAAAGCCCCGCACCGAAGCGGCGCGGGGCTTTGATTCAGAGCGGCGCGGCTGGCGTGCTCAGCTCGCGCGTTTGATGCCCATCACCCGGGCGCGGGCGCGCGGGTCACTGTCAAAGAGAGCGGCCAGCTGCTCGGTCATGGCGCCTGCCAGCTGTTCAACATCGGTGATGGTCACGGCGCGATCGTAATAGCGGGTGACGTCATGGCCGATGCCGATGGCCAGCAGTTCAACCTGTTTGCGCCGCTCGACCATCGCGATGACATCACGCAGGTGTTTTTCCAGATAGTTGGCCGGGTTCACCGACAGCGTGCTGTCATCCACCGGCGCGCCATCGGAGATCACCATTAGGATCTTGCGGGCTTCCTGACGGGCGACCATGCGGCGGTGCGCCCATTCCAGCGCCTCGCCGTCGATATTCTCCTTCAGGAGGCCCTCTTTCATCATCAGGCCAAGATTGTCGCGGGTCCGGCGCATCGGCGCATCGGCGGCTTTGTAGATGATGTGGCGCAGGTCGTTCAGACGGCCGGGGAGCTGTGGGCGACCGTCGTTGAGCCAGGCCTCACGCGCGAGCCCGCCTTTCCACGCGCGGGTGGTAAAGCCGAGGATTTCGACCTTCACGTTGCAGCGCTCCAGAGTGCGGGCCAGAACGTCGGCGCAGATCGCGGCGATGGAGATTGGCCGACCGCGCATGGAACCGGAGTTGTCCAAGAGGAGCGTCACCACGGTGTCGCGGAATTCGGTGTCTTTCTCCCGTTTGAACGACAGCGGCGTGGTGGGGTTTGCCACCACGCGGGCCAGACGGCCGGCGTCCAGAATGCCCTCTTCGAGGTCGAACTCCCACGAGCGGTTCTGCTGCGCCTGAAGGCGGCGCTGCAATTTGTTGGCAAGCCGCGAGACGGCCCCTTTCAGCGGTTCCAGCTGCTGGTCCAGATAGGCGCGCAGCCGTTCCAGCTCCGCCGGTTCGGCGAGATCCTCGGCGGCGATTTCCTCGTCATGGGCATCATCGAAGACCTTATAGTCGGGATCGGCCTCCGACACGGCGGGCGGCGGTGGCGGGTCCAGCGGAGCCTCGCCATCGGGCATTTCGGTATCTTCAGCCAGCTCTTCATCGGCCATCTCGTCCATCGAGACCTGCGCCTGGCTTTCGTCCTGCTGCTGCTCCTGGGCCTGTTCGGGGTTGGCGTCGGCCTCTTCCTCTTCGGAGTCGTCCTGACCGCTGCTGTCGGGGTCCTGCTGCTCCTCGGCGTCGTCTTCGGCGTCGCTGTCCTGTTCGTCGTCAAGCTGATCCGGGTCGTCGCCCAGCTGGTCGCCATAGCCCAGATCGGTGATCACCTGCCGCGCGAATTTGGCGAATGCGGCCTGATCCTCGATGGTGTCACCGAGATTGGCCAGCGTGTCGCCGGCCTGCTGCTCAATGAAACCGCGCCACAGTTCCATGACGTTGGCCGCCGCATCGGGCATCGGGCGGCCGGTGGCCAGATGGCGGATCAGATAGCCGGCGGATACCGCCAGCGGCGCCTCGGTTGCGGATTTGATCTGGTCGTAACCCCTGCGCAGGGCTTCGTTCTGGATCTTCACGTCGATATTGGAGGCGGTGCCGGGCATGTGCCGCGCGCCCATCGCCTCGCAGCGGGCGGATTCCAGCGCCTCGTAGAGATCAAGCGCCATGTCGCCGGGCGGGGCATAGCGGGCATGGGTGGCGGGGTCGTGGAATTTGTGGCGCAACGCCAGCGCATCGGCGGTGCCACGGGCCAGCAGCACCTCTTCGCGGGTCATCCGTCGGGAGACCTGAGGCAGCCGCATATTGTCGCCGGACAGACCGGCAGGGTCGACCGAGTAGGAGACGTTCAGCTCGGAATCATTGGCCATGACCTTGGTGGCTTCGGCCAGCGCCTTCTTGAACGGATCGGCGGGGTTGTCGTTGGGCTTGTTCATGGTCGCACCTAGTCCCTTGTGAGCATCCCCCCTCGTGTCGGAAAAGTCCAGTGGCACTGCTGCGGATAGGGCAGCGCCGGTCCCGGCGGGGTGAGAGGCGAAGCGCCCGCCCGTTTTGCCGGAGGCAAACCTTCGGTCTGGCGGGGGCAGTTCGGGCGCTGCCCGGCCTTGCGGCCGGGCGGCACATTGCTGTTAGCCCAGCGAAACGCTCGCGGCGCTTTCCGGCAGCTCTTCGTCAAAGCAGCGCTGGTAGAACTCGGCCACGGTCTGGCGCTCCAGCTCGTCGCATTTGTTCAGGAACGACAGGCGGAAGGCATAGCCCACATCGCGGAAAATCTCGGCGTTCTGCGCCCAGTTGATCACCGTCCGCGGCGACATCACGGTGGAGAGATCGCCGTTCATGAAGGCGGTCCGGGTGAGATCGGCGACGGTGACCATCTGGCTGATGGTCTTGCGGCCCTTCTCGGTGTTGTAATGCGGCGCCTTGGACAGGACGATGGCGCTTTCGGCGTCGTGGCTGAGGTAGTTCAGCGTGGCCACCAGCGACCAGCGGTCCATCTGGGCCTGGTTGATCTGCTGGGTGCCGTGATAGAGGCCAGTGGTATCGCCCAGACCAACGGTGTTGGCGGTGGCAAACAGGCGGAAGAACGGGTTCGGGGTGATGATCTCGTTCTGATCGAGGAGCGTCAGCTTGCCGTCATGCTCCAGAACGCGCTGGATCACGAACATCACGTCAGCGCGGCCCGCGTCATATTCGTCGAACACGATGGCAACCGGGTTGCGCAGCGCCCAGGGCAGGATGCCTTCGTGGAATTCAGTGACCTGCTTGCCGTCGCGCAGCTTGATCGCGTCCTTGCCAATGAGGTCGATCCGGGAGATGTGGCTGTCGAGGTTCACCCGGACGGAGGGCCAGTTCAGGCGCGCGGCGACCTGTTCGATATGGGTCGATTTACCGGTGCCGTGGTAGCCCTGGATCATCACGCGGCGATTGTGGCTGAAGCCTGCCAGAATGGCCAATGTGGTCTCGGGATCGAATTTATAGGTCGGATCCAGAGCCGGTACCCGGTCGGAGCCGTCGGCGAAGCCCTTGACGGTCATATCCGTATCAATTCCGAACACATCGCGCACCGAAAGGGTTTCGGTGGGTTTCGCGTTCATATCCAGCATACCGTCGGTCATCGCAATCGATCCTTATCCTCATCCGCGCAGCGTCCGTCGGCTGGCGGCAATCCGGTGGATTGGTGCCTGATCTTGTCTGCAATCGCAAGGGGCCAAGGCCGGGTTTGACCAGCTGTCGTGACGTTTGGTCTCAATCTGGCACTAAGGCCGCGCCTGGCCGGGCCAGTTGCGCGCGTGTCGGGGGGGGCATTCCGGCCCGCGCCCCTGTGTTCTGCCGGTGGCAGGGTGTGGCGGCAAACGCATAGCGGGGTTGCGTCTGCTGGTGGCTTCTGGTGCCGGATGAGCCAAATGAACCCTGTACAAAAGGGGGCAAAGCCGATATCAGCGCGCACTTGGATGATGCCATCCGCGTTCCTGCGCAGTCGGGGACATTCCCGATATTCGGCGTGCCCTTTGGCGGCGCGCCCCGCAGCAAGCGAAATGAAATCTTGAAAACAGCACTCGAACAAGCGCTTCAGGCGCGCGGCTACGAGCATTTGACACCCGTTCAACAGGCCGTCACCGCGCCCGAGCTGGATCAGTCCGACCTTCTGGTGTCGGCGCAGACCGGTTCCGGCAAAACCGTAGGCTTCGGCCTGGCGATGGCCCCTACATTGCTGGGTGAGGCCGAGAAACTGGACCGGGCCGAGCTGCCGCTGGCGCTGGTTATCGCGCCGACGCGCGAACTGGCGTTGCAGGTGAAACGCGAACTGGGCTGGCTCTATGCCGAGGCCGGTGCGCAGGTCGTCTCCACCGTGGGCGGTATGGACATGCGCGACGAACGCCGCGCGCTGGAGCGTGGCGCGCATATCGTCGTGGCCACCCCCGGTCGTCTGCGCGATCACATCATGCGCGGCTCGATCAACCTGTCGCAGGTACGCGCCGTGGTGCTGGACGAAGCAGACGAGATGCTGGATCTGGGCTTCCGCGAGGATCTGGAGTTCATTCTGGGCGAATCCCCGGAAGACCGCCGCACCCTGATGTTCTCGGCAACTGTGCCGACTGGTATCGCGCGTCTGGCGGAGACCTATCTCAAGGATCACCAGCGGATCAAAACCGTGGCTGAAGCCTCGCAGCACGCGGATATCGAATACCAGATGCTGGCTGTGGCGCAGCGCGACGTCGAAAACGCCGTTATCAACGTGCTGCGCTTCCACGAGTCGCCCAATGCGATCGTGTTCTGCAACACCCGTGCGGTGGTGAACCGGATGACCACGCGGCTGAGCAATCGCGGATTTTCCGTGGTTGCCCTGTCGGGCGAGCTGTCCCAGGCGGAGCGGAGCAACGCGTTGCAATCCCTGCGCGACGGGCGGGCGCGGGTTTGCGTGGCCACCGATGTGGCGGCGCGCGGGATCGACCTGCCGAAGCTGGATCTGGTGATTCATGCGGATCTGCCGTCCAGCCACGAAACCCTGTTGCACCGCTCGGGCCGTACCGGCCGTGCCGGGCGCCAGGGTGTGTCCGCGCTGATCGTGCCCCCAAAGGCCAAGGGCAAGGCCCTGCGCCTGCTGCGTGCCGCCAAGATCACCGCAGAAACCAGCCCGGCCCCCAGTGCCGATGATGTGCGCGCCCGCGACTTTGAACGTCTCTTGGGTGACAAGGCCTGGAGCGAGCCGGTCAGCGAAAATGAGACCGCCCCGGTGGCGGAACTGGTCGAGCGTTTCTCTCCCGAGCAGCTGGCCGCCGCCTATCTGCGCCTGTTCCACGACCGCCACAGCGCGCCGGAAGAGCTGAGCGATCCGCAGATGGACAAGCGCGAGCGGGAAGAGCGGGCGCCCTTTGGCCCCTCCGTCTGGTTTGCGGTCAGTGGTGGTCGCAAGGCCGGTGCAGAGCCGCGCCGCCTGCTGCCGATGCTGTGCAATGCCGGCAATCTGACCAAAGACGACATCGGCGCGATCCGCATTCAGTTCGACCAGAGCTATGTCGAGGTGCGCGAAAGCAGTGCCGATGCGTTCTGGGGTGCGGTCAAACATGGTGAGCTGGAAGAGGGCGCCACGGTAACGCGTCTGGACAAGGCGCCAGATCTGCCGAAATCGCCGCGCCCGCAGAACCGGGACCGCGATGGTTTCCGCGATGACAAGCGTGGCCCCCGTGGCCAGGATCGTGGTGAGCGCAAGCCCTACGGCGACAAACCCAGCTATGACAAGCCGCGCGGTGACAAACCCCGGGGCGACAAGCCTGCCTATGGTGACAAGCCTGCCTATGGTGACAAGCCACGGAGCAGCAAGCCCTATGGCGACAAACCCCGTGGCGACAAGCCCAGCTATGGCGACAAGCCGCGCTTTGACAAACCAAAGCGTACTGGCGAAGGCGGCAAGGCCACGGTGACTGCGCGCGGCCCGTCGGATCGTGCCGCAAGCCCCTCAAAACCCGCCAAACCGGCGGTTCCGGGCAAGCCCAAGGGCGATTGGTCCAATCCGGGGAAATCGGGCCGCAAGGGCGCACCGCCACCAAAGGGCAAGCCGACCAGCAAGAAGAACAAGGCCCGGGCAGCAGTTGCCAAAACAGGCGGAGCGGCGCGGCCGCAGCGCAAGGGCAGCTAACATCCGAGCCTGTCAGCAAGACAGAAAGCCACGGCACCGATCTGCCGTGGCTTTTTCATTTAGGGACAAATCTCTGCCCCGCGACTTTCCGTAGCTGTCGCGTGGCGGGCGTCTGAACGCTGCAAGCTTCTGGCGTTGCAAAACCCAGAGGTTACACAAAGAAAAAGCGCCGCTTGCGCGACGCTCTGGTTTTCTGTCTGGCTGGTTCGGGGCGCAACTACCGCTTATTTGAAACTGCGGCTGTCCTTGATCTGGTCCCAGGCCCAGACCACCTCTTGCAGCTGTTCTTCCTGGCTGCGGTCGCCACCGTTCATGTCGGGGTGCAGCACCTTGATCAGCTTCTTATAGGCTTTGCGGATGTCTGCCTTGCTCCAGTCGTCCTTGGCCTCAAGCACTTCCAGCGCGCGGCGTTCGGTCGGGGGCAGGCGGCGCCCGGCCTGGGCTGAGCGACCCGGATTCCGGGTGGCGTTCTGGCCCAGCACCTGATGCGGGTCCTCGATGCCCAGCCGCGCCCAGGCGCGCGCCTCGGGGTCACCCATCGGTTTGGTCTGGCGTTCCCAGACCTTGTCCTTGGATTGCTGGGCGTTCAATTCGGCCTCGGTGGTGCCTTCAAAGAAGTTCCACTTGGTATTGTATTCGCGCACGTGCTCCTGGCAGAACCAGTAGTAATCATCCAGCACATCCGGTGCCTTGGGCGCGCGGAATTTGCCGGGTTCATCGCAGCCATCCTTGTCGCAGATGCGCTGCGAGGTCTCGGACGCGCCGGTGGCGGCCCGCCGGCCGCGGGGGTTCTTTTTCTTCGCTGACCGGATGGACATATCGAAACCAAAGGGATCTGACTTGGTCATGGGGCGCACCTTCTAGACGCAACTGTTCGACTCGGAGGCAGCAGTTTAGTCTAAGGGGCGGCAGATTGAAGGGGGCTGGGAAAATTAATACGGGGATTTTTATGCAGGACACGCCAGAATGAGCATCCGTGAAGAGATCGAGACGCGTCTGCGCGACGCATTTGCACCACGCGCATTGCGGGTTGAGGATGAGAGCGACCAGCACGTCGGCCACGCCGGTCACGACGGGCGTGGCGAAAGCCATTTCAACGTATATATCCGGGCCGATGGCTTTGCCGAGATGTCCCGCGTGGCGCAGCATCGCGCCGTGCATAAGGCGCTGGGCGATATCGTGCCGCGCATCCACGCGCTGGCGCTGGATATCGGGGTCTAGGGCCAAAGTCAGGCAAAGCCCCGCCGATGTGCCACAATGGCAACGCTGGCGGGGAATTGCATCCGGGGGCTGGTCAGCTGTTTGCCGGATCCTCGGAGGATTTTTCCGATCTGGTCAGTTTTGGTTCTGCTTTTGGCGCGGGTTTGGCGGCGCCATCTTTCGGGGTGGCGGCAAGGCTGGCGCGGGCTTTCAGGGCGGCGGTCAGGCCGGACACCGGGCTCAGCTCCTCGACGCCGTCATCGGCGACCATAGAGCGGGCGCCCCGGCCCGGAACGGCAATGGCGCCTGCCGGGGCCTCTGGGTCGCCGGCGATGGCGATGGGTGGCGCGACAGCGCTGGTGGTGGCCGGGCCAAGCGTCGGGACTGCTGGTGTCGCCTCCGCGGGGGGCGCTGTGGCAGCTGCCGCTGTGCTGTGATCCGCCGCTTGGGCGGGGGTCTGCGCTGCGAGCTGCGCGGTGATCTGGGCGGCCAGCTGAGCCACGGCCTGAGCCTGCAACTGCTCGGCGGCGGCTGGCAGCGCACGGCGGAAGATCAGCACGTTGCGCCAGTTCGTCGTCGAGCCGGTCAGCCCGCTGCGCTCTTCGGATGGCAGCAGCTCCGCGCGCTGATATTCCCAGCCCTCTGCCGCCATGTCGTTCAGCAGGATATCAATGGAATTGGCAAAGCGGGCTTCGGCGGTTTTGACGCCCTTGGCCTTGGTGCCCTTGGCGGGGGCGGGGACAACTTTGTATTCAAAAGCTTGCATAAACGTCTCCTGTGTCGGCGGCAGGTTTAGCGCAAGCGTGCGGGGGGTCAAGCGTCCGCGTTCCCCATGGGCGGGGACCTGTCGGGCGGCAGTATACTCCAATTGCCGCTGCGGCTTCCAGATCATCGCGTTCGGGTTGGGGGGTGGCAGCGCCTTTCACACGACAAAGGGCGCCACCGGGGCGCCCTTGCGTGGTTCTTATCTGAGGGCGTTGCGTGCCCGGTGGCCGGATCAGCCGCCCAGTTTCTGCGCCACCAGTTTGTTCACGGCGGCCGGATTCGCCTTTCCGCCGGTGGCCTTCATCACCTGGCCGACAAACCAGCCTGCCAGTTTCGGGTTCACCTTGGCCTTCTCCACCTGCGCGGGGTTGGCGGCGATGATCTCGTCCAGCGCGGCTTCGATGGCGCCGGTATCTGTCACCTGCTTCATGCCGCGCTCTTCGACGATCTGAGCGGGGTCGCCGCCTTCGGTATAGACGATCTCAAAGAGGTCCTTGGCGATCTTGCCGGAGATCGCGTCGGAGGCGATCAGGTCGATGATGCCGCCCAGCTGGGCAGGTGAGACCGGGGAGTCGGTAATCGTGTGGTCTTCTTTCTTCAGGCGGCCGAACAGCTCGTTGATGACCCAGTTTGCAGCCAGCTTGCCGCTGCGGCCCTTGGCGGTTTCCTCGAAGAAGGCCGCCGATTCCACATCCGCGGTCAGTACCGAGGCGTCATAGTCGCTGAGGCCGAAGTCTTTGATGAAACGTGCCTTTTTCTCGTCCGGCAGTTCCGGCAGGTTTGCCTTGATCTCATCCACCCAGGCCTGTTCGATTTCCAGCGGCAAGAGGTCGGGATCGGGGAAATAGCGGTAGTCATGCGCCTCTTCCTTGGAGCGCATGGAGCGGGTTTCGCCCTTGTCCGGATCGTACAGGCGGGTTTCCTGCATGATCTCGCCACCTGCCTCGATGATGGCGATCTGGCGACGGGCTTCGACCTCGATCGCCTGCTGGATGAAGCGCATCGAGTTCATGTTCTTGATCTCGCAGCGGGTGCCGAGGTGGGAGAAGTCCTGGGTTTCCTGATACTTCTCGTACTGGCCCGGCAGGCAGACGGAGACGTTGACGTCGGCGCGCAGGTTGCCGTTCTGCATATTGCCGTCGCAGGTGCCGAGATACTGCATGATCTGGCGCAGCTTGGCGATATAGGCGGCGGCTTCTTCCGGGCCGCGAATGTCGGGGCGCGAGACGATCTCCATCAGGCAGACGCCGGTCCGGTTCAGGTCGACAAAGGACATGTTGGGATCCATGTCGTGGATCGACTTGCCCGCGTCCTGCTCCATGTGGATCCGCTCCACACGCACGTTGCGCGCGGTGCCGTCGCCCAGTTCCACCAGCACTTCGCCTTCGCCCACGATCGGGTGGTAAAGCTGGGAAATCTGGTAGCCCTGCGGCAGGTCGGGGTAGAAGTAGTTCTTGCGGTCAAAAGCCGACCACAGGTTGATATCGGCCTTCAGGCCCAGACCGGTGCGCACCGCCTGTTCAATGCAGTATTCGTTGATCACCGGCAGCATGCCGGGCATCGCCGCGTCCACAAAGGCCACGTTGGAGTTCGGCTCGGCGCCGAATTTGGTGGAGGCGCCGGAGAACAGCTTTGCATTGGAGCTGACCTGAGCATGCACCTCCATACCGATGACCAGTTCCCAGTCATGCTTGGCGCCCGCGATCACCTTGGGCTTGGGGAGTTCATATGTCAGGTCGAGCATGGTTTTCCGCCGTATCCGAATGTCCGATGTTGGCAAGCGTTCTAGGCCCCCGCGCGGGCAGGGGCAAGGGGGCATTGAGGGGCAGACGGGTACATTGATTTGCCCTTTTGCATGGGCCGCAGGTCCGGGAAGCGCCCGTCCCGCGCCCATGGGCGGGCGCTTCACGCCCACCCTCGGGACGGACTCTGCCCTCCGCAATGGTTCGCTCGGGGCTGATTCAGCCTCTTGGCGAGACGTTCCGGCAGGGCTAGTACTGGCAGCCCGAGCAGAAATTTCAGGAGGCCGCCTTGGACACATCCGCCCGCATCAGCCAGACCATTGCTACGGAAATCGGCGCCGCCACCAAACAGGTGAGTGCCGCCGTTGCGCTGCTGGATGAAGGCGCCACAGTGCCCTTTGTCGCGCGCTACCGGAAGGAGGCCACGGGCGGGCTGGATGACACCCAGCTGCGCACGCTGGCGGAGCGTCTGGACTATCTGCGTGAGCTGGAAAAGCGCCGCGCCGCCATCCTTGACTCGATCAAGGGGCAGGACAAGCTGACTGATGATCTGGCCGCCTCGATTGCCAAGGCGGAGACCAAGGCGCAGCTGGAGGATATCTATCTGCCCTACAAGCCCAAGCGGCGCACCAAGGCGATGATCGCCAAGGAGAACGGGCTGGAGCCGCTGGCGGATGCCATTCTGGCCGACCGCAGCACCGACCCGGAGGCACTGGCCGAAGGCTATGTTACCGAGGCGGTCGTGACGGTGAAGGACGCGCTGAACGGCGCGCGGGATATCCTGACCGAGCGGCTGACGGAGAATGCAACCCTTTTGGGCAGGCTGCGGGAGTTCCTGCAGAAGGAGGCGGTGCTCACCGCCAAGGTGGTCGAGGGCAAGGAGCAGGAGGGGGCGAAATTCTCCGACTATTTCGCGCATTCCGAACGCTGGGCGGATGTGCCCTCGCATCGGGCGCTGGCGATGCTGCGCGGCTCCAACGAGGGCGTGCTGACGCTGGACGTCGGGCCGGAGCCGGAGGAAGGCGTGGCGCGCGCCGAGGCGATGGTGGCGGCGGTGCTGGGCGCGGGCGGCAACGGGCCGGGAGATGTCTGGCTGCGCAAGGTCGCGGGCTGGTGCTGGCGGGTGAAGCTGTCGCTCTCGATGATGCTGGAGCTGATGGGCGATCTGCGCGGCCGGGCGCAGGAGGATGCGATTCAGGTTTTTGCCCGCAATCTGAAGGATCTGTTGTTTGCCGCGCCAGCCGGTGCGCGGCCGACTCTCGGGCTGGATCCGGGCATTCGCACCGGCGTCAAGGCGGCGGTGGTTGACGCAACCGGAAAACTGGTGGCCACCGAGACGTTGTACCCGTTCCAGCCGAAGAACGATCTGCGCGGGGCGCAGGTGTCGATTGTGAAGCTGATTGCCGAACATGGCGTTGAGCTGATCGCCATTGGCAACGGGACCGCCAGCCGCGAGACCGAGCGGATGGTGGCGGAGGTGCTGCAACACCTGCCGGCCAAGGTGAAGGCGCCGACCAAGGTGGTGGTGTCTGAGGCTGGTGCCTCGGTCTATTCCGCCTCTGAGCTGGCGGCGCGGGAGTTCCCGGATCTGGATGTCTCCTTGCGCGGTGCGGTCTCGATTGCCCGCCGCCTCCAGGATCCGCTGGCGGAACTGGTGAAGATCGAGCCCAAGAGCATCGGCGTTGGCCAGTACCAGCATGATGTGGACCAGCACAAACTCTCGAAATCGCTGGAAGCGGTGATCGAGGATGTGGTGAACGCCGTTGGGGTAGACCTCAACATGGCGTCGGCGCCGCTGCTGAGCCATGTCTCGGGGCTTGGTCCCGGCCTGGCGGAGGCGATTGTGGCGCATCGTGACATGAACGGCGCGTTCAACTCGCGCAAGCAGCTGCTGAAGGTCGCGCGGCTTGGCCCCAAGGCATTTGAGCAATGCGCGGGATTCCTGCGGATCCGCGATGGCAAGGAGCCGCTGGATGCGTCCTCAGTTCACCCCGAAAGCTATGATGTGGCGCGCAAGATCGTGGTGGCCTGCGGCCGTGATATCCGCCAGATCATGGGCGATGGTGCGGCGCTTAAATCCTTGCGGGCAGAGGATTTTGTGGGCGGCGACGTGGGCCTGCCGACGGTTCGGGATATCTTTGCGGAACTGGAGAAACCGGGCCGTGACCCGCGCCCGTCTTTTGTGACGGCGTCCTTCAAGGATGGGGTGGAGACGATCACCGACCTGAAACCCGGCATGGTGCTGGAAGGCACGGTCACCAATGTCGCGGGTTTTGGCGCCTTTGTAGACATTGGGGTGCATCAGGATGGGCTGGTGCACGTGAGCCAGCTGGCCGACCGCTTCGTGAAAGACCCGCATGAGGTGGTGAAGACAGGACAGGTGGTCAAGGTCACTGTCACCGAGGTGGATGTGCCGCGCAAGCGCATCGCCCTCACCATGAAGAAGGACGGCGGTGCCTCAGCCAAAGAGGAGCGCAATGCTCGCGGCCCGGCCAAGGGCGCAGCTCCGCAGCGTGGTGGCAAGCCCGGTGGGCATTCGGGCGGCGGCAAGCGCCAGATGTCCACTGGCCCAAAGGGTGGTCAGGGCAGGGGGCAGGGTTCAGGTCAAGGCTCTGGGCAAAGCTCTGGCCAAACCACAGGCGCGCTGGGTGCGGCCCTGTTGGATGCGTTCAAGAAAACCTGAGCGATGCTGCGCGGCCCACCTAATCAGGCGAGACGCGCAGCCCTTTGGCGGAAAACTCCACCCGCTGGCCGGCCTCGATTTCGCTGCGAAACAGGCCGGCGATGAAGCGCAGCGCGTCCCGGCGGCCATGGTCGGCAAACCGGCGCGGTGAGGCGATGCGCAGGTTGTTGTCGAACCGCTGCGCGGCGTGGGCCCAGATCAGCGGATGAATTTCGCGCAGGTGGTCGCGGATCAGCCAATCCGCCGCCCCGGCGATCTCGCCGCGCTGCCCGGTGGTGGTCGTTGCGGTCTCTTCGACATAACGCAGCGCCACCGCGCAGTAAGAGGCCAGCAGGTTGATCATTTCCTGATCCGGTCGGCGTGAGACTATATCGCGCAAGCCATCCATGAAGAAGTCGATGTCGACGCGGGCACAGGCTTCCGGGTCCAAGGCGATGGCGTCGAAATAGACCCAGGCGTAGCCGCCGTCGCCCCAGATCTCTTGTGTACGGGCGGCAGTGCGGCGCGCTTCGAGGTCGAGGGCATCATAGCTGCCGAACCAACGCGGCAGCATATGGGTGCCGAGACTGCGCATGTGGCGGTGATTGTCGGGGTCCAGGTCGATGAGTGCGGCGAAATCATCCGCCACCTGCGTCGCGCTAGCGGATCGTTGCCCGGCGAGCAGCGCGGTTTTCGCTGCGGCAATAAACGGGCTGTCGAGGGCAATACCATCCAGCGGATGCAGCAAGGCGGCTGCCCTGTCGAAATGGGCGGCGCAGCGCTGGCCATTGGCCACGGTGATTGACAGGACATCGGAATAGCCGCGCCAGATCCAGGCCACATCAATATGGGCGAGGGCCACCAGAGTGCGCAGATAGGGATCGTCGCGGTGTTCCACGCACATCGTCTCCAGCCCCATGACGCCTTCGATCATCTTGCGCCGGTCTCCGGCGTGGCCAAGGCTGAGCGCATGTTCGACGGCATTGACCACATCGCTGCGCGCGCCATGGGCAAGAAGCTCGGCAACGGGCAGGCCATGCGGCGTATTCTGGCGGGCCTTGTCGGCTTTTGCGATCTCTGCGGAGAGGTCGGTCCAGCGGTCCTGACGGGCCAGAAACTGTCCCTTGTCCTGAAGCGTTGCGCAGTCGCTTTCGCCCTGATCCGGCTCGCAGACCGGCACGATGAGCTGCTGCGGCGGGTGATCCGGGCGGTCTGCGGCGCGGCGGGGGGCGGTTGCCTGATCCTGCCTGCTGCGGACGGCAGCGCAGGGGGGCGCCGCTGTGTTTTGCGTGAGGGTCTCCCGGCCTTCACCGGGTAGCAGAGTTGAAAATACCTGTCTGATAAGGTCGCGCGCTGGGGTGTTTTTGTTGAGCATATCCATGTCCGCGTGCTGGCAGCTGAAATCACTGCAATCAGACTGGCCGTTCTTTGGGGCGCAATCATGGCGGGCGCGCGCCATTGCGATGGACGATTGGGATATTCCAGTGGCAGGTTAACGGGGGTTAAGATTTGCCTGTGTGGCGGCGGGGCGTCGTTTTGGGGAGGTCCGCGCTCAATAGATGCGGAAGTGATGCCGCCTGACGGGCAGGCCTGCTGCGGTGAGGGCCTGTTCAAGGATCTGATGCGGTGGCAGGCAATCGGGGGGAATGCGCAACCGCTTGCCCGCCTCGGTATGAATGGTGGCGCGGTGAGAAAAGTCCCAGCGCCGGTCGAGCGTGACATGGCTTATCCGATTGATCGGCAGGTCTACGGCGCCTGAGGCATTGCGCCAGCAGAGCCGTGTTGCATCCAGCTTCAGGCTGGCAGTCGGGTTGCGCCAGAGTTCCCAGAGGCCGGGCAGCATTGGCAGGATCAGCAGCAGCGAGATCCAGAGCGCGACGGACAGCGCCAGCGACAGCGCCGCAATCCCGGCCCCCCACAGGCCGAGGGCGAGCAGCAGGCGTGGCGAGCGGGCGGCCCGGCTGTAGCGATAGGCGGGAATGACTGCCCGGCGGCTCGTCGGCGGATCTATCATCGGAGCATCAGCCATGAGGCGGGGCCTCGATGACAGATGGTTCGCGCCGGGGCGCGGAGGAGTGGCGGCGGATTGCGAACGGGCCATGATATGGCCCGCTCTTCTGCGCTGCCTGTCGCATCACCCCTTCAGGATCCGGCTGACCATTTCATGGGTGTCCCGGCTCAGCCCGTCAGTGGCCAGAATGCGCTCCAGCTCGGCCCGGACCAGCGCCTGACGCGCGCTGTCGTAGCGCGTCCAGGTCTGGAAGGCAGCACACATCCGTGCGGTGGTTTGCGGGTTCAGCGGGTCCAGCGCGATGAGGTTCTGCGCCAGCAGGGAATAGCCTGCACCGCTGTCGTGGTGAAAGCCTGCGTGATGGCCGGCAAGCGCGCCCATGACGGCGCGGAACCGGTTGGGGTTCTTCATGCTGAACAGTGGGTGCTGGGTCAGCTCTGCGGCCGTGCGAGCGGCGGCGTCTGGCGCGGCGCAGGCCACTTGCAGGGCAAACCATTTGTCCATCACCAGACGGTCGTCCTGCCACTGATCAAAGAAGGCCTGGCTCTGGTCCGCGCCTTTCTCCGCCTTCATCAGGCTTGCCAGTGCGGCATATTGCTGGGTCATGTTGTCGGCGATCTGATACTGGCGCGCAGCCTGATCGCCACCGTCGAGACGGGTCAGCAGCGCCAGAATACGGCCGTTCAGCGCCCGCAGGCCCGCGCCATGGGCGTCGGGCTGATAGGGGCCATCGACAGTGGTGGCGGCATAGAGCCGGGGCAGGCTGGTTTCCAGCTGCTGCGCCAGGGTCTGGGTGAAGGTCTCCGCCGCGTCGTAGATTTTCTGCGGGTCGGGTGTGACCCCACGATCGTGCAGGGTCTGGGCGATTTCCGACTGGCTGGGGGGAGACAGAACCAGCGCGCGGAAGGCGGGGTCCAGCGCATCGTCGCGCACCAGTTTGACCAGCGCATCAAGATAGGCCGTATCGGGGGCGATGCCATCGGTCACCATGGCGACGCGGGTTTCGGTCGCGAGGAGATTGCCGGCCTCCCAGCGGTTGAACGGGTCGGTGTCATGGGCCAGCAGGAAGGCACGCTCTGTGTTGGTGGTCTCGCGCTCCAGGATCACCGGGGCCGAAAACTCCCGCAGGATGGAGGGCACCGGTTTCGAGGCGAGGCCGTCAAAGGTGAAGCTCTGTCTGGCTTCGGTCAGCTCCAGCACTTCGGTGCCGCGCAGGTCGTCGCCGTTGGGGGACAACAGGCCCACCGCGATCGGAATGACCCGCGGCGCCTTGTTCTGCTGGCCGGGTGTCGGCGGCGTTGATTGCTCAAATGTCAGGGTATAGGTGCCGTCGGCGTAATCCTCGGACACTTTTACCCGCGGCGTGCCTGCCTCGCTGTACCACAGCTTGAATTGGGTCAGGTCGCGGCCGGTTGCGTCCTCGAACACCTTTAGCCAATCCTCGATGGTGCAGGCCTGCCCGTCGTGGCGCTCGAAATAGAGCTTCAGCGCCTTGTAGTAGTTTTCATCGCCGACCAGCCGCTTCAGCATGCCGATTACCTCGGCGCCTTTTTCATAGACGGTGGCAGTGTAGAAGTTGTTGATTTCCTGGAACTGTTCCGGGCGCGGCGGATGGGCGAGGGGGCCGCCGTCTTCCGGGAACTGGCGGGCGCGCAGGGCGATGACGTCTTCGATCCGCTTCACCGGCTCCGATCGCATGTCGGCGGTGAACTGGGCGTCGCGATAGACGGTCAGCCCTTCCTTGAGACAGAGCTGGAACCAGTCGCGGCAGGTGATGCGGTTGCCGGTCCAGTTGTGGAAATACTCATGCGCGATGATCGCCTCGATCCGTTCGAAATTGGCATCCGTGGAGGTTTCGGGTGATGCCAGTACGCAGGAGGAGTTGAAGATATTCAGCCCCTTGTTTTCCATCGCACCCATGTTGAAGTCGTCAACCGCGACGATGTTGAACAGATCGAGGTCATATTCGAGGCCATAGACGTCCTCGTCCCATTTCATCGAATTTTTCAGCGCCTCCATGCCAAAGGCGCATTTGCCCTCATCCCCCGGACGGACCCAGATGTTCAGCTCGACATCCTTGCCGGATTTGGTGGTGAAGCGGTCGGGGTGGTTCACCAGATCGCCGGCCACCAGCGCAAAGAGATAGGCCGGTTTGGGCCAGGGGTCGTGCCATTCGGCCCAACCCTCGCCTGCGCCCACCGGGTTGCCGTTCGACAGCATCACCGGCGCGTCGCCTTCAATCCGCACCGAGAACGTCGACATCACGTCCGGGCGGTCCGGGTAGTAGGTGATCTTGCGGAACCCTTCGGCCTCGCATTGGGTGCAATACATGCCGCTGGACATGTAAAGCCCTTCCAGCGCGGTGTTGGCGGCGGGGTCGATTTCCACCTCGGCCTCCCAGACGAAGGGAGTATCGGGGGTGGCGCAGGTCAGCCCGCCATCGATCAGCTCGGGTGTCACCGGCGCACCGTCGATTTTGGCCGAGATCAACTTCAGCGCTTCGCCATGCAGGAAGAACCGGGGATCGGCGGCCTCGGCTTTGGGCGAAAACCGGATCTTGCTCAGAACGCGGGTGGCATTCGGCGAGAGTTGAAACGTCAGCTCGACCTTCTCCACCTCAAATCCGAAGGGTTTGTAATCCTTTAGATAAATCGTCTCCGGTGCGGTGGCGGGCGCGGCATCTTTCATGGTTTTTTCCTGTTCCATGGAACCCGGATGGGTCCGTCAGCGTATCTATACCAAGACTATGTACCAGCGGCTGCGGCCCCGCGCCAGCAACCGCGCAAACTTGTAGACAAAGGAGCGGCCCATGTCGGCACCTGACACCAATGTTGAACGCGAAGAGAAACTGCACAAACCGGCCCTGTTGGGCATTCGGGGCGTCGTTGTTGCGGTGCTTTTGATGTTTGCCGTCTTCCTGTTGTGGGTTTTCAACAAAGGTGGCGAGCAGGACGTGGTCGAAGCACCGCAGACCGCCGCCGAAGTGCAGGCGACCATCGCCGGTGACTGACCCTGTATGACAATCTGATATTCCTCCCCGACTTGCCCGGTAGCTCGCTACCGGGCTTTTTCTGTTTGGAGAGTGTCGCTAGTCTGAGAGAGGGTCAGCGCTGTCGGGCATCTGTAGAGATTATTTGAAGCAGTTTCGCATGAATTGGTAAACTAATATTACCGCCGACGTTGATGATACGGAACTATTGGTGTATCGGGGGCAGTAATACGCCCAGTTAACAGGAGGATGGCCCCATGAGCGGGATGCAGGAACGTCATGATATGCAGGTGGCTGACACGCTGGTGTCCTTCATCGAGGACAAGGCGCTGCCCGGCACCGGTGTCACGACAGATGCCTTCTGGGGTGGTCTGGCCGGTCTGGTCAACGGCATGGGTGACGAAAATCGCGCATTGCTGGCCAAACGCGCCGATCTTCAGGGGCAGATTGATGCCTGGCATATCGCGCGCCGGGGCCAGGCCCATGACGCGGCGGCCTATGAGGCGTTTTTGCGCGAGATCGGCTATCTGCTGCCCGAAGGGGATGATTTCGAGATCGAGACGCAGAATGTTGACGATGAAATCGCCAATGTTCCGGGGCCGCAGCTGGTGGTGCCGATCACCAACGCGCGATTTGCCCTGAATGCGGCCAATGCGCGCTGGGGCAGCCTGTATGATGCGCTTTATGGCACCGATGCCATGGGCGACCTGCCTGAGGCCAAAGGCTATGATGCCGGGCGGGGCGCGCGGGTGATCGCATGGGGGCGTGGGTTCCTCGATCAGACCTTCCCGCTTGCTGACGGGTCGTGGTCGGACTGCACTGGCCTGTCGGTTGAGGATGGCGCGCTGGTGCCTGCGCTCAAGGATGGGACGCAGTTTGCAGGCTATGACGGCGCCGCCGCCACGCCGGGCAAGATCCTGCTAAAAAACAACGGGCTGCATGCAGTGATCGTGGTCGATGCCGAGGGCAATATCGGCAAGGGCGATCAGGCGGGGATCAACGATATCATCCTGGAATCCGCGCTGTCGACCATCATGGATTGCGAAGACTCCGTTGCCTGCGTTGACAGTGAGGACAAGGTCACGGCCTATTCCAACTGGCTGGGCCTGATGAAGCGTGACCTTTCCGAGGAGGTGAGCAAGGGCGGGACCACCTTTACCCGCGTGCTGAATGACGATCTGTCCTTCACCGCGCCGGATGGGTCCGACCTGCGGCTGAAGGGGCGCTCGCTGCTGCTGGTGCGCAACGTCGGCCATCTGATGACCAATCCAGCGGTTCTGGACAGCGAAGGTCGTGAGGCGGGCGAAGGCTTCATGGATGCGATGATCACCGTGCTCTGCGCCATGCACGACCTCCAGGCGGAGGGCGGCAATTCGCTGCATGGTTCGGTCTATGTGGTGAAGCCGAAGATGCACGGGCCCGAGGAAGTCGCCTTTACCAACCGGATCTTTGACCATGTCGAAGACGCGCTGGGCCTGCCGCGCCACTCGGTCAAGATTGGTATCATGGATGAGGAACGCCGCACCTCGGTGAACCTCAAAGCATGTATCCGCGCGGCCAAGCATCGTGTGGCCTTTATCAACACCGGCTTCCTGGATCGGACCGGCGATGAGATCCACACCTCGATGGAAGCAGGCCCGATGCTGCGCAAGGGCGAGATGAAATCGACCCCCTGGATTGCCTCCTACGAGGATCGCAATGTCGATATCGGTCTGGCCTGCGGTCTGAAGGGTCGGGCGCAGATCGGCAAGGGGATGTGGGCGATGCCGGATCGCATGGGCGAGATGCTGGAGGCCAAGATCGGCCACCCGAAATCCGGCGCGACCTGTGCATGGGTGCCGTCGCCGACGGCGGCGACCCTGCACGCCACCCATTACCACCATGTTGATGTCCACGCGGTGCAGGACAGCCTGAAGGCAGCCGGTGCGCGCGGAACCCTTGCGGATCTGCTCACCATTCCGATGATGGATGGTCAGAACCTGTCGGACGCCGATATCGCGCAAGAGATCGAGAACAACGCGCAGGGAATCCTGGGCTATGTGGTGCGCTGGGTTGATCAGGGCGTCGGCTGCTCCAAGGTGCCCGATATCCACGATGTGGGGCTGATGGAAGACCGGGCGACCTGTCGGATTTCCAGCCAGGCGCTGGCCAACTGGCTGCATCATGGCGTGGTGGACGAGGCGCAGGTCATGGCCGCAATGCAGAAAATGGCGGCGGTTGTGGACCAGCAGAATGCGGGTGATCCGAGCTATACGCCGATGGCACCCGGATTTGACGGGGTTGCCTTTCAGGCGGCCTGCGATCTGGTGTTCCGCGGTCGCGTGCAGCCCTCCGGCTATACCGAGCCGGTGCTGCACGCCCGCCGCCTGGAGCTGAAGGCGCAGGGCTGAGAAAAACGACTGGGGTCGGGCGGTCTGCCCGGCCCCTTTTTTATGTGCACATCAAGGACAATAGACATGACCCTCACTCTGGATCAGGCCCGCAGCATCATCGAACATACCCGCGCCAAGGGGCGGGAGATGGCGCTGAAACCGCTCTCTGTCGTCGTCTTGGACGCGGGCGGACATGTGCTTGCCTTTGAACGCGAGGACGGCGCCGCGCCCGGCCGCTTTGCCATCGCCCATGGCAAAGCCTATGGCGCGGTGATGCTGGGCATGGCTGGCACTGCGCAGATGGCGCGCGCTGAACAGCAGGCCTATTTCATGGCGGCCGTGAACGGTGTCTACGGCGGGCAGGTCGTACCGGTCCCCGGTGGCGTATTGCTGCGCAGTGATGCAGGTGCGGTGATCGGGGCTGTGGGGGTCACCGGCGATACCTCCGACAATGACGCCGAGGCGGCGATGGCCGGGATCCGCGCCACCGGGCTGACCGGGGAAGCGTGAGCCGAGGCGCCCGCTGACGAGCTGGCAGACGATCGCGATCTGCCGAAAGCTGCGGCGGAGATACAGCTTTTTACAGCAAAGCGGCAGGTTGCGCCCCATAGGGGAATTGCAACCCGCCGCGGCAGGGCTGTAGGATTGCGGTGATCCGGAGATGCTGTCCGAGGATGGACAGAAGGGCCGGCGCCCAAACCGCTGAGGACAGAATGACACGCCCCAAAGTCGGCATTATTGGCAATTCCTATCTCATCAATGATGAATACCCCGCCCATGCCGGGGGGACGATGAACTCCGAGGCGGTGGCCGAGGTTGCAGGCTGTATGCCGCTGCTGATTCCGTCGGATCCCCGGTTTCTGACGGTGGAGGAGCTGCTGGAGAGCTTTGATGGCTTTCTATTGACCGGCGGGCGGCCGAATGTGCACCCGCATGAATACGGCGAGGCCGAGACGGATGCCCATGGCGCCTTCGACCGGGCGCGTGATGCCATCACCCTGCCGCTGGTGCGCGCCTGCGTCGAGCGGGGGCAGCCATTTCTTGGCATCTGTCGTGGCTTTCAGGAGGTGAATGTGGCCATGGGTGGCACGCTTTACCCGGAAATCCGCGATCTGCCGGGACGGATGAACCACCGGATGCCCCCCGACGGGACACTGGAAGAGAAATTCGCCATGCGCCACATCGTTGAGCTGTGTGAAGGCGGCGTTTTCCATCGTCTGTTCGGTGCGGCGGAGGTGATGACCAATTCGCTGCATGGGCAGGGGATCAAGGTGCCGGGCAAGCGGATCGTGATCGACGGAACCGCCCCTGACAGCACGCCCGAGGCGATCTATGTGAAAGACGCTCCCGGTTTTACCCTTGCGGTGCAATGGCATCCAGAGTGGGACGCCGCGAATGACCCGGTGTCGCGGCCTTTGTTCACCGCCTTTGGTGACGCGGTGCGCGCCTGGGCGGAGGGTGCGGGCAGGCCAACCCAACGGAAATCGGCCTGAGACACGACATCGGCCTGAGGCATCCGGTCTTTGACTACCCGTAGACACCTCGATCGGCACCGCCTTTAGGGCGGTGCCGTTGGTCTTTCAGACCAGCAGATCAAACTCATGTATCAGCGGCAGCTGACGGGCGCGTTTGCCGGTCAGATCGAAGATCGCATTGGCCAGCGCCGGGGCCGCCGGGGGCGTGCCGGGTTCCCCGGCGCCGCCCATGCGGGGCTGGTTTTCCAGCAGCGCGACCTGCACCTCGGGCATTGTGTGCATGCGCAGGGCGTCATAGTCGGGGAAATTCTGCTGCTGGACCGCGCCACCGTCAAAGGTGATCTCGCCAAAGCAGGCCGCAGACAGACCGTAGACCATGCCGCCAAACATCTGCGCGCGGGTGTTCTGCGGGTCGATGACACGGCCCAGATCTGCGGCGATCCAGGCTTTGGTCATGCGAATCTGCCCGTCCTGATCGGCGACCTCGATGACCTGCGCGACCGGCGTGCCGAAACTATAGGCAAGCGCCACACCCCGGCCGATGCCATCGGCTGTATTGCCGGTCCAGCCGGACATGTCGCGCACGGTTTCCAGCACCCTGGCAGCAGGCTCCCACTCGGCGCGGGCCAGCTCCAGCCGGAATTCCAGCGGATCGCGCCCGGCGGCATGGGCCATTTCGTCGATGATACAATCGGAGAAGAAGCCGTTGAAGGAGGCCCCCACCGAGCGCCAGAAGCCGACGGGAATCATCGGTTTGGCCAGATAGCCTTCGACGCGGAAATTGGGGATGGCGAGCGGCTGGTTGAAGGCGGTATCCACATGCCCCTTGTCCGGGCCGGACATTGGCAGGCCGAGCATCCGGCCAGCGCCTTCGACGGTGGTCGATTGCGCGGCGATTTTGCCGTGGACCATCACCGCCTTGCCGTCCTTTACCGCGGCGCGGTAGCGGGCGATGGCGCCTGGGCGATAGAAGTCATGAGTCATGTCTTCCTCGCGGCTCCATGTCAGCTGCACCGGGGTGTCGGGCATCTGCAATGCGATCTGAACGGCGCGGTCGGTATAATCGGTTTCAATCCGCCGCCCAAATCCGCCGCCGAGGTAGGTTGTATTGACCTCAACCGCCTCGGCATCGAGCCCGGCAAGCGCTGCGGCGTTTTTCTGCACCACGGTCGGCCCCTGATTGGGCGCCCAGATTTGCAGCACATCCCCGGTGTAAAGCGCGGTCGCGTTCATCGGCTCCATCGTGGCATGGGCCAGATAGGGCAGGCGATATTCCGCTTCGATCACGGTTGCCCCGTCCGGCAGCTCGTCCACATCGCCGTCATCGCGCAGGGTCGAGTTGGGGGCAGTGTCAAAACTGCGGGCGATCTCGTCAAAAATCGCGCCGGTTGTCTCGGGGTAGGGGGCTGCCTCCCACGTTACGTCAATGGCATCCACGGCCTGCTGCGCGAGCCAGGTGTTGCTGGCAACCACCGCGACAGCATCGCCAAGATCCAGTACCTTTTCCACACCGGCCATGCCTTCGGCTGCGCTGGCGTCAAAGGCGGTCTTGCCCACGCCGAAATGCGGGCTTTGTTTGATGGCGGCGAATTTCATGCCCGGCAGGCGGACGTCGACGCCGAATTCTGCGGTGCCGGTGGATTTGGCAACCATGTCGATGCGGGGCACATCCTTGCCGATCAGGCGCCAGCTCGACGCCGGGCGCAGATCCGCCTTGATAGGGTCAAGGGCGGCGGCTGAAACGGCAAGGCTGCCATAGGGCAGGCGGGTGCCATCCGGCGCGATGACATGACCATCTTCGGTGGCGAGCTGATCGCGTCCGACTGCCAGCTGCTCCGCAGCGGCCTGTTTCAGGGTCTCGCGGGCGCTGGCGCCCGCATGGCGCATCCGCTCAAAGCCGTCGCGCATGGAAGAGGAGCCGCCGGTGACCTGAAGATCAAGGAACTTGGCCATGTGACCGACGATTTCGCCCAGTGAATGCTGCAGAGTCGAGCTGTCATAGCCCCGTCCGGGCAGCGCCTCTGACATCATGGCGCTGTTGTAATAGGCCTTGGCGGCGGGGCCGTGCAGGACCGTGACCTTGGCCGGATCCACGTCCAGCTCTTCGGCGATCAGACTGGCCCAGGCGGATTTGACACCCTGTCCCATCTCCGCCCGGGGCGCAATCAGAGTGACGCCGGATTGATCCACAAACACAAAAGGGTTGAGCACCGCGCGACCATCCTTCTGGTCGAGCGGGTTGGGAGCGGGCTGGTGGTACTTATAGGTGCCAAAGGCGACGCCACCTACGATGGCAGCAGAGCCGATGAGAAAGCTGCGGCGGGCGATTTTCCTGATGCTGGCCATGGCTCAGACCTCCTTCATCATTTTGGCGGCGTCATGGATGGCGGCGCGGATTCGGGGGTAGGTGCCACAGCGGCAGAGGTTGCCCTGCATCGCCTCGTCGATATCGGCATCCGAGGGGGCGGGGTTTTCCGCCAGCAGGCTCGCGGCCTGCATGATCTGGCCGGACTGGCAGTAGCCACATTGCGCGACCTGATTGGCGACCCAGGCTTTTTGCACGGCGGCCATGGCGTCGGGTGTGCCGATCCCCTCGATGGTGGTGACCTCACCCCAGACATCGGACAGCGCCACCTGGCAGGAGCGCACGGCCTCGCCGTCAATATGCACGGTGCAGGCGCCACAGGCCGCGACGCCACAGCCGAATTTGGTGCCGGTCAGGCCGACTTCATCGCGCAGCACCCAAAGAAGCGGCACGTCGTCAGGCAGGTCAATCTGATGGGATTTCCCGTTGATGCGAAGGCTGGTGGACATTGGGTGTCCTTTCTGTGCTGGCTGCGTGACTTTGTGACAAAATGATGCATATGTGTCAGTGTGTCAATTGACAAATTTGGTATCGAATGTCAGAACTGCGCTATGGACATGCAGCAGATCGACCCCAAACAGCGCAACATTCTGGAATCCGCCTGGGAAGCCTTTGCGACCTATGGGTTTCGCAAGACTTCAATGGATGACATTGCCAAGCGGGCGGGGATGTCTCGCCCTGCGGTCTATCTGCATTTCAAGAACAAGGAAGCCAT
This sequence comes from Phaeobacter sp. JH20_29, assembly GCF_048056175.1. Taxonomy (NCBI): domain Bacteria; kingdom Pseudomonadati; phylum Pseudomonadota; class Alphaproteobacteria; order Rhodobacterales; family Roseobacteraceae; genus Phaeobacter; species Phaeobacter sp. JH20_29. The sequence continues at coordinate 575,380 of NZ_JAYMWO010000018.1, forward strand.
CCTGAAGGCGTTGATTGATGCCTATTACGCCGAGACAGCGCGAGCGGTTCACGCAGCGCTGACCGCAGACGGGGATCTTCAGTCGAAGGTTCTGAACGCATTCGACGCGCAGGGCGGCCCGGCTATAGAGGCTATGCTGAGCACGCCCCACGGGATGGAAACGCTGGAAGCCAGCATGAACGCCGCCGGCGATCACATTGAGGCCGGCGAATGCCTGATGCGCGGGGTTTATGCGGATTGGCTAAAGGATATGGCGGCTGCGGGACTGGTGCGGTTGGCCGGCACGCCGCAGGATGTGGCGCGCAGCTTTTGCAGTGCCATGAAGGGCGTCAAACATACCTCGGCAGATTATGCCGCCTACCGCTCGGGCGTTCGCCAACTGGCGCTGTTGTTTGCGGCCGCGCTGTCGCCGCGCTGACTGGAGCAGGTTGACTGAGGGCAGGTCCAAATGGGGCAGCTTGGGGGGCGGGCAGGGCTGGCCTGCCGCCGATCCCGTCTGGCGTCAGAGCGTGGTGCGCAGGTGCCAGAGCTCGGGGAACAGCTCCACCTCCAGCATCCGTTTCAGATAGCTGACGCCACCGGTGCCGCCGGTGCCGCGTTTGAAGCCGATGACCCGTTCCACCGTGGTGACATGGTTGAAACGCCAGCGGCGGAAATAATCCTCAAAATCCACCAGCTTCTCGGCCAGCTCGTAGAGATCCCAATGCGCTTCGGTATTGCGGTAGACCTCGGTCCAGGCCGCCTCAACCGCCGGATTGGGGCTATAGGTTTCGGAGAGGTCACGGTTCAGCACCTCTTCGGGCAGCTCAAACCGCTTGGACAGGGCGCGCAGGGCAACATCATAGAGCGAGGGCTGGCGCAGTTCTTCTTCCAGAAGCGCCAGAATGTCGGGGCGGTGGGCGTGCGGGCGCAGCATCGCCTTGTTGCGGTTGCCGAGCATGAATTCGATCTGGCGATACTGATGCGACTGAAAGCCGGAACTCTGCCCCAGTTCATTGCGAAAGGCAGAATAATCCGAGGGTGTCATGGTGCGCAGCACATCCCAGGCCGAGTTCAGCTGTTCGAAGATCCGCGCAACGCGGGCCAGCATCTTGAACGCCTCATGCGGTTTTTCCGCCAGCAGGCGCGCGCGCGCGGCGGTCAGCTCGTGAATGGCGAGGCGCATCCAAAGCTCTGAGGTCTGATGCTGGATGATGAACAGCATCTCGTCATGGGTGTTGGTCCAGGTCCTCTGCGCGGTCAGCAGCGTGTCGAGCGAAAGGTAGTCGCCATAGGACATGCGCCCGTCAAACGACATCTGCGCGCCTTCCTTGGCGGGATCATAGGGGGTGGACATGGAAAGGCTCCTTGGTGTTCCAGTAGTGTATCAGATTGCGGGAACGGGGGCCTTTCTTGCGTTGAGCGTACCGCATTGGGCCAGTCGTCGCCACAGGGCGATCCAGCCCGCTGGCCGGCACAGTGGCAGGCGATATGCGGGCAGGCTCGCCATCAGGTGACTGCGTTGCGGGTTTTGTATTCCGGGCGATCCCAGAGCGCGTTGGTCATCACGTCCTCGATGATATCAACAGCGGCCCTGACGTCGCCTTCGTCAATGTAGAGCGGGGTGAAGCCGAAGCGCATGATATCCGGCGCGCGGAAGTCTCCCACCACCCCACGGGCGATGAGCGCCTGCATGGCGGCATAACCTTCATGGAAGCGGAAGGACACCTGGCTGCCACGGGCGTTGCCGTCGCGCGGCGACGCAAGAGTGAGATCGGGGCAGCGGGATTCCACCTCGGCAATGAACAGATCGCAAAGTTCGATGGATCTGGCGCGCACATCGGCCATATCGGCCATGTCCCAGATATCCATCGAGGCCTCGAGTGCGGCCAGCTGTAACACCGGCGGCGTGCCGACGCGCATCCGTTCGATCCCGCTGCCGGGTTTGTAATTCAGGTCGAATTCAAACGGCGCGGCGTGACCCAGCCAGCCGGAGAGCGCCGGGCGGACCGTGTCGGCATGGCGCGGCGCCACATAGATGAACGCTGGACCACCGGGGCCGCTATTGAGGTATTTATAGGTACATCCTACGGCGAAATCGGCCTTGCAGCCTGCCAGATCGACCGGCAGCGCACCTGCGGAATGGGCCAGATCCCAGACCGTCACGACACCGGCGGCATGGGCCTGTTCGGTCAGCGCCTTCATATCGTGCTTGCGACCGCTGCGGTAATCGACTTCGGTCAGCATCAGCACGGCAATGTCGTCGGTGATATGGGCGCTGACCTCTTCCGGTGCGACCACGCGAAGCGAATAGTCTGGGCCAAGCGATTTCACCAGACCTTCGACCATATAGAGATCGGAAGGGAAGTTGCCGCTGTCGGACAGGACCACCTTGCGCGATGGGTTCAGCTCCAGTGCCGAGGCGACGGCCTGATAGACCTTGATCGACAGGGTGTCACCCATCACCACATGGCCGGGTTCTGCGCCGATCAGCCGGGCAATCCGGTCGCCGATGGCGGTTGGTTTCTGCATCCACCCGGCCCTGTTCCAGCCGGTGATCAGCATCTCACCCCATTCGTCCTCGATCGTGCTGCGCACCCGTTCGGCGGTTGCACGCGGCATCGGACCCAGAGAATTGCCATCGAGGTAGATCATCCCTTCGGGCAGGGAAAACATAGCCTTGGTTGCGGCGAAATCGGTCATCTGAACCTCGTGATCATGGGCGGCCTGACGGACGGAGTGGTTTATTTTAGGCTTAAAGCTTCTCGAGTGCTACCGCATCGGATCTGTCCTGTCCAGAGATTAGCGGCTGGTGGGATCCTGCTGCGGTTCCGGAATGCCCAGTTCAGTTCGTTTTCGTTTCGACAGACCGGCGGTCACCAGACTGTACGACAGGCTGATCTGCTCTTTCAGCTCGGCATCGGTCAGGCCGGGATCTTTGAAATGTTGCAGCCACTTCATCCCGCGCGAGGCCAGATAGGGCGCCGGGCGGACGCCCGGTCGCTCCTGCAAAACCTCAAAGGCGATCTCGCCCGTCTTGAAGGTAAAGGCGTCCTTGCCCTCGGCCCAGCCGCAGATGGCAAAGACCTTGCCTCCTGCCTTCCACACGTCGGCATCGCCCCATTGGATGACATGCGATGTAGCGGGGAAGCTGGCGCAGAAGGCGTTGAACTCCTCGCGGGTCATCAGGTCTGCCCACCTGCGATTTCGATGGTTTGCCCGTTGATAGACTGAGAGCCGGGACCACAGAGCCACAGCAGCGCGGCGGCAACCTCATCCGGTTGGATCAGCCGCTTGTGCCGGTTCGCAGAGACCATGATCTTCAGCGCCTGTTCTTCGCTCACTCCGGCGCGCTGAGAGATCGAGGTGACGTTGCGGTCGATGATCGGCGTATCGACATAGCCCGGGCAGAGCGCGTTGAAGGTATAGGGCGTGCCCAGATAATCCTCGCTCAGCGATCGGGTCAGGCCGATCAGCCCGTGTTTGCTGGCCGAATAGCAGGGCGCGCCCTGCAGCCCGCGCAGGCCTGCGATGGAGGATACGGTGATGACACGGCCCCAGTCGGTCTGGCGCATGGATTTCATACATTCGCGGATCGTCAGAAAAGCGCCGTCGAGGTTGGTTGCCATCATGTTGCGCCAGAAGTCCATCGACATCTTGTGCAGGGCCTTGCCCTCGGCGATGCCTGCATTGGGGACGCAGATCTGCACCGGACCGCGAGCTGCGGTGGCGGCGTCAATTTTTGCGATCACGTCCTGTTCGTCGCGCACATCCATGGCGAGCGGATGCAGCCCATCGGTTGCGACCTCCTCCAGTACCTCCTGCCGACGGCCGGTGATCGTCACCGTAGCCCCCTCGGCGGCCAGCGCCTTGGCCATCGCCAGACCAATGCCGGTGCCACCGCCGGTGATCAATGCGTGTTTTCCCTTGAGTGTCATGGTGTTGCTCCGCTGTTGTTCGTAACTGTTGGGGCCATGCGGGTGATCCCCACATGCAACCCGGATCTTGATATGAGCCTAACCGCCGCAGGGAGGCTGGCAAGATCTCCGTTCCGTCACTTTATCAACCGGCGCGGGCACAACGCTTGTGGCGGCGGGTCTCGGAGAAACGGTTTACAGAAATATTCCAATGTGTGAATGTCACGGCATGTGGCGACGAACCGCCACCAAGGCTGACGGAGGATCCCATGAAAGCTCTTGTCTGTGGCGTGGCAACCGCGCTGATGTTGCCTCTATGCGGGCTGGCCAGCGAAGATATCGCGGATCAATACCCGCAGTCCGAGTTGTACTCAAAGCCCGTGGAGGTGATCCCGCATGTGTTTTCGGCTATTGGAGCCACCGCGCCGCCAACCTATGAAAATGCCGGCCATAACAATAACCTGAGCTTCGTTGTGACCGAGGCGGGTGTTGTGGTGATCAATGCGGGGGCGTCTGATGCGCTGGCTGCCGCGCTCCATGCCGAGATCAAGGCGGTGACCGATCAGCCGGTGGTTCTGGTGATCAATGAAAACGGGCAGGGCCATGCGATGCTGGGCAACGGCTATTGGCGCGATCGGGGCGTTGACGTTCTGGCGCATGTAGATGCCACGGCCGAGGTGACGCAGAACGGTCATTTTGTCCTTCAGGGGATGCAAGGCTACAATAAGGACAGGGCCGGGGACACGCGGGTGGAGCCTGCGAACCTGAGTTTTGAAGATCGTTACGATCTGTCGCTTGGCGGGATCGACTTTCAGGTCCTGCATCTTGGTCCGGCCCATGATCCGGGTGACACGCAGGTCTGGATTCCGCAGTGGGGGATGCTGATCGCAGGCGATATTGCCTTTCACGAGCGGATGTTGCCGATTTTTGAACATACCTGCACCAGCTGCTGGATCGAGACCTGGCAGGACAAGCTGGAACCGCTGGCGCCGACCTATGTGATCCCCGGCCATGGTCATCCGACCAACCTGGATCAGGTCCGGCGCTACACGCTGGAGTATCTGCTCGATCTGCGCAGCAAGATTGGCGCCCATATCGAGGAGGGCGGCGATCTGGCCTCGGCCTATTACGTGGATCAGGCCCGCTGGCAGCAGCTCGATACTTTTGAGGAACTGGCGACCAAGAATGCCGGGCGTGTCTATGAGGAGATGGAGTGGGAATAGCGCGCCCGCCCGGTGATCTGTGCCCATCGTGATCCTTGCGACAAGGACTGTGAGCGGTAGCAGAACTCAGCATCCCGATCAGTTGCGGCAGGCATGCAAAAGTATACGTGGTCATTCGCAACAATATATGCAGGATCATGCCGCAAACGGAACGGATTCGCCGTTTCACGACCATTTTGGGCAATCTGTCCTTATCCTTCGGAAGTCATCTCCGAAGGCTGGACGTTCTGGCCACATGAGGGAAAACTGCCGCTGATGCGCATCAAGACCGACAAGGATCACCCGGAGTGCCGTCTGCAATGAAATGGATTGACGTGCCTCCTGTGTGGTTGCTGGGGTTTGCAGTGCTGGCATGGTGTCAGGCACGTTTCATACCTATGGGGCTCGAATTGTCGCATGGCGTGATCGGCGCCGTCGTCGGGCTGGTCAGCGGCCTCTTGATCGGAGCGGGAGTCATTCTGATGCTGCTCGCGGTGATGGAAATGCGGCGTCATAGGACGACGCTGCATCCACACGGGCAGCCAAGCCAGCTGGTTCAATCGGGTATTTTCAAACGCAGCCGCAATCCAATCTACCTAGGTGATTGCCTGCTGCTGCTCGGACTGATCCTGCGGTTTGACGCGGTGCTGTCGCTGATACTGCTGCCGGTCTTTGTCTGGGTGTTGGAACGCCGTTTCATCCTGCCCGAGGAAAACCGGTTGCGGCGGCAGTTCAGGGCGCAGTGGGGGCGCTACGAAAAAGACACAGGACGATGGCTGTGACGGATTTGCGGCACCGCAGCAAAGTGTTGCGGCGACGCAGCGAAACTGTTGCGCAAAAATATTGCGCAATGTAGTCAAAATATTTGCGATCCGTGCTCAGTCAGTCTGATGCGGACACAATGAGGGGGACCGACAAGGTGAAAATAGGCACACCAAAAGAAGTGTTTGACGGCGAGGCGCGGGTTGCGATGACCCCGGACTCCGCGGTTCAACTGCAAAAGCTGGGGTACGACTGCGCGATTGAAAGCGGTGCCGGGGCAGCGGCAGGTTTTTCTGACGCCACCTACGAGGCTGTCGGCGTCGAGATCATCAAGACACCGGCCGCATTGTGGAAAGCCTGCGATATCGTTGCCAAGGTGCGTCAGCCCACCGAAGCGGAGCTGAAGCGGATGACAGCGGGCAAGACGCTGATCTCCTTCTTCAATCCCGGCGGCAATAGCGAAGGTCTGGAACTCGCCAAATCCAAGGGCGCCAATGTGATCGCCATGGAAATGGTACCACGTATCAGCCGTGCCCAGAAAATGGACGCGCTGTCGTCGATGGCCAATATCGCAGGTTACCGCGCCGTCATTGAGGCCGGGAATAACTTTGGCCGGTTCTTCACCGGTCAGATCACAGCTGCGGGCAAGGTTCCTCCGGCCAAGGTTCTGGTGGTTGGTGCAGGGGTTGCAGGCCTTGCGGCGATTGGCGCCTCTACCAGCCTGGGTGCGGTGACCTACGCCTTTGACGTGCGCCCCGAAGTGGCGGAGCAGGTCGAAAGCATGGGGGCCGAATTCGTCTATCTGGATTTCGAGGAAGACCAGCAGGATGGCGCGGCAACCGGCGGCTATGCTGCGGTCTCCAGCCCGGAGTTCCGTGAAGCGCAGCTCGCGAAGTTCCGCGAACTGGCTCCCGATGTCGATATCGTCATCACCACCGCGCTGATCCCCAACCGCGAGGCTCCCAAGCTGTGGCTTGAGGATATGGTCGCCGCGATGAAGCCGGGTTCGGTGATCGTTGACCTTGCAGCCGAAAAGGGCGGCAACGTCGAAGGCACGGTGATGGACGAGAAAGTGGTAACCGAGAATGGCGTGACCATCATCGGCTATACCGATTTCCCGAGCCGGATGGCCGCGCAGGCCTCGACGCTTTATGCCACCAACATCCGCCATATGATGACTGACCTGACGCCCGAGAAGGACGGTCAGATCAATCACAACATGGAAGACGACGTAATCCGCGGCGCCACGGTGACCTTTGAGAAGGAAATCACCTTCCCGCCGCCACCGCCCAAGGTGCAGGCCATCGCGGCCCAGCCGAAGAAAGAGGTGAAGGAACTGACGCCCGAAGAGAAGCGGGCGCAGGAGGTCGAAGCCTTCAAGCAGCAGACCAAGAACCAGGTCACCCTGCTGGCTGTCGGCGGTGCCTTGGTGCTGTTTGTGGGGCTGTTTGCCCCCGCGAGCTTCATGCAGCATTTCATCGTGTTTGCACTGGCCTGTTTCGTGGGCTTCCAGGTGATCTGGGGCGTTGCCCATTCGCTGCATACGCCGCTGATGGCTGTCACCAATGCGATTTCCTCGATCATCATCCTCGGCGCGTTGATGCAGATCGGATCCGGGTCGTTCCTGGTGATCTTCCTTGCGGCGCTGTCGGTGTTCATGGCCGGGATCAATATCTTCGGCGGGTTCCTCGTCACGCGGCGCATGCTTGCCATGTTCCAGAAATCTTAAGGAGGCCGGGAGTATGGACTTTGGCTTTACAACTGCCGCCTATGTGGTTGCGGCTGTTCTCTTCATCTTGTCGCTGGGCGGCCTGAGCGGTCAGGAAAGTGCGAAACGCGCGGTCTGGTACGGCATTGCGGGTATGGCGCTGGCGGTTCTGGCAACCCTGATTGGTCCCGGTGCCGGTCTTTGGCTGTTGTCGATCGTCCTGATCGCCGCAGGCGGTATCATCGGCTACTACGTCGCCAAACGCGTGCAGATGACCGAAATGCCGCAGCTGGTGGCGGCGATGCACTCGCTGGTGGGTCTGGCTGCGGTGTTCGTGGGCTTTATCGCCCATATCGAGCTGGGCCGCGTTCTGGCGATGGATGACACTGCGAAAAAGGCGCTCGAAGGCTTTGGTGCGCTTCTGGCCAAGAAAGACGGTGTCGAGATCGCGATCCTGCGGGTGGAACTCTTCCTCGGTGTCTTCATCGGTGCCGTGACCTTCACCGGGTCGGTGATTGCCTATGGCAAGCTGGCAGGCAAAGTGTCCTCGGCGGCGACCAAGCTGCCCGGCGGCCATATGCTGAACGCCGGTGCTGCGGGTCTCTCGCTGATCTGTCTGATCTGGTATTTTAACACTGGCGGTTTCTTCCCGCTGTTCCTGATGACCCTGGCAGCGCTGTTCATCGGCTACCACCTGATCATGGGCATCGGCGGCGCGGATATGCCCGTGGTTGTCTCTATGCTGAACAGCTACTCCGGCTGGGCCGCGGCGGCGATTGGCTTCTCGCTGGGCAACGATCTGTTGATCGTGGTTGGCGCGCTTGTGGGCTCCTCCGGTGCGATCCTCAGCTACATCATGTGTAAGGCGATGAACCGGTCCTTCATCTCGGTGATCCTGGGCGGCTTTGGCGGCACGGCTGGTCCGGCGATGGAAATCGACGGCGAGCAGATCGCGATTGATGCCGATGGTGTGGCCGCAGCCCTAGATGAGGCCGACAGTGTCGTCATCATCCCCGGCTACGGTATGGCAGTGGCGCAGGCCCAGCAGAATGTGGCTGAGCTGACCCGCCGTCTGCGCGCCAAGGGCAAGAACGTCCGCTTTGCGATCCATCCGGTTGCCGGTCGTTTGCCCGGCCATATGAACGTGCTCCTCGCCGAGGCGAAAGTGCCCTATGACATCGTGCTGGAAATGGATGAGATCAACGACGATTTCCCGGACACGGATGTGGCCATCGTCATCGGCTCCAACGACATTGTGAACCCGGCGGCACAGGAAGACCCGAACTCGCCCATCGCCGGTATGCCGGTGCTGGAATGCTGGAAGGCGAAACAGGTGTTCGTCTCCAAGCGCGGGCAGGGTACAGGCTACTCAGGCATCGAGAACCCGCTGTTCTTCAAGGAGAATACCCGCATGTTCTATGGCGATGCCAAGGCCAGCCTGGATAAACTGCTGACCATGATCAGCTGATTGTTCGGCGTATCGCTGCACATACCGAAAGAGCGCTCCTGCAGGGGCGCTCTTTTTTCGTGATCCTGTGGTATCATTCGCCAGCCGAGGAGGATGATATGGAAAAGGCCCAAGGCATAGGTGGCGTGTTTTTCCGCGCCAAAGACCCCGAAGCGCTGAGCCGCTGGTACAATGACCATCTGGGGATTGACCCCGTCGGCGGAACCCCCTGGATGCAGGGCGGCGGCTATACCGTCTTTGCTCCATTTGCCGAGGATACCGATTATTTCGGAGATACCAGCAAACAGTGGATGATCAATTTCCGGGTGACGGATCTGGCCGCGATGATCGCCCAGCTGACTGCCGCCGGTATCGCTGTTGAGACCCGGCCGGAGTGGGACGGCGAGATTGGCTATTTCGCGCGGTTGCATGACCCGGAGGGCAATCCGATAGAACTCTGGCAGCCGATTGGACGCGCCGCAGATACCGCTTGAGCTGGAGTGTACTCCAACCGCTAGGGTGTCCCGACTCACCCACGAGGGGTGGGCAGCAAGAGAGATGTGCATGAAGATTTCAGAGGTGGCGATGGCCACGGGGCTGAGCGTGGATACCCTGCGCTTTTACGAGAAGATCGGGTTGATTGATCCGCCGGCGCGGGATGCCGCCGGGCGGCGGGTCTATGATCGCGAAATCCTGGGCTGGATCCGCTTTCTGGGGCAGCTGAACGCCACCGGAATGAAACAGGCGGATCGGGTCCGCTATGCCCGGTTGCGGGCGCGGGGGCGCGAAACCCTGGCCGAACGCCGCGCAATGCTGGAGGCCCATCGCGAGGTGATCCGCCAGCAGCTGGAGCAGCTTCATGACACGCTTGCCCTGATGGATCGCAAGGTTGCGATCTACCACGAGCTGGAGAAGGAAAGCGCAGATGTCTGACGCAGTGACCAAGGGCCGTAATCTGTTGGCCGAATTGAACCCGGAGTTGGAGAATATCCTGGCAGAGCGCTATGACGCCCATCTGCCCGGAATGTCGGAGAGCCTGGTGGAATGGGCCTATGGGCGCCACTACGCACGCGCGGGGCTGGACCTGCGGACACGGCAGCTCTGTACGGTTGCAGCGTTGACTGCGCTTGGCGGTCAGACCGCGCCGCAGCTCAAGGTGAATATCGCCAACACCCTCGCCGCAGGGGCAAGTGAAGCCGAGATTCTGGAGGTCATCTGGCAGATGGCGGTCTATGGCGGCATGCCTGCGGCCATCAATGGTTTGAATGCGGCGATTGAGGTGTTCGAGGCGGCATAATGTCGGCAAGAGCTGAGGGCTGCCCCATAATTGTATACGGTTGTATCCAGTTAAGGCATTGAAAAACCTAATTCTTTACAGGTTGCTCCACCTCGGCTAACCTGTGGTCTGCTGCTCAGGGAGACCATAGATGCCGCCGATCCAAGACCACCCGCTGCGCTACCAGCTGGCCAATGAGCTGCACGCCCGCCCGTTCCCGACGATGAGCAACCCCTCGACGGTGATCTACCTGGCGATCAAGCAGCCGCAGGAGGCCGTGCATCGGGACCGCAGCCGGGACCTTGCGCATCTGGTCGATCTCTTGGACCGTCACGGTGTCGCCCACCCGACGCCGGGGGCGACCCATCATTCGGTGCAGCTGGGCCGCCATACGCTCAAATGGGAACAGCATACTGAATTTGTGTCCTACACCCTGTATTTCGACGGTATCAGCGCCCGCCCGTATGATCCTGCGGATTTTGATGTCTTCCCGTCGGACTGGCTGGCGGAGGCTCCGGGTCAGCGCATCACTTCGATCATGCTGCGGGTCTTGCCGCGTGGCGAAACCTCTGACGTTCGGGCGGCTCTGACCGATTGGTTTGTGCCGGAAAGCCTCGCCGTGGCCCGAGTGCTGGACGACAGCTGCGTGGTGGCGGGGGATTTCCGCATTGATCCGGCTGGGCATATGCGGTTTGCGGTTTTCCCGAACCGGGAAACCGGCGCCCAGCGGATCGGCCGGGTGGTGCAGCGCCTTTGCGAGATTGAGACCTATCGGGCGATGTCGATGCTTGGGTTTTCGCGGGCGCGCGGGCTGAGTCCGACGATTGGCGCGCTCGACACCCATCTGAGCGAGATGATGGCCGAGATGACCGGGGATCGCATGCCGGCGGAACAGACCCTTGCGCAGCTGCTCACGGTCTCGGCTGAGCTGGAGGCGATGGCGGCGCAGGCGGCGTTCCGCTTTGGTGCGACGGGGGCCTATGATGCGCTGGTCAACCAACGGATCGCCCTGCTGCGCGAGACCCGTTTTGAAGGGTATCAGACCTTTGCCGAGTTCATGCTGCGCCGATTTGAACCGGCGATGCGCACGGTGAAGTCAACCGAAGGGCGGCTCGCTACGCTGGCAGACCGGGCGCGTCGCGCCGGGGAGCTGCTGCGAACCCGTGTCGATGTGGAACGCAGTGCCCAGAACCAGGCCCTGCTGGAAAGCATGGACCGCCGCGCCGATATGGCGCTGCGGCTGCAACATACGGTGGAAGGGCTGTCAGTGGTGGCGATCAGCTATTACGCTGTGTCGCTGGCGTCTTATGCGCTCTATCCCCTCGCGGCGGTGCTGGACCTCAGCAAGGGGATGATGACGGCAGCACTTACTCTGCCGGTTGTGCTGCTGGTCTGGCTCGCGGTGCGGCAGATCCGGAAGCGGCTGCATTGAGCAGGGCGTCTGCCGCCAAACCGCCTGCGCCAATCGACAGCAGTGCCAGAACAGCTGCTAGGCTGAGGGTTGGGATACCGGCGAGACCGGCCCCGACTGTGCAGCCGCCAGCCAGTACACCGCCAATCCCCATCAGCACCGCGCCAGTGAGGTAGCGGCCGGTCTGCCGCGGGCTTTCAAAGCTCTGCCACTGGAAGCGACCGCTCAGCAGGGCGGCGACCAGCGCGCCAATCAGCACGCCGCCCACCAGCCCGGTCCCGAAGCCCGCAGGCACGGCGCTGGACGCCAGCGTGTAGAATAGTGTTTCCGCCGAAGGCGCGGTGAACGAGAGGCTCTCCATGGCGATCGGGTCAAATTCATCATACAGCACATAGCCGGTGCCGACCCAGGCCAGCGGCACCAGCGCGCCGATGGCGGCCCCCCCGGCCAGCATCAGAGGATGATTGCCCGAGCGCAGAGCGATGACAAGAGCGGCCGCAACGATCAGCCCGGCGCCCGTCAGCGCGCCGCCGGGCAGTGCGGTGAGAGAGGCGAAATCCCCAATCGGCACCGTGACGCCGCCGATCCAGCTGCGCAGCGGTGCCAGCACGCCTTTGAGCGTGGCGTGGGCGACAATTGCAAAGGTCACGATCACAACCAGCGCCCGCAGGTTGCCGCTGCCGGTCAGAACCATCAGGCGCGAGACGCAGCCACGGGTCAGCACCATGCCGGCCCCGAACATAAGGCCGCCCACTACCACCGCAGCAATCGGCAGATCCGCGACCATCAGGCGGTGCTCGGCAAAGCTGATCCAGCCCTGCGCCACGGCGGCCTGCGTGCCCAGAACAGCAACGGCCAGCGCCATTGTCCAGACGCCTGCGGCCTGACGGCGATCCGCGCCGACAACAGCGCGGCGGAAACAGAAGCGGGTCAATTGCGCCAACCCGCCGAACAGGACACCGACAGAGAGTGCAAACAGTACCGAAACCGCCCGCGCGGTGGTGTCTTCAAAGCCAAGTGTCTCGAACATATGCGGCCTCCATTGCTGCGAGCGGATTCGTCGCGTTTGGAATATTTTCCCGAAATGGCCGGTTTTTGTGATCTGAGCAACCCTATGGCACCAAGCTGGCGCGGCATCCGGCAGAATGATGTTCTCTGCTAGGTGCCCTTCGCAGGCTATGTGTCCCAGCTCTGCCGCTGCGGGCAAAAACAAACCGGCCACCTGGGAGAAGTGGCCGGTTGATATGTTTTTATTTGAATGTGTTGAGCTGTTCTGCCCTCACATCTCTGGTATGGTCAGCGCCCGCGGATCCGTGGATCCAAAGCGTCGCGCAGACCGTCGCCGAGGTAGTTCACGCTCAGCACGGTGAGAGAGATCGCCATACCGGGCCAGAACACCCGCTCCGGGTATTGCTGTAGATAGTCCGTCGCATCGTAGAGCAGACGCCCCCATGTCGGGAAATCAGGCGGGAAGCCCAGGCCGAGGAAGGATAGGGCGGATTCGGTGATGATCGCGGTTGCAATCCCCAGCGTGGCCGAAACCATGATCGGTGACAGCACGTTGGGCAGGATGTGCCGCGAAATCAGCTTGCTGTTGGTGGTGCCGATGGAGCGGGCCGCAAGAACGAATTCCCGTTCCTTGATCGCCAGCACATCGCCACGCACGATCCGCGCGGTGGGCATCCAGCTGGTGATGCCGATCGAGGCCACGATCAGGATAAAGATCCCCTGTTCCGGGCCGAAGGCGGCGTTCAGCGGCTCGCGGAACAACAGCATCATCACCAGCAGAAGCGGCAACAGCGGCAGCGCCAGGAACAGATCGGTCAGGCGCATCAGCGGTCCGTCGAGACGTTTGAAGAACCCTGCGAGAACGCCAACCAATGAGCCGAGGAACAGCGCCAGCAGCATCGCGGTCAGGCCAACGGAGACCGAGGTCGCGCCGCCTGCCATCATCCGGGCCAGCATGTCACGCCCCAGCTGATCCGTGCCAAAAGGATGCGCCCAGCTTGGGCTCTGATTGCGGGCACGGATATCAATGCGGGTGGCATCAATGTCCCAGAAAAACGGGCCGAGATAGACGGCCAGTACGATCAGCAGGAACAATGCCCCGCCAAGCATGGCGCCCTTGTGTGACTTGAACTGATCCCACACATCCAGCCACTGGCTGCGGGGTGGTTGGTCCAGTTCTTCGATCACGCCCGCCGCAGGCAGCGCGGTCGAGGCGGGCACAATCCCTTCGTCGGGCACCAGACGGTCCTTATCAGTCATAGCGGATCCTCGGGTCTAGAATGCCATAGAGCACGTCGGCAATCAGGTTGAACAGCACGATCAGCACGGCAAAGATGAAGGTTAGCGTCTGCACCATCGGCAGGTCGTTGGCCTCGATCGCGCCGATCAGCAGCTGGCCGATGCCGTTCACCTTGAACACCTGTTCGGTGATGATGGCGCCACCGAAGATCGACGGAATCCCCAGCGCGATCACGGTCACGACCGGGATCATCGAGTTGCGCAGAACATGGACCATGACGACCACATATTCGCTGAGGCCCTTGGCGCGGGCGGTGCGGACGTAATCCTGATTGAGGTTGTCCAGCATCGAGGCCCGCATGAACCGGCTCAGCTGTGCGGTGATTTGCAGCGCCAGCACCATGACCGGCATGATCATCTGTTGCAGCTGCTTAACAAAAGACTCCCAACTGTTCACGACATGAGTGGTGTCGTAGATCGATGGGAACCAGCCCAGCTGGACCGAGAAGATCACAATCACCAGTACGCCGGAGAAGAAGGGCGGCACCGAGAAACCCACCATCGACACAAATGTGCCGACCTGATCGAACCAGCTATACTGGCGATAGGCCGAATAGATGCCGATGGGCAGGGCGATGGCGATGGCGACCAGATAGGCGGTGCCCACGACCCACAGGGTCTGGGGAATACGCTGCACGACGATATCCATCACCGGCGAGCGGGTCTGCCAGGAGATCACCCGCAGGTCACCTGCGGAGAAGCTGGTGCCAAAATAATAATCGATCAGAACCTGAGGTTCGATCCAGAAGAACTGCACGATCCATTTCCAGAATCGGATATGCGCGGGTTGGCCAAGGCCAAGCGCTTCGCGCATCTTTTCTTTGACTTCGGGGGGGACGGTCAGAGGGACCTGAGCCATCGGGTCACCGGGCGCAAGTTCAAGCAGCAGGAAGATCACCAGGCTGATGAACAGAAGCGTCGGTACCGACAGGACAAGGCGTCTGATTGTAAAGGTCAGCATCCAGTAGGCGCCTTTGCAATTGGAAGAATGGGGTGGAACTGGGCGGTCTTTTGCCTGAGATCCATTTCTGGCCGACGCAATGACGTCATTCGGACGTGAATGGCAAGAGGCCCCAGCGCGTTAACCGGGGCCTCTGCAGGCGTTTGACGCTGCTTACTCGGTGCGGTGCCAGTCAGCGGCGTTCCACAGTTCGCTGTCCCAGACGTTCAGATCCACACCGCCAAGGGTGTTGGAGCGCGCGGAGAGGCGACCACGGTGCACCAGCGGAATCATGCCACCTTTTTCGACAATGATGTCGTTCAGGCGCTTGGCGATTTCCGCGCGGGCTTCCAGACCTGCGGTCTGCGCCAGCTCTGCGTGCAGCTTGTCGAACTCTTCGTCACAGAAGCGGGAGATGTTCTCGCCCTGCCACTGGGTCTCGGGACGCGGTGCCTTGTCGCACAGACCGTTGCCCAGGTAGGACTGCGGATCGGTGCCATTGAAGGTGTTGGCGTACATTTCGACGTCAGCATAGAACTTCTGGAAGGTGTCGGGGGAACCCGGATCACCACCGAAGAAGACGGACGCGTTGATGTTGCGCAGCTCGGTTTCGATGCCGATTTCGCTCCACCACTGTTTGATCAGCGCCTGGAAGTCCTGACGCACAGCGTTGGTCGAGGTCTGATACAGGATCTTCATCGGCTTGCCATCGGGGGTTTCCCGTACGCCGTCGCCATTGGTGTCCTTGTAGCCTGCTTCGTCCAGCATGGCGTTTGCGCCTGCGATGTCCTGAGTGTCACAGGTCATCGAGTCGGAGTTGAAGGCCGCAGGTGCCGGCACCCAGTTACAGGTGACCTTACCAGCCTTGCCATAGCCGATTTCCACCAGCAGCGGGCGGTCGATGGCCATCGACATGGCTTTGTAGACCGCAGGATCGCTGAGGAACGGATGCGGGCGGATCACCGAACGCTCATCCGGGCCAAGTGCCGGATCGGGGTTGGTGTTGTTCAGCATGATGCGTTCGACCAGCGGGCCGAAGCCAGCAACTGGCACGCCTTTGCCGCCGGCTTCCATCTGGGCGACCACTTCGGGCGCCAGCTGAAGGTTCCAGGCGTAGTCGAATTCACCGGTTTCCATCACCGCACGGCCCGCAGCAGTTGCGTCGCCGCCCCCTTTGAACAGGAGCTTGGCAAAGGCCGGCTTGGCCGGGTCGCGGTAGTTGTTGTTGGCCGACATGGTGATCACGTCGTTGGGCTTGAACTCATCCACGACAAACGGGCCGGTGCCGATCGGGGCAAAGTTCGCTTCGGTACACTCAGGTGCCTTGGCGCCCAGGCATTCGGCAAATTGTGCCGCCTGAATGATCGGGCTTTCGCCGCCGACAAACGGGCCATAGGGGAAGGGGGTCGGCTTGTCGAAGGTGACCTTGACGGTCAGATCGTCAACGGCTTCGACATTGGTGACACCTTCGAATTTCGTCACCTGTGCGCAGCCGCCCTCGGGGTGCATACAGTATTCGGCGGTGAATTTCACGTCATTCGCGGTGAAGGGCGTGCCGTCGGACCACAGGATGCCGGGTTTGATTTTCCAGGTGATCGAGGTGAGGTCTTCGCTCACGCCGCCATTGTCGACGGTGGGAATGTCCTCAACCAGGTAGGGAACCATCTCACCTTGCGGGTCGTAGCGGGCCAACGGCTCGATCACGAGGGAGGCGGATTCCACATCCTTGGTGCCACCCGAAAGGAAGGGGTTCAGGATCGAGGGCGCTTGCCAATAAATAATGTTAACCTGGCCGTCGGATCCCCGTTCGGCAAAGGCTGCGGGAGCAAGCGCGGCTGACGCAATTGCACCCAGCAAAAGGGTCTTGATTTTCATAATTCACTCCTTGTCGGACACGTATGTGCCTTCTTTATGACCGGGGCTTTGGCGCCCCGGAGATTTGCCACATCACTGCGGTCTGTGCGTTTGAGCACGCGCTATCTGCCGGGCGTTGGCTGCGATCACGTTACCGCGATCATGGCTTGCAACCGGAGGCAGGCGTGGCTGCACTGAAGGTATCGAATACAGACTCCTGCCAAATTGCAAGACTTCCGTCGGAGAAAAAATCGCGCAGGGTTAGGAGGTGGGTTTGACGGGGTCAACGCAGGTGCGTACACATTTCTGTTAACGCCATCGAAAAAGAAGAACACGAAGGGGACGTCACGGTGCTGGATCAACCAATCGCGCAAATTAAGGGACTCCGGGTGGAGTTTCAGACAAAGGACGGTCCGGTTGTGGGGGTGAAGGATGTCTCCTTTGACATCAATCCCGGCGAAACCGTTTGCATCGTTGGCGAATCCGGGTCCGGCAAATCGGTGTCCTCGCTGTCGCTGATGCGGCTGGTTGAGTTCGGCGGCGGCGACATTACCTCGGGGCAGCTGCTGTTTGACCGTCGCGACGGCGAGGAGGTCGACCTCGGCAAGACCGATCAGGCGCTGATGAAACAGATTCGCGGCAATGAGATCGGAATGATCTTTCAGGAGCCGATGACCGCGCTCAACCCGGTGTTCACCGTTGGCCGTCAGCTGACCGAAGGGTTGCGGATCCACAAGAACCTCAACAAGAAACAGGCCGAGGCCCGTGCGCTGGAACTGCTGCGTGAGGTGCGGATCCCCGAGCCGGAGCGCCGCCTGAAACAATATCCACACGAACTGTCCGGCGGTATGCGCCAGCGGGTCGTGATTGCGATGGCCATGGCCTGCGAACCGCGCCTGCTGATCGCGGATGAGCCGACAACCGCGCTTGATGTGACCATCCAGGCCGAGATCCTGGCGCTGATGGACCGGCTGAAGCGCGAGACCGGCACTGCGGTGATGTTCATCACCCACGACATGGCCGTCGTGGCGCAGATGGCGGATCGCGTTGTTGTCATGTATCGCGGCAACAAGGTCGAGGAAGGCACCGTCACCGAAATCTTCGAGAACCCGCAGCACGACTATACAAAGGCGCTGCTGGCCGCCGTTCCCAAACTGGGCGAGATGCGCGGCAAGGACTACCCGGAGCCGATGAAGCTGATGGGTGTGAAACAGCAGGAGATCAAGCCGATCAAGGGCAGCGACGAGGTGCTGCTGGAGGTGCGCAACCTGGTGACCCGCTTCCCGGTAAAAGGCGGCGTTCTGCGCCGCACTATAGCCAATGTTCACGCGGTGGAGGATGTCTCCTTCAAGGTGTTCAAAGGGCAGACGCTGTCGCTGGTCGGGGAATCCGGCTGCGGCAAGTCCACTGCCGGACGGTCGATCCTGCGGCTGGTGGAGCCGCTGTCCGGGTCGGTGGAATTTGAAGGGCGCGATATTCTGGGTCTGAACCCGCGGGAGCTGCACAAGGCGCGCCTTGATATGCAGATGATTTTTCAGGATCCCTTTGCCTCGCTCAATCCGCAGATGCAGCTGCTGGATCAGGTGGCGGAGCCGATGCGCAACTATGGGCTTGCCTCCGGCTCCGAATTGCAGGACCGCGTCGCCAATCTGTTCGACAGGGTGCATCTGCCGCGCAGCTTCATGCGCCGGTATCCGCACGAAATGTCCGGCGGTCAGCGGCAGCGCATTGCCATCGCCCGCGCGCTTGCGCTCAACCCGAAACTGATCGTCGCGGATGAGGCCGTTTCGGCGCTGGATGTGTCGGTGCAGGCGCAGGTGCTTAACCTGATGATGGAACTGCAATCAGAATTGGGCCTGTCCTTCTTGTTCATCAGTCACGATATGGCGGTGGTCGAACGGGTCAGCCATCAGGTCGGTGTGATGTACCTTGGCCGTATCGTGGAACTGGGACCGCGGGCGCGGGTCTTTGAGAACCCGCAGCACGCCTATACGCAGGCCTTGATGAAGGCGGTGCCGATTGCCGATCCAAATCAGCGCAAATCGGAGAAGGATCTGAATTTCAAACCGATCCCATCGCCGATCCATGATCTGAACTACGAGCCGGAGCCATCGCAATATATCGAGGTGGAACCGGGGCATTTCGTTCTGACGACTGACAGCGGCTACTAAGGGTATGGCAGATCAGCTCAGCCCGCTGGAGATCATGACCAAGCTGATCTCCTTTCCCACTGTCAGCAGCGAAACCAACCTGCCGCTGGTGGATTGGGTTGAGGGCTATCTGGCAAGCCACGGCATCACCGCGCATCGCTGGGTCGATCCCGAGCAGCCGCATAAAGCGGCGGTTTTTGCCCATGTTGGTCCCGAGGTCGAGGGGGCTGTTGTGCTCTCGGGGCACACGGATGTGGTGCCGATCGAAGGCCAGCCCTGGGACAGCGATCCCTTCACCGTGGTCGAGAGGGATGGCAAGTATTACGGGCGCGGCACCTGCGATATGAAAGGCTTTGACGCGCTGGCGATCTGGGCGCTGGTGGCCGCCCATTATAGCGGCGTCGCGCGGCCCTTGCAGCTGGCGCTCAGCTTTGACGAAGAAGTCGGCTGCACCGGCGCGCCGCCCATGATTGTTGCGATGCAGGAGGTCCTGCCAAAAGGATCCTGTGTCATCGTTGGTGAGCCTTCGGTGATGCGACCGGTGACCGGCCACAAGGGCGGGATCGGCTACAGCACCCATCTGGTGGGTTTTGAGGTGCACAGCTCGCTCATGCACACCGGTGTCAGCGCCATCATGCAGGGCGCCCGGCTGATCGACTGGGCCAATGCCCGCAATGCCGAGAATATGGCCAAGGCGCCGGATGAGGTTGCAGCGCTGTTCACGCCTCCCTTTACCACCTGTCATGTCGGGATGATCAACGGCGGAACCGCGCATAATATCACCGCAAAAGACTGTCGCTTCGTGATGGATTTCCGCGTGGTGCCGGGCGAATCTGCCGCCGACTGGGAGGCCGCCTATCTGGCCAGGGTGGGTGAGGTTGAGGCGGAGATGCAGGCGATCCATCCCGACACCCGCATCGACGTCAGCAAGAAATTTAACGTTCCGGGGCTGGTCCCCGAGGTCGAGGGCGAGGCAGAGACGCTGGTGCGCTCGCTCACCGGGGATAATGGCACCCATGTGGTGAGCTATGGCACCGAGGCCGGACAGTTTCAGGAGGCGGGCTATTCCGCCGTGATCTGTGGCCCGGGTGACATTGCCCAGGCCCATCAGCCCAATGAATATATCGAGGTGTCGCAGTTCGACGCTGGCCACCACTTCGTGCAGCAGCTGGTCGACCGGCTGGCATCCTGAGCCCAGAACAACGGCGCGTCGGCGGCAGCTGTTTGGGCTGATCGCGGCCTAAGGAGATCTACTTGCACGTCGATACTTGATAAGGCAACTTTTCTGGCAGAGAGTGGCCGCAGACCCCGGAGGTTAGCGCTGTCGCCGGTCTGCACTGCCTGACTGAACGCGCATCGCCGAGGTGCAGGCTCAGTGCGCATCAGCCAGCGTTGCGATTGGGGAACGACGGATCAAGTGTAGGGAGACACCCATGCCGATCAAGAATCGCCTGTCCGAAATGCACGCCGAAATCACCGGCTGGCGACGTCACCTGCATCAGATGCCCGAGCTGCTCTATGAGGTGCATAAGACAGCGGCCTTCGTCGAGGAAAAGCTACGCAGCTTTGGCATCACAGACATCACTACCGGGATTGGCCAGACCGGGGTTGTCGCTGTGATCGAGGGCAAGGCGAACACCTCTGGCCGGGTCATTGGCCTGCGCGCGGATATGGACGCGCTTCCCATCACCGAGGCGACCGGGCTGGACTATGCGTCGCAGACACCGGGGCTGATGCACGCCTGTGGCCATGATGGTCATACCTCTATCCTGCTCGGCACCGCCAAATACTTGGCCGAGACCCGCAATTTCGACGGCAAGGTTGTGCTGATCTTCCAGCCCGCCGAAGAAGGCGGCGCCGGGGGCAAGGCGATGTGTGACGATGGCATGATGGATCGCTGGAACATTCAGGAAGTCTATGGCCTGCACAATGCTCCGGGGATTCCTGTGGGCGAATTTGCCATCCGGTCCGGGCCTCTGCTTGCCTCCTCCGATGAGTTCGAGATCAGGGTGACTGGGGTCGGCGGCCATGCAGCAACCCCGCATGAGGCAATTGATACCACGCTGGTCGCGGCACAGATCGTGGTCTCGCTCCAGTCTATCGTGGCGCGCAATATCGACCCGCTGAAACGTGTGGTGTTGACCGTTGGCACATTTGAGACAGACAGTACCGCCTCTAATGTCATTGCCCATACCGCGCGTCTGCAGGGGACGGTGCGGACGCTGGAAACGGAGTGCCGCGGTCAGGCCGAGACCCGCGTGCGGCGCATTGCGGAGGATATCGCCTCTGCCTATGGTGCCCATGCCGAGGTGATCTGGACGCCAGGCTATCCGGTCACCGTAAATACCGAGGCTGAGACCGGATACGCGGTTGAGGCCGCGCGCGCTGTTGCGGCCAAGGTCAGCGATGACACCGACCCGATCATGCCCTCCGAAGATTTCGCCTATATGCTGGAAGAACGTCCGGGCGCCTATATCTTCCTCGGCAATGGCGACACCGCCATGTGCCACCACCCGGCCTATGATTTCGACGATGAGGCAATTCCGCTGGGGTGTAGCTGGTTTGCCGAACTGGTCGAACGACGTCTGCCCGCAGCCTGAGGATTATCCGATGCCCGTGAAGAACCGCTTTGCCGAAATGCACGCTGAAATCACCGCCTGGCGTCGGGATATCCACCAGCACCCCGAAATTCTGTATGAGACGCACCGCACCAGCGCGCTGGTTGCCGAGAAACTGCGGGCCTTTGGCTGCGACGAGGTGGTGACCGGTATTGGCAGGACCGGGGTTGTCGGGGTGATCCGGGGGCGCAGCGACACGCAGGGCCGCGTGATCGGCCTGCGGGCCGATATGGATGCACTTCCTATGGCGGAGGATACCGGCCTGCCACATGCGTCGAAGATCGACGGGGCAATGCACGCCTGCGGCCATGACGGTCATACTGCGATGTTGCTCGGGGCTGCGAAATATCTGGCGGAGACGCGCAATTTCGATGGTGCGGCGGTGGTGATCTTTCAGCCCGCAGAAGAGGGCGGTAACGGTGCGGAGGCCATGTGCAAGGATGGGCTGATGGACCGTTTCGGCATCGACGAGGTCTATGCCATCCACAATTCGCCGGGGCTGGAGCTGGGCCAATTCGCGCTGCGGCCCGGCCCTATTCTGGCATCGGTCGACGAGTTTATCATCCGTCTTCAGGGGCGCGGCGGCCATGCTGCCAAACCGCAGGAAACCGTCGATACCACGGTGATGATGTGTCAGCTGATCACCGCCCTGCAATCCATCGTGTCGCGGAACGTCGATCCGGTGATGCAGGCAGTTCTATCGGTCACCTCGGCAGAAACGTCATCGAAGGCCTATAACG
The DNA here is from genome assembly GCF_048056175.1 of Phaeobacter sp. JH20_29. Lineage (NCBI taxonomy): Bacteria > Pseudomonadati > Pseudomonadota > Alphaproteobacteria > Rhodobacterales > Roseobacteraceae > Phaeobacter > Phaeobacter sp. JH20_29. The sequence continues at coordinate 597,691 of NZ_JAYMWO010000018.1, forward strand.
TCATTCCCGACCGGGCCGAGGTAAAGGGCACCATTCGCACCCATTCTCCGGACGTTCGGGCGCAAATCCCGGAACGGCTGCGCGCGGTGACTGCCGGTATCGCGCAGAGCTTTGGCGGTTCGGCGGAGGTGGAGTTCGTGAACGGCGTGCCGGTGACCATCAATGACGCTGCCGCAACCGAATATGCCCATGCGGCTGCGGTGGCTGTGGCCGGTCGTTGCGCGGAGGTGCCCCTGGCGATGGGGGGCGAGGACTTCTCCTTTATGCTGGAGGAACGCCCCGGTGCGATGATCCGCGTCGGCAATGGTCCCTCTGCTGGGCTGCATCACCCGGCCTATGATTTCAACGATGACGCAATTCCCAGCGGATGCAGCTGGTTTGTCACCCTGATTGAGCAGCGCCTGCCGCTGCCCTGACGGGCAGGCGCGCTGCGCCCTGATCCAATTACCCGAATACGGCGCAGACCATGACGGTCGGCGCATTGAGCAAAAAAGAGGATATTATCATGCCTGTGAAGAACCGCTTTGCCGAACTGCAAGAGGAAGTCACCGCCTGGCGCCGTGACATTCATGAAAACCCCGAAATCCTGTTCGAGACCCATCGCACCAGCGCTCTGGTCGCTGAGAAGCTGAAAGAATTCGGCTGCGACGAGATTGTCACCGGCATTGGCCGGACCGGTGTTGTGGGCGTGATCAAGGGCAAGTCTGACAGCTCCGGCAAGGTCATCGGTCTGCGCGCCGATATGGACGCGCTGCCGATCCATGAGCAGACCGGTCTGGATTATGCCTCCAAAACCGATGGCGCGATGCATGCCTGTGGCCATGACGGCCATACTGCGATGCTGCTGGGGGCGGCCAAATACCTGTCTGAGACCCGCAATTTCGACGGTACTGTCGTGGTGATCTTCCAGCCTGCCGAAGAAGGCGGCGGCGGCGGCAAGGAAATGTGCGACGACGGCATGATGGATCGCTGGAATATCCAGGAGGTCTATGGGATGCATAACTGGCCGGGTCGGCCGGTTGGATCCTTTGCGATCCGCCCGGGTGCTTTCTTTGCAGCGACGGACCAGTTCGACATCACCTTTGAAGGGCGCGGTGGCCATGCCGCAAAGCCGCAGGAAACCATCGATACCACCGTGATGACGGCGCAGGCGGTACTGGCGCTGCAAACCATCGCCTCGCGCAATGCGGACCCGGTGCATCAGATCGTTGTGTCCGTAACCTCCTTTGAAACCTCCTCCAAGGCGTTCAATGTGATCCCGCAGAGTGTCCAGATCAAAGGCACCGTGCGTACGATGTCGGGCGATATGCGGGATCTTGCGGAGAAGCGCATCAAAGAGATCTGTGCCGGTGTGGCAACGACCTATGGCGGCACGGCTGAGGTGACCTATCACCGCGGCTACCCGGTGATGGTCAATCATGAAGAACAGACCGAATTTGCAGCCAAAGTGGCCCGCGACATCTCTGGCAGCTGCGATGACGCGCCGCTGGTGATGGGGGGCGAAGACTTTGCCTTCATGCTGGAAGAGCGCCCCGGTGCCTATATTCTGGTCGGCAACGGCGATACCGCCGCCGTGCACCACCCGGAGTACAACTTCAACGATGAGGCGATCCCGGCGGGCTGTAGCTGGTGGGCCGAAATCGTCGAGCAGCGCATGCCTGCTGCCTGATCAGCCCGTCATCCAGTCGGTGACCTGCTTGCCTGTCCCATCGGGGCAGGCAATTTGCGTTCTGGCCGGGGAAGGGGAGCTGGATCAGCCTGCGGACCAGAGGTCCTGATAGACCGCGTCAATCCCATCGGCCTCGGCGCTTGCGCTGAAGGTCGTTACCGCGAGGTCACGCCCGGCGCGCCCGAAATCCAGCAGCTGATCGGGTGTCGACAGCAGGCGATCTGCCGCTGCCGCCGCGGCCTCGGTAGCTTCCAGCGGCACCACCGTCCCAACCGTTCCCTGTGCGGAGAACGCGCGGTAGTAGCCTGTGTCTGACCCGACAAAGGGGACGCCGCTTGCCAGCCCCTCCAGCGGAGCCATGCCATAGCCCTCATAGCGCGGCAGCTGCATCACCAAGGACAGCGCCCGTATCACACGCGGCAGATCGCCAGCCGGAATTTCGCCGGGAAAGAGGATGCGATCGCCAAGGCCAGCCGCCGCAATCCGGGCCTGCAGCCCCTTCAGAAAGCTCTGATGCTCCCGCGCGGCGCGGCCGACCACCAGAGCCACCAGGCCGGGGTGATCCGGCAGCAGGCGCAGCATGGCGTCCACGAATAGATCGGTGCCCTTCTCGGGGCGAATGCGCCCGATGGTGGCAATCCCCTGCTGGCCTCCATACCCCAGCGCGGCCCAGGCGGAACTGCGGTTTTCCGCCGGTGTGAACAGATCTGTATCGACGCCATGTGGCACCACCGCGCGGACATGCGGGACATAGGCCGCTGCGGCCTCGGTGGTGGCGATTACAGCGTCCATGTGCGAGATCAGCCAGCGGGGAAAGGCCGAGTGGCGCCGCTGCGCCGCCGAGGTGAAGACAATGCGGATGGGCAGGCGCAGGACGTCGCGTGCCCAGATCGCCGCACGCATTTCGGTGTTGCGCCTCACATGCCAGATGGCAAAGGGTTTGGCGGGATCATGCCTGCGTGAGGCCGCGCGGGCAGCGGCGATGCTGATGGGGTCCGGGCAGCCGGGCAGGGGGCGTCCGACGAGCGCCATATCATAGCGGCCCGCCTGCTGACGGATCACATTGGCGGCGGTTGCCGAAACGCCGGTGAAGTTGCGATTGAAATTGGTGACAAGAAGGTCGGCCATCTGCGGGTCCCGTTCAATGGGGCTGGCGGGCGGGCGACAGCGCCAGATTGTCGATCAGCAGATCAACCACGCCATCAAGCGCTGCCGCCTGTGCCGCGACCACGCCCCGGGCCGCGTCGCGCGCTGCGCTGAGGGCGGCATCATCATCCATCCAGTGGCTTACGGCACCTGCTAGCCCCTTGGCATCATTGACCTCGACCGCGCCGCCCGCGCTGATCAACGGCGGATAGGTCTCGGCGAAGTTGGAGTATCCCGGACCCGTGATCACGGCAGCGCCTGCCTGTGCAACCTCAAAGGGGTTATGGCCGCCGATGGGCGCAAGGGAGCCACCAAGAAACACGATGGGCGACAGCGCATACCAGGTGCCGACTTCGCCCAATGTGTCGGCAAGATAGACTTGGGTATCCGCTGTCAGCGGCTGACCGGCGCTACGGCGCGCAACGCTGAGGCCTGCCTGCTCGATCAGCGCGATGATGTCCTCGGCTCGTTCCGGGTGGCGGGGGGCCAGCAGCAGGCAGATGTCCGGGTCCTCGGCCAGCAGCGCCTTATGCGCGGCGATCACGGTCTCTTCCTCGCCCCGGTGCGTGGAGCTGGCCACCCAGAGCGGGCGCTCGCCAAGCTCTGCGCGGACCGCATCAAGGGCCGCCTGATCGACGGGCAGCGGAGCGGAACCGGCCTTGAGGTTGCCGCTGGGATGGACTTTGTCCGGTGCGGCGCCCAGCTCGATCAGGCTTTCCCCCATCGGCGGGTTCTGGCTGAGCAGCAGATCAAACTTCTGCATCACAAACGCCGCGGTGGCCGGTTTCGATTTCCACCGCGCCACAGACCGGGCCGAGAGGCGGGCATTGACCAGCGCGAGCCGCACAGCAGCCTGTTCAGCGGCATGGAGCGTTACCGGCCAAAGCTCGCTTTCGACAAAAAGCGCTGCATCGGGCTGCCAATGGCGCAGGAACCGATCGACCGGGGCGGTGGCATCCAGCGGGGCGAACTGGTGGCGACAGTTGGCGGGCATACGCTTGGCCATCATCTCAGCCGAGCTGGCGGTGCCGGAGGTCAGCAGAAACTCCGCGCCGGGCAGCCGTGGGGCCAGTTTGTCAATCAGGCTGAGCGCTGCGAGGCTTTCACCGACCGAGGCCCCGTGCAACCAAAGCAGAGGCGCAGGCCTGCCGTCCGGTCCGCGCGGGGTCGGGCGCGGCTGGCTGGCATAGCCCAGACGCTCGCGCTGCCGTGTGGGAGAAACGCCATGGTCGGCGAGCTTGCCCGCCACCTTGCGAAACGCGAATGGTGCCAGCAGCGCAGTGACGCCACGGTAGAGGTGAAACAGCAGCGTCGGCGCGCTGGTCCTGCGGCTGGCCATGTCAGCCGCCGGTATGGCTCATGTGGCGCGGCATCTGCCCGTCCAGTTTTTGCCGGGAATAATCGAAATCATGGCCCTTGGGCTTGAGCGTGATCGCAGCCCGAATGGCCGCTTCCAGCGCCTGATCATCCTCGGGGTGATCCCGTAGCGGCGCGCGCAGGTCCGCCATGTCTTCCTGCCCCAGGCACATGTATAGCTCACCGGTGCAGGTCAGGCGTACCCGGTTGCAGCTTTCGCAGAAGTTATGCGACAGCGGCGTGATAAATCCGATCTTCTGGCCGGTCTCCTCCAGGCGGACATAGCGCGCCGGTCCGCCGGTCCGTTCGGTCAGATCAGTGACGCTGTAGTGATCCTCATAGGCGCGGCGCACGTCTTTCAGCGACCAATATTGACCCAGTCGGTTTTCATTGCCGATATCGCCCATCGGCATGACCTCGATCCAGGTCAGATCCATATCGCGCTCGGCGCACCAGCGGGTGATGGCGGGCAGCTCGTCCTCGTTGAAGCCTTTCAGGGCAACAGCGTTGATCTTGATCCGCAGCCCGGCCTTCTGGGCCGCATCAATCCCGCGCAGCACCTGGGGCAGGCGGCCCCAGCGGGTGATCTCGGCAAATTTGGCCTCGTCGATGGTATCGAGCGAGACATTCACCCGCCGCACACCGGCTTCATAAAGATCCTGCGCGTATTTTTCCAGCTGCGAGCCATTGGTGGTCAGCGTCAGCTCCTTCAACGCCCCGCTTTCCAGATGCCGGGTCATGGCGCGGAAGAAAGTCATGATGCCCCGGCGCACTAGTGGCTCACCACCGGTGATCCGCAGTTTCTCAACACCAAGATTGACGAAGGTCGAACACATGCGATCCAACTCTTCCAGTGTCAAAAGATCCTTCTTCGGCAGGAAGGTCATGTTTTCGGACATGCAGTAGACGCAGCGAAAATCGCAGCGGTCGGTGACCGAAACGCGCAGATACGTAATGGCGCGGGCGAAGGGATCGATGAGTGGCGCTGTCATTCTTCTTAGGTAAAGCGGGGCGGCGCTTGCGGCAAGGGCTGAGTTTGGCCGAACCCGGGATTGCCGCTGGCAAAGCCGTGAGCGCGGAGCTAGTGTCGCGATATGCGTTATTCTGTTTTGATCCTGTCGTCTGTCGTGCTGCTTGGAGCCTGTGGCCAATTGCAGTGGAATTCCTCGGTTCTGGGTGGGGGTAGACCCTCTGGCCCGGTTGGTGATCCGGTCAGTGATACGGCCGCTACGGTCCCGCTGGCGCCGGGTGTCGAACAGACACCGCTGGACGCTGCGAACGGTTCGGTTGCCTCGGTCGGCGCGGCTGCGGGCTATACCGGGCGCGCCTCAACCGTGGCCAGCCTCGGGGATCCCTCGCAGCCCGGCCTGTGGATGGACACGCCTTTGGTCGATAGTGCGCAGGTGGCGCGCGTGCGCTCGCCTCGGGGCACCGAGGTCACGCTGACTCTGCGTCCAATCGGTGGAGACACCGGCGCCGGAAGTCGGCTTTCGATTGATGCGATGCGCGCACTTGGGCTGCCGCTGACGGAGCTGGTCGAAGTTGAGGTCCTGCCTGCCGCCTGATCGGCCCTGAGGTCGTCACCTCCGGCGAGCCCCCCAAAAAAGAAATGGCGCGAAGGATAGCTCCTGCGCGCCTATTTTTTTGGTAACAGCTGTTGCGAGTTTCCTGCCTGCGCGGTTCAGTCGGCGTGACTGGCAGCAGCCAGATGTTTGGCCGCTTCCTTGCGGGCAAAGGGCTTCATCGCTGCGCCATGTTCGGCAAGGAATGCGCGGGTGCGCTCAGCGTCATGTTTGCTCAGATCGCGCAGCCACCAGGCGATGGATTTCTGAATGAACCAGTTGCGATCCGGCACGTAGCCAGCGGCCCAGCCGAGGATCCGCTCGCGTGCGGCCAGTTCTTCAGCTTTGGGGTTGGGCAGCTTGGCCCAGGGCAGCGTGGCAACCAGGGCTGCCCGGCGGGTCCACATGTGATCAGAGCCGGTCCAGCCCTCGACGATATCCAGACGTGCGGGCTCAGCCTGAAGGCGTTTCTGGATGGCCGAGGCTGCGTGGTCTGCAATAGCCCAGCTGTCAAAATCCGGCAGCCAGCTTTGCAGCAGGTCCCAGACCGGTGCGTCGTCCCTGATCCGCGCCTGTGTCAGCAGCTTTGCCGCCGCGATGCGCGCCTCGAACATATCGCTGGCCCAGAGCTCCTGCGCCAGCGCGCAGCGCGCGGCAACCCCATCGTCGCCCGAACTCAGCTGCTTGCGCCACTCCTGGCTCAGGCTGTTGATGGTGGGATTCGGAACCCCCAGCACAACGCGCTTCTGCTTGTGATAGCTGGCCATCTGAGCCGCGCGCGCAGGCTCGGCGGCGCTCTCCAGCGCGGCGAGTGCCACCTCCAGTGTCAGATCGCTCATTCCACTGTCACCGATTTTGCGAGATTGCGGGGCTGGTCCACATCGGTGCCCTTGGCGATTGCGGTGTAATAGGCGATCTGCTGCGCCGGCACCGCATATAGGATCGGGGCCAGCGCATCGGGTACCTGCGGCATCACGATCACCTCATGGGTGCCATCACCGGCGATCTTGGCACCTTCGGTGTCGGTCACCAGGATCACCTTGCCCCCGCGTGCCATGACCTCCTGCATGTTTGACACTGTCTTGTCGAACAGTGCATCACGCGGCGCCAGAACCACCACCGGCACCTTCTCGTCAATGAGCGCGATGGGGCCGTGTTTCAGCTCGCCGCTGGCGTAGCCTTCGGCATGGATATAGCTCAGCTCCTTGAGCTTCAACGCGCCTTCCAGCGCCAGCGGATAGAGCTGCCCCCGCCCGAGGAAGATGATATCCCGTGCCTTCGCCAGCCCGCGTGCCGTAGCGGTGATCTGCTTGGCGCCCGTCAGTGACTGGTTGATCAGACCGGGCAGCGCGCGCAGATCGTCGGGCATTCCGGCAGGCAGGGCGATGCCGCGCTGTTGGGCCGCCCGCAGGGCGAGCAGCAGCAGGATGGTCAGCTGGCAGGTAAATGCCTTGGTCGAGGCAACAGAGATTTCCGGGCCGGCGTGCAGCGGCAGAAGCACATCGCTTTCCCGCGCGATGGAGCTTTCGGGGACATTGACCAGCCCCACGATCTGCTGCGCCTTGCCGTCCATGTAGCGCAGGGCGGCCAGGGTGTCGGCGGTCTCTCCCGATTGTGACACAAACAGCGCCATCGTCTTCTCCGACACCGGCGGCTCGCGGTAGCGGAACTCAGAGGCGACATCGACTTCGACCGGCATCCGGGCGATCTGTTCGAACCAGTATTTCGCAACCATACAGGCATAATAGGCGGTGCCACAGGCCACCATGGTCAGCCGCTCGATCCTGGTGAAGTCCAGCTCGGACGGCAGCGCCAGCTGGCCATCCTCGCTCAGATAGGCTTTCAGCGCGCGGTCAATGGCAACCGGCTGTTCGGCGATTTCCTTGGCCATGAAATGCTTGTGGCCGTCCTTGTCGACGCGCGCATTTGCCAGCTGGATCTGGCGTTTTTCGCGGTTGGCGATGGCGCCGCGCTGGTCCCAGATATCGAGGCTGGTCCGCGTCAGTACCGCAAAATCGCCTTCTTCCAGATAGGTGATCTGGTCGGTGAACGGAGCCAGCGCTATCGCGTCCGACCCGACGAACATTTCGCCCTCGCCATGGCCGATGGCAAGCGGCGAACCCTTGCGGGTGGCGATCATCAGATCCTCTTCGCCCTCAAACAGGAAGGCCAGGGCAAACGCTCCGTCCAGACGCGACACGGTTTCGCGCGCCGCTTCGACCGGGGACTTGCCGTCGCTGATCAGCGCCTCGCAGAGCAGGGCGACGGTTTCGGTATCTGTCTCGGTCTCAAAGGTGATGCCTTTCTGACCCAGCTCCACACGCAGCTCTTTGAAGTTCTCGATGATGCCATTGTGGACAACGGCAACCCTGCCGGCCCGATGCGGGTGGGCGTTGCTGACCGTCGGCGCCCCATGGGTGGCCCAGCGGGTATGGCCGATACCGGATTTGCCGCGCAGCGGTTCATGAACAAGAAGATCGGAAAGGTTCACCAGCTTTCCCACCGCACGGCGGCGGTCCAGCGCGCCGTCACTGACGGTGGCGATCCCGGCGCTGTCATAGCCGCGGTACTCCAGCCGCTCGAGAGCCTTGACCAGGATTGGGGCCGCTTCATGATTGCCAAGAACGCCGACGATGCCACACATTATTCGGCTCCTTTGCCAAGACGGGCCTTCTTGGCGCGCAGCATGTCCATCAGCTTGCGCGCCCGCCCGGGTTTGTTCTGTTGCTCGGCGCGCGCAATGGCCAATGCGCCGTCCTCGACGGATTTCGTGATCACGGCTCCGGTCGCGGTCATGGCCTGATTGCCGACGCGCACCGGGGCCACCAGCATGGTGTTGGACCCGATAAAGGCACCGGCTCCGATTTCGGTCCGGTGTTTCATCACGCCGTCGTAGTTGCAGGTGATCGTTCCCGCGCCGATATTGGTACCGGCACCAACGCTGGCATCGCCGATGTAGCTGAGGTGGTTGACCTTGGCGCCCTCGGCAATTTCAGCATTCTTGATCTCAACGAAATTGCCGATGTGGGTGTTCTCTGCCAGCTCTGCACCGGGGCGCAGGCGGGCATAGGGGCCGACCTTGGAGCCGCGCGAGATATGGCAGCCCTCAAAATGTGAGAATGACCGGATGAAGACACCGCTTTCGACCGTGACATCGGGGCCGAAGACCACATTGGGCTCGATGATCGAGTCGCGGCCGATGACGGTGTCAAAGGCCAGATAGACCGTCTCCGGATCCATCAGCGTGACGCCATCCTCCATCAGCGCGGCACGTGCGCGGCGCTGGAAGATGCGGTCGGCTTCGGCCAGATCCGCGCGGGAATTGATGCCAAGGGTCTCGGCCTCATCGCAGGAGACAGCAGTGACCCGAAGCCCATCGGCGCGGGCCAGCTCCACAAGATCAGTGAGATAATATTCGCCGGAGGCATTGGCGCTGTCGACACGGTCAATCAACGCAAACATCTGCGCCGCATTGCCGGCCATCAGCCCGGAATTGCAGAAATCAATCGCGCGCTCGGCTTCGGTTGCGTCCTTGTATTCGACAATACGTTCCAGGCTGTCGCCATTCATGACCAGGCGGCCATAGCGTGCCGGATCAGCTGCGGTGAAGCCCAGAACCACCAGATCGGCGTTCTGCCGTGCGGCGATCATATGTTCCAGCGTTTCGGCGCTGACAAAGGGCGTGTCGCCATAAAGCACGACGATATCGCCCTCGAAACCGGTCAGTGCCTCACGCGCCTGCGCGACGGCATGAGCTGTGCCAAGCTGTTCTTCCTGAACGACAATTTCGACATCTTCGTCGATATCGGCCAGGGCTGCCCGTACATAATCCGCGCCGTGGCCGGCCACCACGATGGTGCGCTCGGGGGCCAGCGCGCGACCGGCGGACAGCGTATGTTCCAGCATCGGGGCGTGGGCAATGGGATGCAAAACCTTGGGCAGGTCGGAGTTCATCCGGGTGCCTTTGCCTGCGGCCAGAATGACGAGGGCGGTGCTCATGTGATGTTTTCTCTTTGTCTTTTCAGCGCCCCCGTTTTATCCGCTAACAGCAGGCGCGCAAGGCAAAGCGCCATCAAACAAGGTTGCGGCTTGCAACAAGCGGTGGCGGAAACGCGCCGAGAGAGGGCAGATATGCGAACGGTTATCTTCGATCTCGATGGTACTTTGGCGGATACATCCGGTGATCTTCTGGCTGCGGCGAATGCCTGTTTCCGTCAGATGGGACTGGGGGACCTGCTGACCTTGCCACGGGATGCTGCGGTTGCCCTGCGCGGTGGCAAGAGCATGTTGACCGCCGGGCTGAAACGCGCCGGGGAGTATCGTGAAGAAACCGTCGAGGAATACTATCCGCGGCTTCTGGAGTATTACCGCGATGCGATTGACCATCACACGGTGTTGTATCCGGGCGCCATGGCGGCGGTGGAGCAGTTGAAAACCGACGGATTCCGGGTGGGGATCTGCACCAACAAGCCGGAGGCGCTGGCGGAGAAGCTGATGCAGAGTCTGGGCGTACGTGATGCGTTCCACTCTCTGGTCGGGGCGGATACGCTGCCGGTGCGCAAGCCTGACCCGGAGCCGCTGCGGGAGGCTGCCCGGCGGGCCGGGGGTGATCCTGAGCGTACAATTCTGATCGGTGATACGGACACCGACCGCAAGACCTCGGCAGCGGCCGGGGTGGCCTCGGTGCTGGTGACCTTTGGTCCGTCCGGCGACGACCTTGAGGCGCTGCGCCCCGAGGCGCTGTTACAGCGTTTTGAGGATCTTCCGGCACTGGCGGCCCGCTTGCTGCCTCTTTGATGTCAGGCGATGTCGTCCGGGCGATGTCGTCATGACATCGTTGCCGTCTTCTCCGGGGGGGGGGCATGGCAGGGCTTGACCTCGTGTGATCAGGGGCAGACAAAAACACCATGACAGAGATATTCAGCGGTAGCTTTACCCAGCAGGAACCCATCCCCGAAGATGCCATCGAAGCCGCCGTCGCGGTGATGCGCCACGGACGCCTGCATCGCTACAATGTGGTGGCGGATGAGGCGGGCGAGGTAACCCTGCTGGAAGAGGAATTTGCGGCACAGATGGGCGCGCCCTATGCCCTGGCCGTGGCGTCGGGGGGCTATGCGCTGGCAACCGCCCTGCGCGCGGTCGGGGTGCGGCCCGGCGACAGGGTGCTGACCAATGCCTTCACCCTCGCGCCGGTACCGGGGTCGATTGCCGCTGTTGGCGCACAGCCGGTCTATGTCGGGGTAACCGAAGCGCTGACCCTTGATCTTGAGGATCTTGAGCGTCAGCTGGCGGCGGATGGTCACCCGAAGGTTCTGATGCTGTCACATATGCGGGGGCATCTTTGCGATATGGATCGGTTGATGGCCATCTGCGATGCTGCGGGCGTCACCGTGATCGAGGACTGCGCCCACACCATGGGCGCGCGGTGGAACGGGGTTCTGTCCGGCCGTCATGGCGCTGTCGGCTGCTATTCCTGCCAGACCTATAAGCACGTCAACTCGGGAGAGGGTGGTCTGATGATCACCTCGGACCCCGAAATCGCGGCCCGCGCCATCATGCTGTCGGGGTCTTATATGCTCTACTCACGGCATCGGGCTGCGCCCGGACCTGAGGTGTTCGAGCGGATCAAATATGAAACCCCCAATATTTCGGGCCGTATGGACAACCTGCGCGCTGCGATCCTGCGGCCGCAGCTGCGGCAACTGGACCAGCAGGTGCAGCGCTGGAACGAACGCTATCAGCAGATCGAGACAGGGCTGCGAGACACGCCCGGCCTGCAGGTCGTCGAACGCCCGCAAGCGGAGTTATATGTCGGCTCCTCCATCCAGTTCCTGCTGCTGGACTGGTCGGCTGACAAGATCCGTGAGGTGCTGCGCCGGTGCAGCGCTCGCGGAGTGGAACTCAAATGGTTTGGTGCGGCTGAGCCGGTCGCATTCACCTCCCGCTATGACAGCTGGCGCTATGCGGCGGCACCGGCAATGCCCGCAAGTGATCGGGTGCTGCACGGGATCATCGACATGCGGGTGCCATTGACCTTCTCGCTTTCCGACTGTGCGCAGATCGCGCGCATCATCCGGGCTGAGGTGGCGGCGGTGTTCCAGGCCGGAGAGCGCTGACGGGTCGGCTGGCTGCTCGGCTCAGATAGGATCCACGACAGCGCGATTGTTTTTGCCGATCCGTTCCAGAAGCCGCTTTTGTCTGGGCTGTGGCGGGATGGGTCTGGCGCTGGCAGGGCCGTGCTGGGCTGCGCCAACCAGATCCGGAAACAGCTGTTTCAACTCCTGCCGCGCGGCGGGGGAGAGGGCGGCCAGCGACGGTTCGGTGACCAGCAGGCTTTCGCTGGGGGCACCATTGGCGAGAACGATCTCGTGGTTGTCGAACAGCATGTGGAAATAGGCGATGCCCTCCTGCGGTGCCGATACATAGATCCCCGGCAGGGCCGTAAGGCGAATGGCCGGGATCAGCACCTCGAATAGGCCAAACATGCGCTGCGCCACGCGTGATCGGATCAGCATCCGATGCTGCCGCGAGACCAGCAGCGGTTTCTTGGGCAGTCCCGGCCCGAGGGCGCCGGCCTCGATCCGCACCGGGCGGAGCCTGGGGTCGTCCCTCATCTCGTTCGCCGAGACACGCCGCCTGCCAATCCAGCGCAGCGGCTTCAGCCCGTCCTCAGTCATGACCATGTCGCCCGGCGTGAGGGTTTCGATGGCGCGGGGACCGTCGGACGTTTCGATCAGGGTGCCATTGCAGAAGCATACCAAGAGCGAGATATTGTCGACGATCGCGCCGAGACTATCGTCGCTGCCAAGTTCGGTCAGGCGCAGCGTGTAGTCTCCGGGGCTGGTGAAGTTCACATTCAGGCTGGCCTGGGTAAAGCTGCTGGTGGTCGGCAGCACCGACATGGAGGCGATAACGGCTCCGCTCGCATCCAGAATTTCGACGGTAAATCCCTCGGTGCCCGCCTGACTCAGCGAGGCAGTGCGCAGGGCGGCGTCCAGCGTCAGCGTGGTCTGGATCGGAGCAGTGACGGTAAAACTCTGCTCCATCACGGTGGTCTGGCCGGATTGACCGTCCATTTCGGCCACGCGATTGGATGAGCCATTCCCGAGATAGGCGCTCTCGGTATTGCTGGCCTCCAGGTCGGTGCCGCTCCAATTGGCGGAGCCGCTGTCAAATGTTCCGTTGATGATCAGATTTTGCATCGCGCCGGGCCTCTGCCTGCTTTTGGTAAACAATGCGTTAATCGCAAAGTAAGGCGCCAGTGTGGCAATCGCACCGCCGTGGCGGCGGGTATGTGCAGATTATTTCTGCACCCTGAGGTGTCATCTTATTGACTGAAGGCCAGGGATGTGGCTATTAATGAACAACTGTTCAATAACCGGCGACTTCGGGAGAAAACGATGTTTAACGCAAGCATGACCTTTGATCTGGGCGAAGATGTGAATGCCCTGCGCGACATGGTGCACCGCTGGGCGCAGGAGCGCGTCAAGCCAATGGCGCAGGAGATTGATCAGAAAAACGAATTCCCCGCCGAGCTATGGCAGGAGATGGGTGAGCTGGGATTGCTGGGTATCACCGTGCCTGAGGAATTCGGCGGTGCCGGCATGTCCTATCTGGCCCATACCGTCGCGGTTGAGGAGATCGCCCGGGCCAGCGCCTCGGTGTCGCTGTCTTATGGCGCGCATTCGAATCTCTGCGTCAATCAGATCAAGCTCAACGGCAATGCCGAACAAAAGGCAAAATACCTGCCGCGGCTGATTTCCGGCGAACACGTCGGCGCGTTGGCCATGTCCGAGGCAGGCGCCGGTTCCGATGTCGTCTCGATGAGCCTGCGCGCGGAGAAGCGCAATGATCACTACCGCCTGAACGGCAATAAATACTGGATCACGAACGGTCCCGATGCCGACACGCTGGTGGTCTATGCCAAGACCGACCCCGAAGCGGGATCCAAGGGGATCACAGCCTTCCTGATCGAAAAGGAATTCAAGGGCTTCTCGACCTCGCCGCATTTTGACAAGCTGGGGATGCGCGGCTCCAACACCGCCGAACTGGTATTCGAAGACGTCGAGGTCCCATTTGAGAATGTGCTGGGTGAAGAAGGCAAGGGCGTGCGCGTCCTGATGTCTGGTCTCGACTATGAGCGCGTCGTTTTGGCGGGCATCGGCACTGGCATCATGGCCGCCTGCATGGATGAGATGATGCCCTACATGAAAGAACGCAAACAATTCGGCCAGCCGATTGGAAACTTCCAGCTGATGCAGGGCAAGATCGCCGACATGTATACCGCGATGAACACCGCGCGGGCTTATGTCTACGAAGTGGCAAAAGCCTGCGACAAGGGGACCGTGACCCGCCAGGATGCCGCCGCCTGCTGTCTTTACGCCTCTGAGGTGGCCATGACGCAGGCGCATCAGGCGGTGCAGGCCTTTGGTGGGGCGGGCTATCTCTCCGACAACCCGGTGGGCCGTATCTTCCGGGATGCCAAGCTGATGGAGATTGGCGCGGGCACCTCGGAGATCCGCCGGATGCTGATCGGCCGCGAGCTGATGGGCCAGATGTAAGCCCGCACCGGGGCAGATGCCCCGGGTGACTGCTGTCTTGCGGCTTGGTGATGCAACACGCCTGCAAGGCGCAAGACAGAGAAAGCGGCGCCCCATAAGGTGCGCCGCCTCTCCCTGAACCACTCGTTCTAATCAGTTACTCGTCAAAGGGATCAGAAACGGTGAACGTAGCCAAACCCAACAGTGATCGGATCAATCTCGGCGGTGCCGATCTTGGTGCCGTTCAGGGTCACATCGGTTTCGATATCCATGTAGCGGACGTTCACCCGCAATGCGCCACGATCCGAGATCTGCCAGTCGGCGCCAAGGTTCAGTGCCAGCCCGACGCTGTCATCAAGCGAAATAACCCCCGCGGGCGAGCTTTCCTCAAAGAAGGTCGTGTAGTTGATACCAACGCCGACAAAGGGTTTGAACTTAGTCTGCGTCGGGAAGTGATAGTTGACCGACAGGGTCGGCGGCAGATGCTTCGTAGTCGCGGTATAGGCGCCGTTCAAAGAAATATCATGTTCGAACGGGCTGGCGGCCAGAAGTTCAATCCCGATGTTGTCGCGGATGAAGTACTCCGCGGTGAAGGTCAGAGCAGTATCGTCGTCAATCGTGGCAGCAGCACCGGCGAGCGTGCCATTGTCGGATTTCGGATTGACGTTGGCGATGCCGATGCCAAGGGTCCAATCCCCCTGGGACTGGGCAAGGGCGGGGCCGGCCAGGGCTGCCAGTGCAGCGCTAAGAGCCAGGGCGGAAACCATACGGGTCATTGGGACTATCCCTCTTCTTTCGTGTACGGGGGATCTATGCGCTCATCCGCCGGGTGTTACACTGATCTGGATCAAACCCGCGCGGGCTTTCCCCTTGGGAATGCAGTGAAAAAACGCATGGCGGCCATGCAACCTGCGAGGGGCTGTTAATGATCAAGCAGACGACATATCCCGGGTTGACGGCCGCAGGCGGCTGGGCGTTTCCTGCGCGCCTCAACATGGCTGAACAAGCTCTGGACCACCCGGACGATGCGCTTGCGCTGATTGATCTCACAACCGCAGACCGCCGGGATGTGACCTACGGGATGCTGCGTGGACAGGTGGACCTGCTGGCCCGCCACCTGTCGGCGCAGGTCGCCCCCGGAGATCGTGTCGGTGTACTGCTGAGCCAGTCTGTCGGCTGCGCCGTTGCGCATCTGGCGATCTGGAAGATTGGTGCCATCTCGGTGCCGTTGTTCAAGCTGTTCCAGCAGGATGCGCTGGCCTCACGCATCGGCGATGCCGGATTGGACCTTGTGCTGACCGATACGGCTGGGGCCGCCCAGCTGGGTGAGCTGGCACAGCCGCTTCTGGTGGAGGAGGTCCTGACCGAAACCCCGGCGCACAATGGCGATCTGCTGCCCTATGCCGAAACCACCCCGGAGACGCCAGCGGTGTTGATCTACACCTCCGGCACCACAGGCAGCGCCAAGGGGGCATTGCACGGGCACCGGGTTTTGTCGGGCCATCTTCCTGGTGTTGCGATCAGCCATGATCATCTCGGCCAACCTGGCGATTGCCTCTGGACCCCTGCGGACTGGGCCTGGATCGGCGGTCTGTTCGATGTGCTGATGCCGGGTCTGGCGCTGGGCGTCCCTGTTGTCGCCGCACGGTTGGACAAATTTACGCCGGAGGCTTGCGCCGACATCATCCGCCGGGGGGACGTGCGCAACGTCTTCTTCCCGCCGACCGCATTGCGCCTGCTGAAGGCGGCGGGGCAGGGGCTCGACGGTCTGCGCTCGGTCGCGTCTGGTGGAGAGCCCCTGGGCGCAGAGATGCTCGCCTGGGGCCAGCGGAGCCTGGGCGTGACCATCAACGAATTCTACGGTCAGACCGAATGCAATATGACGGTTTCCTCCTGCGCCGCTGATTTCCCGGTCCGTCCGGGCTGTATTGGCAGGCCGGTTCCGGGGTGCGTGGTCGAGGTGATCGACGCCGACGGCACCCCCACGCTTGCTGAGGGCGATGTCGCCGTGCGCCGGGGTGCTGCGTCGATGATGCTTGAATACTGGAATCGCCCCGACGCGACGGCTGAAAAATTTCATGGCGACTGGCTGGTCACCGGGGATCGCGGCATCTGGGAGGGTGACTATCTGCGCTTTGTCGGGCGTGAGGATGATGTCATTACCTCCGCTGGCTATCGCATCGGCCCAGCGGAGATTGAGGATTGTCTGATGACCCATCCGGCGGTGGCAACCGTGGGTGTGGTGGGTAAGCCGGACGAGCTGCGCACCGAAATCGTGAAGGCCTATGTGGTGCTGAAACCCGGCCATTCGCCATCCGAGAAAGATCTGCAGGACTACGTCAAATCCCGTCTGGCAAAGTACTCTTACCCACGCGAAGTGGAGTTCTTGGACGCCCTCCCGATGACGGTGACCGGTAAGGTGATCCGCAAGGAACTGAAGGCGCGGGCAGCGGGGGAGATGAACTGATGAAACAGCCGCTCCTTTCCTTTCTTGCAACCTGTGCTTGCGCTTTAGGCGCGCCCTTTCCTCTTACTGCGGCAAGTGAGGAAACCCCCGTTTTTGATACAGCCGGTTTTCTGAGCGCTTGCTCTGGATTTGTCCCCGATGTTGGCTTTGCGGTGCCCATGGACACCCAATGCGTCTCGCAGGCCGTCCGCATGTGCAACATGAGCCAAGAAAACAAGGCTTTACAGTACTGTGTTGAAAGCGCTTCGGCGTGGGTGGAGGCGGATGGAGCGCGCATCGTTAGCCTGATGCCCGGCTTCGACAAGAGTGTTCTTGATGGCAGCGGGCCTGCAGGTCTGCGTATGCCTGCCTTGGGTGAGGTTCCCGATTGCACCAAGGTTTCGGACCCCAATCTGCCGTCGGACGTAGCGTGCCGCTATTCGGAGGCGCTTTTGGAATGGCTCAAACTAAGAATTCTGATGCGCGGTGAGAAAATGACCGGTGAGGCAAGCCAATGACTATAGGTATTGCTTACCCGGCGTACGCTGCCCCAACCAGAACCAATAAGTCTTCCTGTATGACGGGACACAGCCTAACCCCAACAATGGGAGAGTGGACATGAAACTCACATCCAAGGCGATGCCTTCCTCGGAAGGCTTCAAACAGAACCGTGCGGCGCATCTGGACGCGCTCGCGCAGATCAGCGAGGCAGCCGAGGCCGCGCGCATGGGGGGTGGCGAGAAATCCCGCGTCCGGCACGAAGGCCGCGGCAAGATGCTGCCGCGCCGCCGGGTGGCGAACCTCTTGGACCCCGGCTCCCCGTTTTTGGAGATCGGCGCCACTGCGGCGCATGCCATGTATGACGGTGCTGCTCCTGCGGCGGGCGTGATCGCGGGCATCGGTCGGGTTCACGGCCAGGAGGTCATGGTGGTCTGCAACGACGCCACCGTGAAGGGCGGCACCTATTACCCGATGACGGTGAAGAAGCACCTTCGCGCGCAGGAGATTGCCGAGGAAAACCGTTTGCCCTGCATCTACCTGGTCGACTCGGGTGGTGCCAACCTGCCCAACCAGGACGAGGTATTCCCCGACCGTGACCACTTCGGGCGCATCTTCTACAATCAGGCGCGGATGTCGGCCAAGGGCATCCCGCAGATTGCCGTCGTCATGGGCTCCTGCACGGCGGGCGGTGCCTATGTGCCGGCGATGTCGGATGTCACCATCATCGTGAAGGAGCAGGGCACCATCTTCCTCGCGGGCCCGCCGCTGGTGAAGGCCGCCACGGGCGAGGTGGTCAGCGCCGAGGATCTGGGTGGCGGCGATGTGCACACGCGCCTCTCCGGTGTGGCGGATTACCTCGCCGAGGACGATGCCCATGCGCTGGCACTGGCGCGGCGCGCGGTGCAATCGCTGAATATCACCAAGCCGTTGACAGTGAACTGGGCCAGCCCAGAGGACCCCGCCTACGACCCCGAGGAAATCCTCGGCGTGGTGCCGGGCGATCTGCGCACGCCTTATGACATCCGCGAGGTGATTGCGCGGCTGGTCGATGGCTCGCGCTTTGATGAGTTCAAGCCGCGCTTTGGCGAGACCCTTGTGACCGGCTTTGCCCATGTGAAGGGCTGCCCGGTCGGCATCATCGCCAACAACGGCGTCCTGTTCTCCGAAGCCGCCCAGAAAGGCGCGCATTTCGTGGAGCTGTGCTCCCAGCGCAAGATCCCGCTGGTGTTCCTGCAAAACATCACCGGCTTCATGGTCGGCCGCAAATATGAAAACGAAGGCATTGCCCGCCACGGCGCCAAGATGGTGACAGCGGTTGCCACCACCAATGTGCCGAAGGTTACGATGCTGGTTGGCGGCTCCTTCGGTGCGGGCAATTACGGCATGTCGGGCCGCGCCTATTCCCCGCGTTTTCTGTGGACCTGGCCGAATTCCCGTATCTCGGTGATGGGTGGCGAGCAGGCGGCGGGCGTGCTGGCGACAGTGAAACGCGACGCGATCGAACGTATGGGCGGCAGCTGGAGCACTGAGGACGAGGCCGAGTTCAAACGCCCCACCATCGAGATGTTCGAGGAGCAGAGCCACCCGCTTTACGCCTCGGCGCGGCTTTGGGACGACGGCATCATCGACCCGCGCAAGAGCCGTGACGTGCTGGCCCTGTCGCTGAGTGCCGCCCTGAACGCCCCGATCGAAGAGACCAAATTCGGCGTCTTCCGGATGTAAGCGCCCCGCGTTTCTTCTGGCCCAAAATATCCCCGGGGGTCCGGGGGCAGGCAGCCCCCGGTCCAGAGCTCCAGACAAAGGACCAACCCCATGTTTGACAAAATCCTGATTGCCAATCGCGGCGAGATCGCCTGCCGTGTGATGGAAACCGCCCACGCCATGGGCGTGAAAACCGTGGCGGTCTATTCCGACGCCGATCGTGGCGCAAAGCATGTCGCCATGGCGGATGAGGCCTGCCACATCGGGCATGGCCCGGCGCCGGCCGACAGCTATCTCCTCGGCGATGAGATCATCGCAATCGCCAGGGCGACCGGTGCGCAGGCCATCCATCCCGGTTATGGGTTTCTTTCGGAGAACCCGGGTTTTGTGGATGCGGTAGAGGCTGCGGGCCTTACCTTCATCGGCCCTTCTGCGGAGGCGATCCGCAAGATGGGTCTGAAAGACGCCGCCAAAGTGCTGATGGAGGCGGCTGGCGTGCCGGTGGTGCCGGGCTATCACGGCGCCAATCAGGATGCCGATTTCCTCAGGGATCAGGCGGATCAAATTGGCTATCCGGTGCTGATCAAGGCAGTTGCCGGTGGCGGCGGCAAGGGGATGCGGCTGGTTGAGAAACCTGCCGATTTCGCCGACGCGCTCAAAAGCGCGCAGGGGGAGGCCACCACCGCCTTTGGCAACCCCGATGTGCTGATCGAGAAATACATCCAGCAGCCGCGCCATATCGAGGTGCAGGTTTTTGGCGACGGCAAAAGTGCCGTGCATCTGTTCGAGCGCGACTGCTCCCTGCAACGCCGCCATCAGAAGGTGATCGAGGAAGCCCCCGCGCCGGGCATGACCGCAGAAATGCGCGCCGCGATGGGCGAGGCGGGCGTGCGCGCGGCCGAAGCCATCGGCTACAAGGGCGCGGGCACGGTTGAGTTCATCGTTGACGGCTCTGACGGGCTGCGCCCTGACGGGTTCTGGTTCATGGAAATGAACACCCGCCTGCAGGTGGAGCATCCAGTGACCGAGCTGATCACCGGCGTTGATCTGGTGGAATGGCAGCTGCGGGTTGCATCGGGCGAGAGCCTGCCTGCCAAGCAGGAAGACCTCACCATCACGGGCCATGCGTTTGAGGCACGGCTTTACGCCGAAGACGTGCCCAAGGGCTTCCTGCCCGCAACCGGCACGCTGACGCATCTGTCCTTCCCGGCTGAGGCCCGCGCCGACAGCGGTGTCAGGGCAGGGGATACCATCAGCCCCTGGTATGATCCGATGATCTCGAAGGTGATCGTACATGGTCCCACCCGCGCAATCGCCCTGTCGCGCCTGTCGCAGGCGCTGGCGGCAACCGAGGTCGGCGGCACGGTTACCAACCTTGCCTTCCTTGGCGCGCTGGCGGCGCATGAGGGCTTTGCGGCGGGGAACGTCGACACGGGCCTTATCGCGCGCGATCTGGATCAGCTGGTGCAGGCGCCTGGGGTGACGCCCGAGCAGAAGGCCGCCGCCGGCATGCAGGCCCTCGGCCTCCTCGAGGGCGGCTGGGAGACCGGCTTTACCCTTTGGTCCGATATGCGCCGTTCCGTTCACCTCAGCCATCAGGGTGATGTGTTTGAAGCCACGGTTGAGGTGGATGGACCGGATCGCCAGATCTGGGAGTTCCCTCAGGACCCCGAATCCCAGGTCTGCGCCACCAGGATCGGTGGACATTGGGTGCTGGGCGGTAATCGTCTGCCCTCGATCGCCCAATCGGGCAATACGATCACCGTATTTGATAGCTATGGCCTCGAGTTCGAGGTGATTGACCCCCTGGACCGCGCATCGGCAGCGGGCGGGGATCAGAATGTGATCGAGGCCCCGATGCCCGGTCTGGTCAAGGCGGTTTTTGCCGAAGCAGGCCAGAGCGTCAAAGAAGGTGAACGACTCGCTATCCTTGAGGCGATGAAAATGGAACACTCGCTTCTGGCGGCCCGCGACGGCGTGGTGGCCGAGGTGCTGGCCTCGGCTGGTGATCAGGTCGAAGCGGGGGCCGCGTTGGTCCGCCTGGAGGAGGCGGACAGCTAAACGGCTGGCATGGGCGCGATCTCGGGTCGTGCCCGCGCCCTGCGGCCTGATGGGCCATTTGATTTGTGAATTGAGCTTGGGAGGATGTGCTGTGGGTGAAAGCGTCGAGATTTTCGAAGTCGGACCACGCGATGGTTTGCAGAATGAAAAGCGGGATATACCGGTATCGGAGAAGGTTGCGCTGATCGACCGCCTGACGCAGGCGGGCTTCCGGCGGATCGAAGTGGCGAGCTTTGTCTCGCCCAAATGGGTGCCGCAGATGGCCGGATCGGGCGAGGTGCTCGCCGGGATCAACCGTGGGGCGGATGTGCGCTATGCCGCGCTGACGCCGAATATGCGCGGTTACGAGGATGCCTTGGCCGCCAAAGCGGATGAGATCGCGGTCTTTGCCTCTGCGTCGGAGGGGTTCTCCAAGGCCAATATCAACGCCAGCGTGGCCGAATCCATCGAACGGTTCACGCCAATCATAGAGGCCGCGCGCCATATCGATCTGCCGGTGCGCGGATATATCTCCTGTGTGACCGAATGCCCGTTTGACGGGCCAACGGACCCCGACGCTGTTGCGGCGCTGGCGGATCGGCTGTTTTCCATGGGCTGCTATGAGATTTCGCTGGGCGACACCATTGGTCAGGCAACACCGGATTCGATTGCACGCATGTTGCTTGCAGTGCGCGAGCGGGTGCCGGTCAGCCGCTTGGCTGGGCACTATCATGACACGGCGGGGCGGGCGATTGACAACATTGATGCGTCGCTTTCGCTTGGTGTCCGGGTGTTTGACGCGGCCGTCGGCGGCCTGGGCGGTTGCCCCTATGCGCCGGGGGCGGCAGGCAATGTCGCAACCGAGGCGGTGCATGAGCATCTGACGCGGCTTGGCTACGAGACGGGTCTTGACGGTTCTGTGCTACAGGACGCGGCGAAGATGGCCCAGGCAATGCGCAGCGACGGCAGCTGATTCACACCGAAGCGTAAACAACAGCGGACCGAAACCAAAATCGCAGCCCGCCGGCAGTGGGCTGCGAGCAGGACAGGCAGGACGACCTCTATGTACACCACACTCACGCTGACCACCGACGATCGGGGTGTTGCGACCCTCATGCTCAACCGCCCCGAGAAGCACAACGCCATGTCAGGCGAAATGCTACAGGAGCTGAAGGCTGCCGCAGCTGCGCTGGCTGCGGACCGGTCGGTGCGCGTTGTCGTGCTCACCGGGGCGGGCAAGAGTTTCTGCGCGGGCGGCGATCTGGGCTGGATGCAGGCACAGATGACTGCGGATGCCGAAACCCGCGCGCGCGAAGCCAGGGTTCTTGCGGAGATGCTGATGGCCATCAATACCCTGCCGCAGCCGGTGATTGGGGCGGTTCAGGGCAATGCCTTTGGCGGCGGTGTCGGCATGGCTTGTGTCTGCGATGTCTCGATTGGGGCCGACCACATCAAGATGGGTCTTACGGAGACACGGCTGGGCCTGATCCCGGCCACGATTGGCCCCTATGTCGTCGCCCGCATGGGCGAGGCGCGGGCGCGGCGTGTCTTTATGTCGGCGCGTCTGTTCGGGGCTGATGAGGCGGTCGATCTCGGGATTCTTGCGCGGACCGTGCCCGCCAGCGAGATGGACGCCGCAATCGAGGCCGAGGTGACCCCCTATCTGAGCTGCGCGCCCGAGGCGGTCGGGGCCGCAAAGGCATTGGTACGTGATCTGGGGCCGAAAATCGACGATGCGGTGATTGATCATACGATTGCCGCATTGGTGGAGCGCTGGGAAGGCCGGGAGGCACCCGAAGGGATTGCCGCGTTTTTCGCCAAGGAAAAACCAAGCTGGCAGCGGTAGCCCCGTTAAAAATGCCTGATTTCTTCGCTTGGGGCGTGCCTTTTGCCGGGTACGCCTTATCCTATGAAAACAATAGGGTTTAAGGCCCATGATGTGGATCTGCCGCGCCCGTTACAGAAGGTTTATCCATTAACGATGCGTTGGTTGACGGTGAGGGGGGAGGGGAGTAGACACTGCCCCAAGTCAACACGCCAATTGACGGCGCGCAGAAATCCGCGCGCACGGAAAGGAGCCACTCGTGGAAGAGATGTTGCGGGAATACCTCCCGATTCTGGTGTTTCTGGCCGTAGCGGTCGGGCTTGGAATTGTTCTTATTTTGGCGGCAGTTGTGCTGGCCGTCCGCAATCCGGACCCTGAAAAGGTCAGCGCCTACGAATGCGGGTTCAACGCATTCGACGACGCACGGATGAAGTTTGATGTCCGGTTCTACCTGGTGTCGATTCTGTTCATCATTTTTGATCTGGAAATTGCGTTCCTGTTTCCCTGGGCCGTCGGCTTCAAGGATATGAGCGATGCGGGCTTCTGGTCGATGATGGTGTTTCTCGCTGTGCTGACCATCGGTTTTGCCTATGAGTGGAAGAAAGGGGCCCTGGAATGGGAGTGATGACCGGAGTCAATACGGCTGGCGTCGACAAGGAAGTTGTCACCCAGGCCCTGAATGCCGAACTGCAGGACAAGGGGTTTCTGCTGACCTCGGCAGAAGATATCATCAACTGGGCGCGCACCGGCTCGCTGCACTGGATGACCTTTGGTCTGGCCTGCTGCGCGGTTGAGATGATGCACACCTCGATGCCGCGCTACGATGCCGAGCGTTTCGGTATCGCGCCGCGTGCCTCTCCGCGCCAGTCGGATGTGATGATCGTCGCGGGGACGCTGACCAACAAGATGGCGCCCGCCCTGCGCAAGGTCTACGACCAGATGCCCGAGCCGCGTTATGTGATCTCGATGGGGTCCTGCGCCAATGGCGGCGGCTATTACCACTACAGCTATTCCGTGGTGCGCGGATGTGACCGGATCGTGCCTGTGGATGTCTATGTGCCCGGTTGCCCGCCGACGGCAGAGGCGCTGCTGTATGGTCTGATGCAATTGCAGCGCAAAATTCGCCGCACCGGCACGCTTGTGCGTTAAGTGGCTTTGGTTGGAGAGACAAATATGACTGAAGCTCTGAAAGAACTCGGCACCCAGATCGCTGCCAAACGTCCTGATTGTGTCATCGACTGGGATGTCAGCTTTGATGAGCTGAATGTCGATGTTGCCCCGTCGAACCTTGCGGGGTTTGTCGAATTTCTGAAAGCCGATGCGACCTGCAAGTTCTCGTCGCTTGTCGATATCACGGCCGTTGACTACCCGGACCGCGCCAAGCGGTTCGACGTGGTCTACCACTTTCTGTCGATGTATCAGAACCAGCGGATCCGCCTGCGCGTATCGATCCGCGAGGACGAGATGCTGCCGTCGATCGTGACCATCCATCCCTCGGCCAACTGGTTTGAGCGGGAGGTGTTCGACATGTTCGGCGTCCTGTTCACCGGCCACCCGGATCTGCGCCGCATCCTGACCGACTATGGTTTCCGTGGCTATCCGCTGCGCAAGGATTTCCCGACCACCGGCTATACCGAGGTTCGCTACGACGAGGCGCAGAAGCGCGTTGTCTATGAACCGGTCAGCCTGGTTCAGGAGTACCGCCAGTTTGACTTCATGAGCCCGTGGGAGGGTGCCGAATACATCCTGCCCGGCGACGAGAAAGAGGGGGCGAAGTAATGGACGGCTCCAAAATGGATGACGCCCTGACCGGCGAACAGAAGATCCGTAACTTCAACATCAACTTCGGACCGCAACACCCTGCGGCGCACGGCGTTCTGCGTCTGGTGCTGGAGCTGGACGGCGAAATCGTTGAGCGTTGCGATCCGCATATCGGCCTGTTGCACCGCGGCACCGAAAAGCTGATGGAGAGCCGGACGTACCTGCAGAATCTGCCGTATTTCGACCGCCTCGACTATGTGGCGCCGATGAACCAGGAACATGCCTGGTGTCTGGCCATCGAAAAGCTGACCGGCGTGGAAGTGCCGCGTCGCGCGTCGCTGATCCGTGTGCTCTATTCCGAAATCGGCCGGATTCTGAACCACCTGCTCAATGTGACGACGCAGGCGATGGACGTTGGCGCGCTGACCCCGCCGCTGTGGGGCTTTGAAGAGCGCGAGAAGCTGATGATCTTCTACGAGCGGGCCTGTGGTGCGCGCCTGCACGCGGCGTATTTCCGCCCCGGTGGTGTGCATCAGGATCTGCCCGACGCGCTGATCGACGATATCGAGGCCTGGACCCATAGCTTCCCATCAGTTCTGGATGACATCGACGGGCTGCTGACCGAGAACCGCATCTTTAAACAGCGGAATGCCGATATCGGTGTCGTGACCGAGGAGGATATCCTCAACTACGGGTTCTCCGGGGTGATGGTGCGCGGCTCCGGCCTTGCCTGGGACCTGCGCCGTGCGCAGCCCTATGAGTGCTATGACGAATTCGATTTCCAGATCCCGGTTGGCAAGAACGGCGACTGCTACGACCGCTACCTTGTCCGTATGGAAGAGATGCGCCAGTCGCTGTCGATCATTCGCCAGTGTATCGGCAAACTGCGCGAAACCCCCGGTGATATTCTGGCCCGTGGCAAGCTGACCCCGCCCAAACGGGGCGATATGAAAACCTCGATGGAGAGCCTGATCCACCACTTCAAGCTCTATACCGAGGGGTTCCACGTGCCCGCCGGCGAGGTCTACGCCGCTGTTGAGGCACCCAAGGGCGAATTTGGCGTCTATCTGGTTGCAGATGGCACCAACAAACCTTATCGCGCCAAGCTGCGTGCGCCGGGCTTCCTGCATCTGCAGGCCATGGATTATGTGGCCAAGGGCCACCAACTCGCCGACGTCGCGGCCATCATTGGCACCATGGACGTCGTATTTGGAGAGATTGACCGCTAATGCTTCGTCGTCTGCATTCCGAACAACCCGATAGTTTTGCCTTCACGCCCGAGAACCAGACATGGGCCGAAGCGCAGATCACCAAATTCCCTGATGGCCGTCAGGCCAGTGCGATCATTCCGCTGCTGTGGCGTGCGCAGGAGCAGGAAGGCTGGCTGACGAAGCCTGCAATCGAATATGTCGCGGACATGCTGGGCATGGCCTATATCCGTGCGCTTGAGGTTGCGTCCTTCTACTTCATGTTCCAGCTGCAACCCACTGGATCGGTTGCACATGTTCAGATCTGCGGGACCACGTCCTGCATGATCTGCGGCGCAGAGGATCTGATTGCCGTCTGTCAGGAAAAGATCGCGAACAAGCCTTTTACCCTGTCGGCGGATGGTAAGTTTACCTGGGAAGAGGTCGAGTGCCTTGGTGCCTGCACCAACGCCCCGATGGCCCAGATCGGCAAGGATTATTACGAAGATCTGACCGCAGAAGGCTTTGCCAAGCTGCTGGATGATCTGGCTGCCGGTCAGGTGCCGCTGCCGGGCCCGCAAAACGGGCGCTACGCGGCCGAGCCGAAATCGGGGCTGACCTCGCTGACAGAATATGAAAGCGGCAAGACGCAGTATAATGCGTCGGTCCAGCTGGCGGCGGATATTGGCGATACAGTCAAGCGTATCGACGGCACCGAAGTGCCGATCCTGACGCCTTGGATTGGCAAGGACGGCAAGGTTGCCGGTCGCGACAGTGCCGACACCCCGCCGCCCGCGCCGAAAACACCGCTTCCGGCGGTGAAACAGGCCGAGGTTGCCAAGGCAAAGAGCGACGCCCCAAAGAAGGCCGCTCCGAAAAAAGCTGCTGTCAGCGAACCTGCATCGCCAGAGGGCGCCGCCGCAGAAGCCGGAGCCGCTGTTGAAGAGAAACCGGAAACCCTGACCGCAGCGCGTGATGGCAAGGCCGATGATCTGAAGATGCTGAAAGGTGTCGGTCCCAAGCTGGAGCAGACCCTGAATGATCTGGGGTTCTACCACTTTGACCAGATCGCCGCCTGGACGGATGAGCAGATCGCATGGGTCGATAGCCGGTTGAAGTTTAAGGGGCGCATCGTCCGCGATGGCTGGATCGAACAGTCCCGGCAATTGGCGGCTGGCGAGGAAACCGAATTCGCCAAGAAGGCCAAGGCCGACGACCGCTACAAAAAAGACTGACACCACGATAACCGCGCCTGTCCTACGGGGCAGGGGCCAATATTCAGGACCACATGAGCGTAGAGCGCGACAAAGCACTGGCAGCAAAGGGACGGCACATCGCATTGGTGATTGCCGCAACCATGCTTGGCTGGCTGGCAATGTCGTTGTTCATCGGCCCCGCGCTGGGGCTCGCCGGGCGCTACGCTCTGCTGTTTGATTTCGCAGCCCTTGCAGGCTTCATCTATGCAGCGGTCAACATTTTTCAACTCTGGCGGATGCGCCAGGACAGCCAAAGGTAGGCAGACATGCTGAAGGACCAGGACCGGATCTTTACCAACCTTTACGGGATGCATGAGCGCACATTGGCAGGCGCAAAACAGCGGGGCCATTGGGATGGCACTGCGGGCATCATCGAAAAAGGGCGGGACTGGATCATCCAGAACATGAAGGATTCCGGCCTGCGCGGACGCGGTGGTGCGGGCTTCCCGACCGGCCTTAAATGGTCCTTCATGCCGAAAGAGAGCGATGGTCGTCCCTCCTATCTGGTCATCAACGCCGATGAATCGGAGCCGGGCACCTGCAAAGACCGCGAGATCATGCGCCATGATCCGCACACGCTGATCGAGGGCGCGCTGATCGCCTCCTTCGCGATGAATGCGCATACCTGCTACATCTATCTGCGCGGCGAATACATCCGCGAGCGCGAGGCGCTGCAGGCCGCCATCGACGAATGCTATGACCAAGGTCTTCTGGGTCGCAATGCAGCCGGATCCGGCTGGGACTTTGACGTCTTCCTGCACCATGGTGCAGGGGCCTATATCTGCGGCGAAGAAACTGCGCTGATCGAAAGCCTTGAGGGCAAGAAGGGCATGCCGCGTATGAAGCCGCCGTTCCCGGCTGGTGCTGGCCTTTATGGCTGCCCGACCACGGTGAACAACGTGGAGTCTATCGCCGTGGTGCCGACCATTCTGCGTCGCGGACCCGATTGGTTTGCAGGCTTTGGCCGTCAGAACAACGCCGGCACTAAGCTGTTTGCGATCTCCGGTCACGTCAACAGCCCCTGTGTGGTTGAAGAGGCTATGAGCATCTCCTTTGAGGAGCTGATCGAGAAGCATTGCGGCGGTATTCGCGGCGGCTGGGACAATCTTCTGGCTGTCATTCCCGGCGGCTCTTCGGTTCCTTGTGTGCGCGGCGAGAAGATGAAAGACGCCATCATGGACTTTGACTATCTGCGCGGCGAACTGGGCTCCGGCCTTGGCACGGCGGCGGTCATCGTGATGGACAAGCAGACCGATATCATCAAGGCGATCTGGCGCCTGTCGAAGTTCTACAAGCACGAAAGCTGCGGTCAGTGTACGCCCTGCCGTGAAGGCACCGGCTGGATGATGCGCGTGATGGATCGTCTGGTGAAGGGCGAGGCCGAGCTGGAAGAGATCGACATGCTGTGGGATGTGACCAAGCAGGTCGAAGGCCACACCATTTGCGCGCTCGGCGACGCCGCAGCCTGGCCGATCCAGGGCCTGATCCGCAATTTCCGTGAGGAAATCGAAGACCGTATCAAGGCACAGAAGTCCGGGCGCATGGGCGCCATGGCAGCCGAATAGGGTCGGGGGGTAGCCGGATGATCACGGGTGTGACCAAAACCATGGCTGTGCTGGCCGTCTGCGGCGGAGTGCTGGCGGCGTGTGACGGTATCGTCAACAATCGCCCGACCTACGCGGGCGTGCCCTTCTCGGCGAAGTCCAAAGCGGTCAACAAGAAAGAGACGCTAGCGGTGTTTACCACTACGGTATCCAAAGCCTCGCGTTCGCTGGAAGGCGCGCGGCTGGCCGCTCATCACGAGAGCACCCGTTACTGCATCGAAAACTTCGGCACGTCGCGCATTGCCTGGCAGGTCAACCCGCTTGATGCGGATATTGCCGTGCCGCTGGATGGCGATACGGCCGTCTATGGCGGAACCTGCACCCCGTGATCGCAGGCCGGGCATATCCCATGGCCGCGCAATCCGCGCCCACGCCGGTGTTATTGAATAACGCCGTCGCCTGCGCGCGTTCTGGTCGCTCCCTCACCAAGGAGTGTTCACCAATGCGAATCCTGATTGCGACCTGTGCCGCCTGCCTGATGCTGCTGCCATCGATGGGCGCGGCGAAGCCGTCCTTGCGCGATGTGCAAGAGATCGAAGACCCGCTGTTCGCGGTCGCTCTGGCCAAGGAAGTGGCCGACCACTGTGATGCGATTACCGCGCGTTACTTCAAGGGTCTGACCGAACTGCGGCGCCTGCGGGCACGTGCCAATGCTCTTGGCTACACGGATACGGAAATCCGCGCCTACATCGGCTCGGACGAGGAAAAAGCCCGGATGCGGGCCAAGGGAGAACGCTTCCTGGCGCAAAACGGGGTCTCATATGAGAAAACGGAAACATTCTGTACGTTTGGTCGTGCGGAAATCAAGAAAAACAGCGCGATCGGCGTTTTACTGAGGGCGAAATAGACCATGTCTGACCTCCGCAAGATCAACATTGACGGAACCGAGATTGAGGTGGATGGGGCGATGACCCTGATCCAGGCCTGTGAAGAGGCCGGGGTGGAAATTCCCCGCTTCTGCTACCACGAGCGCCTGTCCATCGCCGGCAATTGCCGGATGTGCCTGGTTGAGGTTGTCGGCGGCCCGCCGAAACCTGCCGCCTCCTGCGCCATGCAGGTCCGCGACCTGCGTCCCGGTCCCGAAGGCCAGGCGCCGCAGGTGAAGACCAATTCGCCGATGGTCAAGAAGGCCCGTGAGGGCGTGATGGAGTTCCTGCTGATCAACCATCCGCTGGATTGCCCGATCTGCGATCAGGGTGGCGAATGTGATCTTCAGGATCAGGCGATGGCTTATGGCGTTGATTTCTCGCGCTTCCGAGAGCCAAAGCGCGCCGTCGACGATCTCGATCTCGGTCCGCTCGTCGGCACCGCAATGACCCGCTGCATTTCCTGCACGCGTTGCGTTCGTTTCACCACCGAAGTCGCAGGCATTACCCAGATGGGCCAGACCGGTCGTGGTGAGGATAGCGAGATTACCTCCTATCTGAACGAGACGCTGGATTCGAACCTTCAGGGCAATATCATCGACCTGTGCCCGGTTGGGGCGCTGACCTCGAAACCCTATGCCTTCACGGCCCGCCCGTGGGAGTTGACCAAAACCGAAACCATCGACGTGATGGACGCGCTGGGGTCGAACATCCGTGTCGACACCAAAGGCCGCGAAGTGATGCGCATCCTGCCGCGCAACCATGACGGCGTGAATGAGGAATGGATCAGCGACAAGACCCGGTTCGTCTGGGACGGGCTGCGTCGCCAGCGTCTGGATCGCCCCTATGTGCGTGTCGACGGCAAGCTGAAGCCCGCGACCTGGCCGGAGGCCCTGGAGGCAGCGGCCGCCGCAATGAAGGGCAAGAAGATTGCCGGCCTGATCGGTGATCTGCTCCCGGTTGAGGCGGCTTTTGCGCTGAAACAGCTGGTCGAAGGGGAGGGTGGCAAGGTTGAGTGCCGGACGGACAAGGCCCGTCTGCCGATCGGCAACCGCGCGGCCTATGTCGGCACCGCAACCATCGAAGATATCGACAGCGCCAAGGCGATCATGCTGATTGGCACCGATCCTCGCAATGAGGCGCCGGTTCTGAACGCCCGCCTGCGCAAGGCCTGGATCAACGGCGCCAATATCGGCCTGATCGGCCAGCCGGTCGATCTGACCTATGGCTACGCCCACCTCGGCACCGACCGCGCAGCGCTCGAGACACTGCTCAACGGCGAAACCGAAGGCGCGATTGGCAAAGATACGCTGGTCATCGTCGGCCAGGGCGCCCTGCGTGAGGCCGATGGTCTGGCGGTACTGGCCCATGCGCAGAAATACGCGGCCATGACCGAGAGCAAACTTCTGGTGCTGCACACCGCTGCCGGCCGTGTTGGTGCGATGGATGTGAATGCGGTCACCGAGGGTGGCCTTGAAGCGGCCATCGACGGCGCAGAGGTGATCTACAACCTCGGCGCTGATGAGGTCGAAATTGATGCAGGCGCCTTTGTGATCTACCAGGGCTCGCACGGCGATCGTGGTGCCCATCGCGCCGACGTCATCCTGCCCGGTGCTGCCTATACCGAAGAAAACGGTCTGTTCGTGAACACCGAAGGGCGTCCGCAGCTGGCCATGCGCGCAAGCTTTGCCCCCGGTGAGGCTAAGGAAAACTGGGCGATCCTGCGGGCGCTCAGCGCGGAGCTGGATGCCAAGCTGCCCTATGACTCGCTGGCGCAACTGCGCAGTGCGCTGGTGGCAGAGGTGCCGCATCTGGCGCGCATTGACGAAGTGGCGGCAAATGACGGCCCGGCGCTTGAGGTTGAGGCCATGGGCAAGGCGGCATTCCTGCCTGCGGTCAAGGACTTCTATCTGACCAACCCGATTGCGCGGTCGTCGCAGCTGATGGCGGAACTCTCCGCCAACGCAAAGGCGCGTAGCGCCGAGAAGATCGCGGCGGAGTGATCCGTGCGGGCATCATATCGCCTCTGCTGCTGGCAGCCTGCGTGCAGGCCCCGCAGACGTCTCGGACGCCGTTCACCCCCGATTATAAAGGGGTAGAGACACGGCTACTGGATGGCGATCTGGTGCAATTCCACGTGGCCATGACCGGCGCCCGCAATGGTGCCGATCTGGACAACTATGCGGAATGCGCGGCGGCGCAATATGCGCTGATCCGCGGTTATGGATTTGCACGTCATGTGCGCACAAAAATGAAACAAGAGGGTGGCAATCAGACGGCAGATGCTGTCTACACCATCTCGCCTTCCCTCCCGCGCGGACTGCGCACCATCGACGCCGAAGTCGTGGTCGCGGATTGCGAGGCTAACGGAATACCCACGGTGTGAGGACCTATGGCTGAATTCTTTAACACCCCAGGCGGCATCGCTGTTCTGATCCTGGCGCAAGTGCTTGCAGTTGTTGCATTTGTCATGATTTCGCTGCTGTTCCTCGTCTACGGGGACCGCAAGATCTGGGCGGCTGTCCAGATGCGTCGTGGCCCCAATGTCGTAGGCATCTACGGCCTGCTGCAATCGGTGGCCGACGCGCTCAAATATGTTGTCAAAGAGGTGGTGATCCCCGCCGGTGCCGATCGCACCGTGTTTATTCTGGCCCCATTGACCAGCTTTGTGCTGGCGATGATCGCCTGGGCGGTGATCCCCTTCAACGACGGCTGGGTCCTGTCGGACATCAATGTGGCGATTCTCTATGTTTTCGCGGTCTCCAGCTTGGAGGTCTACGGCGTGATCATGGGCGGCTGGGCCTCGAACTCGAAATATCCGTTCCTCGGCAGCTTGCGCTCAGCGGCGCAGATGATCTCTTACGAGGTCTCGATTGGTCTGATTATCGTTGGGGTCATCATCTCCACCGGTTCGATGAACTTCGGCGACATCGTACGTGCGCAGGACGGTGATCTGGGTCTGCTGAACTGGTACTGGATCCCGCATTTCCCGATGGTCTTCCTGTTCTTCATCTCGGCACTTGCGGAAACCAACCGCCCGCCGTTCGATCTGCCGGAAGCGGAATCGGAGCTGGTTGCAGGCTACCAGGTGGAATACTCGGCGACACCGTTCCTGCTGTTCATGGCCGGGGAATACATCGCCATCTTCCTGATGTGCGCGCTGACAACACTGTTGTTCTTCGGCGGCTGGCTGTCTCCGATCCCTGGGCTGCCCGACGGCGTCCTGTGGATGGTCGGCAAAATGGCGTTCTTCTTCTTCCTCTTCGCAATGGTGAAGGCAATCACGCCCCGCTACCGCTATGACCAGCTGATGCGTCTGGGTTGGAAAGTGTTCCTGCCGTTCTCGCTGGCCTGGGTGGTCTTCGTATCCTTTGCTGCAAAATTTGACTGGTTCTGGGGCATCTTCGCCCGCTGGACCGTGGGAGGCTGATCAATGGCGAACATCGACTACACCCGCGCCGCCAAATACTTCCTGCTGCAGGATTTCTGGGTCGGCTTCAAACTGGGGATGAAGTATTTCTTCGCCCCCAAAGCCACCCTGAACTACCCGCACGAGAAGGGCCCGCTGTCGCCGCGTTTTCGCGGCGAGCATGCTCTGCGCCGCTATCCGAACGGCGAGGAGCGCTGCATTGCCTGTAAACTGTGCGAGGCGATCTGCCCGGCGCAGGCGATCACCATCGACGCGGAACCGCGCGAGGACGGCAGCCGCCGCACCACGCGGTACGACATCGACATGACGAAGTGTATCTACTGCGGTTTCTGCCAGGAAGCCTGCCCGGTGGATGCAATCGTCGAAGGCCCGAACTTCGAGTTCGCCACCGAGACCCGCGAGGAGCTGTTCTACGACAAGGACAAGCTGCTTTCGAACGGGGAGCGCTGGGAAGCCGAGATCGCGCGCAATCTCGAACTGGACGCGCCGTACCGATGAGCGATGCCAAGAACCCATTTGAGGCCATGATGGCCCAGGCCCAGGACATGGCCAAAGCCCTGAACCCGGCGTTGGAGAGCTTCTCTCCCACCGGAGCGTTCAAGGAGTTTGAAGCGCTGTGGCCGACGATGCCGAAGGATGTCATGGAGATGATGTTCGGCAATACCGTCAACAAGGGCGGGCTGGATGCCAAGACCCGGCTGCTGCTGACATTGGCCGGGCTGACAATGCAGGGCGCGCAGGCGGATTCAGCCGTGCGCCAGACCGTACGCCACGCCCTAGAGGCGGGCGCGAAGAAACAAGAGATCGTTGAAACGATCGGACAGATGTCGGTGTTTGCCGGCATCCCGGCCATGACCCGCGCGCTGGAACTGGCGCAAGAGGTTCTGGACGCCAAAGGGGACGATGAAACATGAGCGTTTTTGCCTTTTACCTCTTTGCCATCAGCGCCATCACCGGCGGGCTGTTCACGGTGATCAGCCGCCAGCCGGTGCATTCTGTGCTGTGGCTGATCCTGGCCTTTATTTCCTCGGCCGGGCTGTTCGTGCTGCTGGGCGCTGAATTTGTCGCCATGCTGCTGGTCATCGTCTACGTCGGTGCCGTTGCGGTGCTGTTCCTCTTTGTGGTGATGATGCTGGACGTGGATTTTGCCGAGCTGAAAGCAGAGATGGCGCGCTATATGCCGTTGGCGCTGCTCATCGGTCTGGTGATCCTTATGCAGTTCGTGATGGCTTTTGGTGTGTGGGAAACCGCACCGGCGGCGGCCACGCAGCTGGCCCAGCCGATCCCGACTGACCAGCATAACACCGAGGCGCTTGGCCTCATCATTTACGATCAATATTTCCTTCTGTTCCAACTTTCCGGGCTGATCCTGCTGGTTGCGATGATCGGCGCCATTGTGCTGACCCTGCGCCACCGCACCGACGTCAAGCGTCAGGACGTTGTCGCCCAGATGATGCGCGATCCGGCCTTGGCCATGGAACTCAAGGATGTGAAACCGGGGCAGGGGCTTTGAGACAATGATCACACTCGAGCATTATCTAACCGTCGCGGCGACGCTGTTCGTCATCGGCATCTTCGGGCTCTTCCTGAACCGCAAGAACGTCATCATCCTGCTGATGAGCATCGAACTGATGCTCTTGGCGGTGAACATCAACCTTGTGGCTTTCTCCAGCTTCCTTGGGGATCTGGTGGGTCAGGTCTTCACCCTCTTTGTGCTGACCGTGGCCGCCGCCGAGGCCGCTATTGGTCTTGCGATCCTGGTTTGCTTCTTCCGCAACCGCGGCACCATCGCCGTGGAAGACATCAACGTGATGAAGGGCTAAAGCGTCATGGAAACCATCCTTCTCTTTGCCCCTCTGGTCGGGGCCATCATCTGTGGCTTTGGCTGGAAGTTCATCGGCGAGACCGCAGCCACCTGGACGGCGACCGGGCTTTTGTTCCTGTCGGCGCTTCTGTCGTGGATCGTCTTCCTCAGCTTTGACGGGGTGACCCAGTCGATCGAGATCATGCGCTGGATCGAAAGCGGCTCGCTGTCGACATCCTGGGCGATCCGTCTGGACCGGATGACGGCGATCATGCTGATCGTTGTGACCACGGTGTCATCGCTGGTGCATCTCTATTCCTTTGGCTACATGGCCCATGACCCGCAGTGGAAAGACGGCGAGAGCTACAAGCCGCGCTTCTTTGCCTATCTGTCGTTCTTCACCTTCGCGATGCTGATGCTGGTGACCTCCGACAACCTGGTGCAGATGTTCTTCGGCTGGGAAGGCGTGGGCGTTGCCTCCTACCTGCTGATCGGTTTCTACTACCGCAAGCCTTCGGCCAATGCGGCAGCGATGAAAGCCTTCATCGTCAACCGCGTGGGTGACTTTGGCTTTGCCCTCGGTATCTTTGCCCTGTTCTTCCTGACTGACAGCATCAATTTTGATGACATCTTTGCAGCGGTGCCGCAGCTGGCGGAAACCCAGCTGACCTTTCTCTGGTCGGAGTGGAATGCCGCCAATCTGATTGCAGTCCTGCTGTTCATTGGTGCCATGGGTAAATCGGCGCAGCTGATCCTGCACACTTGGTTGCCGGATGCGATGGAAGGCCCGACCCCGGTGTCGGCCCTGATCCACGCCGCCACCATGGTGACCGCCGGTGTCTTCCTCGTCTGCCGCATGTCGCCGCTGATGGAGTTCGCACCCGAAGCGACAACCTTCATCACCGTGCTGGGTGCAACCACGGCCTTCTTCGCGGCGACTGTGGGTCTGGTTCAGACCGACATCAAACGCGTGATCGCCTATTCCACCTGTTCACAGCTTGGCTACATGTTCGTGGCCGCTGGCGTCGGCATGTATTCCGCTGCGATGTTCCACCTGTTCACACATGCCTTCTTCAAGGCGATGCTGTTCCTTGGTGCAGGCTCCGTGATCCACGCGATGCACCATGAGCAGGACATGATGAACTACGGTGGTCTGCGCAAAAAGATCCCCTACACCTTTGCGGCGATGATGATCGGCACGCTGGCCATCACCGGCGTTGGTATCCCGCTGACCCACTTTGGCTTTGCCGGCTTCCTGTCCAAGGATGCCATTATCGAGAGCGCCTATGCTGGCGGGTCGATGTATGGTTTCTGGCTGCTGGTCATCGCGGCGGCAATGACATCCTTCTACAGCTGGCGCCTGATCTTCCTGACCTTCTACGGCAAGCCGCGCGGCGACAAGCATACGCATGATCACGCGCATGAAAGCCCGATGGTCATGCTGATCCCGCTGGGTGTGCTTGCCCTTGGTGCGATCTTCTCTGGCATGCTCTGGTATAACAGCTTCTTCGGCCATGCTGATAAGGTTGGCAAATTCTACGGCATCCCGGTGGCAGAAGCCGCGGCACATGGCGATGCGGCAGCGGATTCGCGCCACGGCGCTGATGACAGCCATGCCAGCACGGCGGATGATGGTCACGGCACCGCTGAAGCATCCGGTGAGCATCACTATGTATTCGCGGGTCAACCGGGCGAAGGCGCGCTGTATTTCGGTGCCGACAACACTGTGCTGGATGACGCGCACGCCGCTCCGAAATGGGTGAAAGTTTCGCCCTTTATCGCGATGCTGCTTGGTCTTGGTCTTGCGATCCTGTTCTACATCGTGAACCCAAGCCTGCCGGGACGTCTCGCCAAGCAGCAGCAGCCGCTGTACCTGTTCCTCAAGAACAAGTGGTATTTTGACGAGCTCTACGATTTTGTCTTTGTCAAACCGACGCTGATGATCGGCCGCTTCTTCTGGAAGCGCGGTGACGGCAAGACCATTGACGGCGCGCTCAACGGGATCGCCATGGGCATCATTCCCTTCTTCACCCGCCTCGCCGGTCGCGCACAGTCGGGTTACATTTTCACCTATGCTTTCTGGATGGTGCTGGGCATTGCTGCCCTGGTTACCTGGATGTCGATCGGCGGAGGAGCGCACTGATGGACAATCTCCTTTCTATTGTCACCTTTATCCCGGCGCTTGCGGCGGCCATTCTGGCCCTGTTCCTGCGCGGCGAGGATGAGGCGGCGCAGCGCAACGCCAAGTCTGTTGCGCTTTTTGCCACCACGATCACCTTCCTGGTGAGCCTTGGCATCTATTTCCAGTTCGACCCCTCCGACACAGGCTTTCAGTTTGTGGAAGAGGCCGAATGGATCTTTGGCCTGAAGTACAAGATGGGCGTCGATGGCATTTCGGTGCTGTTTGTGATGCTCACCACCTTTGTTATGCCGCTGACCATTTTGGCGAGCTGGGGTGTGAACACCCGCGTCAAGGAATACATGATCGCCTTTCTGATGCTGGAGACGCTGATGCTTGGCGTGTTCATGGCGCTGGATCTGGTGCTGTTCTACCTGTTCTTTGAGGCGGGCCTGATCCCTATGTTCCTGATCATCGGCATCTGGGGCGGCAAGGAACGGATCTACGCGTCGTTCAAATTCTTCCTCTACACCTTCTTTGGCTCGGTGCTGATGCTGGTGGCGATGGTCGCGATGTACGCGGATGCAGGCACCACCGATATTGCCCAGCTGCTGACGCACAGTTTCTCGGCCTCCGGCTTTGATCTTCTTGGAGTGCATGTCGTTGGTGGGATGCAGACCCTGTTGTTCCTCGCGTTCTTTGCCTCCTTCGCGGTGAAAATGCCGATGTGGCCGGTGCACACCTGGCTGCCCGATGCGCACGTGCAGGCGCCGACCGCAGGCTCCGTGGTGCTGGCGGCGATCCTGTTGAAGATGGGCGGCTACGGCTTCCTGCGCTTCAGCTTGCCGATGTTCCCCGTCGGGGCCGACGTGATGACGGATCTGATCCTGTGGATGTCGGCGATTGCGGTGGTCTATACTTCGCTGGTGGCGCTGGTGCAGTCGGACATGAAGAAGCTGATCGCCTATTCTTCGGTGGCGCATATGGGCTTTGTGACCATGGGCATCTTTGCGGCGAACCAGCAGGGCATTGATGGCGCGATCTTCCAGATGCTGAGCCACGGCTTCATCTCGGCGGCGCTCTTCCTCTGCGTGGGTGTCATCTATGATCGGATGCACACCCGTGACATCGACGCCTATGGTGGCCTTGTCATTCGTATGCCTGCCTATGCGCTGGTCTTCATGTTCTTCACGATGGGCAACGTCGGCCTGCCGGGCACCTCGGGCTTCATCGGGGAATTCCTGACGCTGATGGGCACCTTCCAGAAGAACACCTGGGTCGCAGCAGTTGCCGCAACCGGTGTCATCTTCTCGGCAGGCTATGCGCTGTGGCTCTACCGCCGCGTGGTCTTTGGCGACCTGATCAAGGGCAGCCTCAAGACCATCAAGGATATGACTGCCCGCGAGCGGTTCATCTTTGCACCGCTGGTGGTGATGACCATCCTTCTGGGCGTCTACCCGGCGCTTGTCACCGATATCATCAGCCCGTCGACCGAGGCGCTGATTGCAAACTTCAATGAATCTCTGGCTGCCGCGGACCTGTCCCCGGCGACCCAGATAGCTTCGCACTAAGGGGGCGTGGGCGATGATCCCAGCTGATCTCACCGTTATCCTGCCAGAGATTGTTCTGGCGCTCAGCGCAATGGCGGCGCTCCTTGGCGCTGTCTACACCGGCAAGGACAAACTGGCCCCGGCATTGATCTGGCTGATGGCCGGTCTGATGTCGGCGCTGGCCATCTGGATCGCCACCGGATCCTCGGGCAGCCGCGAGGCATTCAACGGCATGTTCGTCGACGATGGTTTTGCCCGCTTTGCCAAGGTCGCCATCCTGCTGTCGGCCTCTGCCGTGCTGGTCATGGGCCAGGACTACATGTCACGCCGTGGCATGTTGCGCTTTGAGTATCCCATCCTCGTCGCGCTGAGCGCGGTGGGCATGATGGTGATGGTCTCGGCCGGCAACCTGATGTCGCTATACATGGGCCTTGAGCTGCAGTCTCTGGCGCTCTACGTCGTGGCTTCGCTGCGTCGTGACAGTGTGAAATCCACCGAAGCCGGTCTGAAGTACTTCGTGCTCGGCGCGCTTTCGTCCGGTTTGCTGCTCTATGGCGCATCGCTGGTCTATGGTTTTGCCGGGACCACCGACTTTGCCGGTATCTACGCGGTGGCCAAGCATGGTGAAGTCTCCGTCGGTCTGCTGTTCGGCCTGGTCTTCCTGATCTCCGGCATGGCGTTCAAGGTGTCTGCCGTGCCGTTCCACATGTGGACCCCTGACGTCTACGAAGGCGCGCCAACCCCGGTTACCGCATTCTTTGCATCGGCGCCGAAGGTTGCGGCCATGGGCCTGTTCGCCCGCGTGCTGCATGATGCCTTTGGTCATGCGGTACAGGACTGGAGCCAGGTTGTGGCCCTTCTGTCGCTGCTGTCGATGTTCGTCGGGGCCGTTGCCGCCATTGGCCAGCGCGATATCAAGCGTCTGATGGCCTATTCCTCGATCGCCCATATGGGCTATGCGCTGATGGGCCTCGCCGCGGGCACCGCTTATGGCGTGCAGGCGCTGCTGGTCTATATGGCGATCTATGTCTCGATGAACATCGGCACCTTTGCCTTCATCCTGATGATGGAGAAGGACGGTAAGCCGATCACTGACATTCGCGCGCTCAACCTCTACTCCCGTCGCGAGCCGGGCAAGGCGCTGGCGATGCTGATCCTGTTGTTCTCTCTGGCGGGTGTACCGCCGATGCTGGGCTTCTTCGGCAAGCTTTATGTGCTTAATGCGGCCTATCAGGCGGATATGGCGTGGTTGGCGATTGCCGGTGTGATCGCATCGGTTATCGGCGCGTTCTACTACCTGCGCATCGTGTACTACATGTATTTCGGTGAAGAGGGCGAGGAGCTGGAAACCAACCGCTCGCCGATCCTCTGGGGGTTCCTGATGGCCTCGGCGGCCGTGATGCTTCTTGGGATCATCAACATGTTCGGCATCGAGGGTGCAGCGGCTGCGGCGGCTGCCACGCTGGTCAACTGACGGTTTCGACACAGAACACACAAAGGCCTGGTCTGCGGACCGGGCCTTTTTGCCTTGAAGGGACAGCATCATGAGTGATTGGCCAGAGGGATACGGGCGGAGCCTGCTTGACGAGGTGGACAGCACCCTCGATGAGGCGGCGCGCCGCGCGCCCACATTGACCGGCCCTGAATGGATCATGGCCAAACGCCAGACAAAGGGGCGGGGGCGCCGTGGCCGTGCCTGGAAGGAGCCCAAGGGGAATTTTGCCGCAACACTCGTCATGCGGCCGGAGGGGCCGCCCGATCAGGTGGCGCTGCGCAGCTTTGTTGCGGCGCTGGCGCTTTATGATGCCTGTGTCGCGCTCTGCGGCGAGACGGCTGGACTTGCACTGAAATGGCCCAATGACGTGCTGCTGAATGGTGGCAAGCTGGCGGGGATCCTGCTGGAAAGCGCGGGGGCCGCCGCCGGTGTGACACATCTTGCGATCGGGATTGGTGTCAATCTGATCGAGACGCCGATGCAGGAATGGCTGGAACCGGGTGCTGTCTGGCCTGTCTCGCTGCTGTCGGAAACCGGGGTCCAGGTCACCCCAGAGGCGTTCCTGACCGCGCTTGCTGTCGCCTATGACCGCTATGAACGACAGTTTGTCACCTATGGGTTCGAGCCGATCCGCACCGCCTGGCTGGCCCGTGCTGCGCGCCTGGGCGAGGTGGTGGTGGCCCGCACCATGAACTCCGAAACCGAAGGCACCTTTGAGACTGTGGACGGCGGCGGCAACCTTGTCCTAAACACCGCCAAGGGCCGTGTCAGCATTCCGGCGGCGGATATCTTTTTCTAGGGCATAGGAACGGGGCAGGTCATGCTTTTGGCAGTCGATTGCGGCAACACCAATACTGTCTTCTCAATCTGGGACGGGGAGAACTTCATCGGCACCTGGCGTACCGCCACCGATTGGCGGCGCACGGCGGATCAGTATTTTGTCTGGCTCAATACGCTGATACGGCTACAGGGGATCGAAGCGGATATCACCGATATGATCATCTCCTCCACGGTCCCGCGCGTGGTGTTCAATCTGCGGGTGCTGGCGGATCGTTACTTCCACACCCGC
Source organism: Phaeobacter sp. JH20_29 (assembly GCF_048056175.1). Classification (NCBI taxonomy): domain Bacteria; kingdom Pseudomonadati; phylum Pseudomonadota; class Alphaproteobacteria; order Rhodobacterales; family Roseobacteraceae; genus Phaeobacter; species Phaeobacter sp. JH20_29. The sequence continues at coordinate 638,618 of NZ_JAYMWO010000018.1, forward strand.
CCCCTGGTGGTGGGCAAGCCTGACTGCCTGCTGCCGGTTGCGGTGCGGGTTGATCAGGGAACCAATGTCGGCCCGGACCGTTTGGTCAATACAGTCTCCGGGTTTGACAAATATGGCGGCAACCTCATCGTCGTCGATTTTGGCACGGCGACAACCTTTGACGTGGTGGCCGAGGATGGCGCCTATATCGGCGGTGTGATTGCGCCGGGGGTGAATTTGAGCCTGGAAGCCCTACATCAGGCAGCAGCGGCTCTGCCGCATGTGGATATTTCCAAACCCCAGTCGGTGATCGGCACCAATACGGTTGCATGTATGCAGTCAGGTGTGTTCTGGGGATACGTAGGACTGGTGCGCGAAATCTGCGCCCGCATCAAAGCGGAGCGCGACGTGCCGATGAAAGTAATCTCGACAGGCGGGCTGGCGCCTTTGTTCCAGCAAACAGCAGATCTGTTTGACGCATTTGAGGATGATCTCACGATGCATGGGCTACAGATCATACACAAATATAATAAGGATAACGGTCTCGAGGATGAGCACTGAACGTTTAATCTACCTGCCCCTCGGCGGGGCAGGCGAAATTGGTATGAACGCCTATATCTACGGCTACGGCAAACCGGGCAAGGAACGCCTGGTCCTGGTTGATCTTGGCGTTACTTTCCCGGACATGGACAGCACGCCCGGCGTGGATCTGATCATGCCGGACATCAGCTGGCTGAAGGAACGGGCCGACCAGCTGGAGGGGGTGTTCATCACCCACGCCCATGAGGATCACATCGGCGCCGTGGCGCATCTCTACCGTGACCTGAATGTGCCAATCTATGCCCGTGCCTTTACCGCAAATCTGGCGCGCCGCAAGATGGATGAGGCCGGTCTGGACAGCGAAGAGGTGAAAACCGTCTCCGCATGGCCAGAGGTCACCAAACTGGGGCCGTTTACCATCGGCGTTGCACCGATCTCGCATTCCATCCCGGAGAGTGGCGGTCTGGTGATCGACACGCCTGCGGGGCGCATCGTTCACACTGGTGATTTCAAAACCGACCCGACGCCGATTGTCGGCGAGGCATTTGATCCGGACATGTGGTGCGAGATTGCCAAGGATGGCGTCAAGGCGCTGGTCTGCGACTCCACCAATGTCTTCTCGCTGCATCCGGGCCGGTCTGAGGTCGATGTCGGACCCGAGATCACCCGCCTGGTGGGCGAGGCCGAGGGGATGGTGGTTGCCACCACATTTGCCTCCAATGTCGCGCGGGTGAAAACCCTCGCCGAGGCCGGTCAGCGGGCCGGGCGCTCCATCGTGCTGCTGGGCCGCGCCATGCAGCGCATGATCGAAGCCGCCACCGAAACCGGCGTGCTCAAGGACTTTCCGAAGGTGGTCAGTGTCGAGGCCGCGCAAGAGCTGCCGCGTGAGAACCTGATGCTGATCGTGACTGGTAGCCAGGGCGAACGCCGTGCGGCGTCCGCCCAACTGGCGCGCGGCAAGTATCGCGGGATCGAGGTGAAGGAGGGCGACCTGTTCCTGTTCTCCTCAAAGACCATTCCGGGCAATGAGCGTGGCGTCATTCGCATCATCAACCAGTTCTCTGAAAAGGGTGTGGATGTGGTCGATGACAGCTCCGGTCTCTACCATGTCTCCGGTCACGCAAACCGCCCCGATCTGGAGCGGATGCACGATATCATCAAGCCGCAGATGCTGATCCCGATGCACGGCGAGCACCGTCACCTGCGCCAGCACGCCCGTCTCGGCGAGGCCAAGGACATTGCCAGCGCGGTTGTGGTCAACGGTATGATGATGGACCTGACCGGTGATCGCCCCAAGGTCGTGGATTATGTCGACACCGGCCGCACCTATCTGGATGGCTCGGTCAAATACGGTGCGCTGGATGGCGTGGTCCGGGACCGGATTCGCATGGCGCTGAACGGCCATGTCATCGTCACCGTCATTCTTGACGAGGAAGATGAGCCATTGGGCGAACCCTGGTGCGATATCAAGGGGTTGGCCGAGACAGGCCGTTCCAATGCCGCGCTGGTCGAGGTGATGGAAGAGGATCTCAACCAGTTCATCATGCGCGCGGGTGCCAAAACACTGCGCGATGACGACAAGCTGGAAGAAAACCTTCGCCGCGTTGCCCGCCAGACAGCACAGAACGAGATTGGCAAGAAACCGGAAGTTACCGTGGTGGTCAGCCGGATGCGCTGATCGCTTCGGACCAAGTTGATAGACAGGCCCGCCGCAGTTTCTGTGGCGGGCTTTTTTTTTGAGTACACATCGGCCCTGTGGGCCACAGCCCACGCGCTTTATAGAAAAAGCCCCGGCGGTGGGGCCGGGGCTTTCTTCGGCTGCTAGGGGCAACCGTCAATCAATACTGTGCAGGCGTCGCTGCGGATGGGGTCAGGCGTGCCGGGGGCGCGACAGCAGCGCTGCAAGCTTGCCGGGCAGGCTGACGATCCCACGGCCCAGGCTGCGCAGGAAGGAAGCCATCGCCTGTGCGCGCAGCTCATGTGCGCGGGCTTCGATGGCGCGGATTTCGTCGGCGGTCACAGTGGGGAACTCAAGGTTGTTCATGGCGGCTCTCATCTTGCTTAAGTGCGTCTTGTTGCCCTCCAGATAGGCGTTCCTGCCGGGGGCGACATCTGCAAAAATGGGCAATCCTGCCATGCTGCAAGTGCAAAGCTCATGAGAGAAATCGGGCGCTGTTTGCGGTCAGGTTCCTGATCACACATATGAAAAAGGGCCGCCCCAAGAGGCAGCCCTTCGGAATACGACTATGCGGTAGCCAGTTTAGCCGGCGCGGCGCTCGGCAAAGCTGAGAGCGATAAAGCTCGGCATATGGTCGCCCATGCCAACCACATTGTTGCGGTCGTTGCCACCACGTCCCCGGCCGGATTTCTGGTTGCCCTTCTGCCCGGTCTTGGGGGCGGAGGGTTTCTCAGCCGATTTCTGACGGGAGGAAGAGCGGCAATCGCTGCGCTTCTCCTGCTCGCCCTGCGACTGATCCGGCGTTGCAGCTTTGGCTTCAGCTGTCGGGATATCCTTAGCCTGTGCCTCTGGCGCTGCGGTCTCTTCCTTGGCGGCCGATTCCTTGGCAGCCGATGCACGGGTGGAAGACCTGCGGCTGCGGGTCTTGCGCTCTGTGGTCTCGCCGGTCGCTGCGTCCTTGCTGTCTTTTGCCGCTGGTTCGGCCTTTTTCAGCGGGTTCTCAAGACGCGGGATCTCGTTCTGGACAAGGCGCTCGATATCTTCGAGGTTCCTTTCGTCCTTGGGCACGCAGATCATCATCGCGGTGCCGTTACGGCCTGCGCGACCCGTCCGGCCGATGCGGTGAACATAGTCCTCGGCATGGCTCGGCACATCGAAGTTGAACACATGGCTGACGCTGGGCACATCAAGCCCGCGGGCGGCCACATCAGATGCCACCAGAAAGCGCAGCGACCCTTCGCGGAAGCCTTCCAGCGTCTTGGTGCGCTGGCTCTGATCAAGATCACCGTGGATCGGCGCCGCGTCATAGCCGTATTTCTTCAGCGATTTCGCAACGATATCCACATCCGTCTTACGGTTGCAGAAGATGATCGCATTGGTGCATTTCTCGCCTTCCTGATCAATCAGGTGGCGTAGAAGCTTCCGTTTCTCGCTGCCTTCACGATCGCGGCGCGAGGCTTTGAACAGCACAACACCCTGGGAAATATTCTCAGAGGTGGTTGCCTGCCGCGCCACTTCGACACGCTCCGGGGCGGAGAGGAAGGTATTGGTGATCCGCTCGATCTCCGGCGCCATGGTGGCGGAGAAGAACAGGGTCTGACGGGTGAAGGGCGTAAGGCCGAAGATGCGTTCGATATCGGGGATGAACCCCATGTCGAGCATACGGTCGGCTTCATCCACCACCATCACCTTGACGTCAGACAGGATCAGCTTGCCGCGCTCGAAATGGTCGAGCAGGCGACCGGGCGTTGCGATCAGAACGTCAACCCCCTTGTCGATCAGCGTGTCCTGTTCCTTGAAGGAGACACCGCCGATCAGCAGGGCCTTCGTCAGTTTCAGGTGTTTGGTATAGGTGTCGAAGTTCTCCGCCACCTGGGCTGCCAGCTCCCGCGTGGGGCAAAGCACCAGGCTGCGCGGCATCCGCGCACGCGCGCGGCCACGCGCCAGCAGGGTGATCATCGGCAAGGTGAACGAAGCCGTCTTGCCGGTGCCGGTCTGTGCGATCCCCAGCACATCGCGCCCTTCCAAGGCGGGCGGAATCGCCCCTGCCTGAATGGGGGTGGGGGTTTCGTAACCCGCTTCCTCAATCGCTTTGAGGACTTTAGGGTTCAGGTTCAGATCTGAAAATTTTGTCATATGCGTCCGTTTTTGCGGACACTGACCTGGCCCGCGCGTGTATGTCAGGGCCGATTCCGCATGGTCTTGCGTCCTGTCTCTATCGGCTTGCGCGGGGCATAGCAAAATCCGCTGCAATCGTCAAACGAAGCCGGGTTTTCGGCGCGTATTGATTGAAAAACGGGCAAACTCGAAACAGTTTATTCAAATTGCGGGAAATGTTCACGCCGTTTGGCGGTCAGATCCAGCGGGCAGTGGTGGATCATCCCACGCTTTTGCAGCCGTTGATAGATGTCTGGCGCCTCTGCGTTGATTTCACCAAAGAAACGCTTCAGCCCTTCAGAACCGTGCTCTTCCTCGATCATCGACAGCAGATCATGGGTGTTCAACCCGCCGAGGTTGCGCGAAAACCCGGCAGCTAGACCCGGACGATAAGAGCCCTGCTTGAGCCGGAACCGATAGCTGTCCTGCCAGGCCTCCCAGCTCGGGGCGTGGCGATGACAGATCTGCAGGGCGTTCTGCTCCTGCTCGCGCGTGTTTTTTTCACCATGCTGGAACAGGTTGTGGATTCGGAACTGAATGTCAGGCAGGCCGGTGCGGGCGAACAGCTTGCCCGCAGTATGGCTGAGGAACCCGCCTTTCAGGAAGACACCAAATTCGGGATAGATCGCGCGGACCTGCTGTTCGCGGTCGGCTGCACTGGCAATCATGGATTTATACATATCCACCCGCCCAGCAAGCGCTTCCAGCGGGCGCATCCGCAAGACATCGGTTTCAGCGGGCAGGGCAGCCAGTATTTCGCCAATCTGCGGCCTCGCACCTCTTGCCGAGATATGGGGCCAGAGAAATTCATCCACATCTATATGGGCGACCCAATCGGCCTGGATCCGGCCGTAGGCATGGGTCGCATTCATCGTCTGGCGCGCTTGGTGCATCTTCGGGCGCGGTTTCTTGCGCTGGCTCCAGTGGCTGTCGTCGCAGGTGGTGACCCGCACCTTTGGATGTGCTTTCAGATGCGGATAGGCCTCAAGATTCGGCGCATCCAGATAGAGATGAAGCCGATGGGCCCCCAGATCCAGATGATAGGCGGCGAAATTCAGGATGGTCTCTGCATCGGCCTTGATCGTGCTGACGATGCCCCATTTCGGATCGTTGGGCCTGCTCATGATTTGCGGGGTTTCTTGTAACGCTGAATGCGGCCGAAAATGCTGCGGGGATCGTCCATGACCATCCGCAGCATCCGCACGCCAAGCGGGCGCAGCACGGCATCGTCCTCGACCTGGCGCCAGAGCCGCGCCAGCATGTACCGATCCAGATCTCCGTGGGGCAGGTGATAGGGCTTCATGCCAAAGCCGATATCGTCAAGCTTCTTGCCTTTCACCCGAGGAAAGCCGCTATCGGTCGGCCGTCCGGACAGCCGACGTTCGCTATCGTGCAGTGCGATCAGGTGGAACAGCATCTGGAGCCCCTGACCACCAAGCCGCTGCTCCATGGTATCCCCATGATCGGCAAAGGTGGCGGCGGCGGAAATCAACCAGCGTGTGGGCAGCTCGGCGGCGAGCATCGGGCCCTGTTCGCGCCAGATCCGCAGAAAGAGGCTGCGCGCTTGCTCTGGCGGATCCCGGCGCCGCAGAATCGCGATGCACAGCGCATGTCGTGCCCAAAGTTCGGGCTGGCCTGCGAACTCGGCTCGCAGGGCCTCCCATTTCCGCGCGATATGCCGACTGGGCAGATCGTCCTCTGGTGACTGTAGTGCGGCCTCGGGCAGGGGGGCGAGCAGCGACGAGAGATCCACATCCACCGGCGGCAGCGCCGACGCCGGATCTATGAAGGGGGTCTCTTTTTTTTCAAGCTGGCGCAGCAGGCTGTAGAACCCGCCAGGATAGGTTTCGTTGTCGATATCCATGGCGGGGTCTGATGTCACCTATGTGTCAGGGTGCTGGTCTTAAACCATCATCTCCTTGGTCGCCGTCAGTTTCAAGTCTGGATAGTCGCGCTCTACACGGTCGATATCCCACTGCAGGCGGGTCAGATAGACCACGTCGCCGTCATGGTCATGGGCAATGTGCTGCTTGTTGGTGTTGATGAATTTATCAAGCGCGGTCTTATCGCCACTGACCCAGCGGGCCGAGGTGAACTGCGAGGCTTCGAAGCGCACCGGCAGGCCGTATTCCATCTCGATACGGCTCGCCAGCACTTCGAATTGCAGCTGGCCGACCACACCCACGATAAAGCCGGAGCCGATCGAGGGTTTGAAGACCTTTGCGGCACCTTCCTCGGCAAATTGCATCAGCGCCTTTTCCAGGTGCTTGGCCTTCATCGGGTCACCCGCGCGCACCCCCTGCAACAGTTCCGGCGCAAAGGACGGAATGCCGCTGACACGCAGCGCCTCTCCTTCGGTCAGCGTGTCGCCGATGCGCAGCTGGCCGTGGTTCGGGATGCCGATGATGTCACCAGCCCAGGCTTCCTCGGCCAGCTCGCGGTCAGAGGCAAGGAACAAAACCGGGTTGGAGATGGCCATCGGCTTCTTTGAGCGCACATGGGTCAGCTTCATACCGCGTTTGAAATGGCCCGAGGCCAGCCGGACAAAGGCCACACGGTCGCGGTGCTTGGGATCCATATTGGCCTGCACCTTGAATACAAAACCGGCAACCTTCGTCTCATCCGGCGCAATCTGGCGCGGCAGCGCCGATTGTGGCTGCGGCTCGGGTCCGTAGGTGCTGATGCCATCCATTAGTTCCTTCACGCCAAAGGAATTGATCGCCGAGCCGAACCAGATCGGCGTCATATGCCCCTCAAGCACCGATTGCGGATCCAGTGCAGGCAGCAGCTCGCGGGCCATTTCGACCTCTTCCAGCAGCTTCTCAAGCAGATGTGCAGGCACATGCTCGGCCAGCTTGGGATCGTCCAACCCCTCAATCGCGATGCTTTCGGCGATCTTGTTGCGATCCGCGCGGTCCATCAGTTCCAGCCGGTCGCGCAGCATGTCGTAACAACCGATGAAATCACGGCCAACGCCGATCGGCCAGCTGGCGGGCGTCACGTCAATCGCAAGGTTCTGCTGGATCTCGTCGATGATCTCAAAGGTGTCCCGGCTCTCCCGGTCCATCTTGTTACAGAACGTCAGAATCGGCAGGTCGCGCAGGCGGCAGACCTCAAACAGCTTCTGGGTCTGGCTTTCCACACCCTTGGCACCGTCGATCACCATCACCGCCGCGTCCACCGCCGTCAGCGTGCGATAGGTATCTTCCGAGAAATCGGAGTGACCGGGTGTGTCCACCAGATTGAAGCGGTAGCTGTTGTAGTCAAACGACATGGCCGAGGCTGAGACGGAGATCCCGCGGTCCTTCTCCATCTGCATGAAGTCCGACCGCGTGCGCCGTGCCTCGCCTTTTGCGCGCACCTGACCTGCCATCTGAATAGCACCGCCATAAAGCAGGAACTTTTCAGTCAGCGTGGTTTTGCCGGCATCCGGATGCGAAATGATCGCAAAGGTGCGGCGCCGGGCAATTTCGGCCGGCAGGTCGGGGCGGTTTGGGACGATATCGAGCATGAGCGCGCGTATATCAGGATGGCGGGCCGAGGCAAGAAAAACAGGGCGACAGCCGTTGCGTCGCGGTCCTGATAGCTGAGGCCGACTGGTTACTCCCAGACCAGCGTCTGCCCTCCAAGGCAGGCCGGCATGGCATCTGGCGGCAGCTGACCCAGCTGTTCAAAAAAGGTGAAGGCATCGAACTTGGAACTCAGCTCGGCGATTTTGCCGTCCGCAAACCGAATCATCATGATTCCCTCGGCACTGACCGGCGTCATCCCGTCCGGGCCATCAGAGGTCAGCAGATAGCGTGTCGAGGTCCAGTCGCCATCCTCGATATACTGCAGGATCTGAACGCGGAATTTGCCCGCAAGCTTGTGAACGACGTCAATCAGGACAGGATAGTCCTGACGTGGATTGGGGAGCCCGTCGAGCAGTTCGTTCGTATCCAGAGAGGGGGCCAGCATCTCGGCAAACGCGGCCATGTTGCGTTTCTCCCAGACCTCGAAAAACCAGCGCTGCACCAGTTGCTGTTTTGTCATCGTCAGGCAAAGTCCCATAGAGTCCATAAGGAGAGAATTCCCCATATGGTTGAATTGTAGGGGCAATTCTATCAGTAATCGTAAACTCGCTTCGCCTCTCGCCCAGTTCCCGGGCATCTGTTGCGGCCCCGCACATCCCGGCGCGAAGGGGCCATATACCAGCGTGTTTACATCGGGCGCGGCTCCAGTCCCGAGATGCGCGGTGGTTGACCGGGGATCAGGCCCGGCGTGCGGATCAGCTTCTCCTGCGGCAGCGCAGCCCGTGTCAGCGGATCAAGCAGCAGGCTCTCAGCGGCGATCCCTTCGGCAAAGATGATCTGGTGGCGATCAAACAGCAGCTGGAAATAGTCGATGAAGCCGCCGGTTCGTTTGACAATGTCGATGCCATTGACCAGTTCGCGTGCGCGCACCAGCTGATCTGGTCGGCCACGGCGGCGACCTTCGCGACAGCGATGCACCAGCAACCGGTGGTCCGGGCTGACAAGCAGGTCATTTGCGTTGTTGAGCGCCCCGGCCCGGATCAGGATCGGAGCCATTTCTCCAACCGCACGGCTGGTGCATTGGCCGATCCAGCGCACCACTTGGGCACCGGCATCGCGGGTCAGAACCCGGTCGCCTACCTGTAGATCCTCAATCGGTCGCTGGGCGCCGGTGTCCAGGGTGATATGTGTTCCGCGCGTGAAGGAGACACAGGCAAGCTGTGCAAGCCGCTGGCGCGTGCCCTCGCGGGTCTTGCGCACAAGGGTATAGCCGGTCTGCGGCAGCAAGGGGGCAAGCGGCAGCAGATAGATCGCCGCGATCAACCCGTCGTCATCGACCTCAACCACCACCAGCGCCTCCACATTGGCGCCGATATCCGGCATCAGCGTCAACAGGCAATCCAGATGCAGCCGGGCACCGGGTGCACCTGTTGCGCTGTCCTGACCAATAACAAGCTGCCCGTCCGCGCGTGCGGTCAACGACAATTGGCGCGGTGGCGCGTTGCGCATCAGCTGATAGACGTCGTCCAGATGCAGGTCATCATATACCCCAAGCCCATCGCCCATATTCGCGCCCATCTCGACGCAGAAATCGGCGGCAGGAAAAACAGCAAGAATCTGGGCGGCAACGGGGCTCTGATGCAGCTGTGTCAGCATGAATAACCTAACCAGTATCGTGTGCGCATCCTGCGCGTATGACCTTCTATCTTGCGGCGAAATGTGGCGAGATGCGGACCAGAGCGGGGTGGTTTTGCGAAGCCGCAAGGGGAAACTGCCAAAGCCGGCAGGGCAGGGGACGACCACCGGGTCGCCGATGGCATCGGGGCTGGTCAATCCCGGGGCGAGCGTGCAAGCTTCGGGCAACAGAACAGATGCGTGATCCGGTCCGCCACATCAGCCCATCGGGCAGCTGACAGGCGGACGACGACGCGCCGTAACAGGGAGAGATCTGATGGATTTGGGATTGTCGGGAAAGCGGGCGTTGGTCTGTGCCAGCAGCAAGGGGCTGGGGCTGGGCTGTGCTGAGGCTCTGGCCGAGGCGGGCGTGGATCTGGTGATGAACGCGCGCGGCGAAGAGGCGCTTCTGGCGTCAGCCCAGTCGATCCGCGATGTGCATGGTGTCAATGTCGAAACCATTGCTGCTGACATCACCACCGAGGCAGGGCAGGCCGAGGTTATCGCCGCGGCAGAGGGCGTCGATATCCTTGTCACCAACGCGGGCGGGCCGCCACCGGGCATGTGGTCCGATTGGGGCCGTGATGATTTCATCAGGGCGCTGGATGCCAACATGCTGACGCCGATCGCGCTGATCAGGGCGCTGGTCCCCGGCATGATGGAACGCGGATGGGGCCGTGTCGTCAACATCACCTCACAGTCGGTGAAGGCACCGATTCCGGTTCTGGGCCTCTCCAATGCGGCGCGCACCGGGCTGACCGGCTATGTGGCAGGCACCTCGCGCCAGGTCGCGTCCAGGGGCGTGACCATCAACAATCTGCTTCCCGGCATCCATGCCACTGACCGCGCGGTCTCGCTGGATACGGGCGTGGCCCAGCAACAGGGGATATCGCTTGAGGAAGCGGCCGAACAGCGCGCCGCCAGCATTCCCGCCGGGCGCTACGGCACGCGGCAGGAATTTGGCGCCACCTGCGCCTTTCTCTGCTCCCAGCATGCGGGTTTTATCATTGGCCAGAACATCCTGTTGGATGGCGGCGCCACCAATATGACCATTTGATGGGGGCGGCAACGTGGCATCCGGTTTTTCGCTGAAGGATCAGTTGTTTAATCTTGAGAAGACCCGCTATCTCGCGGGTCTCTTTGCGGCGGCGGACCCGGGGTTTGAAGCGGACAGATTTGTGTCCGAGGTGATGGCGGATCTGCCCGATCGGGAGCTGAAGCAGCGCATCGCGCTGATTGCCGATGTGCTGGCCCGCCACCTACCGGAGGATCTGGAGGCCGCAGCACCGGTGTTGCGGCGCGCCTTGCCACCGCCTCTGGACCCAAGCCTGAGCGATGATGACTTCGGTGATTTCATATTTGCGCCTTTGGGGGAATTTGTGGTGCTGCGCGGGCTGGACCAGGCGCCGGAGCTGTCGTTGCAGCTGCTCCGCGACATCACGCAGCGGTTCTCGATGGAATGGGCGATACGTCCCTTTTTGACCCGCTGGACCGATCTGACGCTGGCAGAGATGCAGCACTGGGCCACGAGCGACAATTATCATGTCCGCCGTCTGGTGAGCGAGGGCACCCGTCCAAGGCTGCCCTGGGGGCAGTCGGTACCGCTGACTCTTGCGCAGCCCTTACCGCTGTTGGATCAGCTTCACGCAGATCCCACCCGCTATGTCACCCGCTCGGTCGCCAACCACCTGAATGACATCTCGAAAAAGGAGCCGGAACTGGTGCTGGACCGGTTACGCAGCTGGCACGCGGCCGACCAGCAGCGCCCGGAGGAGCTGGCCTGGATCACGGCCCATGCCCTGCGCGGTCTCGTCAAAGAGGGTCATACAGGCGCCATGCAGATGCTGGGCTATGATCCCGAGGCCGCCGTCAAGGCGACGCTGGCGCTTGCCAAGGAGCCGGTCCATATCGGCGGAGCCCTGCAATTTGACTGCCATCTGGACGGCGCGCCCGGCGCCCCTGTGCTGGTGGATTATCGCCTGCATTTCCAGCGCCCCGGAGGCAAGGTCTCGGCGAAGGTCTTCAAACTGAAACAGACGGCGATCTCCGATGGCGGCACCCGTCTCAGCAAGCGCCATCCGCTGAAAGCCGGGGCCAGCACCTTTACGCTGGTGCCGGGGCCGCATCGGCTGGAGTTGCTGGTCAATGGCCGGGTGCGGGATGATCTCACGTTTGATCTGCTGGAGCCTATGAGCTAGCAGTCAGCCCTCGGTTTACCCTCTGCCAGCTGCCCCTCCGTCAGCGGTGAGTTTGCCCGATCCAAAGCGCGATCTGTCGCGCCGCGCCCCGTTCCCTTGCATGGGGGCAGCGGGGTTGATATCTGCGAGCAAAACCAGATCGTTTTGATCAGAAACCAGTTACGAGGTCGCATGACATCTGCCCCCCTTGATCCGATGGTTGGCACCGATAGACCCGCCGTGACCGCACCACGTCTGGAGATCCGCAACCTGCGGCGCTTCTTTGACGGGCGGGCGGTGGTGGATGACGTGTCGCTACAGATCCAGGCCGGTCAGGTGACCTGTCTTCTGGGGCCTTCGGGTTGCGGCAAATCCACCACTTTGCGGATGATTGCCGGCGTCGAGATGCAGGACAGCGGCGAGATTTACGTCGATGGCAAGCTGATCTGCGACACCGTGTTCCGCGTTCCGCCCGAACGCCGGGAAATCGGGCTTATGTTTCAGGACTTTGCCCTGTTCCCGCATCTGAGCGTGGCCGACAATGTCGCCTTCGGACTGAAGGGCAGCAAGGACGAGAAACGCCTCCGGGTGCAGGAGCTGCTGCAGAAGGTGTCGCTGTCGCAATATATCGACGAATTCCCCCATCAGCTGTCGGGCGGCGAACAGCAGCGGGTGGCCCTGGCCCGCGCGCTGGCGCCCAAGCCGCGCATCATGCTGATGGATGAGCCGTTCTCCGGGCTGGACAATCGCCTGCGCGACGGCATTCGCGACGAGACCCTGACATTGCTGAAGGAAGAGGATGCTGCCGTCCTGCTGGTCACCCATGAGCCGGAAGAGGCGATGCGGATGGCTGATGAGATTGCGCTGATGCGGTCCGGTAAGATCGTGCAGCAGGGGGCGCCCTATAATGTCTATACCCGTCCGGTCGATCGTGCGGCGGTGGGGTTCTTCAGTGACACCAATGTTCTTCATGCCGAAGTGAACGGCGCTCTGGCCGAAACGCCCTTTGGTCAGTTTCTGGCGCCGGGTGTGCCTGATGGCACCAAGGTCGACATCGTGTTCCGCCCCCAACATCTGCGCATTGATTTTGATCGGAACGGGCGCGGCCCGCACCCGACCCCCAGCGACGGGGTTGCCGCACGCGGCGTGGTCGAGCGGGCGCGCTTTCTAGGGCATGAGAGCCTGGTTGAATTTCGCATGGATTTCGATGGTAGCGTGCTGAAGGCGACTGTGCCCAATGTATTCCTGCCGGATGCAGGCCGGGTGATGTGGCTCACGGTTCGGCGCAACCGGTGCTTCGTCTTCCCGACCGGCAGCTGAGCTACATCCATCAGCCGGTGGTTGGCCCCGCAGCGGCATCGGACGTGTCGGCATAGGGCTGGTAGTCCATCAACCGTTTGCCGGGCTCATCCACGAACAGCTCGGGCAGGGGTTTGGCCGCCTCGATCAGGTCGACACGGAATACCCGGAAATCGCCACGCGTTTCGCACCAGGCGGTTAGCGTCCAGACCCGGCCCCAATATTCCATATGCAAGGGGCGGATGACGCGCTCTGTCAGCGTCTCATCAATGCGGCGATAGGTCAGATGCAGCTTCTGGCGGGCCTTTATCGCTGCCCGCAAGGTTGGCATCTGAGTAAAGCCCCGCGCAGAATCGGCAAAGGGGTAGACGGCAAACTTCCACGCATCCGCCTCGGCGATGGTGCCTTCGGGCAGCACCGCGTCCACCTTGGCGGCCAGCCTCTCGGCGGCGGCCTTCAAATCCGGATCGGCGGCCTCGGCCACAATCGCCATGCCCAGGTTCAGCGCCTCCAGCTCCTCCGCAGTCAGCGTCAGCGGCGGCAGCGTGATCGCTTCGCGCACCATATAGCCGACCCCTCTTGCGCCCTCCACCGGGACACCGCTGGCAACCAGCGTATCCATGTCGCGGTAGATCGTCCGGGTCGAGACTTCCAGCCGTTCGGCGATATCCTGTGCGCGGTGCAATTTCCCGTCGCGCAGGATCTGGATAATATCAAAGAGGCGATCAGTACGGCGCATGATCTAGCCTTGGAACGGCGCGGGGAGGAGGTCAAGGCCCGACACCACGCGCAGTGATTGACGCCCCCCGCCGGATAGAGGGCGGATGCAGCGCATCCACCCTCCGTACTTGACCTGAGCCTGGCTCGCGCCCCTCAGGAGGCCATGCTCCACTGTACCTCCTCATGACGCATCTGCGCAGTGCCCTCGGCAATCGCCTGCATCAGGCTGGCGCAGAAGTCCTGCTTGTGGAACTCAGCCGCGACCGACTTGGCGGTTTCCATGTCTGCCCAGATGACATAATCGGTCCAGCGCCCGTCCTCGCCGCAGCTCAGCTGTCGGTGAACAAATCCGGGCTGGGCGCGAACGAAGGATTCGCTGGCCTGGCTCAGCACGATGAATTCCGCCTCGCTCACACCTTCGGCCAGTTTGAAGGTCACAATCTCTGCAACATGTTTGCTCATCACGTCTCTCCTTGAATGCTGTAATGGGGGTGGTGTAGAGCAGGCCAACTGACATAAACCTGTCAGTTGTGTTTTCAGCAGCGCGCAAAAATGCAGTTTTGCGTGGAATCCACGCCCCTGCCGATGTCTCACGGCTTTTCCCGCCGGGGGCTCGGCGCTTAAAAACAGGTCAAACAACAACGCAGACCGTCTCCCGGCGGATCTGCCGCAGAAGGAGACGCTCTCATGCTTAACAATATCGGCCTTCCCGGCCTGCTGCTCATCGCCGTCGTGGTTCTGGTCCTCTTTGGCCGCGGCAAGATTTCCTCGCTGATGGGTGAGGTCGGCAAAGGCATCACCGCCTTCAAAAAGGGCGTGAACGACAGCACCAAGGAGCTGGAAGAAGAGACCACCGCCGAGACCGCGCGCGACGTGACGCCCGAGACCGAAAAAGACAAGGTCTAAGCCGCGATGTTTGATCTTGGGTGGACCGAACTCATGGTTATCGGCGTTGTGGCGCTGATTGTTGTCGGGCCCAAGGACCTGCCGGTTTTGTTCCGCAATGTCGGACGGTTCGTGGGCAAGGCCAAGGGCATGGCGCGCGAATTCAGCCGGGCCATGAATGACGCCGCCGATGAGGCGGGCGTCAATGAGATGGCCAAGGGGCTGAAAGCGGCGGCCAACCCGGTCAATACCGCAATGGACGGCGTCAAACAGGCCGCGCAGGATATGGCAAAATCCATCGACCCGACCAAGTTCGACCCCGACAGTGAAACCGGGAAACTGGCCGCTGAGCGGGCTGAGGATGCCAAGAAGATCCAGGCGGCCACTGCCCGTGCCGCTGCGGACCGCAAGGCACGCGAGGCCGCAGAGGCCCAGGCCAAGGCAGCCGAAGCGGAGGCGGCCCTGGCTGCCACAGACACGTCGGCGACGTCAGAAAGTGAGACCAAGACATGAGCGCGTCCGAGGATATCGACGACAGCACAGCGCCGCTGATTGAGCATCTGGCCGAATTGCGCACCCGCCTGATCCGGGCGGTTGGCGCGTTCATCGTGGGGATCGTGCTGGCCTTCACCGTGGCAGAGCCGATCCTGCAGTTCCTGCTTGGCCCGATCGAGGAAACCCTGCGCAGCCTCGGCGACCCGTCGCCAACGCTGCAATACACCAGCCCGCAGGAATATCTGTTCACGCTGTTCCGCATCTCCATGGTGTTTGGCTTTGCGCTGTCATTCCCGGTTATCGGCTTCCAGCTCTGGCGCTTTGTGGCACCGGGGCTTTACAAGACAGAGAAGAACGCCTTTTTGCCCTTCCTCATCGCCTCGCCGGTGATGTTCCTCTTGGGGGCCAGTTTTGCCCATTTCGTGGTCACACCGCTGGCGATGGCGTTTTTCCTTGGCTTTGCCGATGTGTCATCCATCTTTGCCAACCTCTTGTCCGGCGCGGTCGACAACCTGCCTGCGGATGCCGCCGTGGTGCCGGAAACCACAGAAGGTGTGCGCATCACCTTCTTTGGCAAGGTCAACGAGTCGCTGGACATCACGCTGAAGTTCATTATGGCCTTTGGGCTGTGTTTCCAGCTGCCGGTGCTCCTGACCCTGATGGGCAAGGCCGGGTTGGTCAGCGCCGATGGTCTTGGCAGCGTGCGCAAATACGCGGTTGTCGCCATTCTGGTGCTGGCTGCGCTGGTGACGCCGCCGGATGTGATCACCCAAGGCATCCTGTTCTCGGTGGTCTATGGCCTTTACGAGCTGTCGATCCTGTTGGTGCGTCAGGTGGAAAAGACCCGCGAGGCCAAGCTGCGCGCAGAAGGCTACTATGATGACGAGGATGATGACGGCGACGATCTGTACGAGGAGATGGACCGGCATCCCGAAGACGACCCGCTGATGGCCGAGTTCGACGATGAGGACGACGGCAAGACCCGGTAATCCAGACCGGATCTGCTCCTGCCAGATCTGGACCAGCATATCGAGGAAGGGCGCGCCGGAGACGGTGCGCCCTTTCTCATGCGGCCGGGGCGCCAGGGCGGATCGGGCAGGGGTGTATAGGCTGCCCCCTTGCTCGCGCAGCCGGAACATGCTTTGACGCCGGTAACCCACCGACGGAGACACCCATGGACCAGACCAAACCCACCCGCGTTGTTCTTTCCAGCGATCACGCCGCAATCGACCTGCGCCAGGCCATTGCCACGCATATTGCCGCAAACGGATATGAGGTGGTTGATATCGGTCCGACAACACCGGAAAGCACACATTACCCCAAACATGGCGCGGCGGCGGCAGAGCGCGTTGCCTCGGGTGATTGCGATCTGGGCATTATCCTCTGCGGCACCGGCCAGGGCATCATGATGGCCGCGAACAAGGTCAAAGGCATCCGCTGCGGCGTCTGCTCAGAGACTTTCTCGGCCAAGATGATCCGCCAGCACAATAACGCCAACATGCTCTCTATCGGAGCGCGTGTGGTAGGCGACAGCCTGGCGATTGAAATTGTCGATGCCTTCCTTAATGCTGAGTTCGAGGGCGGCCGACATGCCACGCGCGTCGACATGATCGAGCCGCAGGACAGCTGAGCCCGAGCGCGCCGATACGCCCCACGTGCAATAGACCGGAGGCCCCGATGGATGACACAAGCCTGAGCCGCATCGCCGATGCGCTGGAACGGATGGCACCTGCGCCGCTGAAGGCGCCTGACTTTGGTGCTGCCTCTGCCTTTGTCTGGCATGTGGCCCCGGACCGGCTGGAGGCTGTCGAAACCGTGAACCGCGTCGATCTTGAGCTGCTGCTGGGGATCGACCGCGCGCGCGACACGCTGCTGGACAATACCCGCCGCTTTGCCGCCGGGTTCGGCGCCAATAATGCACTGCTCTGGGGCGCGCGGGGGATGGGTAAATCCAGCCTTGTGAAAGCGATCCACGGACAGCTGTCGCCGGAATTCCCCGCTCTGAAACTGGTGGAGCTGCAGCGCGAGGATCTGCCATCGGTCGCGCGCCTGCTGAACCATCTGCGGGCAGCGCCCGAGCGGTTCATCCTGTTCTGCGATGACCTGTCCTTTGGCCATGACGATCAGCACTACAAAAGCCTGAAAGCGGTGCTGGATGGCGGCATCGAAGGTCGGCCGGACAATGTGCTGTTCTATGCCACCTCCAATCGCCGTCATCTGATGCCGCGTGATATGATCGAGAACGAACGCTCCAGCGCCATCAACCCGTCGGAAGCCGTTGAGGAAAAGGTCTCTCTCTCGGATCGGTTCGGGCTGTGGCTGGGTTTCCACCCCTGCGATCAGGATGAATATCTCGCCATGATTTCAGGCTATTGCGCGGCCTATGGCGTTGTGGTGCCGGAGCCGGTTCTGCGCGCCGAGGCGATCGAATGGCAGGCCACGCGCGGCGCCCGCTCGGGCCGGGTGGCCTGGCAGTTTTTTACCGATCTGGCCGGCCGCCATGGGGTGAAGGTCAGCTGACCGCAAAGACGGCAGTAGCCATGATTGAACAGCTGTGATCAACCAAAAGACGGCGCTCGGGATGACCCAGAGCGCCGTCTCTTTATTGCCTGTTGCCGCTTGCGACGTTTATTGCAGATAGGGGAGCGGATCGACGCTTTCAAAGCCGTTGCGCACCTCGAAATGCACATAGGCAGCGGGTCCGTCCCGCAATGCGGCGATGGTCTGACCGCGCGAAACGGTGTCGCCCTTGTTCACCTCGATCTTGTCGACATTGGCATAGACCGTCAGCAGCTTGGCGTCGTGGCGGATCACAATGATCGGAATATTGTTGGAATCCTTGGTGATCGCCGCCACCGTACCGCCATCGGCGGCCTGCACCGGGGCGCCCGCTGCACCTGCGATATCAATGCCGTCGTTCTTGCCCTTGGAATAGGTGCGGATGATCTTGCCCTTGACCGGGAAGCCCATCGCGGCGCTGGAGCTGCGGGTCGGGGTCGGGACCTCTACCTTAGGCAGCGCTTTCGGCGCCTGGGCCGCGGGCGCGACGGTTTCCTGCGGCAGTGGCTTGGTGGCGCTTGGCGGCAGGGGCGTATTGGTGCCTTCACCCGGCGCGGTGACGGTGGCGGCGGCTGGAACCACCGCTGCGGATGCTTCCTTGCGCGGGGCTGGGCGGTCCTTCAGCGGGATCAGCAGGAACTGGCCCTCACGGATGGCAAAATCGCTGCCGAGGCCGTTCCATTCCGCAAGGGATTTCACCGGCACCTGATAAAGCCGCGAGACGGTATAAGCGGTTTCGCCGCGCTTCACCTTATGGCGCACCGGCTCTGGTCCGCTTTGGACCTGCGGCTTGCTGGCGGTCGGCTGCGGTGCCAGCGGCGTTGTGCTGACGGTGCTTGCCGCCGAGGGTGTGGTCGATGGGGCGCTGTCGATCGCATCCCCCGCCAGCGAGGCGATATCGACGCCGCCGCTGGTCGCCGTACCGGGTGCGCGGCGGGGCAGGGCAATGATCTCCCCCTGCCGCAGCGGATCGTCGGGCTTCATCCCGTTGAACCGGGCCAGCTCGCTGGCGGGCAGACCAATGCGGCCTGCCACATCGTTCAGCGTATCGCCGCGACGGGCAACGGCCACCTGATAGGATGGATAGGTGATCAGCCCCTTGGCATCGGGTTTCGGGCGGCTGGCGGTTGCGGTCTGCGCCGCCTTTGTCGTGTTGAACGCACCGATCTGGCCACGCAGATCGTAATCCAGCGGTGCCTCGCAGGCCGCCAGCGCGGCCACCAGCGGCAGCGCCATCAGCGCCTTGCGTCCTGTCACACGATTGCGGTGGGTGGGTACAGTCACTGTCATTTCGCTCTCCTCGGAACGCCGTTCCCGTCTTGCGGGCCCCCATTATCCCTGGGGCTTGCCAATAGTCTGTCGGCCAGCCACGCGATCCCGCTCGAGGATGTCCGGAGCGGTTGGGGTGGGCGGGTCTCTTGCCCCTCCCTTACGTGTCTTTGCCGATCCCCTCAAGCAGGGGAACAAAACGCACCGGGCGCAATTCGTCGTATTCGAGGCCGCTGTCGGTTTTTTGAACACGGATCAGCGTCTGTACAGTGTCGGACTGCCCCACGGGCACCACCATAATACCGCCGGTCTTCAGCTGCGCCAAGAGTGGGCCGGGCGGGTCTTCGGCGGCAGCGGTCACGATGATTCGATCAAAAGGCGCCTGTTCGGGCAGGCCGTGGCTGCCATCGCCGACCAGCGAGGTAATATTGGACAGGTGCAGTTGATCGAAGATCTGCCGCGCCTCCCGCACCAGCCGCGCATGACGATCCACGGTATAGACCCGCCGCGCCAGCTTGCTCAGGATCGCGGCCTGATAGCCAGAGCCGGTGCCAACCTCCAGCACCGTATCGCGGGGCGAGATCTGCAAGGCCTGGGTCATCAGACCGACCACGGAGGGTTGCGAAATGGTCTGCCCGCAGGCGATCGGCAACGGCATATCCTCGTAGGCGCGCGCCGAAAACAGCCCCCGCACAAAGGGGCCGCGGTCGATCTGTTCCATTGCATCGAGGACCTGCGCATCCGTCACCCCGCGCGAGCGCAGGGCGAACAGGAACTGCATTTTGGTTTCAGCTGTCGGGTCGCTCATTCAATGCCCTTCAGGCGCTCCAGCGCATCTGTAGCGGTCAGATCCGCCCGCATCGGCGTCACGGAGATATAGCCTGCCAGGTTCTGCGCTGCGTCGCTGCCCTCGGCGGTGGCAACATGCTGGTTGCCACCACGGATCCACAGGTAGCGCCGCCCGTTGGGGGAGGTCTGCTCCTCGGCCGAGAAATGGCTGCCGCGCCGGAAACCCTGCGGTGAAATCCGCCGTCCCTTCACATCAGCGGCAGGGACAGGTGGGAAATTAATGTTGTAAAACAAGCGGTAATCGGCGTCTTCCTTGGGCTGCGCTTCCAAGATGGAACGGATCAGATCGGCACCATGTTGGGCGGCTGCCTCAAACGGGTTTTCAAGCTGCGCGTTCTGAGGTCCGAAATACTGCGACAGGCCCATGGCCGGAATGCCCTGCAATGCCGCCTCCATCGCCCCGCCAAGGGTGCCGGAGTAGAGCGCGTTCTCGGCAGAATTGTTGCCCCGGTTT
Source organism: Phaeobacter sp. JH20_29 (assembly GCF_048056175.1). Lineage (NCBI taxonomy): Bacteria > Pseudomonadati > Pseudomonadota > Alphaproteobacteria > Rhodobacterales > Roseobacteraceae > Phaeobacter > Phaeobacter sp. JH20_29. Next base: position 658,865 of record NZ_JAYMWO010000018.1, read on the forward strand.
ACCCCTGACAACACCAGATCCGGTTGCTGGTCTTTCATCACCACATGCAGCCCGGCCAACACACAGTCCGCAGGCGATCCTTCTGCGGCAAAGCGATGTTCGCCCAGCTGGCTCAGCATGAAGGGGCGGGTGTAGCTGATGCAATGACCAACGCCGGATTGCTCAAACGCCGGTGCCACTGTCCAGACCTCTCCGCCGGGACCTGCAACCTCGCGGGCGATCTGCTCCAGAACCGCAAGGCCGGGGGCGCTGATGCCATCGTCATTGGTGATCAGAATTCGCATGGACGGGGCCTCTCGTCTGGCTCTGGCAGCCTATGTGTCGGGCGTGTTTACGCCGATCTGCACTCCAGACCTGAATAAGATGTGGGGCAAAAGGGGGCAAGCCTTTCCCCGTCGTGATCCCGACCAGAGCGCCCGGCGCCAGCCCCTGCGGCACAGAGGTCACAGATTTTCTGGCCCGCTTGAAAACCAGAACGACCGGCGCCCGTTGCAGGCACCTGTCGGCGGAAAGCCGCGTGTTCGCGCAGTTCGCGGGTGTCTCTGACCCTCAGATCAGTCGGCGGCGGCCAGAATCTCGGGGAGCAGCCGTGCGGCCTCGGCCTGCGGCGTGCTCAGCGCATCGCGATCTTCACCCGGAAAGAACCGTGCGCGCACCGCTGTCGCCATCGGATTTGGCGTCAGCACCTGCACCTTGGGGCCGGTCTTGGCGCTTTCGACCTGCCAGCTGTTGGCCAGCGACATCTGCGCGGCCTTGCTGGCGCCATAGGCTCCAAAGAATTTCTCGCCCGCGCGGGGATCGTCAAAGAATACGGCCTGACCGGTCTGCCCCAGAAGCGGCGCGACATAGGGGATCAGAACGGAGGGTGCCGTGGCATTGATCGCGATGGATTTCTGCCAGTCCTTGGCCGCCACGAATTGCGCCGGGCTCAGCGGCGCGGCGTGAATGGCGGTGTGCAGCCAGAGGTCCAGCTGTCCCCAGCGATCATGGATGCCCCGGCAGAGCGTGGCCATGGCCTCCGGCACGGTGATATCCATAGGGGCCAGAGTCGCCGAGCCACCGTTGGCCTTGATACGATCGTCCAGCTCTTCCAATGCGCCTGTGGTGCGGGCCACGGCGACGATGTGATGCGTCGGCGCCAATGCCTCTGCGAGGGCGGCGCCCAGGCCCCGTGAGGCCCCGGTGATGAGAGCGAGTTTCTGTGTCATGGGCGCCTTGTGCGGCGCAGCGCGGCGCGGGTCAAGGGGCCAAAGCGGCGCAGCGGTCTCAAGCCTGGGCGTGATGCCCGTCCGCGCGCCGGTTGCGGGTCACCCGCCCGGCATCGCCAGACGTGATGCCTTGCCGTTTTTCTGAAGGATCAGGCCGTCGGCATCAATGGCAACAACTTCGCCACCGGACAGGCGGCTGCCGCGGGTCACGATCTGCATGCGGCCGTTCGGCATCCGCACCATGGCGCTCAGGTTGTCGTTGGCGCCGAACAACCCCAGAAGGCTGAGGCGGTTGCGGTGCAATGCGTCTTTCTGGGTGGCATGACCGGCGACATTGGCCGGCGTCTTGCCGTTCTCACGATTTGCCATTCTGGACAGGATTTCTTTCTTGTGCGGTATCGACCTTCGGCTATCAGCTGCGCACTGCCGGGAACAGGGGGCGCCGAGAGCGTGGGCAAGCCCATGCCGGTGCGCCCCGGCGCCCTGCGCAAACGCCCGCCCATTCCGCCAAGTGACCCTGCGCAATTGCGCGCAGGGGGCTTGAAGTCTCAGGTGTCGCATCTTGCAAGAGCGACAGTGCAGCGCCTAGGCGGCGCGCAGATCAGCCTCCTCAGGCATCATAGATGAGCGAGGGCAGATCGTGGCCATAGGCATAAAGCAGCCCCAGCAACTCTTCCATCTGCGCGCCGACCATCTGCAGATTGTAAAGCGGGTGATCCGGCTCGGAGATCTGTAGCTCAGGGTATTGCCCTTCGGGCCGCATATGCAGCATCGCTTCAACAGACTCGCTGTCATCGGGCGGAATGGCATTGGCCAGCCAGGCCCGCTTGCTGTCCATATCTTCGGTGTCCTGCATCTCGAACCGGTCGAGATAGGCATCGAAATCCTCTTGGCTGAGCCGCGCCCATGTGCCCAGAATGAACTCTTCTCCACGGGTGTCCGCCAGCGGTACAGCCAGCACCGCCCGCACAAAGCGCAGATGCCCCAGGCGGCAGAAATCTTCGGTCAGCACATCCCCCGCCTGCGCCGAGATAGCCGTGTTGTCATGCACAAACATATCCTCCGGGCAGACGTCGGGCCGGTCGCAGCTGAGGCTCAACAGCTGGGCAAACGTCGCTCCGCAACAGCGACACTGGCGCTGCGAGCCAAGCATGCGGGCGAGATGTGGATCCAAGGGGACGGCCTTTCGGGGGCAGGGGCAAAAAGGAAAGAGGCGCCGATCCGGTGATCAGCGCCTCATGAGTCGAACTGATATCGGCTGCGCTCTTACTCTGCCGGCGACTTCATTTCAAACCCCCGTTCGACCATATCGGTCGGAACAACAGGGTATTCGCCCGAGAAACAGGCATCACAATACTGCGGGCATTTGCTGTTACGGCCCTGATCCTGCCCGACGGCCCGGTAAAGCCCGTCCAGCGAGATGAACTTCAGGCTGTCCACGGCCAGATGTTTGGCCATCTGATCCTCGGACATGGTTGCGGCCAGCAGCTTGTCACGTTCGGGCGTGTCCACACCATAGAAACAGGGCCAAGCGGTCGGCGGCGAGGCAATGCGGAAATGCACCTCGCTGGCCCCAGCATCCAGGATCATCTCCTTGATTTTGCGCGATGTTGTCCCGCGCACCACGGAATCATCCACCAGGATCACCCGCTTGCCCTCGATCAGCGCGCGGTTCACGTTCAGCTTCAGGCGCACGCCCATGTTGCGGATCTGCTCGGTCGGCTCAATGAAGGTCCGGCCCATATACTGGTTGCGGATGATCCCCATCGCATAGGGAATGCCCGATTGCAGCGAATAGCCGATCGCTGCGGGCGTGCCGCTGTCCGGCACCGGGCAGACCAGATCCGCCTCGACCGGGTTTTCCTTTGCCAGCTCGCGACCGATGGCTTCGCGGGTCTCATAGACGGACCGCCCGCCAAGGATCGAATCAGGGCGGGAGAAATAGACATGTTCAAAGATGCAGAACTTGGACGACTGGCGGCGGAACGGGAAATGGCTCTCGACACCTTTGTCGGTGATCACCACCATTTCGCCCGGCTCAATCTCGCGCAGGAACTCGGCGCCGATGATGTCCAGCGCACAGGTTTCCGAACTCAGCGCATAGCCTTCGCCGACCCGACCCAGCACCAGCGGGCGCACGCCCAGCGGGTCGCGGACACCGATCAGCTTGGTCCGGGTCATGGCGACAACCGAGAAGGCGCCCTCGACCCGGCGCAGCGCGTCTTCCATCCGCTCCGGGATATTGCGCTGCAACGAGCGGGCCATCAGATGAATGATGCACTCACTGTCGGACGAGCTCTGGAAGATCGAGCCGCGCTCGATCAGTTCGCGGCGCAGGGCATTGGCGTTGGTGATATTGCCGTTGTGGGCAATCGCTGCACCGCCCATAGCGAATTCGCCAAAGAAAGGCTGCACGTCCCGGATCGCAGTCTGACCCTTGGACCCGGCGGTGGAATAGCGCACATGGCCAATCCCGATGGGGCCGGGCAGGGTGGACATCACATCCTGCGAGGTGAAGTTGTCGCGGACATAGCCGAAACGACGGGCGCTCTGGAACCCTTCGACAGGATCATGGGTCACGATGCCGCCGGCCTCCTGTCCCCGGTGTTGCAGGGCATGCAGGCCGAGCGCGACAAAGTTGGAAGCGTCCTGGACGCCGACGACGCCAAAGATGCCGCATTCTTCGCGCAGCTTGTCATCGTCAAACGGGTGGGCGGGGGGCATCTGCGGCATCGGCAAGGCGGTGTAGCTCCGAATCCGGTTGTCAGGATGTCCCCCACATAGAGGGTCCGTCCGCGCATGTCACCCAAGGATCATGGTTTCACGACAGTTGGGTGAAAAAACCGCAGCCCTGACCGCCGTCGGACAGCCGCCAAAAACAAAAAAACCTGCGAAATATCGCAGGCCGCAGGAGGGGGGTGCCGGAGCATATTTATTTGGCGAACAGCGTGGGATACGCAGATCCCGTGACCGGCAATGTCCAGATCCGTGTCCGGTTCGCGCCCGCGTCAGCCTCAGGCGGCCAGCAGCCCGCGCAGCATGTCAAAGGCGGAGAGCACATCGTCACGGTCATCTTCGCGGCTGTCGGTCTCGTCCTTGCCCGCGTCAGAAAGAGCACGCCCGTCCTCGCTGGCGAGGATCTGACGGGTTTCGGCCAGCGACAGCGCCCGGAAGGCACCATCATCGGCGCTGTTGGCGGTGTTCTCATGTGCAACATGTACCAGCATCCCGCAGGCAGCCCAGATCATTTCTTCCTCGGCAAAGGACAGATAGATGCGGGCCATCTTCTCCGGCATGGCGGCAGAGATGCCGTTGTAGCCAATCAGCGACACCACCTTGGTGATCGCGGTGGGCACATCAAACAGCCGCTCGACGGCAGCCAGTTCCAGACCAACCTGCTGATCGGCGGGCAGCATCAGATCGTCATCATTGCCCAAAGCGCCGGCGGGCACATGCACCAGAGAAGTGAGGCGCGGCACCGCGTGTTTGACACCGGTCACCTCCTGCGCACCGCCATCCAGGGTGTAGACCTTGTCGCCGGGCTTGACGTGACGGGCCTGTACAAACCCACGCTCGGTCTCGACCATCATATGCGGCAGCAGACCGCCGGTGCGCGGACGCAGGCGGCTGCGGTTGGATGCGGCAGGGCGCGCAGCTGTCGGGAAATCCATCAGAAGACCAACCGGCTGACAGTCCGCAAATGATGTCGAGTGATCCAGCAGCATGGTGTTGTCCTTCTGAGCGATAGGCCTGACGTTCTGTCCGGCGTCTTGTTGACACCAATGTGCGCTCCGAATTTGGACGGAATTGGGGCAAGGATCGGGCCGATTGGGACAACAGCGGGGTTTTTGGTCTCCAAAGCTGCCTCATTCCCCAAATTGTTGCCGAAAAACACCTCCGATCACAGGATTTGTTAACTTTTATCGGTTTGCCCCCGCGCTCAGCACATGGAGCAGGGAGGCGATCAAGCGCTAAAAATCGCGATTCTAATTGGTTAATAAAGCGTTAATAGGCGTTCTTGATGTTAGGAAAGGTAAACGCCAGTCGGGGCTGGAATGTCGGAATTGGATAAGTCTCCATCGCTCCAAAGCCCGCACTGCGCAGCCCTAACCGGAGGCTGTCATCGCCAGTCGAGGCGGCTCTTCCCATGGGCGACACAACGCGCTTCCTGTCCCGGACGTAACCCGACGTATTAAAAAAGGGCGCCCGAAGGCGCCCCGTTTCAGTCCGGTTGTAATCCCGTTTCTCGCCCGCATCCGTGATCCGCGCAACCACCCACTGGCGGCGGATCGGCGTCTGTCTCACTTGTCGCAGGAGCCGATCAGGCTTTCATATTGTGTGGTCACCCAGCCAAGCGCCTGCTCGGGGTTGCGGTCTTCGATCTTGCCGATCATCCGCTCAAACACAACCGCAGAGCGGCTCTCGTCCACGATGGTAAAGCTCTGGCCGGTCATCACCACATTATAGAGGAAGAAGGCAATCGCCACCAACAGGATGCCGCGCAGCACCCCGAAGAAGAAGCCGATCCCCTGATCCAGCCCGCCAAGCGCCGAGCGCTGGACCAATGATGAGAACAGCGGCGTGAAGAACGACACCACAATCAGCGCCAGCGCAAAGACCGCGGCAAATGCAGCGATGATCGACAATTCGCAGCTGTCCGCAATGAACTCCCCGATGACCGGGATCTCGGCCATCAGCGGCTCAACCTGTGGCGCAAACAGAAAGGCCAAGATGGCGGCGGCGATCCAACCAGCGATGGCCATCGCCTCACGCACGAAACCGCGCGAATAGGCCAGCAACGCTGATACAACAATGACCAGGGCCACGACCCCGTCGATAATGGTGAAACCTTCCATGTCCCTCGCCCGTTAACCTGCGATTAGAATTCTTGCGACTTTAGCCAGCCCCAAAGTATTCGCCAACAAAACCGGCGAGATCAGAGGCCTGCCGCACCGCAAGTCCGGGGACCGCGACGGATTTGCCACCACTTGGAGCTATCGCTGCGGTGAAACCAAGTTTTTGCGCTTCTTTCAACCGGTTTTCGGTCTGCGGGGCCGGTCGCAGGGCTCCTGAGAGCGATATTTCTCCGAATACCACCGTATCAGAGGGCAATGCGGTGTCTTCGCGGGCGCTGAGCAGCGCCGCCGCCACCGCCAGATCCGCCGCAGGTTCCGATATCTTCATGCCGCCGGCCACATTCAGATAGACGTCGAGCCCGGCAAAAGGGATGCCGCAGCGCGCCTCCAGCACGGCAAGGATCATCGCCAGGCGCGAAGAGTCCCAGCCCACTACGGCCCGGCGTGGCTGCGAATGCGGCGAGGGCGCGACCAGCGCCTGCATCTCGACCAGAACCGGGCGGGTACCTTCAATACCAGAAAACACCACAGAACCGGGCGAGGGTGTGCCGCGTTCCGACAGAAACAGCGCCGAGGGGTTGCGGACTTCGCTCAGCCCGCCACCGGTCATCTCGAAGACGCCGATCTCATCCGCCGGACCAAAGCGGTTCTTGACCGCGCGCAGAATGCGGAACTGATGCCCGCGCTCGCCTTCGAAATACAGCACGGTATCCACCATATGCTCGACCACCCGCGGACCGGCAATCTGGCCTTCCTTGGTGACATGGCCCACCATGATGATGGAGATCCCATTGGTCTTGGCAAAGGTGGTCAGCTCATGCGCCGCGGCACGGACCTGGCTTACGGATCCCGGCGCGCTGTCCACATGATCGGCCCACATGGTCTGAATGGAGTCGATGATCGCCAGCTGTGGCCGCTCCGCCTCCAGCGTGGTCAGGATATCGCGCAGATTGGTCTCCGCCGCCAGCTTGACCGGCGCTTCAGCCAATCCCAGTCGCTGCGCCCGCATGCGTACCTGCGCACTGGCCTCTTCGCCGCTGACATAGATCGTCTTGAGGCCTGAATGGGCAAACTGCGCCGCCGCCTGTAGCAGCAGCGTCGACTTCCCGATCCCGGGATCGCCGCCCACCAGAATGGCCGAGGCAGGCACCAGCCCGCCGCCCAGCACCCGGTCCAGTTCCGCAACCCCGCAGCAGGTGCGTGGCGGTGGCGTCTCCTCGGTCGCAAGATCGCTGAGCGAAATGGTCTTGCCCCGGCGCATGCCCAGAGATTTCGACGCCGGGCCGCCTTTGGACAGGCCCTTGTCTTCGGTGATGGAATTCCACTCGCCACAGCCATCGCAGCGCCCGGACCACTTTGAAAAAGATGCTCCGCAGGCAGAGCAGGAATATGTTGTTTTTGCCATCCGGTAGATCTGGCAGATGTTTCCGGTTTGTTCAAGTGTTGCGGTCGCTGAAACCGATCCTGCGAGGCGCTGCCTCGCGCTCCGGGATATTTGACGCCAGAAGATGGGAAGTAGCGGATTTCTTCTGGCCGGAAATATCCCGGGGGAGGCCGCAAGGCCGGGGGCAGAGCCCCCGCGGACCCGGTTCTTACTCGGCAGTTCTGACCCGCCGCTCGGTTATCAGCCCCAGCACCACCGAGGCCAGGATACAGCCTGTAAACAGATAAAGCCCCCAGGCGGTTTCGATCGTCGCGTAGCCGATCCCCTTGGCCAGGGTGATATAGAGCGCGATCAGAAAGACATCGGCCATCGCCAGCTTGCCCAGAATATGGAGGACGGGCAGTAGCCGCATATCCAGCAGGCCCCATTGCACCAGCGCCAGCCCGATGGTTTTGAGATAGGGGGCGAAGATCGCAAAAGCCGTGACCGTCAGAGCGAGGATGACATCGCTGCCCCAAAGGCTCTGCAAGCCGGTGATCACCGAGATCTCGCTGAGGCCGAAGATCGGCAGCAGACCCGCCCGCATCAACGGCGCAAACCAGGCGACGGGGTAGAGGATCAGGAGCGAGAGCGTGAGGAGGCGGAGGATCATGGCAGCTCGTTTTCTGTGGGTCGGCCAAGACTTGCGCGTTTAGTGCCGGATTTGAAGGGGGAAGGCTGCGAGCGAACGCCAGACGCGGAGCCAGAGACAGCGACCCTCGCAAAGAAAAGGCCGCGAGGCCTAACGCACCGCCTCGATCGGTCCTTCCGCGCGGCCGTGGATGAACTGGTCGAGATAGGGGTCGCCCGACTGGTCCATCTCGCTAACCGGGCCGGTCCATTGGATCACGCCTGCGTGCAGCATCGCCACATTGTCGGCAATGGCGCGGACCGAGGACATGTCGTGGGTGATGGTCATCGCCGTTGCGCCCATCTCCACCACGATCTCGCGGATCAGGTCATTGATCACGCCCGACATGATTGGGTCGAGACCGGTGGTCGGCTCGTCAAAGAAGATGATTTCGGGCTCGGCGGCAATCGCACGGGCAAGACCCACACGCTTCTGCATGCCGCCCGACAGTTCTGCAGGCAGCCGGTCCGCCACATCAGCCTTCAGGCCCACCCGGCGCAGCTTCTCGATGGCGATTTCGCGCGCCTCTTCGGTGGGCCGCTTCAGCGCGCCGCGCAGGAGGCGGAAGGCCACGTTTTGCCAGACCGGCAGGCTGTCAAACAGCGCGCCGCCCTGGAACAGCATCCCGAAGCGGGCCAGAAACATGTCGCGGTCGCCGGATCCGGCGGGTTTGCCATCGACAAGGATCTCACCGCTGTCGGGCTGGATCAGGCCAAGGATGCTTTTCAGCGCCACCGATTTGCCGGTACCGGAGCCGCCGATGATCACCATCGAGGTGCCTTTGGCGATCTCCAGATTCATGCCGTTCAGCACGCGGTTGTCGCCAAAGGCCTTATGGACGTCTTTCATCTGGATCATAGCGAGAAGAAAATCCCTGTAAGGACAAAATTGGCGGCCAGGATCAGCACGGCTGCGGCCTCAACCGAGCCTTTGGTGGCGCGGCCGACGCCCTGCGCGCCGCGGCCCGACTGCATGCCGTAGTAACAGCCCATCGTGGCGGCGATGGTGCCAAAGGCGGCGCCTTTGACCAGGCTCGAGACGATGTCGCGGGATTCGAGGAAATCTACGGTGTTCTTCAGATAGGCAGCCGGGTTGAAGCCCAGATTCTGGGTCGCCACCACATAGCCGCCCATAATGCCGATGATGTCACCAACCCCGACAAGCACCGGCACTGTGATCAGCGCGGCCAGCACCCGCGGCGCCACCAGGTATTTCATCGGATGGGTGGAGAGCGTCACCAGCGCGTCGATCTGCTCGGTCACCTTCATGGTGGCGATTTCGGCTGCGATGGAGGAGGTGACGCGCGCGGCGATCATCAGCCCGACCAGAACCGGGCCAAGCTCGCGGACCATGCCGATCGCCACGATCTGCGGCACCACAGCCTCTGCGTTGAAGCGGGCGCCGCCGGCATAGATCTGCAAGGCCAGGGCCGCGCCGGTGAAAATCGCGGTCAGCCCTACCACGGGCAGCGACAGCCAGCCCACCTGCAACAGCGCATTGAGCAACTCGCGCGGGTAGAAGGGCGGGCGCAGCATGTGGCTGAAGGTCGAAAGACCAAAGAGCGTGACCCGCCCCACAGCCCCCAGTCCGGCAAGGGCCATCTGTCCCAGCCGGGCAAGCAGGCTGAGGGGCGAGAGACGCGAGAGGGTGCTCATCCGGTGTAGCTCCGTGCATAGCGGCTGCCGAGGGAAGTGAGAATTTCATAGCCGATGGTGCCGGCCGCATCGGCAAGCGTATCGACGGTCTGGCGCTCATTCAGAATGGTCAGATGACTCGGCTCGTCACCAAGGTCGGTGACATCGACCGTGATCAGATCCATCGACACCCGGCCGACCACGGGGCAGGGCGTGTCGCCCGCGTAGACCTTGATCCCACCATTGCCAAGTGCGCGGTGCAGCCCGTCGGCATAGCCTGCGGCGACGGTGGCAATACGGCTGGGGCGCTGCGCAGTCCAGCTGTTGCCATAGCCGATGGTCTCGCCGAGATCCAGGCTGCGGATCTGGATCACCGGCAGATCGAGTTGCACCACCGGCAGCGCATCACCGAAGGGCTGGCCACCATATAGGCCGATGCCCGGACGGCAGAGGTCGAAGTGATACTTGCGCCCCAGCAGCAGCCCGCCGGTCGCGGCGAGGGAGCGGGGCAGATCAAGCCCGTCGGTCATCTCGACGAAGCGCTGCAACTGCTGGTCGTTCATCGGATGGGCCGGCTCATCGGCGCAGGCCAGATGCGACATCAGCAGCACCGGCCCCTGGCTGAGCGCGATGTCGCGCACGGCGCTCCACTCGGCGGCTTCCATGCCGAGCCGGTTCATGCCGCTGTCGAGCTGCACGCCAAAGGGGTGCCCCGGCAGGCTTTCGAAATGGCGCAGCATCTGGTCCAGCGAATTGAGCATCGGCGTCAGCTGGAAATCACGCAGCAGTTTTGCATCGCCTTCCATATGGCCTGCAAAGACCGAGATGCCGGGGCCGGGCCCGATGGCGCGGCGCAGGGCGACGCCTTCCTCTGCCATGGCCACGAAGAAATTGCGCGCGCCCGCCTTGGCCAGCGCCTTGCCAACGCGGCCTGCGTCCAGCCCATAGCCATTGGCCTTGACCACTGCGGCGGTTTCGCAATTGGTCAGCGCATCGAGATTGCGCCAGTTGGTCACCAGCGCATCGAGGTTGAGTGTCAGTCTAGCAGTCGTCATGTGCTGTTCATGACATGGGGGGCACAGGGGTCAAGGGGGAAACCGCATTCCAGCTTTGCTGCGGGCGTGCTTGGCGGAGTTTCGGCGCTGACCTGACACATATCGGCCTGCGGGGAGACCGGGCCTGCGGGGGCTGTCACGGCAAGTGATGATCTGCGCCGCGATCGGGGATTTCGAGTATTTCTGGAAAGGTGACAGGCAAGACCTGGACCATGACCGAGGACAAGCGCCGAGCTGCGGCCCAAGTCGGCAGGGCGCGCGGGGCAGGGCCGCGGCATAACAATAAGGCAGCGCAATAGATCTGCGCCGCCTGATGTCGATTGCCGAATTATCAGCGCTCAATATTCGGGCGCATGGTCCTGCTGCCAGGCTTTGGCGAGATTGCCGAAACGGGTGAACTGCGCCTCAAACGCCAGTTCCACGGTGCCGATGGGGCCGTGACGCTGCTTGCCGACGATCACCTCGGCCTTGGCGTGCAGCCGTTCCATGGCCTGTTTCCATTCTTCCATCTTGTCCAGCTCGTGATCGCCGGGCTTCTCGCGCTCCTTGTAGTATTCCTCGCGGAACACGAACATGACCACGTCGGCATCCTGCTCGATCGAGCCTGATTCCCGCAGATCCGACAGCTGCGGACGTTTGTCTTCGCGGCTTTCCACCTGACGCGACAGCTGGGAGAGGGCAACCACCGGAATGTTCAGCTCCTTGGCGATGGCCTTCATGCCCATGGAGATCTCGGCGATTTCATTGACCCGGTTGTCAGCCATGCCGCGACAGAGCTGGAGGTAGTCGATGACCAGCAGATCCAGCCCATGGGTCCGCTTCAGGCGTCGTGCCCGGGCCGCGAGCTGCGAGATCGGCAGCGCCGGGGTGTCGTCGATAAACAGCGGACAGCTTTCCAGATCCTTCGCCGCCTGAACGAACCGGCGGAACTCTTCCTCGGTCATATCGCCCTGACGGATCTTGTGGGAGGAAATTTCCGAAGCCTCGGCTAGGATACGGCCGGCCAGCTGTTCGGCCGACATCTCCAGCGAGAAAAAGCCAACCACCCCCCCGTCAATGGCGCCTTCGGTGCCATCGGGTTTCACACCCCGCTTATAGGCCTTGGCCACGTTGAAGGCGATGTTGGTCGCCAGCGAGGTCTTGCCCATCGAGGGCCGCCCGGCGAGGATCAGGAGGTCCGAGGGGTGCAGGCCGCCGAGCTGTTTGTCGAGATCAGCCAGACCGGTGGAAATCCCGGCCATGCCGCCGCCACGCTGATAGGCTTCATTGGTGACATTGACCGCTTCGGTGACCGCCTTGAGAAAGGATTTGAAGCCGCTTTCCGTCTGCCCCTGTTCGGCCAGTTTATAAAGCGACTGTTCCGCCTCGACGATCTGCTCCTTGGGTTCGGAGGCGACATCGACGCGGCGTGCCTTGTCGGCGATGCTGCGCCCCAGTGCAATCAGCTCGCGGCGGATCGCCAGATCATAGATCATCTGCGCATAGTCGCGCACCGCAAAGGCCGAGATCGAGGCGCCTGCCAGTTTTGCCAGATAGGCAGGGCCGCCCAGTTCCTTCAGCCCCTCGTCATCCTCCATGAACGCCTTCAGCGTGACCGGGGAGGCCAGCGTGTTCTTTGAGATCCGCGCAGCGGCGATCTCGTAGATGCGGGCATGGACCGGATCGTAGAAATGCGCCGAGGTGATGATCGAGGCAACGCGGTCGTAGACGTCGTTGTTGGTCAGGATGGCGCCGAGGAGCTGCTGTTCGGCCTCGACGGAATGGGGCAGGATGCTGACGTCGTCTGCATTGCCCTCGCCAGTGGCATCAGGCTGCGGGGCGGCGGGCAGATTGGGGTCAAAAGGCGTAATATCGTTCATCGCTGCTCTCGTCTTTGGCCCCGCGTTATACCGGCGTGGCGCGCGGTTTGGCTATCTGGAAAACTCTGTGGATGAATTGTGAACAGCCTGTGGATATCCGCAGGCTGGCCTGTGCGCCAAATCCACAGAGACCGGCTTGGGCTGGGCGCATTCTATATCATGTGGTGTAATCTGGGAAGCGATCTATATCTGGGCGATTGCCAGTGGCAGGGACGATTCGAGGGCAGCCCTGTCCACAGGCCGCCCCCGGTGCATCACTGTGCTGATTTCAGATCAGGCGGATTTATGCGCGTCCTGCCAGGCGCGCGGATCCTTGAGGAAACGCTCCACCTCATCCAGCGTCTCGCTGGAGAAGGCCTGCTGCACGCGCGCCTCGGTCAGCACGTCCCACCAGGTGCACAGATAGTGCAGCGACACGCCGTGGTCGCCCAGCGTCTTTTCGGTTTCGGGGAAGATGTCGTAGTAGAAGACCACTGCCGTATGGCCACAGGAGGCGCCGGTTTCGCGGATCGCATCGACAAAGGACAGTTTCGAACCGCCATCGGTGGTCAGATCCTCCACCAGCAGCACCCGCTCGCCATCGCTCATCGCGCCTTCGATGCGGGCGTTCTTGCCATAGCCTTTGGGCTTTTTGCGCACATAGGTCATCGGCAGCGCCATGCGCTCGGCGACCAGCGCGGCAAAGGGAATACCTGCGGTTTCGCCCCCGGCAATATTGTCAAAGGCCTCAAAGCCGGCATTGCGCATCACCGTGACGGTCATGAAATCCATCAGCGTCGAGCGGATCCGCGGAAAGGAGATCAGCTTGCGGCAGTCGATATAGCTGGGCGACGGCAGGCCGGAGGCCAGGGTATAGGGCGTCTCGGTATTGAAATTCACCGCGCCGATCTCTAGCAGCATACGGGCGGAAAGACGGGCGATTTCTTCGCGGGAAGGGTAGGAGGAGGGGATCATTCTATCATCCTTGTTGTCGGCGCGAGCCGCCGGTGGCAGGAGCCTCCGGCGGGGATATTTGGAGCCAGAAGATATGGTCAGGCAACTTTCCAGAATACATCAAACCCCGGATCAAAGACGGTCACCGGGCCATCGGCGGTGCTGATCTGGTCGGGGAACACTACGGCATTGTCCTGCTTGATCAGGGTCAGCCTGTCTGCATTGACGGGCAGGCCGTAGAAGGCCGGGCCATGTTCCGAGGCAAAGCCCGCCAGCTTGTCCAGTGCGGCCTCTTCTTCGAAGACATGCGCGAGCAGCGACATCGTATTGGGGGCGGTGAAACAGCCGGCACAGCCGCAGGCGCTGAGTTTGTTGGGGTCGGTATGAGGCGCGGAATCCGTGCCGAGGAAAAACCGCCGATCGCCGGAGGTGGCGGCCGCGCGCAGGGCGATCCTGTGCTCCTCGCGCTTGGCCACCGGCAGGCAGTAGTAATGCGGTTTGATGCCGCCGGCCAGGATGTGGTTGCGGTTGATGATCAGATGGTGCGTGGTGATTGTCGCGCCGAGGTCTTCGTCCTGGCTGGTGACATAATCGGCGGCGTTTCTGGTGGTGATATGTTCCATCACCACCCGCAGGCCCGGTGTCGCCTTGCGGATCGGGTCCAGCACCCGGTCGATGAAAACCGCCTCGCGGTCGAAAATGTCGATATCATGGTCAGTGACCTCGCCATGGGTGCAGAGCGGCAGGCCGATCTCTGCCATCGTCTCCAGCACCGCACGGACCTTGTCGAAATTGCTCACCCCCGAAGCAGAGTTGGTGGTGGCCCCGGCCGGATACAGCTTCACCGCCTTGACCAGACCGCTGGCGTGGGCCGCTGCCACATCCGCAGGATCGGTGTCCTCGGTCAGGTAGAGCGTCATCAGCGGTTCAAATGCCATGCCGTCGGGCAGGGCCGCCAGAATACGGTCGCGGTAGGCGGCGGCCTGGTCACCGGTCACCACGGGCGGCACCAGATTCGGCATGATGATCGCACGGCCGAAATGGCGGGCGGTTTCGGGGAGAACGGCCTTCAGCATCGCGCCGTCGCGCAGATGCAGATGCCAGTCATCGGGGCGGGGGATGGTGAGCTGAACGGTCATGGCGTTCGCCTAGCACAGGGCCGCGCGAAGGGGAAGCGACGGGATCATCTTGTCGCGCCGCTGGCCTGTCCCCGGTGTCGCTCAGCGCTCGGGTGGCAGGGTGATCTCGCCCTCGGCAGCGCGTTTCCGGAGCGCCTCAAGCCGACGACGGAAGCGCGGGGCGCGCAGCCTGCCGGTGACATTGCGGCAGAGCAGCGCCATCAGATAGGGGCGGTCTGTCTGTTCCAGCTCTGCCATCAGCTTTCGCAGATACGGGCCATTGGTGCGGCGGGCGCGATAGAGTTTGTAGAACTGCTGTTCCGTCAGCCGGTCGGCACCGGCCAGCGCCAGAATATTATAGAGGATTTCCATCTCGATCAGCCGGGTCTGCACAGTGTCGCCCAGATGGGGCGTGCGCAGGCGCATCACGTTTTTGCGCGCAAACAGGGCGGCATGCATGGAATCCAGCCGCTCACGCGGATCGTAGATCACAAAGCCCTGCCGGGCCGCATCCATCATGTCGGGGGCAAACCCGTAGCGATTGCTGAAATCGACACGGCGCATCTCGGTGAAGCGGTCGTCCCAGTCTGTCAGCCGGGGATCAAGGGTTGCTTGCGGCTGGATCGCGACCACGGTAGCGCCAGGCGCGGCCACGGAGAAGGCGGCCGCGGCATAGCCGCAGGGACCGGCGCCGTAGAACACCACCTTGTCGAATTCGTCAAAGAAACCATCATCGATCAGCTGGTCGAAAAACCCGAAGATGCGGTCATTGCGAAACCAGGTGTCGCCGTTGGAGATGAGGCACAGATGCGACCAGCCCAGGTTCTTGACCAGATCAAACCCGAGGGGCTGCGCCAGATCTGACAGGTTGTGGATGCCTTGGATTGTCTCAAAGCTGACCAGCAGCGTATTGCCCTGATCGATGAAGCTGGCAAAGTGACGATTCCCGAGCGGCTGATACATGCCGTTTTCTTCGGCCAGCGCGGCCATGCGGGCCTGCCACTGCGCGGGCTTCAGCCCGGACAGATCCTCGTCCAGCGTGTCCAACGTATCCTGCTGCATAGCCTCGTCCTCTCGCCCCGTCCTGGATCGGACGGGTTTGCCTCCAGCAACATCTAAAGGCGAAATAAGGCTAAAATTGGAAATTGTAAGGCCGGTTTGTCGGCCATTGTTGCGCGCAAAAGGAGGCGGAATAGCTTGCTGCGCGGGCGGGCCGATCGCATCCGGTCAAGGCTCAGCTCTGCCCACTGCTCAATCCTGCCCATTGTCGGGTTTGTCGCTGCCCTGCTGCGCGCTGTGACGGCCCAAGGTGGCAAAACCGGCGAGAGTGCGGGCGGTTCCGGGGCTGATCAGCCGCGAAGGCGGAGTCATCAGCAGGCGCGAAAACAATGTCCGATAGGCGTCCTGCTGCATCAACATGCGAAAGCGGTCGTGGCGCCACTGCACCGCACGTTCGTGCAGGCGCTGCAGCTTGGGGTCTTCGCGCAGCAGCTCGGCGATCGCCTCACGGGCGGGGCGATAGCGGGCGATGCTGCCGTCCTCATCGGTGTTGAAATTGCGTTCCACCCAATAATCCATGCCCAGCTCGCCCGGGCGGTTGACCCGTCCGCGGTCGGCTTTCAGCACATAGCTCTCCATCGCGCCAAGCGGGTAGTGGTTGAGCTGCACCAGATCGAAATTCGACTGACCATAGTTGGAGTAGATCCGCTGCGTCCTGAAGTCCTGACCCAGTTCACGACCCGATCCGTCGAACCAGCGATACCGCGCCAGCGCGGCCTCCTCCTGTGGGCTTCGCGGGCGATGCACCCCCAGTTTGCGATAGGTGCCGTCATTGCGATAGAGCGTCTTGAACATCGCCGCGCGCCACGGCCAGTGGATCACCTCCGGTGCGCAGCGGGTAAAGCTGTCGGTCACCGGCTGGTCCTGATAGCGCACCGTTTCGCCATTGCCGAACAGCCGCCAGGTGAGGGTGATCGCATCCGCATCCGGCAGCGCGTCATGCAGGTCGGTCAGGCGGCCGTCTCCGACGTGGATATTGACGAACTCATCCACGTCAAACGCCATCACCCAGTCCGCCTTGCGCATCAGCCGGTGTTTGTCCGCTTTCTTCAGCCCGGTGAACTGGATGCCGCCCTTGTCATAGGGGCCGTCGTTGCGCAGATGGGTGATATGGCCCAGTTCATCCAGTCGATCCAGCATCCGGTCGGTGCCATCCGCGCAGTCATTGGACAGGATCAGAATGTCGCTGAAGCCGACGGCCTTGTGATGGGCGATCCACTCCAGCAGGAAAGCCCCTTCGTTCTTTACACATGTTACGGCCAGTGTTCGCATGCTGTCTCCCGCTACGTCTGTGCCGTCGCCGCCTTGGGGCATGGCGCGCCCTTGGGGCGGATGGCCTGCCTCTGTCATCGCATTGCAGCGAAAGCCGGTCAATGTCATGCGCCGCTGCGCCGGGTGTTTGGGCCTTGCTGTGCAGATCGGTACATGCGGTGCGGGCGTGGTCGGCGGGGCGTCTATGAGACCAAAGTGGCATCGACAAGCGCTTGACCCGACCGGTTCGGCATGGCCTCTTGGTGCCGAACATATGGCCTGTTGGTCAGGGGCCAGATGTCTCCTGATCAGGGACCAGAAGGGGGGGCAGATGTCGCAGGAAACACAGGCGGTCGAGCCGGAAAATCCCACCCGCCACGCAGCGGACAGCGCCCAGGCTCGGGGACGGGCTCAGGGGCAGGCTCAGGCCAACGGTCTGCCCGGCTCCATTGATGCGGTGCAAACCCTGCTGACAGGCGCGGGCTATGTCGCGGATCGCGGGCTTGCCACGGTGGTCTTCCTGTCGCTGCGCCTCGGTCGGCCGCTGTTTCTGGAGGGCGAGGCCGGGGTCGGCAAGACCGAGATCGCCAAGACACTCGCCGCCGCGCTTGGACGTCGGCTGATAAGGCTGCAATGCTACGAGGGGCTGGATGCCGCCAGCGCCGTCTATGAATGGAACTTTGCCGCCCAGATGATGGCCATCCGCACCGCCGAAGTCGCCGCCGGGGAGGCAAGCGACCGTGCTGCGCTTCAGGCGGAACTCTTCAGCGACGACTATCTGATCCGCCGCCCGCTGCTTGAGGCGATGCAGCCGGACCCGGCGGGCGCACCTGTCTTGCTGATCGACGAACTCGACCGCACCGATGAGCCGTTCGAGGCCTTCCTGCTTGAGGCGCTCAGCGATTTTCAGGTCACCATCCCCGAACTTGGCACCATCAAGGCTCCCGAGCCGCCCATTGTGATCCTCACCTCCAATCGCACCCGCGAGGTGCATGACGCGCTGAAACGCCGCTGTCTCTATCACTGGGTGGATTACCCGGACTTTGAGCGCGAAATGGAGATCCTGACCGCCCGCGCTCCCGGTCTCGCACCGCGTCTGTCGCAGGAGGTCGTCGCCTTTGTGCAGGCCCTGCGCACCGAGGATCTGTTCAAACGCCCGGGCATCGCCGAAACCATCGACTGGGCCAATTGCCTGCTAGCGCTGGATGTGATCGACCTGTCGCCCGAGGTGATCGCCGACACGCTGGGGGCCATCCTGAAATATCAGGATGATATCAGCCGCCTGCATGGATCAGAGGCCAAACGCATTCTCGATCAGGCCCGTGCCGCGCTGGGTCCCGCCTGATGCGCCAGCCCTGTCCATATGCCTGAATACCCGCCATTGCCGCTCCCGGAAACGCCCCGGCTGGCGCAGAACATCACCCATTTCGCGCGGGCTTTGCGCCGCGCTGGGCTGCCTATCGGTCCGGGCCGGGTGAGCGAGGCGGTGGAGGCTGTTGCCGCTGCTGGCTTTACCTCGAAACAGGATTTCTACTGGACGCTGCACGCCTGTTTTGTCTCCAAGCCGGAGCATCGTCAGGTCTTTGCGCAGATCTTTCGCCTCTATTGGCGCGATCCGCGCTTTCTGGAGCATATGATGGCGGCGATGCTGCCCGCAATCCGTGGCACGCAGGAGGAGAAGGCCGCCAAACCGGCCCAGAAACGCGCCGCCGAGGCATTGCTGGACGGGGCTGAGGCACCGGATCGCCCTGACCCGCCGGAGGGGGAGGAGCCACCGGAACAGCTGGAATTAAACGCCGAACTCACCATGTCGCGCGAGGAACGGCTGCGGCAGCTCGACTTTGAGCAGATGAGCACCGCCGAGGTGGCCGAGGCCAAGCGGATGCTGGCCAAGATGCAGCTGCCGATCCGCCCCATTCAGTCGCGCCGTCTGATGGCGGCTCCCTCTGGCAGCCGGATCAACTGGCGGCGCACGCTCGCCCAGGCCGCACGTCAGGGCGGAGAGGTCACGACCCTCGCACGGGCGCAGCGCCGGCTGCGCTGGCCCAATCTGGTGGTGATCTGCGATATCTCCGGCTCGATGAGCCAATATTCCCGCCTGATCCTGCATTTCCTGCATGCGGTCGCCAATCGCAAGGGGCCGGGCTGGGCGCGGGTCCATGGTTTTACCTTCGGCACACGGCTTACCAACATTACCCGCCATCTGGCGCAGCGCGATGTTGATGCCGCCCTGGCCGCAGCCGGGGCCGAGGCGCAGGACTGGGAGGGCGGCACAAGGATCGGCGCCTGCCTGCATGATTTCAACCGTGACTGGTCGCGCCGCGTCATGGGGCAGGGGGCCGTGGTCCTGCTGATCACCGACGGGCTGGACCGCGACGACAGCGATCAGCTCAGCGCGGAAATGCAGCGGCTGCATCTCTCCGCGCGCCGTCTGATCTGGCTCAACCCCTTGCTGCGCTTTGACGGGTTCGCCCCCAAGGCGCGCGGCATCCGCGCCATGCTGCCTCATGTCGACAGCTTTCGCGCAGGCCATTCCATTGCCGCGCTTCAGGATCTGGCGGATATGCTCGCGCGTCAGGATGACAGCGGCGAAAAACAGCGCCTGATGCAGATGCTGACCGCCGACTGACCCCGGCGCCCGACGCCCGCATCGGCAGGCTCTGGCCGAAAAATGACCCTCACAGGCAACTTATTTGCTTTGCCGCGAGTTGGCTCCTTAGGCTTTGCACCGCACAGCGAAAGGAACACCGCATGGTTTCGCAGCTTCTCAGATCCTCGACCGCGTTGGCGGTCATCGTCTCTCTCAGCCTTCCGGTCGCCGCACCGGCGCAGTCCAAATCGGATCCGACCGATCTCAGCCAGATGACGGCGGAGCAGATCACCGAGGCCGTGCAGCGCTGCCTGCGTTGGCTGCAAAACGGCCGCATCACCCCCGAGGGTGAGATCCTCAAAGGCAAGGGCAAAGGGGCCAAGGCACAATTCTGCCAGGCCTATGTCACCGGAGAGCTGGACGCAGCATTGGATTCGGCGCTCGCGTCCGTTGCGCTGATGGCGGGCGCTGAACAGGCTGAGCCTGCACCTGAGGCAGGCGAACAGGCTGAGCCAGCAGCGCCGACCGAGGCCGAGCAGGCCGCCGCCGCTCCGGTTGAACCTGCCCCAGAACCTGCCGAATCTCAGACCGCGCCGACCGAAGCTCCGGCCGAGACGGCAGAGACAGCCGCTGAACAGAGCGCAGGTGAAACCACCGCAGAGGCAGAGACACCGGTGGAGCCGGCAGCCAATGACGGGGTGGGTACAGCCGCCAGCACAGAGGCAGGCGCCGCCGCCGCACCCGAGGCTACGGCTGAGGCCGAGACCACGTCCGACACCGAACTGGCCGCAGCGCTGGCAGAGGCTGAGGCCGGGACCGACCCTGCACCTGCGTCCGATCCTGAACCCGAACCCGAGGTTGAGCCGCTCGACAGTCAGGCCCAGGCCGACGCCCTTGCCCAGACCGAGGAGGCAGATGACAGCGCCGCCGCCGCAGCGGCCAGCGCCGCCGCCACCGAGGAGGCAGAGGTTGTCGAGGAAACCGTGACCGAGGACAGCGCGCGCAGTTCGGATGAGGAATTTGAAACTGCGGTGAACACCCCGGCGGCTGAGGCCGAGGCCACTGCCGAGACGTCTGCAAACGCTGAAACTGACAGCAACAGCGCCGCTGCCACCGCAGACAACGACGATGACGGTCTCAGCAAGTTGCAGAAGGCCGCTCTGCTTGGACTGGGGGCCGTGGCCATCGGCCAGCTCCTGAAACAGGGCGAAACCGTTGTCAGCAATTCCGGCGACCGCGCGGTGGTTGAACAGAACGGCCAGTACCGGGTGATCAAGAATGACGACGCCCTGCTTCGCCAGCCCGGCAGCAATGTCACCACCTACAAGTTCAAGGACGGGTCCACCCGGACCGTTGTCGTACGCGAGGATGGCGCAGAGGTGGAAACCATCCGCGCCCGCGATGGCCGGGTGCTGCGCCGCACCCGCACGCTGACCGATGGCAGCACCGTGGTCCTGTTCGACGACACCCAGCGCAGCGACAATGTTGTGGTCTCCGAACTGCCCACTGCCGCGCCGCGTCAGTCAGGTTTCAGCAGCGACGCGATCAGCGCCGATGAGCTGGCGCTGGCGCTGGCGGCAAAGGAAGCGCCGCAGGTCAACCGCCGCTTCTCCCTGCGCCAGATCCGCAATATTGACGCGGTGCGCCGCTTGGTGCCGGAAATCACCGTGCAATCCATCAACTTCGAGACCGGTTCTGCCGTGATCCGCGCCGCCGAGGCCGAAGAGCTATCGGCGCTGGGCAATGCCATGCGCGAGATGATTGCAAAGAACCCGCAGGACGTGTTCCTGATCGAAGGCCACACCGATGCGGTCGGTGCCGCGCCCTATAATCTGGCACTATCGGACCGCCGCGCCGAGAGTGTCGCGCTGGCGCTCACCGAATACTTCAACGTGCCGCCGGAAAACATGGTGGTGCAGGGCTATGGGGAAACCGATCTGGCGGTGGTGACACAGCGCGCCGAGCGCGCCAACCGCCGCGCTGCCGTACGCCGCATCACGCCGCTGCTACAGGGCGGTAGCTGACCGGGTGGCAGGGGGCAAAACCCCCGCATCTGCACATAGCAAAAGGGCGCCCCAACGAGGCGCCCTTTCTGTCTTGATCGCGCAGCGCGGTTACTTCCGGTTGCGTTTCTTGATCGACTTCACGGTTTTCACCATCTTGCCAAAGCTCTTGTCCTTGGCACGGCGCTGCGCCAGCGAGGCCGAGTTGAACGCCTCCTCCGCCGCCAGCTTGCGCCAGCGGTCAAGCCGCGCCGGGTCCACCTCGCCGGCTGCGATACCGGCCTGCACCGCGCAGCCCGGTTCGCCCTCATGGGCGCAGTTGCGGAACCGGCACTGGGTGGACAGCTCTTCAAGATCGGCGAAAACATCGCTCACCCCCTCGGCGGCATCGGTCAGCTGCAACTCCCGCATTCCCGGCGTGTCCAGCACGCCGCAGCCGTTTTCGATGAAATAGAGCTGCCGCCGGGTGGTGGTGTGGCGCCCGCGCGCGTCATCTTCGCGGATGCCTTGGGTTGCGATATCCAGATCATCGCCCAATGCCTTGGTCAGCGTGGATTTACCCACGCCGGAGGTGCCGAGAAAGGCAATCGTCTGCCCGGCCCGGACCCAGGGCGCCAGCGCCTCGCGCGCGGTCTCGCTCTTGGCGTTCAGCGGAACCACCTCAACCAGATCGGAAATCGCCTTTGCCTTGGTGACATAGGGCTCAAGATCGTCGCAGAGGTCGATCTTCGTCAGCACGATCACCGGCGTCACCTCCGCGTCAAAGGCCATGGCGATAAACCGTTCCAGCCGCGCGACGTTGAAATCCGCGTTGCAGGAGGTGACCACGAACATGGTGTCGATATTGGCCGCAATCAGCTGGATCTTGCGATCCTTGCCCGGCGCGCGGCGGCGGATCAGGCTCTTGCGCTCCAGCACCCGGCTATGGGTCGGCAGCTCGGCGTCCAGCATCAGCCAGTCGCCCACCGTGGCCTCGGGGCCGGGGGGGATCACCATGTCGATGCCATCGCCAAGGGCGCGCAGCCCGCTACGGTTCACCTCGGTGATACGCACGGGCGGATGGCTGGCGATCTCTTCGAGATCGGTTTGCTGAGAGAAAAAGCTCTGCCAGCCCAGATGCTCCAGCGGGCTCAGCGGTCGCGCGGTATCGGCAGATCCGTCAGTGGAGGCGGGGCTCAGGAATTGGGAATAGTCCCTTGTCATTGGGAATGTCTTTCTTGGTGTGATCGCGGGGCCTGCCCGGATCCGTGTCTCTGATGAATGTCGCGCAGATCTTTCCTGACACCTGCGGATGAGCGCAGGTGGTCTTCACCGGGGCAATCTGCAAACCGGGGTGGCCTCTGCCGCCCCTTCTTCACCAGGACATAAACTCTCCAATTCTCTGGCGCTTGGTCTACCCGAGGCGGGGTGACTTGGCAAGCTTTCGCCGCGCGTGGCCTGTGCGGGCTGCCGGGCCTAGCGCGTCAGCTCCCGCATGCCGCGCTCCAGTCCCGCCAATGTCATCGGCACCATCTGATCCTCGAAAATCTCCCGGATCATCTGGATCGAATGGGTATGGCCCCAATAGGCCTCCGGCACCGGGTTGATCCACAGATGTGAGGCCCACTGCGCCCGCGCCCGCTCCAGCCAGACCTGACCTGCCTCCGGGTTCCAATGCTCATTGGCGCCGCCGGGATAGGCGATTTCATAAGGCGACATCGAGGCATCGCCGACAAAGATACATTTATAGTCCGCCCCATAGGTGCGCAGCACCTCATGGGTGGGGATCTGCGCCTCCCAGCGGCGCCGGTTGTCGCGCCAGACCCCTTCATAGAGGCAATTGTGGAAATAGAAATATTCCAGATGCTTGAACTCGCTGCGCGCCGCCGAGAACAGCTCCTCCACCACCTTGATATGCGGATCCATCGACCCGCCGACATCCAGAAACAGCAGTACCTTCACCGCATTGTGCCGCTCGGGCCGGGTCTTCACATCCAGATAGCCATGTTCGGCGGTGGCGCGGATGGTGCCGGAGAGGTCCAGCTCCTCGGCAGCGCCCTCGCGCACCCAGCGGCGCAGCCGTTTCAGCGCCACCTTGATGTTGCGGGTGCCCAGTTCGACATCGCCGTCGAGGTTCCTGAACTCGCGCTTGTCCCAGACCTTCACGGCGCGCTGGTGGCGGCTTTCCTTCTGGCCGATGCGCACGCCTTCGGGATTGTAGCCATAGGCGCCAAAAGGCGAGGTGCCAGCGGTGCCGATCCACTTGTTGCCGCCTTGATGGCGGCCTTCCTGTTCCTTCAGCCGCTCTTTCAGGGTTTCCATCAGTTTTTCAAACCCGCCAAGCGCCTCGATTTCGCGGCGCTCTTCCTCGCTCAGATGCTTTTCCGCCATCTTGCGGATCCACTCCTCGGGGATATCCACGGCCTGCATCACCGCCTCGGCGGGGATCGCCTCCAGTCCCGAGAATGTCGTGGCAAAGGCACGGTCGAATTTGTCGATATTGCGCTCATCTTTCACCATGGCGGCGCGCGCCAGATAGTAGAAAGCGTCGATATCATAGGTCGCCAGCCCGGCCTTCATCCCCTCGAGAAAGGTTAGATACTCCCGCAGGGATACCGGAACCGCCGCCTTGCGCAGATTTTCAAAGAAGGGCTGAAACATCGGGGTCTCCGTCAGGGCTGATCAGGCGGTCATGTCGCGGCCCATAGCCCCGCGTCAGAGCAGGGCGCGGTCCGCAAGGATGGTTGCAAACATCCCCAGAATACCAAAAACAATGGCGTATGCAGCGCCATATTGCAGTTTGTCCGCCAAGCTGCCGCCGCGTTTCTGGGCCGTACGGGCCCCCAGGAATGCGCCAATGATCAATGCGCCGATTACGATCATGCCAATGTCCGTATGTTAGAGTGTTCAGGTCTCAGGTGGGGCCGCCGCGGGCCGGGTCAAGCCGGTGCGCCCCTCAGCTGCGGTTATTGCGGCGGCGCCAGGGCTGCGATTTCGCGCATTGCCCCCCGGACCGCCCAATCCGGGCCAAACCCGTATCGCGCCCACCCCTGACTGTCCAGCCTGACCGCATAGGCAGCGTCAGTTTGCCCCTCCAGCAGCAGCGCCTCGGCCTCCAGCAGCATCAGGCTCGACAACAGCACCGCATTCTCGCCGCGCGCTGCCACCGGCAGGGCAGGGCGGATCCGCGCCAGGGCGCTGGCGCCGTCGCCGCGCACGATGTCAAAGGCCGCCATGCGGCTGGCGATCTGCGCGCGCAGCAGCGGGCTGTCATAGCGCCCCTGCAAATAGATCAGCGCGGTCTCGAAATGCTGCTGCGCCAGCTCCGGCTCGTCCCGCTGCAAAATGCGCCCCAGCACATAGTGGTTGAACGCCCGCCGGTGATCCTGCCAGCCCAGATCGCGGGCAATGGCGGCGCCGCGATGGGCGGCCTGCAAACGGGTGCCGCGGCCAGTGCCCGGTGTCAGCGCCGCCTCGGTCGCGCGGATCCAGTCCCGAGAGGTGCGCGGCAGTGGCGCCGCGGCGCGCCCGGCACCTGCCGGGTTCAGCCGTGCCAGAATGGCAGGCAGGCGCGCGGCCACCTCGGCCCGTGTCATGCCGGTACGCAGCTCGGGCGCATAGCCCAGCCGCAGGATCAGCATGTCAAACCCGGTCAGTACCGTATGGATATTGTCATCGTTGAACACCGAATCCGGCAGCCGGTAGAGATCGTTCAGCGGCCCGATCGCCTGCGCCAGCTCTTCGTGCAGGCAGTCGCGGGTCTCTTGCGGGCTGACATCATTCGGCACAAAAATCGCCAGCCGCTGACGGGCGCGCAGATTGGCCCAATTGGTGCGCGGATGGCGCTTGTAGCGGCGATACTCCGCCAGCGAGCTGACGTTGGGGACCACGAAACAGGCCGCCCGGGGCGAGGCGCGGCGGATCGCCTTGCGCGGCACGGCTTCGATGGTGATATTGGCCGCCCCGGTGGTCATCTGCCGCAGGTCCAGCCCCGCTTCTCGGCGCAGCCGCAGCAGCAGCACCTCCAGATCGCGGGTCAGCCCGCTGCCCGGCTGGCCGGTGACGCGCAGCGTGATCGGAGTTTCAAACCGGGTAAACACAGGCAGTTCGGTGCCGCCTTCGAGCTGGAAATGCAGATCCAGGAAATCCCGTGCGATATCGCTGTTGGCCCGCTGCGGAACCACCGGATGGGCACGGGCAAAGCTCTTGGCCGGGGCCAGCGCCGCCGTGGCCGCGCCGCGGTGACCGGGGGCCGGCGGGGCGCTTCCGGTGCCACATCCCGCCAGTGTGGCGAGCAGCACCAGCGCGGCGCAGCCACGCCGGAACACGCGGGACGGGGCAGCCGCCGGGCCGCTGCTGCCGCTGGCAGGCTTGCGCGGGGCCGCGATGGGGGGCCGGAATGTGAACAAGCGATATCTCCTGCGGCGCGATCGCCCCAGCTTGTGCCAAGACAGGGTTAAAAATCAATGTTATGGCTGGCCTTATCGCAGCGGTGTGACAATGAGAAGAGCCACCCGGCATCACATTGACGGCAAAATTTCGCCCGCGCCGCGGGCGGTGCGTCTCTGTTGATGCAGACAGAGGTTGTGCATCACGGCGGGTCCGATCAACCCTGCCAGCGGTGACGGAACGCAGAGACAGGTTGAAAAGGCTACGCCAATGGCGTATATACGCAAAGAGACACAGAAATGCCTGCGGGTGGATTATCGCATCACCCCGGTCGCGGTCGAGGACGCCATCCACGCCTATCTAGACGAGGATGAGCTGGCCCGGCTGATCGCAACCCTGGTGCGCGACCCCACCATCGGGCGCAAGACGGATGAAGATTACACCCATGTCGCCGGGGATCTGGCGCTGCGCTACCGCATCCATCAGGCCAGCCCTGATCTGATGATGGTCTATGTGCTGCGGATCCACCGCCGACAGCCCGATCCGCGGCTGTCCGGCTTGATGGCGCAGGGGGCACGGGCAGTGCGGGATCTGGCCCTGGATGTGGTCAAATC
Organism: Phaeobacter sp. JH20_29; assembly: GCF_048056175.1. NCBI lineage: Bacteria > Pseudomonadati > Pseudomonadota > Alphaproteobacteria > Rhodobacterales > Roseobacteraceae > Phaeobacter > Phaeobacter sp. JH20_29. Next base: position 685,467 of record NZ_JAYMWO010000018.1, read on the forward strand.
CCGGATCAAGGCACTATTGAAGGAGGGCAACTGACATGGCAGATCATCGGGCAGAGCATCACGCACGGCGTCGAACCGGCAGCCGTATCCGCCAGCAAAGCGAAGCGGACCGCGACGCCATGGCGCTCAAACAGATGCAGGAGGACATCTCCGGCAAGACGCCCTTGGAGACCATCGCAACCCGCGAGGTGCCGATGGTGGATGTCGTGCGCCTGCGCAAGACCCTCGGCATGTCGCAGGAACGCTTTTGCAGCCACTTCGGCTTTCGCCTCGGCTCGGTGCGCAACTGGGAACAGGGCCGCCGCCTGCCGGAACGTCCCGCCCGCATCCTCTTGCGCATGATCGAGGATGACCCCGAGCGCGTCGAACGCTTCCTGCGCGAGGCGTATTGACCTTGTGACCGCTTCCATGCGGGCAGGGCAGGCCGACGGGGCAATCCCGCGGTGCCCCCCCACACCGCAGACGGAAGACGCGGCATAGGCGCCGGTCCAGCCCACTGGCGCACTCAGCCGTCAGCAGGCCGGTGTATGTGCCGCCCCCTTACCAACCCGTCGCGTCGCCGCGCACCATGCGTGAGCACCGTAAACAACGCTCAGCGATCAGGGAGCGGACGTGCCTCCATCACAGCTTACAATCACACCCCGGCTGTCCTGCGATGATCTGGTCACATGGGCGCATCGCGGACCCGGCGACAGGCTCGTCGTGTGTTTTTCAGGGATTGGCAAGGATGCCGAAACCTGCCCGCCTTATGAATTCGCGCGAAGCGCGACGGGAAATGGCCGCCACAACACCCTGTTCATCGCGGATCCGCAGCGAAGCTGGCTGAACACGCCGGGTCTTCTGAGCCGCATCGGTGCCGAAATTGAGAGTTACCGCGCGATATGCGGCGCCACCCGTGTGATTGCGATGGGCCATTCCATGGGCGGCTTCAGCGCCATCGTCGCATCCTCCGTTACCCGCATAGACGCCGTTCTCGCCTTTGCGCCGCAGATTTCGATCCACCCCGATATCGTGCCTGACGAAACACGCTGGGCGGCCTATCGCAACCGGATCTCGCATTACGAGGTGCAATCTGCTGCCGATCATTTTCGTGACGGCACGGATTATACCGTCATCCACGGGCGACATGGCCGCGAGGCACCGCAACGGGACCGCTTTCCCCGGCGCGACACCCTTCGCCACTATGTGATGCCCGGCACCCATCATAATGTCCCGCAACGGCTCAAACAGCTGAACTGTCTGGAGCAGGTCGTGCACCTTGCCATCGAAGGGCGCCCGCGCAAGCTGCGGCTTCTGTTGAAGCAGACAGCGCAGGCCTATTTACGACCAGAAGAGCAACAGCCCGTCTGATACGGAAGCAAGGACAAAAAAGGCCCGCAACAAGGGGGGGGCCTCTGGTCTGATCCTGCGCGGCTGGCCTTCAGCGACGTCCCCGCGCCATAAAGGCGAGCCGCTCGAACAGATGCACATCCTGTTCGTTCTTCAGCAGCGCGCCATGCAGTTTCGGCAGCGCATCCGCGCCATCGCGCTTCAGATCTTCCGCGCTCAGATCCTCGGCCAGGAGCAGCTTCAGCCAGTCCAGCACCTCTGAGGTCGAAGGTTTCTTCTTCAACCCGGCCGTATCGCGGATCTCGTAGAACTGCGTCAGCGCGGTGGTCAGCAGGCTGTCCTTGATACCGGGATGATGCACCTCGACGATCTTGCGCATGGTTTCGGCATCGGGAAACTGGATGTAGTGAAAGAAGCACCGACGCAGAAACGCGTCCGGCAGTTCCTTTTCATTGTTGGAGGTGATGATCATGATCGGGCGCTGCCTGGCCCGGATCGTCTCGCCGGTTTCGTAGACATGGAACTCCATCTTGTCGAGCTCCTGCAACAGGTCGTTCGGGAACTCGATATCGGCCTTGTCGATTTCGTCAATCAGCAGAACGACCTTCTCATCGGCCTCAAAGGCCTCCCAGAGCTTGCCTTTCTTGATGTAGTTCCTGACGTCATGCACCCGCTCGTCGCCCAGCTGACTGTCGCGCAGCCGACTGACCGCATCGTATTCATACAGCCCCTGCTGCGCGCGGGTGGTGGATTTCACGTTCCATTCGATCATCCGCAGTCCCAGCGCATCCGCCACCTGCCGCGCCAGCTCGGTCTTGCCGGTGCCCGGCTCGCCCTTCACCAGCAGCGGCCGCTCCAGAGTGACCGCGGCATTGACCGCGATTTTCAGATCTTCGGTCGCGACATAATCCTTAGTGCCCTGAAACTGCATGTCTTTCCTGCCTCGTTGCCTCGCTGCAACCCCTGGGGGCGCTCTTATGCAGGTTTTAACCCTTTGTGCGTACTATTGTGTAGTGACAATCGCCTGCGCAGGGGATAAACGCTGCGGCATGCGGGGGGAGCCGCTGAGTTTGTAAACAATACCGAGGAAGACCGGCAGTATGGGGCAAACCAAAGGTAGCGAAATGAAGCAAGACGTGTTCCTGCCGGATGATTATCGTCCGGCTGAAGATGAACCCTTCATGAATGACCGGCAGCAGGAGTATTTCCGTCGTAAGCTCTATGACTGGAAACAGGAACTCCTGGCCGAAAGCCGTGACACCATCGAGGGGTTGCAGGACAATACCCGCAATATTCCCGATGTTGCCGACCGCGCCAGCGAGGAAACGGACCGCGCGCTGGAACTGCGCACCCGGGACCGTCAGCGCAAACTGGTCGCCAAGATCGACGCCGCGATCCGCCGCATCGACGAAGGCGAATACGGCTATTGCGAAGTCACCGGTGAACCGATTTCGCTCAAGCGTCTGGACGCCCGGCCCATCGCCACGATGAGCCTTGAGGCACAGGAACGCCACGAGCGGCGCGAAAAAGTCCACCGCGACGACTGATTTTCTTGCATTTGTGAAAAAAATCACAACGCCGGGGCCTGTCGCTCCGGCGTTTTTCGGTTATCTGGGGGTATCGCCTGGCCAGAACGGACCGGTCGGCGTGCAGACAGCGGGACAGCATGAGACTGACAGACCGGAAAATCACCATCATCGGCGCGGGCATCGGTGGGCTGGCGGCGGCACTGGCGTTCAGCCAGCAGGGCGCCGAGGTCACGGTCCTCGAACAGGCCGAGGCGATCACCGAGGTCGGCGCGGGTATTCAGATCAGCCCCAATGGTGTTGCGGTTCTGCGCGCGCTGGGGCTGGCCGATGATCTCGCCTGGACTGCGCCGCGCGCCCGTGCGGTGGTTCTGCGCAGCCACCGGCGGGGCCGGGAGGTGCTGCGTCTGGATCTCGACCAATATGCGCCGGGGCGGAATTTCTACTTTGTCCACCGCGCCGATCTGATCAACCTGCTGGCTGATGCCGCACGTCGCAGCGGCGTCAAGGTGCGGCTGTTGCAGAAGGTCGACCGCATCAGCTGCGGCGCCCGGCCGGTGGTGCATCTGGCCAATGGCGCGCAATGCGGCGGCGATCTGGTGATCGGCGCAGACGGGTTGCACTCCAAGGCGCGCGCCGCGCTGAACGGCGTGGCCAAACCGCGCTTTACCGGGCAGGTGGCCTGGCGCGCTACGGTTGCCAATCTTCACAATCACCCGGCCGAGGCCCAGGTCTTCATGGGGCCGGGTCGCCATCTGGTCTCCTATCCGCTGCGCGACAGCAGCCTGATGAACATCGTCGCGGTGCAGGAACGCAAGACCTGGGCGGATGAGGGCTGGCATCAGCAGGATGACCCCGAAAACCTGCGCGCCGCCTTCCAGGGCTTTGGTGGCGCTGCCGCAGAATTGTTGGGGCAGGTCGATCAGGTGGCGCTCTGGGGGCTGTTCCGCCATCCGGTGGCCGAAGTCTGGCACAAGGGCGCGCTGGCGATCATGGGCGATGCCGCGCATCCCACGCTGCCGTTCATGGCTCAGGGTGCGAACCTCGCGCTTGAGGATGCCTGGGTGCTGGTTGATGCCCTGCGCACCGCCAAGACCACCGAGGCCGGTCTGGTCGCCTATCAGGCGCGCCGCTACGACCGCACCGCCCGGGTTGTCGATGTCGCCACCGGCAATGCCTGGAAATACCACCTGCGCCAGCCGCTGGCCTGGCCTGCGCATCAGATCCTGCGCCTTGGCGGTCGCCTCGCGCCCCAGCGCATGGTGCAGCAATTCGACTGGATCTACGGCCATGACGTCACCGGCGACAGCGCGGCTCCAGCCGAAAACGACCCCGGCACCGGCGGCCCCGTCACCACGCTGGCCTGACCGGCGGGCAGGCCGTCAGAACCTGGGGCGCGGCGCTGGAGCTGGCGCATTCGCACACCCTCGTGCGCAACAATCCGCAGTTGCTGCTTGCTTAGTTGCACAAAGGCAGGTAGGGAGGTCGGGTTAGGTTATCTCTATCGACTTTTCTGCTCCTTACGGCTCAGCGATGCGATCTTGCACTGACTGGCCGAGCTGCCGCATTCCGCGGGTGGCATTTTTTAGGAGACTTACGATGGCTAATGGCACCGTAAAATGGTTCAACTCTACTAAAGGTTTTGGTTTTATCGCCCCCGAGGGCGGTAGCAGAGACGTGTTTGTGCATATCTCGGCGCTTGAGCGCGCAGGCCTGACCACACTGAATGACGACCAGAAAGTCACATTCGATATCGAAGCCGGTCGTGATGGCCGCGAAAGCGCAGCCAATCTGGCTCTCGCCTAAGCTTTTGCCCCTGCGGGGGTATCTGCTGAGATGATATTCGGGCGCATCGGAAACGATGCGCCCTTTGTTGTTCTTGCGGACTTGTTTGTGCGGAGTTGTCCGTGCCGAGATGAAATCTTTGCGGACCTCAGGGGCGGGCCGATATCAGCGGCCCGCGCGCCGTTAGGGCTGACCCCGGTCAATCCGCCGGATCGCCCGCGACCCGGCACTCAGGCTGCTGCCTTATCCGCCTATAGGTCCAGATCAACCCAGACCGGCACATGGTCTGACGGTTTGTCGCGGCCGCGCACCTCCTTGTCGATCTGGCAGTCGCGCAGCAGATCGGCGGCCTGCGGGCTCAGCAGGAAATGGTCGATGCGGATGCCGTTGTCGCGGTTCCAGGCCCCGGCCTGATAATCCCAGAACGAATAATGCCCCGGCCCCTGATGGCGGGCGCGGAACGCTTCGGTAAAGCCGAGTGCGACAATCCGCTGGAATGCCGCCCGGCTTTCGGGGCGGTGCAGCGCGTCGTCTTTCCAGGCTTCGGGCGTCTTGGCGTCTTCGGCCTGCGGAATGATATTGTAATCCCCGGCCATCAGCGCGGGCATTTCCTCGGCCAGCAGATCCTTGGCCCGCTGCCGCAGCCGCTCCATCCAGGCCAGTTTATAGGCGTATTTGCCGCCGTCGACCGGCTGTCCATCTGCGTCCAGCTCAACCGGGTTGCCATTGGGCAGATAAAGCCCGCAGATGCGGATCGCCTGTTTGCCCACCACGGTTGCCTCGATCCAGCGCGCCTGTTCGTCGCTGTCATCTCCCGGCAGGCCGCGCCGCACATCCTCCAGCGGCAGCTTCGACAGGATCGCCACCCCGTTGAAACTCTTCTGGCCATGGGTTTCAACATTGTAGCCCCGGTCCTCGAACAGCTCACGCGGAAAGGCCTCATCGACCGATTTGATCTCCTGCAGCACCACCACATCGGGTTGCGCCTCATCCAGCCATTCCGGCAGCGCATGGATGCGGGCCTTGATGCCGTTGATGTTGAAGGTGGCGATTTTCATATCCGGTCTCCTGCCTCAATGGCCCGCAGCGGGGCGCCTGATCTATCGCGCAATCCGGGCGAGGGGGCAAGGGCGCGCCCCGGCGACAGCAGCGAATCAGCAGCACGCGATCCGCTCGGTCTCGCCCTCCCGGCTGCCGGGTGATTTGCAGCTCTGCAAAATCATCGCCTGACGGTCTGCTTATGCTTTGTGCGTCTGCGGTTGTGGATAGCTCTGTGGCTAACCTGTGCAGAACCTGCCATTCGGTTCAGGATCAACGGATTGACGCTCCTTCCTAAACCGTGGACCTATCAGAAAAACAACCGATAGGCGTGTTTATCAGTTGCGAAACAGGCATCCCGTGCCAATCGTCGACGGGTGTTTTTCACCTAGAACGGGAGACGATCCATGACCACTTCAACCTTGCGCCACGACCTCTTTGCACAGCCGTCGACACCTGCGGCGGCGGAGCTTCATACCGGCGATCTTCATGCCGGGGACGGGGTCGAGATGTTCTCCTCCGGTTCGATCTGCCGCGAGGGCGACGGCAATCTGGGTGCGGGCGCAGGCACCGCGCTGTTCTCCTCCGGTTCCGCCCCGCAGGCCGATGGCGCCACCACCACCGGCGCGGCCACCGGCCTGTTCTCCTCCGGCAGCTAAGCCGCGATGAGCCAGCCCCCCGGCAGCCCGTCTGACGGTTGACGGGCACAGGGCGCGTTCCATCTTGGTGCTTCAACCATGACCATCATCCTGCCTTTCAAGATCCCGGACGCCGAAACTCGCGCGTCCGCAGATGGCCCGCCCGACCATCCGCCTCCCTCTGGACCGGGGCGGCGGGGCACGGCGCCGGGTACATCGGCTGCAACATGGGTCGAGAGCTTTGCCTGCCACCGGCGCCGGCCGCAGGAGGTCTACTGGCTGAAGGAGAACGCAGAACTGCTGAGCCTGCTGCGGGTGATGCAGCAGCGGGCCGGGGGACCGGCAGGCGCAGGGGGGATCGGCGGCGAGGCGGCGCTGTCCCCCCTGCGACCCTTCTGTGACGGCGCCGCGCGCCAACTGCGGTTTTTCCCGCAATACTATCGCTTTATCCTGTCGATCTGCCTCGACTACGAAGATCTGACCGGCACGCCCGCCGCCGCAGCGGAGCTGGCACATTGGGCCGCGGCTCAGGGTCTCGTGGAGGCGGAACTGTCGGATCTGCAACGCGCTGAGGCACAGCAGCTGCTGGCCCGCCGTGGCATTGCGCTGCCGGTTGATCCTGGGCTTGCGGACCGGCTGCGCCGCTTCACCCGCCGCAGCGCGACCTTTGCGATCCCCAATCGCAAGGCTGCCTACGAGCTGACCCATATCGTGTTCTACCTCTCCGATTACGGGTGGCGGGATCCGGGGCTGGACGCCCGCGCCCTGCAAAGCCTGACCTACGCCGGGCTGTTGGCCTGCCTTGATCAGGATCTGGACCTGTTGGCCGAGATCTGCATTGCCCTGCGCTATGCCGGCGCGACGCCTCCGCCCTATTGGGAGCAGCTGCTTAGCCACGCGACCGCGCAGTTTACCCTGACACCAGACGGGTTTGACGGGCGCATGGATGGCTATCACGCCTGTTTCGTTACGCTGTGGTGGCAGCAGGTAACCGCGGTGGGCCGGAGAACCGAGCCCGCCTGCCGGCTCCCCGCAGGCGCCGGGCAGGCCCTGCATATCGCCGCCCCCGCCACCCGCAGCCTGCTGGCGCCGCTGTCGGTCTGGCTGATGGAGGCAGGCGCTGGACCCGGCCGGACAGCACCCGCACTCTGGCAGGATGCCCTCAGCCATATGGCGGCGCACTCCGGTCCCGACGCCCGCAAACAGTTGCGGAACCTGCAAAACAGCACCCCCGCATTCGAGGCGTTCTGGCAGATCTTCAGCAGGGCGGGGGACTGTCACGCCCGATATCGACGGATCGGGGCAGGGGGGCTCAGCCTGTCGCCGTGATCAAAACGCGCCAGCCCGTTTAGCGGCGACGCTCCGGCCATATGGCAGCGATCACGGATCTGGTCCGCAGGGCACCGCGCGGCCAGCATCACTTAGCGCAAACCGATGGTCATGCAGCCCCTGCGGGCGTTTCTACATCGAAAACGAGGTGCCGCAGCCGCAGCTTGAGGTGGCATTGGGGTTGTTGATCACAAACCGCGCGCCAATCAGCTCTTCGGTAAAGTCGATCACCGCGTTTTCCAGAAACGGTAGCGAGACCTCATCCACCACCACCTTCTGCCCCTGACCCTCAAGGATCAGATCATCGGCCTGCGGGGCATCCAGCGCAATTTCGTACTGAAACCCGGAACAGCCGCCGCCTTCGACAGCCACGCGCAGCGCCTGACCCTGATCGGCGGCGCCGATTTCGGCCAGCCGGGCAAAGGCGCGCTCGGTCACTTTTGGAGGCAATTGCATCTCTGGTCTCCCAATACGGTGATCACTGCCGTGTTGCAGCTGAGTTCATAATATAGAAAGGTGACGCCACAGGGACAAGATTGACTGGGGAAAAGATTAGTGACCTACGCGCCTTATGCGACCATGCCCGACCGTAGCCGTGGCCGCCAAGTCCCCGAAGAAGAAAGCAGTTTCCGCTCCCCCTATCAGCGCGACCGTGACCGGATCATCCACGCCAGCGCCTTTCGCAGGCTGAAACACAAAACCCAGGTCTTTGTCGAACATGAAGGCGACAATTATCGCACCCGGCTCACCCATTCGATCGAGGTGGGGCAGGTGGCGCGGACCATAGCGGGCGCACTTCGGCTCAATCAGGAACTGACCGAGGCGGTGGCGCTGGCGCATGATTTGGGACACACGCCCTTTGGCCACACCGGCGAGGATGCGCTGCATGCGCTGATGGCCCCCTATGGCGGCTTTGATCACAATGCGCAGGCCATCCGCATCGTCACCTCGCTGGAACGGCATTACGCCGAATTCGACGGGCTGAACCTCACCTGGGAAACCCTTGAGGCGATTGCCAAACATAATGGTCCGGTTGTGGGCGATCTGCCCTGGGCGCTGGCCGAATGCAATGCGGCGCTGGATCTGGAGCTGCACACCCATGCCAGCGCCGAGGCGCAGGTTGCGGCCTTGGCCGATGACATCGCCTATAACAACCACGACCTGCACGACGGTCTGCGTGCCGGGCTGTTCACCGATGCCGATATTGCCGAGCTGCCGGTGATCGGCCCGGCCTATCAGGCGGTGGATCGCCGTTATCCCGGCCTTGACGCGCGCCGCCGCCGGCATGAGGCGCTGCGGCGGGTCTTTGGCGTGATGGTCAGCGATGTGATCGACGGCGCCCGCGCCCGTCTTGCTGCCAGCGGCGCGCAAAGCGTCGAGGATGTGCGTGCCCTGGGCGCGCCCGTGGTGGTGTTCTCCGATGCGCTCTGGGCCGACCTGAAGGAAATCCGCGCCTTTCTCTTCACCCGCATGTACCGCGCGCCCAGCGTGATGCGCAAACGCGCTGAGGTCTCCAAGGTGGTGGAGGCGCTGTTTCCGCATTTCCTCAACCATCCGGCAGAGATGCCCGCGCGCTGGCAGGGCGATATCGCCGCCGCCACTGATGAAACCGCTCTGGCCCGGATCGTGTCGGATTACATCGCAGGCATGACCGACCGCTTTGCATTGCAGGAGCACCGCCGCCTGTTCCCGGCTGAGGCCGCTGCCGCTGCGGCAGATCTGCAAGCCGGGCAATAGGCGCGGGCTGCGCTGCGACTGGCGGTAACGCTGACGCCAACTGGCACTATCCTGAGGCAGGTCCGATGCGGTTTCATGGGGCAGACGCCCAGAACCGCAATCGCAGATGCAAGAGGCCGCCATGGCAAGCAATGGCATGACGCATTGGACCGTGACCTTTCAGGATGCGCCAGAGATGGCGCGGATCCGCGCGGATCGCCCGCGCCGGGATGCTCATATCGCCTTTGTACGCGCCCATCCCGAATTGCAGATCGGCGGCGCATTGGCGATGCGGCCCGAGCAGGATTTTCCGGGGGCGATCTGGAATGTCGAGGCGGCCAGCCGCGATGAGGTTGAGCGTCTGATTCTGCGCGACCCCTATTATGTCGCCTCGCTGCGCCGGTATCAGATCACCAGATGGGGCCGTCTGCCGGCCCGTGATGTACCGGTTGCCTGACCTGCCGCGCCTTCGTGCGCATATCCCGTAACCTCGCCCCGCGCGCAATTTTCTTCACCCGGAAAATTGACCGGAAAACGGGAATTTTCCGGGACGCCCCCGCTGCTGATGGTGATGGGTTCTGCAATCCTGTTGACCCTTCCTGCCGCCCCCGGTATCCGCTGTGCTGAACAGTTGGGACGCCAGATATGAACCTCTTTACCGATATCCGCTCGCTCGTGATCGACAGCCTGACCGCCATGACCGGCGAGGGCGCGCTGCCCGAAGGGCTCGATTTTGCCAATGTGGCGGTGGAGCCGCCGCGCGATGCCGCCCATGGCGACATGGCGACCAATGCGGCGATGGTGCTGGCCAAGCCCGCCAGGATGAAGCCGCGCGACATCGCCGAGGCGCTGGCGGCCAAGCTGGCCGCGGACGATCGGATCACCAGCGCTGAGGTCGCAGGCCCAGGCTTCCTGAACCTGCGGCTGGCTCCGGGCATCTGGCAGGGCGTGCTGAAATCGGTCCTGGACGCAGGCACGGATTTCGGCCGCTCGGACGTCGGCGCGGGCAAGCGCGTGAACGTGGAATATGTCTCCGCCAACCCGACCGGCCCGCTGCATGTGGGTCACACCCGCGGCGCGGTCTTCGGCGATGCGCTGGCGGCGCTCCTGGCCTATGCCGGCTATGACGTCACCCGCGAATATTACATCAATGACGGCGGCGGTCAGGTCGATGTGCTGGCGCGCTCTGTCTACCTGCGCTACCTCGAGGCACACGGGCAGGACGTGGCCTTTGCCGATGGCACCTATCCGGGTGATTATCTGGTTCCCGTCGGGCAGGCGCTGAAGGACAAGGTGGGCGATGCCTATGTCGACCAGGGCGAAGATGTCTGGCTGGCCGAGGTGCGCGAATTCGCAACCGATGCGATGATGCAGCTGATCCGCGAGGATCTGGCCCAGCTTGGCATCGAGATGGATGTGTTCTACTCGGAAAAATCCCTCTACGGCACCGGCAAGATCGAGGCCGCGCTGAAGGAACTGGATGCCAAGGGGCTGATCTATCAGGGCGTGCTGGAACCGCCGAAGGGCAAGAAACCCGACGATTGGGAACCGCGCGAACAGACCCTGTTCAAATCCACCGATCACGGCGACGACGTTGACCGGGCAGTGAAGAAATCCGATGGTTCCTGGACCTATTTCGCGCCCGACATCGCCTATCACTACGATAAGGTTGAGCGCGGCTTTGACGAGCTGATCGACATTTTCGGCGCCGACCACGGCGGCTATGTCAAACGGATGAAGGCGGCCGTTTCGGCGCTGTCCGATGGCCGGGTGCCGCTGGATATCAAGCTGTGCCAGCTGGTGAAGCTGTTCAAGGACGGTCAGGAATTCAAGATGTCCAAACGGGCAGGGACCTTTGTCACCCTGCGCGATGTGGTCGATGCCGTCGGCGCCGATGTCACCCGTTTCATGCTGCTGACGCGCAAGAACGATCAGGGTTTCGATTTCGACCTCGACAAGGCGCTGGAGCAGTCCAAGGACAACCCTGTGTTCTATGTGCAATACGCCAATGCGCGGATCTGCTCGACCCTGCGCAAGGCGGCAGAGGCCGGGATTGCGACCGACGAGGCCACGCTGGCCGCGGCCGACCTGTCGCTTCTGGACGATTCTGCCCAGCTGGCGGTGGCCAAGAAGCTGGCCGAATGGCCACGTCAGGTGGAAATCGCCGCCCGCACCCACGAGCCGCACCGGGTTGCCTTCTATCTCTATGATCTCGCCTCGGAACTGCACGGGCTGTATCACCTTGGCAAAACCAACGAAGGTTTACGTTTTGTTAACGAGAGCAACCCATCTGCAACACATGCAAAAATGGCACTGGCCAAGACCGTTTCCATTGTCATTTCTGCCGGTCTTGGTATTCTTGGGGTCACACCGGCGCAGGAGATGCGATAGCTAAAATCGCCCAGGCCGCCGGATCGAGGCAGATCATCAAGTAGAAACCCGGATCGGCGCATTGCGTGCCGTCTGCGGGCAGTGAGGCGGAAATGGCGTATTTTACGCAGGCAGGTCACGGCCAGTCGTATTCCAATGGTGGGGACCGTTCTTCGGCCTCCGCCACTGAAACACAGGGCACCCGGCAGGAGCCTTCCTTTGCCGATGCGCATCTGCCCTATCCGCAGCCCAAACACCCCTTCGGATTCGATCCGCAGACATCGGCCGCCGCGCCACAGGCCCAGCAGCCGGCAGCGGGCGGCTATTTTGCGCAGCCCCATACATCCCCCGGACAGGGCGCGCAGTCCTACAGCCCCTATCAGCAGCCAGCGCCCAGCTATGGTGCCTCCGCGCAGGACGCCTATAGCGGGCCGGGCACCGGTCAGGGGCATCGCTACGATGACTACGGGTTTAGCCCGGAACCGGCAGGGGCCGGTCGCGCCGGCCTCAGCAAGGCGTTCAGCGTCCTTGGCGCCGTGGCCTCGCTTGCATTGGTCGCAGGCATCGGTCTCTGGGGCTACCAGCTGATTTCCCGCGATGTCAGCGGCGTGCCGGTCGTGCGCGCCGTCGAAGGCCCGCTGCGGGTGCAGCCCGAGAACCCCGGCGGCCTGCCCGCCGACCATCAGGGGCTTGCCGTCAATGCGGTTGCCGCCAATGGCAATGTCGAAACTCCCGCCGACCGGCTGACACTGGCGCCGCAGGACGTGCAGCTGACCGAGGATGACCAGCCCATGCAGGCGGCGCTCACCACCGGTGCTGCACGGATCAACGACACCCGCGATGGCGCGGCTGATGCCGCTGCGGTGGCCAATGCCGATACAGGCAGGCTCTCCAGCGAAGCGGTCGCGGCCTATCAGGGCGGCGATATCGACGCGCTGGTGGCTGAGCTGACGGAGGATTTCGCCCCTCTGGGGGAGGAGACCCTGCGCGGCGCCGAACAGCTGTCGGCTTCCGCCACAGCCCCGGCCATCGTTCAGCCACAACCCCTACAGGCCGTGAGCGTCGCGGCCGTGGCGCCCGCGCCAAATGCAGCCCTGCGCAATGCCCCCGGTGTGCGCGTCTCGCTGCGCCCCGCCGCGCGGCCCGCCCGTTTTTCACCAAGCCGCGCCACAGCGCCTGCGCCGGTTGCGCAGACCACGCAGGATGTCTCGCCCGACAGCCTGCCCGCAGGCACCCGTCTGGCCCAGCTCGGCGCCTATGAAAGCGCCGAGGTCGCGCGCGCCGAATGGGATCGCATCCACGGACGCTTCGCCGATTATCTGGAAGGCAAGAAACGGGTGATCCAAAAGGCGGAAAGCGGAGGTCGCACCTTCTACCGCCTGCGCGCGATGGGCTTTGACGACCTCTCCGATGCGCGCCGTTTCTGCTCCGCTCTGGTGGCAGGCAACGCCGACTGTATCCCCGTGACCACCCGCTAGGACATGGGCCTCCCCCCGACACCTCCGCGCCCGGCTCCAGCCGGGCGTTTGTCGTTTTCCATCCGGCAAACTGCTGCCAGTTTGACCCATCCGGCCATGGCGCCGCCCCCGACACTGGTGTATCAGCGCCCCAGCACAAGAGGATCGCAATGCGTTACGGAGCCACAATTCTAGATGCCGAAGGTCTGCGTCTCAGCGCCGCCGAAAAGGCGCTGTTCGCCCGCGCCAATCCCTTTGGCTTCATCCTGTTTGCCCGCAATATCGACAGCGCCGAGCAGACCCGCGCGCTCTGTGATGAACTGCGCGAGGCGGTTGGCCGCAACTGTCTGATCACCATCGACCAAGAGGGCGGCCGCGTGCAGCGCCTGCGCCCGCCGCTGGCACGCCAGTGGCGGCCCGCGCTGGATCACGCGGCGGCTGCCGGGGCAGGGGCGGATCGCGCCATGTATCTGCGCGCCCGCCTGATCGCGGAGGAGCTGCGCGGGCTGGGCATCGACAGCAACTGCGCACCGCTGGCCGATGTGGCCGGTCCCGATACCCACCCGTTTCTCCAGAACCGCTGTTACGGCAGCGATCTGGCGGCGGTGGTGCGCCGCGCCCGCGCCACCGCCGACGGCCTGCTGGATGGCGGCGTCGTGCCGGTGGTGAAACATATCCCCGGCCATGGCCGCGCGACGCTGGACAGCCACAAGGACCTGCCCCGCATCAGCGCGCCGCTGGATCAGCTGACCGGCTCGGATTTTGCTGCCTTTGCCGCGCTGAATGACCTGCCGATGGGGATGACCGCCCATCTGGTCTATGAGGCGCTGGACAGTCGCCCCGCCACCCTGTCGCCCCGCGTCATGCAGATGATCCGCACCGACATCGGTTTTGACGGGCTGATCATGAGCGATGACATCTCGATGAAGGCGCTGAGCGGCACACCGCAGGATATCGCCCGCGACACGCTGGCGGCAGGCTGCGATGTGGTCCTGTTCTGCAACGCCCCGCTGGATGAGCGCGCCGCCGTGGCGGAGGCTTCGGGCCAGATGAGCGTGGCTGCACAGGCCCGCGCCGAACAGGCCGAGGCCGCTCGCCGCGCTCCGGCCACGCTTGACATAACCGCGGCCGAGGCCGAACTATCAGCCCTCATGGGCGGACAGGTATATGGCTGACACTTTGTTTGACGACGACGCGACCAGCGTCGAGGAGCGGCTCGCGGCCGAAGCATTGATCGTGGACGTTGACGGCTACGAGGGGCCGCTGGACGTGCTCTTGTCGCTCTCGCGCACGCAAAAGGTCGACCTGCGCCGCATTTCGGTGCTGGAACTGGCGCGCCAATACCTCAGTTTCGTGGAAAAGGCCCATGAGCTGCGTATCGAACTGGCCGCCGATTATCTGGTCATGGCGGCCTGGCTTGCCTATCTGAAATCCCGCCTGCTGCTGCCGCCCGACCCGACGGAGGACGGCCCCTCCGGTGAGGAACTGGCGGCGCATCTGGCCTTCCAGCTGGAGCGGCTTCAGGCCATGCGCGACAGTGCCGCCCGCCTGATGGCGCGCGATCAGCTGGGCCGCAACTTCTTTGCCCGTGGTCAGGGTGAGGATGTGACCCGCATCCGCACCGTCAGCTATTCGGCCAATCTCCTGGACCTGATGCAGGCCTATGCCCGGATCCGCACCCGCGATGATTTCCGCCCCTTCGTGCTGGACCGCGAGGCGATCTTTACCATGGAGGCGGCGCTGGAACGGATGCGCCACCTGATCGGCTACACCGGCAGCTGGACCGATATGCTGACCTATCTGCCCGATGGCTGGCACTCCGACCCGATGAAACGCCGCTCCGCCACCGCCTCCACCTTTGCCGCCTCGCTGCAACTGGTGAAAGAAGGCCGGCTGGAGCTGCGACAGAGCGAGACCTATGCGCCCATTCAGCTGCGCATTCGTGACAAGGATACCTGATGGACGACCACAGCCAGAACACTGTTGCGGAGGAAACCCAAACCCTCTTCGACGCGCCCCCCATGGCCGAACAGGAGCGCATGGTTGAAGCGGTGCTCTTTGCCAGCGCCGAACCAGTGACGGTACGTGATCTTGAGGCGCGGATGCCGCACGGCTGCGAACCGGGCACCGCGCTGGAGCACCTGCGCAAACGCTACGACGGGCGCGGCGTCAATATCGTGCGCGTCGGCGATGCCTGGGCGCTGCGCACCGCCTCTGACCTTGGCTTTCTGATGCAGAAGGAAACGGTCGAAACCCGCAAACTCTCACGCGCGGCCATCGAAACCCTTGCGATCATTGCCTATCACCAGCCGGTCACCCGCGCCGAAATCGAAGAGGTGCGCGGCGTGTCGGTGTCGCGCGGCACCATCGACCAGCTTCTGGAAATGGACTGGATCCGCCTTGGCCGCCGCAAGATGACACCGGGCCGCCCGGTGACCTTTGTGGTGACACCCACGTTCCTCGATCACTTCGGGTTGGAAAGCGCCCGTGACCTGCCCGGCCTCAAGGAGCTGCGCGCCGCAGGTCTGCTGGAAAACCGCCCGCCACCGGGCAGCCTGCCTCTGGGCGGGCGCGGCGACAGCGACGAGGTCGAGGAACAGCCGGAACTCTTTGGCGACTGAGGGCGGGCCGCCGCGCCGCAAAAGGGCCGCAAACCTCTGCGATACTGCCGGTTCACGCGGTGAGATCCGCGTGCAACAGATGCCAGGGCCAAGGAGTGACGCAGATGAGCATAGACCGGTTGATCAACATGATCCTGCGCCGTCTTGTGGGCCGCGCGGTCAATGCAGGCGTCAACGCCGGGATCAGGGCAATCGCCAAGCGCGACAAGGGTCAGGGCACGGAAAAATCCGCGCGCCCGCTGCCACAGGACAAGGCAACCGCCCAGAAGGCGCGCCTGACCGGGCGCAATACCCGACCCCCACGGTTCTAGGCTCAGGCTCCCGCAGTCAGGGCGTCAGCCCTTGGTTTGGGGTTTGAAATGCTTTGATAGCTTTAGCCCCTGACCCTGATAGTTTGATGCGATATCAACGCCATAGAGCTGTTCGGGGACTTCCGACATCTTCTCGTAGACCAGCCGCCCCACGACCTGCCCGTGCTCCAGCACAAAGGGCGCATCATGGCAGCGCACTTCCAGAACGCCACGCGATCCGGCCCCGCCAGCGGCAGCATAGCCAAAACCGGGATCAAAGAAGCCCGCGTAATGCACCCGGAATTCGCCGACCATCGCCAGATAGGGCGCCATTTCGGCAGCATAATCCGGCGGGATGGCAATCGCCTCGCGGCTCACCAGAATGTAGAACGCACCGGGATCCAGAATGATCTGCCCCTTGGTGGTGCGGACCTCTTCCCAGTACTCCGCCGGATCGTAATGGCCGAGCTTTGACAGATCGACCACACCGGTGTGATGTTTGGCGCGGTATCCCACCAGATCGCCCCGCTCAGGCCGAAGATCGACGGAGAAGCCCAGACCGTCGGAGATCACCGGTGTTCCCGACACAATCGGCGTCGCCTCATGCACTGCGCGCAGCTCCGCATCACTGAGGAATGTGCGCCCCTGACGAAAGATGATTTGCGTCAGCAGCTGCCCCGGCTGCACCACAACTGAGAAGCTCTGCGGGCAGATTTCCGCATAAAGCGGCCCGTCATAGCCATCGGTGACCCGGTCGAACTCAACCCCCTGATCGGTGATCACCCGCGTCATCACATCCAGCCGCCCGATGGAGGATTTGGCGCTCGCGGCGGCTGTCATTCCCTCGGGCAGACGGATCCGCTCCATCAGCGGCACCACATAGACGCAGCCCTTTTCCAGCACCGCACCACCGGTCAGCGCCACCCGGTGCATGGTCAGATCCTCCAGCCGGTCGGCCACCGTGCGCCCCAGACCGGGCAGAAAGGAGGCCCGCACCCGATAGGCACAATCGCTCAGCCGCAGATCAAGGCTCGCCGGTTGGATCTGGTCATTCAGGATCGGAGAAGAAGCGGAAATCGCAGCCTCGGTGATCATCTGGCGGATTTGGCGATCCGACAGCACGCCCTGTGCCGCTCCGCTCACGAGCCGTGGTTCTGATGTCATCCCGATCCTCCCAACGCTTTATTATCAATACCTTGCACGAAAGGCAGATACAAAAACACCCACCCCAAAGAGGGGCGGGCGTTTTTTAGCCCCTTGCGAGGCGGGGTATTTTGGTCGGGCTAGCAGGACTCGAACCTGCGACCTTCCGTCCCCCAGACGGACGCGCTACCAGGCTGCGCTATAGCCCGTTGCGCTGGTTTCTACCCGTTTTTCCGGCAGGGGCAAGCGAAAAAACCAGATTATTTCGCCGCCTCCGCAAGATTAATGTGACGCGACCCTAGGCAGCGCCCCGATGCGCCCGCAATGCCTCGGCACAGGCGCGGGCCTGTCCGACATGATCCGCAGGCAGCTGCGCAATCCCCGCAAGCCGCGACAGCGCGCGGGAGGTCTGCGCAGCGCGCGGCTCCGCCTCATCGGGGATATCAATCACCAGCGGTCGAAGCTCCGGCGCCGCAGCCTCGGTGGGATCGCCGGCGGTAGGGGTGTCAGCGGCAGATGTATCAGCGGTCGGCAGGTCCGCTTCGGCCACATCGGCTGCGGGGAGATCGGGTTCGACAAGTTCCTGCCCAGCCGGGGCGGAAACCGGCGCGGCAGCCTCTGTCGGTTCATCCAGCGCCGGCGCCGTCTCCGTGACCTCTGCGACCTCGATAACCTCGGCCATCGCCTCCTGGTCCGGCGTCGCCGCATCCACAGGCTCTGCGAGCGGCGTGGTCTGCGCCAGCTCTTCAGGCTCTGCCAATTCGGTTGCCGCGCCCAGTTCGACAGGGGCGGTCAATTCGCTCGGCGGGCTCAGCTCGCCCGTGGCAGCCAGATCGGAGCCACCCGCGGGCATCGCAGCCGCATCCTCGTCATGTGGCTCAGGCGCGATAGGCTCAACCGCGCCTTCGGTCACCTCTGATGCCGGGTCAGCGGTGGCCAGTTCCGTGGCCTCCGCTTCGGGATGCTCCGGCGCGGCAGCCGCAAATCCTGCGTCCCCAAGTCCCACGAGGTCAGGTTCCGGCAGGTCAGGTTCCGGCAGCGCGGCATCCTCCTGCACCGGCGTGGTCAACAGATCCTCATCAACCGCAGGCGCAGCCAAGACCGGATCGCTGACAATGCTCGCGTCCAGCTGCGGATCCTCCAGGGCAACCGGAGCCGCAACCTCGACCTCGGCCGCAACCTCAGCCAGATCTGGCAGCTCTTCCGGCCCCGCCTCCAGTGCTGCCACAGCCTCAAGCTCCGCACGATCGGCAACCGGTTCAGGCATATCCAGCACGTCAGCCGGAGGCGCGGCGGCGTCCGGCGTCTCCGCCGCATCGGCAAAGGCCAGCGGCACATCCTCGGGCGAGGGGGCCTCGTTGTCGTCGGGCAGATGATCATCCGCTGCGTCGGTCAGCAGATCGCTGCCTGCCAGTTCGCCCGCCATCAGATCGCCATCTGCCAGCGCGTCATCTGACACATCGCTACCAGCGAAAAAGTCGGTTGTCGCTACCGGCTCGGCAGCCTCCTGTGCGACATCGGCCTCAGGATCGGCCAGCGGCTGCACTGTGACCTCTGGCACGGCCTCCGCCGCAGGCACGTCCGGCGGCATATCGCCAAGCGCGGGATCGCTGTCCAGCGCCTCAACCACGGGTGCCGGGCTGTCGCCCTGATCAAATACCACGGGATCTTGCGTATCCGTCTCGGCGGGGGCCTCGGCCATCGGCGCATCAGAGTCGGCAGCAAATACATCCGCGCCAGCACCGGCAGGGGCCTCGGCCTCATCGGCGGCAGGCGCCATTGCCATGGAAACCGGTGTTTCCACCTCGGGCGAGGCAAGCTCCTCATCCCCCCAGGGAGAGAGATTCGGCGCCTCGGCCTCGATTGATGCGTCTTCCGCAGTCTCTTCGACGGCCTCCGGGATGAGCTCAGGCTCAGGCTCGACCTCAGGCTCAGGTGCGAGGAGCGGCGCTGGCTCAGCCTCGGCTATCAGCTCCACCGGCGCGACAGTTGTCACCGGCTCGCCCGATTCTGCCATCAGCGCGGCGCTGTCAGACATGGCGCTATCAGACATGGTGCTGTCAGGCGCATATGGCGCAGGCGCGGCGCTGTCATCTGCGCCCGCATCTGTGTCCAGAGCCATGGCAACCGGGCTGTCCGCTGGACTCTCAACCGGACTCTCAACCGGCATCTCGATTGTCGCCTCCAGCGCCGGATCCGCTGACGGTTCGGCAAGCCTGTTCCCTTCCGGCGCCACCGGCGGGAGTGCCGCAGCCTCGGCGACCTCCACGGTGCCGGGGTCTTGCGACTCCGGCGTCTCCGGCCAGAGCTGCGCCTGCTCCTGCTCCGGCGCATCCGCCACAGCCTCGACAGGCGGCAGGCCCGGTTGGGTCAGCTCCGCTGCAACATCGGATGGTGCCGCCGGGGGCAGGTCCGCGATCGCGTCGGCTGTATCCGCCGGCACGGAAACGTCGGGTGTCTGCGGCATGGCCGCGTCCATCATCGGCGGGAGGTCATCCGCAGGACCATCTGCCTGTGGCGCGCTCTCGGGGGCGTCGGCCATGACATGCAGATCGCTGGTAGGTTCGGCGGCGGCAGGGATGGCGGTTTCGCTGACCGGTGCGGCAGGCGGGTGGACCGAACCGGTCTGCGCGACAGCCGCGTCAATCGGATCCATCGGCGCCATGGCAGGCTCCGCCGCAAGCGGCGCTGTCGGAGCGGGTGCAGCTGCGGCGGGTGGAACATCTGCCAGTGGGGCCATTGGTGCAGCGCCCTGAGGCTGCACAGGCGTCAGGGGGGCAGTGCCGGTTTCGGGCTGCGCCGGGACAGGGCCAGCATCGGAAGGCTGCGCCACGGCGGCGGCGTCGAAGGCGACAGCCTCAACCGGACCGGCATCCACCGGTGAGGTTGCTGCGGAGCCGATCACTGGCGCGGGCGGGCCACCTGCGGTGGGCGCTGCAGGCATTACGGGCGCAACAGGCGCGGCGGAGGCAGGGGCCATTGGTGCAGCGGCAGGAGTGGTCGCAGCGGCGGCGACAGGCGCGGCGACAGGCGCAGTGGCGGGCACGTCCGCAACAGGCATCTCAACAGCGGGGGCGGCTGCCGCCTCTGGCGTCTGCGCGGTTGCAGGCTCGGGCTCGGGCGCCTCGGCGTCGGAGAAAAGATCACCCCCGGACGGCTCCGCGCTGGCGGGTTCCTCCTGCGCCTCTGCGACCGTGGCCTCAATTGTGTCCGCCTCGACCGCGTCCGCCTCAACCGTGTCGGCATCTATCGGCGCGCCACCGCCCATCGCGGCGACATGGACCGGGCCATGTTCGCGCAACAACGCCTGCACATCCTTGATGGACAGCCCCTTGTCGTGCAGCAAGTACTTGATGCTGCTGATCAATTCCACATCGGCAGGACGATAGTACCGGCGTCCGCCTGCGCGTTTGACCGGTTTGATCTGGGTGAATTTGCTTTCCCAGAAACGCAAGACATGCGCCTGGATCCCCAGCCACTCCGCAACTTCGCTGATGGTGCGGAAGGCGTCTGGTGATTTTGACATCGCGTGGTGTGTCCCGTGGTTACTGACCGTTATTTACGGTTCCCGTCTGCCACCCGGTCCTTCATCAGATGCGATGGTCGAAAGGTCAAAACCCGGCGAGGTTGAATGGGCACCTCTTCGCCGGTCTTCGGGTTGCGGCCAACGCGGGCGGATTTATCGCGCACGCTGAATGTCCCGAAGGAAGAAATTTTGACCTGTTCCCCACGGACCAGGGCGTCAGACATATGCTGAAGCATGCTTTCCACCAGCTGCGCGCTTTCGTTGCGCGACAGGCCAACCTCGCGGAAGACCGCTTCACTCAAATCCATTCGTGTTAGTGTTTTTTCGCCCATGACTATCCCCGCTGTTTGGCAAAGCATAGGGCGGGGGGAATTTCCCTGTCAATATCAATGAATTGCATCGCGGAGTTCCGCCCGTAAAATCGCGCCGCTTCTCGGGCTGGCTTTGCCGCTTACCAGCGCAGGACAACCGATCCCCAGGCCAGACCGCCGCCGATGGCTTCGGTGACGACCAGATCGCCCTGTTTGATCTGGCCGCGTTCCTTGCCCACTGACAGCGCCAGCGGGATCGAGGCGGCCGAGGTATTGCCGTGGTCTTGCAC
The DNA here is from genome assembly GCF_048056175.1 of Phaeobacter sp. JH20_29. Classification (NCBI taxonomy): domain Bacteria; kingdom Pseudomonadati; phylum Pseudomonadota; class Alphaproteobacteria; order Rhodobacterales; family Roseobacteraceae; genus Phaeobacter; species Phaeobacter sp. JH20_29. The sequence continues at coordinate 706,836 of NZ_JAYMWO010000018.1, forward strand.
GGTGACCACCACCTTTTCCATCGGCAGGCCCATCTTCTTGGCGGTGCCCTGGATGATGCGGATATTGGCCTGATGGGGCACGATCCAATCGACATCGGCGGCGGTCAGGCCGGCGCGCTCCAGCGCGGTATTGGCAGTGGAGGCCAGTTTCTCGACCGCATGGCGGAACACCTGATTGCCCTGCATCCGCAGATGGCCGGTGTTCTGGGTGGAAACGCCGCCATCCACATAAAGCAGATCCTTGTAGCGGCCGTCGGAATTGAGGTCGGTGGCCAGAATACCACGGTCGGCACTGGTGCCTGCGCCGTCCTGCGCCTCCAGAACCAGCGCGCCGGCACCATCGCCGAACAGCACACAGGTGGAGCGGTCGCTCCAGTCCATGATCTTGCTGAAGGTCTCGGCCCCGATCACCAGCACCTTCTCGGCCTGCCCGGAGGCCACCAGCGCATTGGCGTTGCTCAGCGCATAGACAAACCCGGCGCAGACCGCCTGCACGTCAAAGGCAAAGCCACGGGTCATGCCCAGCTGGGCCTGCACCATGGTGGCGGCAGAGGGGAAGGTGAGATCGGCGGTCGATGTGGCCACCACGATGGCGTCGATATCATCCGCGGTCAGCCCGGCATCATCCAGCGCCTTTTCGGCGGCCTTGGTGGCCATGAAGGAGGTGGTCTCGCCGTCGGCGGCGAAATGGCGGCGCTCAATCCCGGAGCGGCTGCGAATCCATTCGTCCGACGTATCTAGCGTGGCTTCGAATTCCGCGTTCTCGACCACGCGTTCAGGGAGATAATGCCCGGTCCCGACAATTACTGCGCGTCGCGTCATTCTGATGCCTGCCTTTTAGTCTTTTTTGGTGGGCGCCTGGTCGGTTTTGGTCTCGTCCATTTGCGCTGGTTTATCTTGGGTAAGCGCCACAGAGGATGCAACCCGTGCGGCGAGTTTTTCTGCAAACCCCTGCTGGGCAAGACGGAAGGCCAGCTTCACCGCCGCCGAGACACCGGTGGCATCCGCGCCACCATGGGATTTCACCACGGTGCCATTGAGACCAAGGAAAACACCGCCATTGACCCGGCGCGGGTCCATGCGCTTGGACAGCCGCTTGAGCGAGGTCATCGCCAGCAGCGCCGCAATCCTGGACAGGAACGAATATTCAAAGGCTTCCCGCAGGGCGACACGCATCAGGCTGGCAGTGCCCTCGCCGGTCTTGATCGCGACATTGCCGGTGAACCCGTCGGTGACGATCACATCGGCGACATCGCCGGGGATATCGCTGCCCTCGACAAAACCGACAAAGTCAAACCCCCCGGTTTCGGAATGATCCGAGATCAGCCCATAGGCTTCTTTCAGGTCGGCATGTCCCTTGTGCTCTTCGGTGCCGACATTCAGCAGGCCCACGCGGGGGCGGGGAATGTCCATCGAATTGCGCACATAAGAGGTGCCCATCATGGCGTATTGCAGCAGATCCTGCGCGTCGGCGCGCACATCGGCGCCAACATCGAGCATCACGTTGAAGCCCTGCGGATTGCGCGACGGCCAGAGAATCGCAATGGCAGGGCGGTTCACACCGGGCAGCTTGCGCAGCCGCAGCATCGACAGCGCCATCAGCGCGCCGGTATTGCCGCAGGAGACCGCACCGGCGGCTTCACCCTCCTTGACCGACTCCAGCGTCGACCACATCGACGTGCCCTTGCCGTGGCGCATCACCTGAGAGGGCTTGTCCTCCATGGTGACCACATCGCGGGCATCGCGGAATTCCACCCGGCCGTCGAGAATACGCTTCTTGGCGACCAGCGGCTTCAGCTGTTCTTCGGGACCATGCAGGATGAACCCCAGATCGGGGTTCTTTTCGGCGGACATGGCAATGCCGGCCACCACAACTGCGGGGCCGGCATCTCCGCCCATGGCGTCAACCGAAATAACTATGCGGCCGGCATTCTTCTGCATCTGATCGGGTTTACCCGCCATGAAAATGCCTGCCTGACATTAAGTCTGGTGCTGACGCGGCTTAGGCCGCGTCTTCGTCCATGTCGATCTCGTCAGCGGCTGCGACGATTTCTTTCTCGTCGTAGTGGCCGCAGGAGGGGCATACGTGGTGCGGACGCTTCAGTTCGCCACAGTTGCCGCATTCGTTCGGGTTTGCAGCAACCAGTGCATCGTGCGCGCGGCGGTTGTTGCGACGCGACTTGGATACTTTGTTCTGTTGGACAGCCATGTCTCAACCTTTGTCACTTGGGGCCTTGGGGCTGTCCCCGCGGCGCGTTTCACATTCAATGTTTCGATCGGTCTGCCGTGCGTTTAGGCCTCAGCCTTGCCGATGTCCAACCAAAATTCCGATGAGCGCGCGAAAATACTGCGAATTGACGCTGGCGCAAGTGGTTTTTTGGCCGGTCAGCGCATGAACACCAATCGGAATCGTCTGGCCGCTCTCTTTTCAGTCTTCGCGGCTGCCGTCAAGCTGATCACGCAGCGCGGCCAGCCCGGCAAAGGGCTTTGTGTCCTCGTCGCGCATCGGGGCAACACCCGGTTCGGCGTGCACTGATTCTCCGAGCGAGACGCCGTCTTTGCGGGGGTATTGCGGCAGCGCCAGCGCCAGCGCTTCGACCATCACCTCATGCGGGGAGATATGGCTGCCCAGCGGTTCGCTGGTGTCATCCTCGGGCATCTCCACCTCTTCCTCGCTGTCGGGATGCACCATCCCGGCGATAAAGCTGCGGCGCACCTTCTGATCAATGCGGGTGGTCACCGGATCCAGTGTCACCACGCAGGGCTGCACCACGGTGGCGCCCAGATCCGCAACCAGTTCCCAGTCACGTTTGCCCAGAGCGCGGATCTCTCCGGCAAAGCGCAGTTTGCGCAGATCGTCGACGCCCAGCTCCTGCGCGAGGGCGGTCAGACCAGCGGCGTCGGGGCGCAGTTCGAACGAGGTTGCGCGGTTTTGCGGCAGGTCAGCGACCCGAAAAGCGGTGCTCTCAGACATTTGGGGGACTTTCGTTTCTTGAACCGGAGGCTTGGTTTAGGTAATCCGGTTCAAAGGCGTATTCAAGCCGGGGGGCAAGAGAGTAGCATGGCATCCAAACGTATGAGGTCGCTGAAGGCGGCGATAAGGGTCACGGTTCTCTTGGTAGCGGGGCTCGCGGTTGGCGCCTGTTCCATGTACCGCAAGCACGGATATGTCCCCAGCGAAGAGCTGCTGTCAGAGGTGGTTGTCGGCGTTGATACCAAGGACAGCGTTGCTGAAACCATTGGGGTTCCGGCGGCAGAGGGCGTGCTGACCGATGGCGGCTACTACTATGTTTCCACCCTGATGCGCCGCCGCGGACCTTCGGCCAGCAAGCCGGTCTCGCGGGAGCTGGTTGCGATCAATTTCAACGATCAGGGCGTGGTCACGGGGATCGAACGCTACGGTCTGGAGCAGGGCCGGGTGATTCCCCTGCAACGCCGCGTGACCAGCTCCAACGTGCAGGACAAGACCTTCCTGCGCCAGCTGCTGGGCAGCCTCGGCAACTTTGGTCCCGGTGGGCTGATCGAATGATGCGGCGGGTCTGATCGGCCTGCATATCAAATTCTGAGAAAGCCATCCCGATCCGGGGTGGCTTTCGTCGTTTGGCTGATACGTGATCCATGCTAGGCAGGCCACAGGCTGCGGTGCCTGTGGTCGCTGGAAGAGCTGCGTTGCGTGATCTGTTGCCCCTTGTGAAGATGTCCCCTGCAAAGGTCGCGCCGCGGCCGCTGCTGTGTCGTGGCCGCTATCGGGTCCGGCTGATTGATGGCGCCGGGCAGGTGGCCGGTGATGGCGGCGATCTGCAACGGGCGCGGGCGCTGCGAAGCCTGTGTTTCGGCCGCAGCAAGCTCGACGCAGAACCGCTGGACCGGCGCTGCCAGCATATGCTGATCGAGGATCAGGCCAGCGGTGTTCTGGTCTGTTGTTTTCGCCTGCTGCTGCTGCCAGATGGCGCATATATCGCCCAGAGTTATGCCGCACAACGCTATGATCTGAATATGTTTTCCGCCCGTCGTGGCCCGTTGCTGGAGCTGGGGCGGTTCTGCATCCATCCCGATTGGCAGGATGCCGATATCCTGCGGCTTGCCTGGGGGGCGCTGACAGCGTTTGTCGATGATCACGGGGTCGAGCTGCTGTTTGGCTGCTCGTCCTTTCAGGGTGTTGATCCGGCGCCCTATGGGCAGGCCCTTGCCCTGCTGCTGGCCCGTCATCAGGCACCGACCGGGCAGGGGGTGGGGGTGCGGGCGGCGCAGGTGCTGCCCCTTGCGGCACTGGATCTGCCGCCCGTGGATGGCAAGGCGGCGCAGCAGCAGATGCCGCCCCTGTTGCGCACCTATCTGATGATGGGCGGCTGGGTCAGCGACCATGCGGTGATCGACCGCGAGCTTGGCACGCTGCATCTGTTTACGGCGGTGGAAATCGCCACCATTCCCGCAGCGCGCAAACGTCTGCTGCGCGCCATTGTCACCGGCGTTGACCATCCGGTGCGCTGACAGCCGTTGACCTGCCCCGCGCCCCGGTTTAGCAGCCTCACATGGCACGTATTCCTCTTTTACAGATGTCCGGTATCTCCCTCACCTTTGGGGGCGATCCGGTGTTCGCGGATCTTGATCTGGTGGTGCAACCCGGCGACCGGGTGGCGCTGGTCGGGCGCAATGGCTCCGGCAAATCCACCCTGATGAAGGTGATGGCCGGTCTGGTCGAGGCCGACACCGGCTCGCTGGTGGTGCCGCCGGGCAAATCCGTCGGCTATATGGAGCAGGACCCGCAGATGACCGGGTTTGCCACGCTGGGCGATTTTGCCAGTTCCGAACTGGATCCGGGCGAGATGTACAAGGTGGAGCGGGCAGGCGAGGGGCTGAAGTTTGATCCCGCCCGCCCTGTGGCGACGGCCTCCGGCGGTGAAAAACGCCGCGCGGCGCTGGCCAAGCTGATGGCCGAGGCACCCGATCTGATGCTCTTGGACGAGCCGACCAACCATCTGGATATCGAGGCGATCACCTGGCTTGAGAATGAGCTGAAATCGACCCGCGCCGCCTTTGTGCTGATTTCGCACGACCGGGCGTTTCTGCGCGCCCTGACCCGCGCGACGCTTTGGGTGGACCGGGGGCAGGTGCGCCGTCAGGAGAAGGGGTTTGATGCCTTTGAGGCCTGGCGCGACAAGATCTGGGAAGAAGAAGACCAGCAGAGGCATAAGCTGAACCGGCTGATCAAATCCGAAAGCCGCTGGGCGGTGGAGGGCATCTCCGCCCGCCGCAAACGCAATATGGGCCGGGTGCGCGCGCTTCAGGATCTGAAGGCGGAGCGGTCCAGCCAGATCAAGCGGCAGGGCACGGCTGAGCTGGCGCTGGACGCGGGCCCCAAATCGGGCCGCAAGGTGATCGAGGCCGAAGGGCTGACGAAATCCTACGGTGACAAGGCAATTGTGCGGGACTTCTCGCTGAAGGTGCAGCGCGGCGATCGCGTTGCCTTTGTCGGGCCGAATGGGGCAGGTAAGACCACGCTCCTGAAGATGCTGCTGGGGCTGGAACAGCCTGATGAAGGCCATGTGCAGATGGGCACCAATCTGGAGCTGGCGCTGTTTGATCAGACCCGCGATCAGCTGGACGGCGATGCCAGTCTCTGGGAAAACCTGACCTCGGATCCGCTTCTGGGGATTTCGGGCAAGGCGGATCAGGTGATGGTCCGGGGGCAGCCTAAACATGTGGTCGGCTACCTGAAGGAATTTCTGTTCGACGAGGCGCAGGCCCGCGCGCCGGTGCGGTCCCTGTCCGGCGGCGAGAAGGCGCGTCTCTTGCTGGCGCGGCTGATGGCGCGGCAGAGCAACCTGCTGGTGCTGGACGAACCGACCAATGATCTGGATGTTGAGACGCTCGACCTGTTGCAGGAACTCCTGGACAGCTACGATGGCACGGTTCTGCTGGTGAGCCACGACCGGGATTTTCTGGACCGCGTGGCCACCACCACCATCGCCATGGAAGGCGGCGGGCGCGCCACGGCCTATGCGGGGGGCTGGAGCGATTACCTCTCGCAACGTGCCCCGGTCGAAGGTGCGGCGGAGAAGGCAGAGAAAGCCAAGGCGAGCAAGCCGAAACCCAAGCAGGAAGCGCAGCCCAAGGATGGTCTGAGCTTTAAGGAAAAACACCGGCTGGAGGCGCTGCCCGGCGAGATCGAGCGGCTGGAGGCGGAGATCGCCAAATTGCAGCAGCTGATGGCCGATCCCGAGCTGTTCACCCGCGAACCGGTGAAGTTCCAGAAGGCCACCGATGCGCTGGTGGAGCGGCAGGAGAAACTCTCTGCCGCTGAGGAGGAATGGCTGGAGCTGGAAGAGAAATCCGCAGGCTGAAGCCCCTCTGATTTTTCGGTAAGCAGGGCTGACCCAATGTTTCGCGTGCGAAACATTGGGTCAAAGACGCTGCCGTAGTCTTTTGTAAAATATAAATTTTTCCTGATTGAAGCCTAAGGCGGCGCGCGGCTGCTGCGCAACGGGTGCGAGTTTTGACCCTGCGGATGCTAGCGAGGGAGCGCCCGCGCCGGATTGCCGACCACTGTCACCCCGGCCTCCACATCTCGTGTCACCACCGCGCCGGCACCGACGATGGCGCCATCGCCGATGCTGACGCCGGGCAGGATGATCGCGCCGCCGCCGATCCAGACATCGCACCCCAGCGTGACCGGATGGGCGATTTCCAACCCCTTGGCGCGCAAGGCTTTATCCTTATGGTGCTGGGCGCAGAAGATCTGCACATTCGGCCCCAGCATGGAGCGGTCCCCAATGCACACCGGCGCGGTATCAAGGATGGTGCAGCCCGCGTTCAAATAGACCTGATGCCCGAGGGTGATATTGACCCCGTAGGCGCAGTGAAACGGGGCCTCGATCAGGCAATTCTGCCCATGACCGGCAAAGAGGGCTGCCAGCGACGGGCTGAGGCTTTCGCCGGGGTCAGGGGGGCGTTGATTGTGCTGATGCACCGCCAGACGGGCCTGATGACGCAACGCGGAGAGTTCGCTGTCCAGGCAACAGTACCAGTCGCCCGCCTGCATCTTTTGTCGTTCGGATCTGCTCATGCCGGATCCCTGCCGGGCGCGGAGGGTGCGATGGTATTGACGTAATCATCCATCAGATCCGCCAGCTCCTTTGCCGTTGTGGGGAAGCGGGCATAGCTGTGAGATGCCGGAACCATCGCCCAGGGCTGTTTGTCCTCGGTCATGACTTCGACAAAGGGGGTGAACCAAGTCAGATCATCCAGCAAAGAGGCGCGCAGGTTCACCCGTTCTGGTGCCGCCTTCAGGCGGGAGAGGACAAAGCTGAGGCAGGTCGGGCAGTAATAATGCTTGCGCTCTTCGCTGTGTTTTCCACCCAGCACCAGCTCTCCCGTGACGGTGACCGCCTCTGCCGGAAACATGACGGTCAGGGAATAGGCGCTGGCGGCAAGTTTCTGACAATCGCGGCAGTGGCAGGCCAGCGTCAGCAGGGGGGAGGCGGTGACATGCAGCTGGACAGCACCGCAGAGACAGGCGCCGGTCAGCGGCAGGTTGGGCTGGGTCATGGGTCTGCTCCCCCTCGGCAAGGTTGTGCGACAGGCTAGCGGAGAACCGGGAGGCTGTCGCTGATCAATTCCGTATTGCGCGGAGAGGGGAGTGGGGGTGTCTCAAGGGGTGGTCTGCCCCTTGAGGTCTTGGTTTCGATACGGGTAACCGAGAGCGCCTCAGCGCCTCAGCGCATCCGCAGCGCGCCGTCGAGGCGGATCACCTCGCCGTTGAGATAGCCCATCTCGACGATGAACCCGGCCAGACGGCCATATTCGGCAGGGTCGCCAAGCCGGGCCGGGTTGGGCACATCGGCGGCGAGCTGCTGCTGCACCTCTTCCGGCAGGCCCGCCAGCATCGGGGTCATGAAGATGCCCGGCGCGATGGTCATCACCCGCACGCCCGAAGAGGCCAGATCACGGGCCATCGGCAGGCACATGCCCACAACGCCGCCTTTGGAGGCGGCATAGGCAGCCTGGCCTTTTTGACCGTCAAAGGCCGCGATTGACGCGGTGTTGATGATGACACCCCGGCCACCGTCTGCCTCAGCCTCGCATTTGGCGATTTCCACGGCGGCGAGCCGGGCGACGTTGAAGGTGCCGACAAGGTTGATGTCGATGGTGCGCTGATAGGCATCCAGAGGGTGCGCGCCATCGCGGCCCACGGTCTTGATGCCAAGGGCGATGCCTGCGCAGTTCACGCAGACGTTGATCTTGCCCATCTTCTCGCTGGCAAGCGCCATGGCTGCGGCAACCGACTCTTCGCTGGTGACGTCGGTCTGGGCAAAATGCCCGCCGATTTCGGAGGCAACGGCAGCGCCGCGTTCGGCGTCACGATCCAGGAGCGTGACCTGGGCGCCTTGGGCGGCAAAATGACGGGCGGTGGCCTCACCAAGGCCAGAGGCGCCGCCGGTGATGACGGCGGCGGTTTGCGACAGTTTCATGAGCAGGGCTCCTCCCGGGGGTCTATGCTATCGGGTTCATATCTGAACGTGTGTTCAGATAATCACGTCCCCCTAGCAGTGTCCAGAGAGCCCGGGGTTCATCAGCCGTTTGTCGAGCGCGGCGAGCGGACGCAGCAGCCGACCCAGCGGCGGCCAATAGGCCCAGGTGCCACCCAGCTGGTGCAGCCGTGCGCCGGTGCCCAGTTTGAAGCGGGCCAGACCGGCGGCGTTTTCGGTGTTGATCACGCCAAGGTCGAGCTGTTCATAGCCGCGTTTGGCAAGCCAGGACATCGCCTCCCACATCAGCAGGTTATGGGCGGACAGCGCCTTGCCGCGATCGGTGGTATGGCCGATGTGATAGGTGGCGCCACGCCCATGGCAGAGCACCAGCACGGCGGCCACGATCTCCTTGCCGTCATGGGCTTCGAAAATCTTGGCCATCCCCTTGTTCTCGCGGGCATAGGCCAGGGTCAGATCCACCGGCCAGTTGCGATAGCCGCGGCTGGATTGCTGCGCGGCATCAGCAGCAAAGATCCAATGCGCCGGGGTCTGGGGCAGGGATTGGCGGGTGATGCGCAGCCCCTGCTGTTCGCCATGGACCAGCCGGTTGCGCCATTTCTGATGCAGCGCCGCGCGGCGCTGATCCGGGTCACCGGTGAGGTCGAGCAAACCGACATGCGCCGGGCTGACCAGCGCCACCGCGCCGTGGCGGGCGAGGGCGGGGGTCGGCGTTTCTGGCGACAGGATGACGGGCGTGCGGCGCAGGCCGTTTTCCTGCAATTGTTCCAGCAGTCGCAACGGCTTGTCGATGCGGGCGCGGTTGACCATGGCCACGTTGATGCGGCCCCAGAGCTTGCGGCGCATGACGACGGTGCCTTTCATCTGGTTCAGCACCAGAGGGTCCTTGCCCGTCGCCTGAAGCGCGCGGGCAAATTCCGCCGATTGCGGTAGGGCAGAGATGGTTTCGTCGCGGAGAATGGGGCGGGGCATGACATCTGCTGGTGTGAAATCGAACATGGCGCCATTAACCGCAGCGAAACCTAAATGATGGTTAATGAAGATATGAAAAATGCGAATAAAATTCGAAATCATTCCGCACCGGCTCCGCGGGTCACCAAAGCTGCGGCTCTTCTGGTGGCTCTGGCGCTGTCGCTGCCGGTTGGGCTGGTGCTGATGCTGCTGGATCTCTGGGTGCTGTGAAGCCTTTTGTTTTAGCACGGAATTCGAGGGCCGGGTCGTGTCAGCAGCTCCGGTGCACGGCGGTGGTGCCCTGTCGTGATGCGCTGCCGCGCCGCGCCTTCGCGCGGCGCCCCGCCCAACGGGAACACCCCATCCGGGATGGGGGATGACGGGCGGGAGCCTTTTGCGGAGGTTCCCGCAACGCCTCGGCCCTGCGCTGGCAATGGCGCTGCGGCTGGTCTGATCTTCGGGATCGAAAAAGGGGCCACAGCGGCCCCCTTTTTTTTGATTGCTGTCGGTTGGTCCTGCCCGTCGGCTGCACCGCGGGGCGATTACCCCTCCAGCTGCACCAGCGCGTGGCGTTTTTTGCCCGCAGACAGTTTGATCGGCGAGGCCAGAGCGGCGGCGTCGATCATCAGCCCTGCATCGGTCAGCGGCGCGTCGTCGATCTTGGCGCCGTTCTCTGCGATCAGGCGCTTGGCGTCCTTGCCCGATTTGGCCAGCCCGGATTTCACGATCAGCTGCACGATGGAGATGCCATCGCCCAGATCTGCGGCAGTCAGGCTGAGCGTGGGCAGGTCGTCGCCAATGCCGCCTTTCTCGAACACTTCGCGGGCGGTGGCCTCGGCGGCCGCGGCGGCCTCGGCACCGTGCAGCAGGGTGGTCACCTCATTGGCAAGGATCACCTTGGCGGCGTTGATCTCCGACCCTTCCAGCGCACCCAGGCGGTTGCATTCGTCCACCGGCAGCTCGGTATAGAGCTTCAGGAAGCGGCCCACATCGGCGTCGGTGGTGTTGCGCCAGAACTGCCAGAACTCATAAGGCGAGAGCAGATCGCCATTGAGCCAGATCGCGCCATTCTGCGATTTGCCCATCTTCTTGCCGTCGGAGGTGGTCAAGAGCGGCGATGTGAGACCGTAGATTTCATGGTCCAGCACCCGGCGGGTGAGGTCGATGCCGTTGACGATATTGCCCCATTGATCGGAGCCACCCATCTGCAACACGCAGCCGTAGCGGCGGTTCAGCTCCAAAAAGTCATAGGCCTGCAAAATCATGTAGTTGAATTCGAGGAAGGACAGCGACTGTTCGCGGTCGAGACGCGATTTCACGCTCTCAAACGACAGCATCCGGTTCACCGAGAAATGGCGGCCGATATCGCGCAGGAAAGTGAGGTAGTTCAGATCATCCAGCCATTCGGCGTTGTTCAGCATCATGGCGGCGTTACCCGCGCCGCTGTCATAGTCGATATAGGCGGCAAACACCTTCTTGATGCCGGCGATATTGGAATCGATCTGCTCATCCGTCAGCAGCGGGCGTTCATCAGCGCGGAAAGAGGGATCGCCCACCTTGGTGGTGCCGCCGCCCATCAGGGTGATCGGTTTGTGGCCGGTCTTCTGGAACCAGCGCAGCATCATGATCTGGATCAGCGAGCCCACATGCAGCGAGGTCGCGGTGGCGTCAAAGCCGATATAGGCGGATTGGCCGGGGGTCATCAGCGCCTCGTCCAGGCCCTGGTAATCGGTGCAGTCGGCCAGATAGCCACGTTCCATCATAACTGCGATGAAGTCCGATTTTGGGTGGTAGGTCATGATGTGCCTCGGCTTTCTAAATTGCGCGCTGCTGTATAAAACGCAAATTGCCGGGGGGAAAGCAGTGTGAACGGCTTTGCGCAAGAAATTCGCTGCTGTATCCTTGGCGCAAACCGGCGCGGCGCGCCCAATATCACAGCAGGCACCATCAGCATGACCAGATCCCCCTCCTCGGCCCGTTCTGTGGCGATCCCCAAGACCGGCGTTCTGCGCGCCCTTGGCACCATGAGCGGCACCTCGCTGGACGGGGTGGATGCGGCCATTGTCGAGACCGATGGCGTGGTGATCCACGGCTTTGGCGCCAGTGCCTATCGCGCCTATGAGCCGGTGGACCGGGCGCAGCTGGCGGCCGCATTGGGACAGTGGCAGGGGCCACAGGTGGACGCCGCCGCAGAGATCGTGACCCGCGCCCATGCGGCGCTGCTGGCGCAGGTTCTGGCCGAGGATGCAGCGGCGGGACCGGTTGATGTCATCGGGTTTCACGGTCAGACGCTGGCCCATGCGCCGCGCGTGCAGGGCACCCTGCAGGTGGGCGATGGGGCGGCGCTGGCGGCTGAGCTTGACACCCCGGTGGTCTGGGATTTTCGCAGCGACGATGTGCGGCTGGGCGGGGAGGGCGCGCCGCTGGCGCCGTTCTTTCATTTTGCCTGCGCCAAATACCTGAAGCGGGACAAACCCCTGTGTTTCCTGAACCTCGGCGGCGTGGGCAATCTGACCTATGTCGATCCGCGCTGTGACGCGGCTGAGGATCCCGGCGCGCTTTTGGCGTTTGACACCGGCCCTGCCAATGCGCCGATCAATGATCTGGTGCAGGCGCGCTGTGGTCAGATGATGGACGAAGGCGGCGCGATTGCCCGTGGCGGCGCGGTGGAGACCGGGGCGCTGGAGCTGTTTCTGGCGGAGCCCTATTTTGCCCGGATGCCGCCGAAATCGCTGGATCGCAATGATTTTTCCGAGATGATCACGCTGGTCTCCGAATTGAGCGACCGCGATGCGACGGCGACGCTGACCGGCATGTGCGCCGCTGCTGTTGCACAGGGGATGGAGCATTGCCCGGAGCCGCCGGAGGTGGTGTTGGTCACTGGCGGCGGGCGCCACAACCCGGTGCTGATGGAGATGCTGCGGGTGTCGCTGGACTGCCCGGTTCAGCCGATCGAGACGGTGGGGCTGGATGGCGACATGCTGGAGGCGCAGGCCTTTGCCCATCTGGCGGTACGGGTTGCGCGCGGGCTGCCGACCTCCTGTCCCGGCACAACCGGTGTCAGCGCCTGTGTTGGCGGCGGTGTGGTGAGTGTGCCGGGGCGCGAGGACTGAGGTCTGGCGGCCGGGAAACTTGGAGGTTTCCTGGCAAATCCCATCGAAGAAATCTGGGGTCAGGCGCGCGGGATATCGAAGCCGGGGTCGGCGAGGGTGAAGCCCTCGAACCGGAACCCCGGTGAGACGGTGCAGCTGACCAGCGTATAGTCGCCGCTGGTGCGGGCGGCCTGCCAGTGGCCTTCGGGGACGATCAGCTGCGGTTCTCCGGTGGTCAGGTCCGGGGTCAGCAGGTGGTCGTGGGCGGGGCCGTCATCGCTGGCTGACAGCGACAGCACCAGCGGCGCGCCAGCGTGATAAAGCCAGATCTCGGTGGCATCGACACGGTGCCAGTGGCTGCTCTCACCCGCCTTCAGCAGGAAATAGATGCAGGTGCCGGTGGCGCGGTCGTCGTGGCTGGTTGTGGTATCGGCGATCCATGTCTGGCGGTAATAGCCGCCTTCGGGGTGGGGCTGGAGGTTCAGCCGGGCGATGATCTCATCGGCGGTCATGTCAGTGCTCCGTTTTGTCTGTTGGCTCTGGCAATTTGGCATTTGCCGCATATGTTTGGGCCATGACATTGCACATCCCCTTTGACAATACATATGCCGCGCTGCCGCCGCTGTTCTACAGCAAACAGGCTCCCGTGCCGGTGAAGGCGCCAGAGCTGATCGCCTATAATGGTGCACTTGGCGCGGAGCTGGGCATCCGGGCGGGTGACAGGGCCGAGCTGGCCGAGATTTTTGCGGGCAACCGTGTGCCCGATGGCGCCGATCCGCTGGCGCAGCTTTATGCGGGGCATCAGTTTGGCACCTACAATCCACAACTCGGCGATGGGCGCGCGATCCTGCTGGGCGAGGCTGTTGGTGTTGATGGCGAGCGCCGCGATATCCAACTGAAGGGATCCGGGCGCACGCCCTATTCGCGGGGCGGTGACGGGCGGGCTTGGCTGGGGCCGGTCCTGCGCGAATATGTGGTGAGCGAGGCGATGCACGCGCTTGGTATTCCGACGACGCGCGCGCTGGCGGCGGTTGCGACCGGTGAGCTGGTCTGGCGCGAACAGGGCGGTTTGCCCGGCGCGGTGCTGACACGGGTGGCCGCGAGCCACTTGCGGGTCGGGAGCTTTCAGATCTTTGCCGCGCGGGGCGAGCAGGCGGCGCTGCGGCAGCTTACGGATTACGCCATCCAACGCCATTATCCTGAGGCGAAGGGGCCGATGGGGCTGTTGCGGGCGGTGCGCGATCGGCAGTCGGAGCTGATCGCGGCCTGGATGTCGGTAGGCTTTATCCACGGGGTGATGAATACCGATAACTCGTCCATTTCCGGCGAGACGATTGACTATGGTCCCTGCGCCTTTTTGGATGTCTATCACCCCAGCACTGTGTTCAGTTCGATCGACCGGATGGGGCGTTATGCCTATTCCAACCAGCCCGATATTGCGGTCTGGAATCTGGCGCAGCTGGCCACCGCGCTGATCCAGCAGGCGGAGGATCCGCAGGCGCTGGTTGAGGAGGCGACCGAGATCGTTCATGCGATGCCCGCCCGGACCGAGGCCGCCTGGCTGCGGCGCTTTGGCGCCAAGATCGGCATTGCCGAGGCAACGCCTGACGATATGGCGCTGATCACTGACCTGATGCAGCGCATGGCGGCGGGGCAGGCGGATTTCACCAATACCTTCCGGGCCTTGGGCGATGCTGTTGCGCCGGACTCCGGCAAGGTGCGCGATGAGTTTCTGGAGCCGGAGGCGTTTGACGGCTGGGCAGGGGACTGGCGCGCGCGTCTGGCGCAGGAGGCGGATCCGGCGGCGGCGATGGCGGCAGCGAACCCGGTCTATATCCCGCGCAACCACCGGATCGAGGCGATGATCAGTGCCGCCGTTGCGGGCGATTTTGCCCCGTTCGAGCGGCTCAATACCGTGCTGGCGGATCCCTATACCGTGCAGGCAGGGGCCGAGGATCTGCGTCGCCCGCCGGCTGCGAGCGAGGTGGTGAAGGCGACCTTCTGCGGCACCTGAACCTATTTGCGATTGATCAGCAGGATACCGACCGCGACCAGCACCAGTGCGGCCCAGACCTGCGGCAGGATCACCTCGTCCAGCAGCAGCCAGCCGAGAATGGCCGCGATCACCGGCGACAGGAAGCTGAAGGAGGCAACGGCATTGGCGCGGTAGAGGCTGATCAGCCAGAGCCACAGCAGATAGCCGAGGCTGGCGATGGCGATGGCCTGAAACAGCACGCCGGAGATATGCAGCGCCGTGGGGTCGCGCAGCAGCGGTCCAAACAGCGGCGAAATCGCCAGCAGCACCAGCGCCGATGTGGCCAGCTGATAGGTGAGCTGGCGGATCGGCGGCACATGGGCCAGTGGCGACAGCCGCGCGCAGAGGGCGATCCCGGCCCAGGCCAGCGTCGCCGCAAGCGCGAGAATATCGCCCAGCAGCGAGGCATCGCCGCTGCCTCGGTGCAGCACGGCCAGCACCACGCCGCCCATGGCCAGGATCAGTCCCAACATGCGCAGGCTGTTGAGCCGCTCGCCGGGCAGGAGCAGATGGCCGGCCAGGGCCAGCCAGACCGGCATCGAGTTGAAGATGATCGTGACCCGCGACACCGAGGAGAGATCAAGTGCGATATAGAGGCAGACAAATTCGGCCGTGAACAACAGCCCGGACACCAGCCCCCAGAAGTGGACAGAGCGGCTCCAATGCGCCGACGTCTGGGCAGGGGCAGGGGCAGGGGCAGGGGCAGGGGCAGGAGTGCTGGCGCGCTTCAGCTGGCCGCGAAAGGCGAGCCATGTCAGCAGGACCGCCAGCCCGATGAGAGAGCGCAGGCCCGCCTGAAACACCGGGCCGAACCCGCCGTTGGAGACCTTGATCACCACCTGATTAAAGCCCATCAGCCCGCTGAAGCCGATCAGCATTGCGGCCCCGATGCCGTCCATTGCGCGTTTCTCACTCATGCCGCCAGAGGAGGTGGGCTTGGTCCGAGAGTCAAGCCGGGAAAACAGATGCTTAGGCCGCGATGGGTGTGACAGGGCGCGCTCTGGCCTGCGGTGCGGATTTCGGCCATGCTGTGGCCGTATCACGCACCGGATCGGTGACAAGGCGCGGTGGCAAAGAAGGCAGAGGAATGACGCAGGAACAGGGCACCCGGCCGGGACGGCTGCGGCTGGCAAGTTACAATATTCAGAAGTCGATGGGACTGGATCTGCGTCGGCGTCCGCGTCGCACCTTGCAGGTGATCGAGGGCACCGGGGCGGATCTGGTGCTGTTGCAGGAGGCCGACAAACGGCTGCCGCCACGACCCGCCGCGCTGCCGCATTTCATTCTGGATGAGGCAGGATGGCAGATTGTCGATCTGGGCGGGGCAGGGTCACTGGGCTGGCATGGCAATGCGGTGATCTGGCGGGGCGCCGGGATTGCGCTTCAGGATCACGGCCATATTCCGCTGCCGGGGCTGGAGCCGCGCGGGGCGGTCTGGGCGCTGTTCGAGACGGCGCTGGGACCGCTCAGGGTGGTGGGCGCGCATCTGGGGCTGACCACCAAGGCGCGCCATGAGCAGGTCCATCATCTTGCGGGGATCATCGCCAAGCGCCCGGATCTGCCGACGGTCTGGGCCGGAGATTTCAACGAATGGTCCCGCCAGCCGGTGCTGGATCATCTGGCTCCGAAACTGCGGTTTGTGCCGCCACGGCCCAGTTTTCCGTCGCTGCGCCCGATTGGCGCGCTGGACCGGATTGCGGTCAGCCGGGGGCTGGAGGTGGTGGACAGCGGCGTCTATCGCGCCCGTCCCGCGCATATCGCCTCGGATCACCTGCCGGTCTGGGCGGATCTGGTGGCGGCGCGGTAAGTCGATGACGAAAAAGAAAAAACCGGGGACGAGAAAGCCGGGGACGCAAAAGGCATCCCCGGCTTTGTCTGGTTTTCAGCCGTGCCCCCATAGGGGCATGGTGAGGGTTTACTGGGCGCGACGGCGCTGACCGCCGGGTTTGCCCTGAGCCGCGCCTGCGGCGGCACCGGATCCACCGCTGCGCGCACCGCTCTGGCCGCCACCGGCACCACCGCTGCGACGCCGGCGATGACCGCCGGGTTTGCCGCTGCCACCGGGTTTGCCGCCGCCACGACGGCCCGCCGGGGCCTTGGCATCGGGCAGAACCTCCCACGGACGGCCTGAGGCCACCGGGATATTGAGGTTCATGGTCTTCTGGATCGCCTTCAGCTCATCCATTTCATCCGGGGCACAGAAGGCCACGGCCTGACCGTCCTTGCCTGCGCGTGCGGTCCGGCCAATCCGGTGCACATAGGCATCCGCCACATTGGGCAGCTCGTAGTTATAGACGTATTTCACATCCGGGATATCGAGACCACGGGCCGCCACATCGGTGGCCACGAGGATCTTGACCTCGCCGGATTTGAAGGAGGCAAGCGCGCGTTCACGCTGGCCCTGACTTTTGTTGCCGTGAATTGCTGCGGCCGAGAAACCGGCGGCCGACAGCGTTTTCATCAGCTTTTCCATGCCGTGTTTGGTGCGGCCAAAGACAAGTGTCCGCTCGTCCTTGTGTTTGGTCAGCAGCTCTTTCAGCAGCGAGAGCTTCTCTGCCTTGGCGATGAAATGCACCGATTGGGTGATCTTGTCGGCAGCCTTGCCGGGAGGGTTCACCTCGATCCGCACCGGGCTTTGCAGATAGGAATTGGCGATCTCGTTCATCTGCTTGGGCATGGTGGCCGAGAACAGCATGGTCTGGCGCTGTGCCGGCAGAAGAGCGGCGATCTTGCGCAGCGCGTGGATAAAGCCGAGGTCCAGCATCTGGTCGGCCTCATCCAGCACGAGGAAGTCGCAGGAGCCAAGATCCAGCGCGCCACGGTCAAGGATGTCCAGCAGACGGCCCGGGGTGGCGATCAGGATATCGGTGCCGCGCGACAGGCGGCTGATCTGCGGGTTGATGGAAACGCCGCCGACAACCAAGCCGGTTTTCATCGGAGTGCCTTCGGTCAGGCCCTTGAGGTTGGCGGCGATCTGGTTGGCCAGCTCGCGGGTCGGCGCCAGCACCAGGCCGCGCACGGTCTTGGCGGCGGGTTTGCGGCCGTATTGCATCATCTGGGCAATCAGCGGCACGCCGAAGGCGGCGGTTTTGCCGGTGCCGGTCTGCGCCAGACCCAGCACGTCCTTGCCGTTCAGCGCATGCGGGATGGCGCGGGCCTGAATCGGGGTCGGATCGGTATAGCCAAGTTCTGCAATGCGCTTCAGAAGCTGCTCGGGCAGCCCCATGGTTGAAAATTCTGTCACGTCTCGTCCTTTCACAGCCGCGCCAACAGGGCTCGGCCGGTGCCGCCACGGGGGCGGTCTGTCGTTGGGGCAGGGACCTCGGGCGGGGCTGGCATCATGCCAGACCGCTGGTCGCTGCGAGTGCCCCACGCGTGATATTGGGAACGGTGGCATATCCTTAGGGTCGGTGTTTGGCCTGCGCATTGATCTGGCGCGGCCCGACGTCCTCTGCTCACGCGGCAGGGAGGGATGCCTGACAGGGCAGATGGCCCCGCCAGCGGATAAAGTCAATGGGCAATTGTTGTATATTCTGCGCCACAGACTGTTAAAACCCGGTTTGCGACGCGGGCGTCTTTGTATAAACAGGGACGCCATGCTGAATAAGGGATGACCATGAGCGAGACGATTATCGCACGCTGCGAAGCCATAGGTCTGCGGATGACAGGCCAGCGACGGGTGATTGCGCGCGTATTGCAAGAGAGCGACGATCACCCCGATGTCGAGGAACTCTATGCCCGTGCCAGCGCGCTAGACGGGGCGATTTCGCTGGCCACCGTCTATCGCACGGTGAAGCTGTTTGACGAAGCGGGCATTCTGGAGCGGCTTGAGTTCGGCGACGGGCGTGCCCGCTACGAGGATGCCGACCGCGAGCATCACGATCATCTGATCGACATGACCACCGGGGCGGTCATCGAATTCTGCGACCCGGAGATCGAGGCCTTGCAGGAGAAGATCGCCGAAAAGCTGGGCTATGAGCTGCGCGGCCACAAGCTGGAACTATATGGCGTGCCGCGCAAGAAGAGCTGAGCCAGCGCGCGCCCGCTGACCACATGCCGGTCGGCCTGCGGGGGCGTGTTTTCTTAGACAGGATAACGGGTCCGAATATTCCGGAAAATTCCGGGGCGCGCCGCAGCCCGGCGGTGGCCCAGTATCACGGCGCGTGATAGGAGCGGTCACATGAAGTCATGAAGCTGCGCCGCAAATATTGAGTCGTGTCGCAAATGGACAAGTGGGCGGTCGCTTCCGGCTATTTGTTGTGCGGATCAGTCGATGCAGCGACGGCGGGCACGGCCCCTCGGCAGAGCCATCGGACCCATTGGAATGGAACGATCAAGATGAACAATGTCACGGGAATATTGCTGGTGATCCTCGCCATGGCGGGGTTTTCGCTGGAGGATATGTTCATCAAGCAGCTCGCCACCTCGGTGCCGGTGGGGCAGATCCTGATGATGCTGGGGCTGGGCAGTGGCACGATCTTTGTGATCTGGGCCAAGCTGCAGGGCCACCGGGTGCTGGCGCCACGCAACTGGCGCTGGCAACCGGTGCTGCGTGCCTCGACCGAGGCGCTGGCGGCGGTCAGCTTTGCCTCGGCGCTGGCGGTGGTGGATATCTCGACCGTGGCGGCGGTGTTTCAGGCGATGCCGCTTGCGGTCACTGTCGGGGCGGCGCTGTTTCTGGGCGAGGATGTCGGCTGGCGGCGCTGGACGGCGATCCTTGTCGGTTTTGCCGGGGTGCTGATGATCGTGCGGCCCGGTCTGGCCGGATTTGAGCCGGGGGTGCTGCTGGTGCTGATCTCGGTTGTGGCGGTTGCGGCGCGCGACCTGATGACGCGGGTGATGGATAGCGCGGTGCCCTCTGCCGTGGTCAGCTCGCAGGCCTTTGGCTCGGTGATCCCGGCGGGGCTGGTGATGCTGCTGATCCTGCCCGGAGAGCCGGTCGCCCTGGAAGGCAGCCAATGGGGCATGTTGCTGGGAGGCGTCATCTTTGGCGTGCTGGGGTACTACGGGATTGTCACCGCCACCCGGATCGGCGATGCCGCCGTGATCACGCCGTTTCGCTACTCCCGGCTGGTGTTTTCGACCCTGATCGGCGTGGTGATCTTTGCCGAGGCGCCGGATATGATGACGCTGGCGGGATCGGCGCTGATCATCGGCTCCGGGCTTTATACCTTTCTGCGGGAGCGGCGTCTGGCGCGGCGGGCGGCGCGGGCGCAGGCGGCGGTCCCTGTCTGAGCACATCGGGCTGGCGCCGGTGGCGATTGATTGCGCAAACAGCGAACTGTTAGCCCTAACCCCGTAAAATAAGTGACGTTAGCGATAACGCTCATGGTTTACTTTTGACCTGTGAATGCTATGACGCAGGCACCAATTGCCGCAATCACTTGCCAAGATCAGGGACCTGAATAATGAGCACCATTATCGATATCCACGCCCGTGAAATTCTCGACAGCCGGGGCAATCCGACCGTTGAAGTCGACGTCATGCTGGAAGACGGCACAATGGGCCGCGCGGCGGTGCCGTCGGGTGCGTCAACCGGGGCCTATGAGGCGGTGGAAAAGCGCGACGGCGACAAGTCCCGTTACCTTGGCAAAGGCGTGCTGGAAGCAGTTGCCGCCGTCAATGGCGAGATCGCCGAAGAGCTGGTCGGCTTTGACGCCTGCGAGCAGGTCGCCGTGGACATGGCCATGATCGAGCTGGATGGCACCGAGAACAAGGGCCGTCTGGGCGCCAATGCCATTCTGGGTGTCTCCATGGCGGTGGCCAAGGCTGCGGCGGATTTCACCACCCAGCCGCTGTATCGCTATATCGGTGGCACTTCGGCGCGGGTTCTGCCGGTTCCGATGATGAATATCATCAACGGCGGCGAACATGCCGACAACCCGATCGACATTCAGGAATTCATGATCATGCCGGTGGCGGCGGACAACATCCGCGACGCGGTGCGCATGGGGTCCGAGGTGTTCCACACCCTGAAGAAAGAGCTGTCGGCGGCGGGTCTGTCGACCGGGATCGGTGACGAGGGCGGTTTTGCCCCCAATATCGCCTCTACCCGCGAGGCGCTGGATTTTGTGCTGAAGTCGATTGAAAAGGCCGGCTACAAGCCGGGCGAGGAAATCTATCTGGCGCTCGATTGCGCGGCGACCGAATACTACAAGGATGGCAAATATGTGCTCTCCGGCGAAGGCAAAACCCTGTCGTCGGAAGAGAATGTGGCCTATCTGGCGGCACTGGTGAAGGATTATCCGATCATCTCCATCGAAGATGGCATGGGTGAGGATGACTGGGACGGCTGGAAAGCCCTGACCGACGAGCTGGGCGACAAGGTGCAGCTGGTCGGCGACGATCTGTTCGTGACCAACCCGGCGCGTCTGGCCGACGGGATTGCGCGCGGCTGCGCCAACTCCATGCTGGTGAAAGTGAACCAGATCGGCACCCTGACCGAGACCCTGAAGGCGGTCGATATGGCCCATCGTGCGCGCTACACCAATGTGATGTCGCACCGCTCCGGCGAGACCGAGGACGCCACCATTGCCGACCTCGCCGTGGCCACCAACTGCGGCCAGATCAAGACCGGTTCGCTGGCGCGCTCTGACCGGCTCGCGAAATACAACCAGCTGATCCGTATCGAGGAAATGCTGGGTGAAGTCGCCGAATACGCGGGTCGTTCGATCCTGAAGTAAGACCAGAGGCCGGGGCATGTTGCTCCGGCCTTTTTGTTCCTGTGTTCCGTTGTTGTGTGGTTATCATGCTCAAGAAGGTTGCCCATTTCCTGATCCGGCGGGCTGAACGCCGTATTGGCGTCTCGCTCGATTATGCCCATGCCATTGCCGATACGGACCTGGGGTTGCTGGCCCGCTACAACCGGGTGTTTGGTTTTCTGGATCCGAACCGTCAGCTGCCTGCCGCCGCCTATCATGCGGCGCGGCTGACCGGGGCGCTGAGCGCGGATTGCGGGTCCTGTGTCGAGGCGGAGATCAACCTGGCGAAATCCGCCGGGCTGTCGCCCGAGCTGATCAGGTCGATCCTGACAGGCAGCGCGCTGGAACCTGAGCTGGAGGCGGTTGTGCGTCTGGCGGGCGCGGTGGCTGGCACGCGCAGTGACGATCCTGAGGCGCGGGAGGCCGTGCGCGCGGCCTATGGCGAGGCGGGGCTGATCGAGCTGAGTTTTGCGATGAACGGGGCGGCGATGCTGCCGGGGATCAAGCGCGCCATGGGCTATGCCACTGCCTGCGACCTGCAGCTGATGCGTCGGCTGTCCTGAGCGTCTGAGTGCCGGGCCTGGGTGCCGGGCCTGCGTGTCGGGGCGAGGACGGCCCCGGATCTGCGCCGATAACCTCTCAGATCGAAATCTGTGCGGATGGCGCACTTCTGTGGCCTGCTTCACAGACCTGTGATCGCGGCTATGGCAGTCTTGGTCGCAGGCGCTACGGGGGTGGCGCTGGCCAGGAGGGGAAGATCATGGGAGCGACTGCACATCTGAAAGCCCGGGAGAGTGTTTATCCGAAGCCTGCGGTGAGGGTGGCCGGAACCGCAAGCTGGCTGCCGCTGGGGTTCATCATTGCGGTGGCCCTGCTGGCCGGTTGTGCGGGGCCCGGGCATTATCCGCTGACAGGGCATGACGCAAATGTGGCTGATCCGGTTCACAGCATGTCGATGACACAGGGCGCAATGGTGGCCGGGGGGCTCTGAGGCGCGCTGCCAAAGGGGGATCGACATTGTCAGCCCTGAGCATGTCAGGGCCTTGGCGCAGAGGGGGCGCGGCGTAATTTCAAGCCGTTGGCGACAGGGAAAGACCCTGAGAGCGGATCCGCTCTCAGGGTCTTTCTTTGACTGTTGGGTCGGATCCGCGATCCGTGATGCGAACGCTGCAGGTCTCGCCCGCGCTCTGCGCCGGAATTACGGGCAGGCCGCTGTGTAATAGGTGCCGTCACCGCGGGAATAGGCGCATTGGCGCGACTGGTTGTTCTGCGCCACAAGCGTACCGGCGGCGGCCCCGCCAAGGGCGGCAATCAGGCGCCAGTCGTCATCGGCCTTGAGCGCGTCGGCGGCAATCAGACCTGCTGCGGCACCACCGGCGACACCGGCCACTGTGCGCTGTTCGGGGGTCAGATCGGTGCAGGCGGAGAGCGCCAGCGTCGCGGCGCTGAGGCCGGCGAGGATATGGGATTTCATGAGATTTCCTTTCCTGTCATTGATGCGCTTGTGATGGCTGTGCAGGAGCGCTCCTGCATCTTTGTGGCTTGTCCCGGCGATACGCCGTCTCCGGCCCGCTTCGACTGGCGCCAACCGGAGCCGCCACACCCCAGGACGGCTCCGCTCAGCTGCTGGGGCCCACCCCTGAACCCCGGTTTGGTCGACCGCCAAAAGGCCGCCGCCGTCGTGCGGATCCATGGCCCCATGGTGTGATGAGGCGTGACGGATCCGGTGTTACGCGCGCGGGGGTTCGCCCGGCGCCCACCCCGGTGGGTGGCTGTGCATCACGGCTTCTGCCGCTGTCTTCGTTGCGCCGCCTATCGGTTGGCGGCGCGCTCCCACACGTTCCACGGTGTGTTCAATTGGTCTGTTCCATCGCGCTGGCGCTGGCCGGTGCCCCGCGCCGCTGGTTCAGAGAGAGAACCCCAGACGTGCAGATTGGTTCCCTGTGTCATGAAAAATAATTCACGGGGCGCGAAACTGGCGCCAGACAGCGTGCCATCCGCGCACAGGCAATCGCCATGCGGCGGCCTGCGCGCACGTCCGGGAACGCCCGGGCGCGTCCGCAAGCGGGCGGCATGCGCGGTGGTCCGGTGCTAGAGCTTGCGGCTCATCAGCATGTGTGTGTCGCGCGGCTCGAACCGGGCTCGGGCATAGAGCCCGCGGGCAGGCGCATTGTTTCTGTCGACGTCCAGATGCAGCGCTTTGATGCCGGCTTCGGCCAGGGTGCGGGGCAGGGAAAACAGCACTTCGGTGGCAATGCCGCGCCCGCGCACGGGCGGGCGGATGAACAGCTCGTCGATAGAACCATCCATGCCGCCAAACTCCACCGACCAGCTGAAGGTGACAACGATATAGCCCACCGGTGCGCGGGTCGGGCCGATCAGATAGACGGCGCCATAGGGCAGCCCGTTCAGCAGCGGCTCAATGGCGGCGCGGCGGTGCGGCTCATCTGAGGCGATGCCCATCTCGCCGTGAAAGGCCGCGACGAGATCCAGAACACGGGTCAGATCCTCGGGGCCTGCAAGGTGCAGCGCGGCGCTCATAGGGTGGCCAATCGGCTGGTGATCAGGTCAAAGAAACCATCGGCGTCCAGATCGCCAATGAACAGCGCATTGGCAGGTCGGTCGGTGACCCCCCACCAATCGGCCACGGTCATGCCAAGGGTCAGCTCGGAGGTGGTTTCGACCACCACGTTGATCTTGCGGCCCGAGAACAGCTCAGGCCGGATCAGATAGGCAATGACGCAGGGATCATGCAGCGGGCCGCCTTCGGAGCCGTATTTCTCGACATCAAAGCGTTCAAAGAAATCAAGCATATCGGCGGTGAAATCGCCCACTTTGGTGGCCAATGCACGGATCGCCTCGATCCGGGGGCGGGTGGCCAGCGCCTTGTGGGTGACATCCAGCGGCATCATGGTGACCGGCACGCCGGAGCTGAGCACGGCGGCGGCGGCCTCCGGGTCGACGTAGATGTTGAATTCCGCCGCCGGGGTGATGTTGCCGACCTCGAAATAGGCGCCGCCCATCAGCACGATCTCCTGAACCCGGGTGACGATGTCGGGGGCTTTCTGAAAAGCGGTGGCAACATTGGTCAGCGGCCCCAGCGGGCAGAGCGTAACGGTGCCGGGAGCTTCGCGGCGCAGGCTGTCGATGATGAAATCGACAGCATGTGTTGCAGCCAGCGGCATGGTTGGATCCCAATGGTCCGGCCCATCGAGGCCGGTCTTGCCATGCACATGTTCGGCGGTGATCAGCGGCCGGGCCAAGGGCGCGTCGCAACCGGCGTGGACGGCCATGTCCGGGCGGCCTGCCACTTCGCAGACGCGGCGTGCATTGGTCTGGGTCAGTGCCAGCGGCACATTGCCAGCAACACAGGTTATCCCAAGCAGATCAATCTCTTCTGGGCTGGCCAATGCCAGCAGAATGGCGACAGCGTCATCCTGTCCGGGGTCGGTGTCGATAATGATCTTGCGCGCGCTCATGGGGCTGTCCTTCTGGTCGTTGCCAGACCCTCGCAAGGGTGGCGGGCAATGTCCAGCGGCGGCGCGGGCTGCGGTCGGGAATTCGCCGGTTTGCGGCCTAAGCCGCCAGCAAAAAGGCGCGCCGCCTGACCCTGCGCGCCCCGGTGTCCGATGAACCCCGCCGCCCGCAGGGGTCAGGCGGCAGCGGCCCCCATGGCGTCGGCCATCGCAGACAGCAGCACAGTGGCGATCACATCGAGTTCGTCGCGGCTGAGGCGCACCGGCAGGCGCACATCGCAGGCCTGCATCAGCATGGCGCGGGTCTGCGGCAGCTCGGGGATATCGCGCAGGAACTGCCAGTTCCAGAAAGCGCGGGCGTTGTCTTCGGAGAGGCCGAAGATCTGCACCTTGACGCCCCGCGCCTCGGCTGCGGCGGCAAAGCGGTTGATCTCCTCGCTGCTCATATCGACCAGGTTGAACTGGATCGAATCCGGCGCGCGCTGTTCCGGCGGCAATGGGGCAGGCACGTCGATATGCGGCGAGCGGTTGAGCTGATCTGCGACATAGTCGTGGTTCTTCAGCCCGTCGCGCACCCGGCGCGCCAGTTCGGGCAGCTGCGGGCGGATCACGGCGGCCGACAGGTTGCTCATCCGCAGGTTATAAAGCGGCAGCTGGTTCTGCCATTTGGCAAAGGCCTGCTCGAGCGCGCCGGTGTTGTCGCCGGGGGCGGATTTGTGTTTTTTCCAGTTGTGCTCATAGGCGCCGGACATGATCACGGCGCGGGCGACCAGATCGGCATCATCGGTAACCAGGATACCGCCTTCGCCGGCGTTGATCATCTTGTAGGACTGGAACGAGAAGCAGCCGATGGCGCCCAGCGTGCCGATATTGCGGCCATGCCAGGTGGTGCCCAGCGAATGGGCGGCATCCTCAATCACCGGAATGTCGCGCGCGCTGCAGAGCGCCATGATCGCATCCATATCGGAGGTATGGCCGCGCATATGGCTGATGATCACCGCCTGCACATCCCCCAGCTTGGCCTCGAAATCGGCCATGTCGATCCGGTAGTTGGCTCCCACCTCGCAGAGGACCGGCACGCAATCGGCGTGGACAATCGACGAGGGCACGGCCGCAAAGGTGAAGCCGGGGATCAGCACGCGGGCATCGCGGGGCAGGTCCAGCGCCTTCAGCGACAGGAACAGCGCCGCAGAGCAGGAGGAGACCGCCAGCGCGTATTTGCTGCCAAGGAGCTGGGCAAATTCCTCTTCCAGCAGGGCAACCGGCGCATCCTGCGGCGCGGTGTAGCGGAACAGATCGCCAGACTGCATCAGGGCGTCAATGGCGGCGCGGGCGGCCTCTGGGATCGGTTCTGCCTGATGGACGTTCGGGACTTGCGACGGGGATGCCTGGCTCATATTTCAAAATCCTGAATCTACCTTTCCAAAAACATAAATGCTTGGCGCAAAAATGCCAAGCCTCGCCCGCGGGATCGGCAGGTTTTGGCGGAAAATTTCACAGAACTGTTGCTTTGGCTGCGGGCGTGGTCTGCGGGGGTGATCCCCTGTGGCCTGGGCCGCGCAGGATCAGACGCCGATCCGGTCGCGCAGCGCATACCAGGTCATCGCCAGCGCCAGCAGGGGGCTGCGCATGGCGGTGCCGCCGGGAAAGGCGGGGGCTGGTACGCGGGCCATGGCATCAAAGCCGTCGCTCTCTCCGGCGATGGCCTGCGCCATCAACTGGCCTGCATGGGTGGCGGTGCCGACGCCATGGCCGGAATACCCCGAGGCCGAGAGCACATTGGGCGCCAGCCGCACCAGATAGGGCATCCGTTTCATGGTGATCGCGAGGGTGCCGCCCCAGGCGTAGTCGATCTTCACATCGCGGAGATGCGGAAAGATCTGGACCATCGGCTTGCGCACGGTGGCGGCGATATCGCTGGGGAAGCGGTAGCCATAGCTTTCACCACCGCCGAACAGCAGGCGGCCGTCGTGGCTGAGCCGGAAATAGTTCACCACAAATTTGCTGTCGGCCACCGCCACATCGCGGGCCAGTACCCGCGCGGTTTCGGCGCCAAGCGGCGCGGTCGCGGCGATGAAATTGTTGATCGGCATCACCCGCGCCGCCACGCGGCGGTTGAGCCCGCCGAGATAGCCGTTGCAGGCCAGCACCAGCTGATCGGCAACGACCTCTCCTGCCGCGGTGCGCAGCCGGATCTGCTTGCCCTCGTCGATGTTCAGAACCTCGCTGCCCTCACAGATCCGCACACCGGCTGCCGCAGCGGCACGGGCGAGGCCAAGCGCGTATTTCAACGGGTGCAGATGCGCCGCCCCCATATCGAGAGAGCCGCCGACATAGGCGGGCGAGGGGCAGATCGCCTGCAAACCATCGTGATCCAGGGCGGTGATCTCCTGGTAGCCATAGCGGTTTTGCAGATGCTCCACATAGCGGTGTTCGTGGTCGACCTCGCCCTTCGAGAAACAAGCATGGGCAATGCCGGGCTTCAGATGGCAGTCGATATCGTGGCGCGTGATCAGCGATTTCACCAGATCCTTGGCGTCCTCTGCCAGCTGCCAGAGCTTTTCGGCATCCGCCGCACCCAGCAGGTTTTCCAGCCCGTCCTGTTCCATACGCTGACCGCTGCCAAGCTGGCCGCCGTTGCGACCGGAGGCACCAAATCCGACGCGGTTGGCCTCCAGCAGGATCACCGAACGCCCGGCCTCGGCCAGATGCAGCGCCGCCGACAGCCCGGTGTAGCCACCGCCGACAACGCAGACATCCGCGCGGGCGTCGCCCGTCAACGGCGCAAAAGGCGCCAGCGGCGTGGCCGTTGCGGCATACCAGCTATCGGGATAGGTCCCTTTGCGGTCGTTGGAATAGAGCAGGTTCAACCCCATGGCACACCTCAGTCCCCGGCAGTCGCCGCCCCAAGTCCGGTTACGCGCAACTGCCTGTCATCTTTCCATAAATACTCACCGGCGCTGACCTCGGCGGAGAGATCAGCGCCGACAGTTTTAGACGTTCATCAGCAGATGCTCGCGCTCCCAGGGGGAGATCACCTGCAGGAATTCGTCATATTCGGCGCGTTTCACGATCGAGTAGACGCGGGCGAACTCGGGTCCCAGCACCTCATGCAGGGCGGTGGCCTCTTCGAACAGGTCGAGCGCCTCGCCCATGACCTGCGGAATGTCGCCATCCCCGTCATAGGCGTTGCCCTTGAACTGCTTGCGCGGGCGCTTTTCCTCCATCAGGCCCAGATATCCGCAGGCGAGCGACAGAGCGATGCCCAGATAGGGGTTGCAGTCCATGCCGGCGATGCGGTTCTCCACCCGACGCGCTTCGGGGCCGGACAGCGGCACGCGGATGCCGGTGGTGCGGTTGTCGCGCGCCCATTCCAGATTGATCGGCGCGGCGTGGTCCTTCACGTAGCGGCGGTAGGAGTTCACATAGGGTGCCATCACCGCAAGGCCTGCGGGCAGGTGGTTCTGCAACCCGGCGATAAAGTGGAAGAAGGCATCCGTCTCGCCGCCCTGCGGGCCTGAGAAGATGTTCTCGCCGGTCTCCATGTCGATCACCGAATGGTGGATGTGCATGGCAGAGCCCGGCTCATCCTCGATCGGCTTGGCCATGAAGGTGGCAAAGCAGTCGTGGCGCAGGGCGGCCTCACGGATCAGCCGCTTGAAGTAGAAGACCTCATCCGCGAGCTTCACCGGGTTGCCGTGGCGCAGGTTGATTTCCAGCTGACCCGCGCCGCCTTCCTGGGTGATGCCGTCGATCTCGAACCCTTGCGCTTCGGCAAAGTCGTAGATGTCGTCGATGACGGGACCGAATTCATCGACCGCGGTCATCGAATAGGCCTGCCGTGCCGCGGCGGGACGGCCGGAGCGGCCCATCATCGGCTTGATTTCATGCGCCGGGTCCAGATTGCGCGCGACCAGGAAGAATTCCATTTCCGGCGCCACAATCGGCTCCCAGCCTTGATCGTGATACAGCTGGACCACCCGCTTCAGCACGTTGCGCGGGCTGTAGGGGATCGGGTCGCCGTCCCGGTCATAGGCGTCGTGGATCACCTGCAGCGTCCAGTCCGCCGTCCAGGGGGCGGCGGTGGCGGTGGATATGTCCGGCTTCAGCGTCATGTCCTTTTCGATCCAGCCGTCGTCATCCGCAGCATCAGCCCAGTCGCCGGTGATGGTCTGGTAGAAAATGCTGTCGGGCAGGTGGAAATAATCCTGCTTGGCAAATTTGGATGCCGGCACCGCCTTGCCTCGGGCGATGCCCGGCAGGTCCGAGATAACGCATTCGACTTCGTCGAGACGACGCCCCTCCAGATAGGCTTGTGCTGCTTCGGGAAGAGTGTCGAGCCAGGCTGACATCAGGTCCTCTCTTTCTTGAAAAAGGCATTGAGGAAGGTTGCGATTTCGTCCGACTGGACGGGGTGATGCAGGTCGGCGCTGGCAGCGTCCAGTATCTCATCGGGGACCACGCCGCGACCGCGGCTGTCGATCAGACCGCCGACAAAGCTGCTGGCGAATTCCGGGTGCGGTTGCAGGGTCCAGATATGATCGCCATAGGCCAGGATGCCGTTCTTGCAGTGGTCGTTGCCCGCCAGCACGCGGGCGCCTTCGGGCAGGGCGGTGACCTGATCCTGATGCCAGGCATTGAGCCGCAGGGGCTTGCCGTCCATCTGATACGTCACCGGGCCAACGGCCCAGCCGCCTGCGAATTTCTCCACCTTGCCGCCGAGCGCCTGAGCGATGATCTGATGGCCAAAGCAGATGCCGACTAAAGGCTTCTTGCGGGCGTGGATTTCGCGGATCAGATCCTCCAGCGGGGGGATCCAGTCGTGATCCTCATAGGCGCCATGTCTGGAGCCCGTGATCAGCCAGCCATCCGCCGCATCGGCGCCGGAGGGGAAGACATTGTCGACCACCGCATAGGTGTCGAATTCAAACCCGCCGTCGGCGAGCAGGGTGCGGAACATCTGGTCATAGTTGCCGGCGCTGTCGATCAGGTTTTCGGGCGCATGGCCGGTTTGCAGAATGCCGATTTTCATAAGTCACCAGTTAGAAAGGAGTTCGCTGCACGGGACGATAGCCCGCCGTCAGGACGGCGGGCAAGAGGCCGTCAGACGGTATCCAGGTAGATCTCCACCCGTTCCTCCGGGGTGAGTTCTTCCATGTAATGCAGCTCCTGGCGTTTGGTCAGCACCATGTTGCGGATCATCTCGGCGGAGAAGAACTGCGGGATGATCTCGGAGCTCTCGAATGCGTCGATGGCGCTTTGCCAAGTATTGGGCACCTGCGGCAGGTCCAGCGCATAGGCGTTGCCGGTGATCGGCTCATTGGGGTCGATCTTGTTCTCGATCCCATAAAGCGCGGCGCCGAGGATGGCGGTCAGCATCAGATAGGGGTTCACGTCGCCGCCGGCAAAGCGGTGCTCGATGCGGCGCGCCTTGGGGCTGCCCGAGGGCACGCGGATGGCGGCGGTGCGGTTCTCATAGGCCCAGCAGATGCCGGTGGGGGCGTGGGCGCCCGGCACCATCCGGTCATAGCTGTTGCCATGCGGCGCAAACACCAGGGTGGAATCGCCCATGGCCTTCAGACAGCCGCCGACGGCGTGGCGCATGGCATCGGTGCCCTTGGGGCCGCCATCGTCAAAGATGTTGTTGCCGTCCTGATCCAGCACAGAGAAATGGGTATGCAACCCGTTGCCGGCGTAATCGTCATAGGGTTTGGCCATGAAGCTGGCAGCGAAACCGTGGCGGCGGGCAAGACCCTTGACCAGCATCTTGAACAGCCAGGCGTCATCGGCGGCGCGCAGTGCGTCAGGACCGTGCATCAGGTTGATTTCGAACTGGCCCAGACCCGCCTCGGAAATCGCAGTATCGGCGGGGATGTCCATGTCCTCGCAGGCGTCGTAGAGATCGGTGAAGAAGGTGTCGAACTGGTCCAGTGCCCGGATCGACATGGTTTCCGCCGCCTTGCGGCGCTTGCCGGAGCGGGGAGAGGTCGGCACCTGCAGTTTTTTGCCGCTGTCGTCGATCAGGAAGAACTCCAGCTCCACCGCGACCACCGGGGTCAGCCCCAGTGCCTTGTAGCGGTCCACCACGGCGCGCAGCGCATGGCGCGGATCGCCCTCATAGGCGCGCCCGTCTTCGCGGTACATCCAGATGGGCAGCAGCGCCGAAGGCGCGTCGAGCCAGGGCATCGGCACAAAGCCACGTTCGGTTGGCTTCAGCACGCCGTCGGCATCGCCGCTTTCAAACACCAGCGGGCTGTCGTCGATATCCTCGCCCCAGATGTCGAGGTTCAGGACCGATAGCGGGAACCGGGTGCCTTCCTCGACCGCCTTGTCGGCAAAGCGGGCAGGGACGCGCTTGCCCCGGGCCTGACCGTTGATGTCCGCCGCCGCAACGCGGATGGTGCGCACATGCGGGTTTTTCCTGAGCCAGTTCTTCATTTAATCACCTGACGGTTTCGAGGGCACCACCGGCCGCCAGCGCCCCCGGATGGGGCGCAGCAGGGCCGGGGCAGTTTATCACCCCTGGTCCAATTTTTGATCATAACTTAGTATAACCTAGAATTTGTCCATGAACTCGCAGGATTCTGCGGCCAAAAACTCAGGTTCTAAATTTGATCAAATAATGGATACTACCGGATCAGATTAGGACGCAAGCGAATTTTTTTCCGTCGGTCCTGCGGCAGATGTGCGTTCAGACGGGTATTGATCGCGCCAAAGAGGGTGATCACCGCCAGCGTCAGCAGGATGAAATAGAAGGCCAGGATCGGGTAGGGCACGAAGGGGTTGAAGGTCTTGTCCGCGAAATAGCTGGCGTAGTAGAGCGCATCGCCGCGCTGTTGCCATGCCGGAAAGCCGGAGAAGAACACCAGCGTGGTGGCGTGGAAGAGAAAGATCGCTTCGTTGGTGTAGGAGGGCCAGGCCAGCCGCATCATCGTTGGCCACATGATTCGACGAAATCGGGTCCAGCCGGAGAGGCCATAGGCATCTGCCGCCTCGATATCGCCCTTTGGGATCGACCGCAGCGCGCCGTAGAAGATTTCGGCGGAATAGGCGGCGGTGTTGAGGATCAGCACGATCAGCGCCCCGAGCCAGGCCGCCGACAGCGGGTCAAAGATGGAGGACACCGATTTCAGTTGCAGGAACAGGAAGTAGGCAAAGAAGAACTGGATGAACAGCGGCGAGCCACGGAAGATGAATATGAACCATTCCGCCGCTTTGCGCAGCGGCGTGGAGGTGGAATTCTTGGCCAGGGCCACGCCATTGGCGATGACAAACCCGATTATGACGGCGATCGCGCCGAAATAGATGTTCCACAGCATCCCCGAACCGATCAGCACAAACTGGTCGCAGAGGGTGAAATCGCTGCGCGGCAACATGCGTTCGCCGATGCCGAGGGCGCGCAGGCCGTAATCTTGCAGTGTCTGGATACAGCTCATGACGCTTTCCTTTGCGCTTCGCCGGCCAGCGTGGCCTGACCGTGGGAGAGCCGGTCGCGGATCCGGTCCAGCACCAGTTCGGAGAGTTTGGTGAACGCGAGGTAGAAGACCAGAAGGCCGAGGAAATACCACATGCGCCAGTCGCCATGGGGGTATTCGGTGAAGCGGGCCGTCTTGGAGCCGCCGAGTTCACGTGCCCAATAGACGATATCCTCAACCCCCAGCAGGAACAGCAGCGGCGTCGCCTTGATCAGGACCATCCACAGGTTCGACAGACCGGGCAGCGCATAGGTCCACATTTGCGGCACCAGAATGCGCCAGAAGGCCTGTCGGTGGCTCATGCCATAGGCTTCGGCGGTTTCGATCTGGGCGCGGGGCACAGCGCGCATGGCGCCATAGAGCACATTGGCGGCAAAGGCGCCGAAGACGATAGCGAAGGTGACCACCGCAAGGGTGAAGCCATAGACCTCATGGATCCACTGTTCGGAGGTGCTGAGCGGCATCTTGGCGATGTCACAGACCACAAAATCATTGCCCTGGCGCACCGGCGCGTCCCAGTCGGGGCATTTCACCTGATGGCGCAGATATTCGATGCCCTGATCCAGAGCGATGACGAAGAACAGGAAAAAGGCAATGTCCGGCACGCCGCGCACAATGGCGATATAGGCCTTGCCCAGCCAGGAGAGCGGCGCGAATTGCGCGCGGGCAGCCATGGCGCCGCCAAAGCCGAAGGCCAGCGCCGCGGGCGCGGTGACAGCCAGCAGCAGCAGAACCGTCCCGAAGGAGGCGTAGAAGGCAAAATGCTTGCCGGTGGTGAGATAACAGCTCAGCCACTGGAAACCCTCCAGGCTGGCCGGATCGGTGCAAAAGGAGAAGATGGCGGGCCTCGTTCGGACAGGGACCGGTCAGGGCGCCACAGCGGAGCGGGACCGGTCAAGGGCGAAGGGGGGCCATGCCGCCCCCCTTCCTTGATATCAGGATGATGCGAGGGCTCAGAACCGGCCTTCGATTTCCCATTTTTCCAGCAGGGCGTTCAGCGAGCCGTCTGCCTTCATCGATTCGATGGCAGCGTCGAACTTGCCGCGCAGCTCATCATCGGATTTGCGGAACGCCATGCCGATGCCACCGCCCAGCAGCACGTCCTCTGCAACGAAGGACAGCTCGGTTTCGTCGACGATCGGGATCAGGAAGTCCTTGTCGGCCATGACCGCGTCGACTTCGCCAGCTTTCACCGCAGCGACGGTTTCATCCGGGGTGGGGAATTCGACCAGGGTGGCGCCGGTGGAGGCGACATGGGCGGCCTGAATGGTGGAGGCCTGTGCTGCCACAACGGCGCTGTTCACATCGACATCAGCCGACATCGCCGCATAGGCGGAGGGCGACGGGCGGGTGTAGCCGGTGGTGAAGTTCACAACTTCCTTGCGCTCTTCGGTGATCGACATGCCGGCGATGATGGTGTCGTAGTTGCCCGACAGCAGGTTCGGGATGATCGAATCCCAGTCATTGGTGACCCATTCGCAGTCCAGTTCGGCGCGCTTGCACAGCTCGTCGCCCAGCTCACGCTCAAAACCGTCAACCTGACCGTCGTCGTTCAGGAAGTTGTACGGAGGGTAGGCGCCCTCGGTGCCCAGACGCACGGTGTCGGCCATCGCGATACCGGCCGTAAGAGCCAGCGCAGCGGTGCTGAGGATAAGAGATTTCATGAGGTTACTCCCGTTTGGTTTGGTTGTTATGATGATTATTTACCGTGTCGCGTGGAGGCAAGAAAGCCCCGCAGGCGTTCGGAGCGGGTGTTGCCAAAGAGTTCGTCCGGGCAGCCTTCTTCTTCGATGAGGCCCTTGTGCAGAAAGACGATATGGCTGGACACATCTGCGGCCATGTTCATGTCATGGGTCACGATGATCATGGTGCGGCCTTCGGCGGCGAGATCCTTGATCACCCTGACCACTTCCTGTTCCAGTTCGGGATCAAGAGCAGAGGTCGGTTCGTCAAACAGCAGCGCCTCTGGTTCCATACAGAGTGCGCGCGCGATGGCGGCGCGCTGCTGCTGTCCGCCGGAGAGCTGCGCGGGATAGGCATCGCATTTGTCACCGATCCCCACCTTGGTGAGGTATTTGCGCGCGGCCTCCTCGACCTCGGCACGGTCGCGACCGAGCACGGTCAGCGGCGCCTCCATGACGTTTTGCAGAATGGTCATATGCGCCCAGAGATTGAACTGCTGGAACACCATGGACAGGTTGGTGCGGATGCGCAGCACCTGTTTCGGGTCCGCGGGACGCCGTGCGAGACCGCGTCCTGACCAGCGGATCGGTTCGCCTTTGAAGAGGATGTCACCCTCCTGGCTGTCCTCCAGGAGGTTGCAGCAGCGCAGCAGGGTGGATTTGCCCGAACCGGATGATCCAATGAGAGAGACCACATCGCCCCGGTGGGCGGTGATATCAACACCTTTGATCACTTCCAGCTCGCCATATGACTTGTGCAGGCCGCGGATTTCCAGAACTGGTGTTGTGTCGGTCAAGGTGTCTCTCGTTCAATTGTCGTTGAATTCGTCCTTATTGGACCGAAAAAAAGAGCGGATGCAACGTGCAAACCGATAAGGCCGGTGCGGAATTTATCATTTTGGCGGGTAATCTGATCAAATTGTACCCATACATGTGGAGGCTGTGGCAGATGCGAGATCTGCCTGTAATCAATGGGCGAGTTTGTGGCCCTTCGACTGCTCGCGGCGTGGTTGTCAGGCCCTCGCGCCCTCTCCGGGCCGGCTCAGCGCGGGCCCTGAGGGCGGGAACCTAGGGGTCAGACTGCGGCCTGCTGGCGGATGGATTGTTCCGTCAGCACCGGCCCGAGCGGTGTCGGGACCGCCAGATAGGCGCCGGGGGCAATATCGCTGACGCCCTGCAGGTGCAATGCCTGACGGTGGGTCTCGTCCAGCTCGGCGACAGCCTGGGCCACGGCGGCGCGCAGCGGAGCCGGGTCGCGGGTCCGGGCGGTGATCAGCGGCAGGCCCGGCGTCGGTTTGGTGCGGGCGATTTCCACAAGCTCCGTCGCCCAGTCGTCATGCTGCTGCATCAGCGCCCAGCTGACGGCATCAAGTGCCGCGAAATCTGCGGTCCCGTCGGCGACGGCGCGGGCGGATGCGCGATGGCTGCCGGATTGGAACAGGCTGCCGGGCAGCAGCGAGAGGTCGCGCAGGTGCATCATCGGTGCGGCCCAGCCCGATTGCGAGAGCGCTTCGTTATAGGCAAAGCTGCCGCCCGCGATGGTCCGAAGATCCGCGCCGGATCGGTCGCGATGGGCGACAAAGACGCTGGTGTAATAGCCCGGCGGACAATCCGCGACGCCGTGGTCCAGCGTGGTGACCAGATTGACCTGTTCATAGAGCCGCGTGCGGTAGGGCAGGCCACAGGTCTGCGCCAGCAGCAGTGTCGAATCGGACCAGATCGACCAGAGGTCGCCGCCTCGGCTCAGGGTTTCGGGGGCCTCGATTGAGGCATCGGCCAGAGCGCTGCGGATCGCCTGCCACAGGGCATCAAGCGCTGCGGCGGTTTCCGGGCGATCATACATCGCCAGGCTGGCAATCATGAGCTGGCCTCGGCGCGTTGGCGGGCGCGGGCGCTGTCCATATCGCTGACCCCGAGCAGGCTGGCGGAAAGCCGCAGGAGCGCATCCTCGGCGTCGTCGCGTTTGCCATCGGCCAGCACCACCTGCCACAGCGCCTCGACCACGGCCATGCGGTTTTCATAGGGCACCGCGTCCTTGATCGCGCGGGTGAAGCGGACGGTGTCGGGGGCCTCGGCCTCCAGCGCCTCGGCCTGTTCGCGCAGCAGGATCGCACCGCCCATGTCGAGATCGTAACGAGCGCGCAGGATCCGGTCGATCCGGTCCCGTTCGTCATCGGAGTAATTGTGATCGGAGCGCGCAATCCGCACCAGCAGCGCGCAGAGCGCCAGTCGGGCGTCGCGGTCATCCAGCGGTTCGGGCGCGGGCGCCAGAAGCCGTCCCAGCAGTTCCTTGATCATGGTTGCGGTTCCCTGTCTGGAATGGGCGGCGGCGGGGTGTCCTCGGCCGTGCTCACAGCCTGCGGTCGCTGGGCTGCGGCAATGGCTGGCGCCGGGGCGAGCAATTTGCCCTGCGCGCGGGCGCGGGCGGTGTCGCTGTCGGCCCTTGACAGACCCATCGCCTTGCGCGCGTCCTCGACGATTTTCATCTCGCCGGGGTGTTCGTGACCATCGGCCAGCACCACCTCCCAGAGCGCATCCAGCGCCGCGAGCCGTTCCTCAAGCCCGGTGGTTTCGCGGATCAGACGCCCGAATGTG
Source organism: Phaeobacter sp. JH20_29 (assembly GCF_048056175.1). Lineage (NCBI taxonomy): Bacteria > Pseudomonadati > Pseudomonadota > Alphaproteobacteria > Rhodobacterales > Roseobacteraceae > Phaeobacter > Phaeobacter sp. JH20_29. Next base: position 743,332 of record NZ_JAYMWO010000018.1, read on the forward strand.
TCGGTTTCCGGCGCGGCGGCATGGAGTTTTTCGCAGGCGGCACGGACCTTTGCCGCCTCGATCGCGTCGTGCTGGTATAGGCGGGCCAGAATGCGGTCGATCAGGCTGATTTCTTCCAGCTGGTAGTCGCGATCCGATTGCGCCACACGCACCAGAAGTGCACCCAGCGCCAGCTCGGCATCCGGGTCCGGCTGGGCAGGGGTCTTTTGCGGTCGAAAGACCTGAAACAGTTTCTTCAGCATGGCATTACTCTACTGTTGAGTGCGTCCAGGGCCAAGCGGGTCCTAGTCGCCGTAGCCTTCGATGATTTCCATGTCGCCGGTTGCGACCGGATCGCGCAGCGCCTTGGCCTGCTGGTAGGCGACAGAATCATAACAGGCCTTGGCGGTGGCGAAATCCTTGAACTCGATGACCACGGTGCGCGCGCGCGTCTGGCCTTCGCGCACTTCCTTGGCACCACCGCGGATCAGGAATTTCGCACCATATTCGGCAAAGGCGGTGGCATTGGCTGCGACATAATCCTTGTAGCGGTCCATATCATCAACGTCGACATGGGCGACCCAGTATCCTTTGGGCATGGGGGGTCCTTTCTGGCGCGGATATCAAGCTGTTGGCACAGGCTGATACAGAACCGGAGCAAAGGCAATGACCGCGTTGTGTGGTTTTTCCCCTTATGGGGACGATTTGACGGGATGGCTCAGCCAGGAGTGCAAATCGGGGCGGCAGATCGCGCCGTTTATGCAGGGCATATGACCTGATCGCGGGCGGTTGCTGCCGCGGCGCTGGATCTCATCTTTGGAGATCGTACCGGGGCAAGCCGGTAGGAATGCCAATGGCTTGCCCCGCAGTTTGTTATGATCAGCCGATCTCGGCAAGGCGCGCGAGCGCTTCCTTCACCTTGGCTTCTTCTTCCTCGCGCAGGTTCAGGTTTTCGCGGGCCTCGGCGACCACCTCTTCGGGGGCGGAGGCCGCGAATTTGGGGTTGTTGAGACGTCCGCGCAGGCCGCCCAGCTCCTTGGCCAGCTTGCCCAGGGTCTTCTCCAGACGCGCCTTTTCGGCGTCCACGTCAATGACATCCGCCAGCGGCAGGCCGAAGGAGGCGCCGGGGGCGGCGACGCTGGCGCAGCCCTTGGGGAAGGTGTCGACCTGTTCCAGCGTGGTGATCCGCGCAAGTTTCTGGATCATCGCCTCGTTCTTCTCCCAGGCGCTGCGCGCCTGATCGGAGAATTCGGTCACAACCATCGGGATCTTGGCGCCCGCCGGGACGTGCATCTGCGCGCGGGTGGAGCGGATGTTCTCGATCGCGGTGATTACCCAGTTCATTTCGGCGTCCGCATCGGCGTTCACCAGCTCGGTGCCATAGGTCGGCCAGTCTTCATGCACCAGCATGTTTGACCGCTTGGCGGTATTGCCCCACAGCTCTTCGGTGATGAAGGGCATGATCGGATGCAGGAGGATCATGCACTGATCCAGCACCCAGCCCAGCGTCTGCCGGGTTTCGGCGATCACCGCCTCATCCTCGGAGCCGAACAGTGGTTTGCTGAGTTCGATGTACCAATCGCAGACCTTGCCCCAGACAAAGGCGTAGAGGCCGAGGGCGGCGTCGTTGAAGCGGAAGGCCTCAAGGGCGGCGTCCACCTCGACCCGGACCTTGGCGGTTTCGCCGATGATCCACTGGTTCACGGCGGCTTTGGCATCAGGGATGTCATAGGCAGGGGTGTCGGCGTCATAGACATTGTTGAAATGGGCGAAGTTCACCGCATTCCACAGTTTGGTGCCAAAGTTGCGGTAGCCCGCGATGCGCTGCATGTCGAGCTTCAGCACACCGCCGAGGCTGGCCATCGCCGCATTGGTAAAACGCAGCGCGTCGGCGCCGTATTCGTCGATGATCTCCAGCGGGTCGACCACGTTGCCGGTGGATTTCGACATCTTCTTGCCCTTGGCATCGCGGACGAGGCCGTGGAGGTAGACGGTGTCAAACGGGATGCGCTGTTCAACCGGCAGATCCTGATCCAGAACCGCCAGCTGCATCATCATCATCCGGGCAACCCAGAAGAACAGAATATCCTGACCGGTGACGAGGGTCGAGGTCGGGAAGTATTTCTTGGTCTCTTCGGTCCACTCGGGCCAGCCCAGCGTGCCAATCGGCCAGAGGCCGGAGGAGAACCAGGTGTCGAGCACGTCGGGGTCGCGAAGCAGCAGTACAAAGTTTGCAGAACCGTCTTCTTTCCCGGCTTTGTTACCCGACTGCGAAATAAACGTGGCTGTTTCAACTTCGTCATCCCAGAGGAATTTTGCGTTTTCCTGTGGGCTGTTATAAGCGAACTCAACCTCGTAGAGTGCTTTGGCTTTTTCTTCAGCATCACTCGCTGAGGATGCACAAATCATGACCTCCATGCGCGAATAGTCGAATTTGCCGGTAGCTTGGTCTTTGACTGGCCCATACCAAACCGGGATCTGATGGCCCCACCACAGCTGGCGCGAGATGCACCAGGGTTCGATGTTTTCCAGCCAGTGGTAATAGGTCTTCTCGCCCGACTCCGGCAGGATCTTGACGGTGCCGTCTTTCACCGCATCCAGCGCGGGGCCGACGATCTTGGCCGCGTCCACGAACCACTGGTCGGTCAGCATCGGCTCGATTACCACTTTGGAGCGGTCGCCGAAGGGCTGCATGATCGGCTTGTTCTCGACGTAGGGCACGGTTTCGGAGACTTCACTCTCGTTGCCGTCCTCATCCTTCACCGTTCTGCTGGTGGTCTGCATCACGGCGAGACCTTCGGCGGTGATGTCAGCGACCACGCGTTTGCGTGCCTCGAAACGGTCCAGGCCACGGTATTCTTCCGGCACCAGGTTCATCGCGGCGATGCTGGTTTCGGTGAACTCTGCCTCGCCATTGGCGATGGCCTGTGCTTTGGCGGCTTCCTCGGCATAGGGCGCGCCGTCGCTGCGCATATTCGCCTTGGTATCCATCAGGTTATACATCGGAATGCCGCCGCGTTTGGCGACCTGATAGTCGTTGAAATCATGCGCGCCGGTGATCTTTACGGCACCAGAGCCGAAATCCTTGTCCGGGTATTCATCAGTGATGATCGGGATCAGGCGGCGCTGCGCCTTGGGGCCGACCGGGATTTCGCACAGCTTGCCCACAATAGGCGCGTAGCGTTCATCCGAAGGATGCACAGCCACCGCGCCGTCGCCCAGCATGGTTTCGGGACGGGTGGTGGCGATGGAGATATAGTCGCGCTCTTCCTCGAGGATGACATTGCCGTCCTCGTCCTTCTCCACATAGGTGTAGGTGGCCCCACCGGCGAGCGGGTATTTGAAGTGCCACATGTGGCCCGCAACCTCGATATTCTCCACCTCAAGGTCGGAGATCGCGGTCTCAAAATGCGGGTCCCAGTTCACCAGCCGCTTGCCACGGTAGATCAGGCCCTTGTTGTACATCTCAACAAAGACCTTGATCACCGCATCGTGGAAATTGGGCGAATTCTCATGGCCCGTACGGGTGTCGCCCGCAGCGCCGGCCATTGTGAAGGCGGTGCGGTCATAGTCACAGGAAGCGCCAAGGCGCTTCAGCTGGTTGATGATGGTGCCGCCGGATTGTTCTTTCCACTCCCAGATCTTTTCCAGGAACTTCTCGCGGCCCAGTTCTCCGCGGGAGGGCTGCTGGGTCTGGGCCAGCATGCGCTCCACCACCATCTGGGTGGCGATGCCCGCGTGATCGGTGCCGGGCTGCCAGAGCGTGTCATACCCCTGCATCCGTTTCCAGCGGATCAGGATGTCCTGAAGCGTGTTGTTGAAGGCATGGCCCATGTGCAGGACGCCCGTGACATTCGGGGGCGGGATCATGACGCTGTAGGTTTCGCTGCGCTTGGCGTTTGCACCTGCGCGGAAACAGCCTGCCTTTTCCCAGGCCTCGGAAAGCCGGGTTTCGGCTTCGGCTGCGTTAAATGTCTTGTCCATCGCCATCGGAATGTCCTGCCTGCGTATCCATCTAATCGGCTCATCCCATAGCGAATGGCGGGGGAAAGGGAAAGGCTCGATAGGAGGCGGCGGTGCTGGCGGGGCGGTGTTGGCGGATGATTTTTGAAAAACCAAAATTAATTTGGAACGATCGCGGTGATAACGGCGTTTTAAGCTTAATCCGGCACGGTTGGTGGTGGGGATATCGGGATGCAGATGACAGTGAGTGATGTCGCGCCCGGGTCACCGAGGTGGAGTTCCAAGCCGCCTTTGTCCACAGGGATCTCCCTCGGATCCTGATTGCCGATGTCTATGGTTTCAAGCCGCCCGGGCGCCCTTGATGCGGATACCGCAGGGGCGGCCGGGCGCACGACTTTTCACGTTTTCCAGGGTTTGGATGTGGTGGGAGGCTTTGGCACGCGTTGCGGCGCGTGGGAACACTATTGGCCGGTGCGGTCCAGTTTGGTTGCGAGATGGATCAGGCTTTCGGAAGAGCGCACGCCGCGTGCCTCGCCGATGCGGTCAATGGTTTCGTCCAGCTCCGCCGTGGTCTGCGCCACCACCTGTGCCAGAAGGTCAAAGCGCCCCGAGGTGGTATGGACCACCTCGACGCCGGGTAAGCCGCGCAGCCGGGCCAGCACCTCGGGGCCGGAGCGGGGTTCAATCGAGATCAGCACCGTCGCTTGAAGCGGCGGACGCGCCTGCGACGAGGTGCGCAGCGTGTAGCCGCTGATCACGCCTGAGGTCTCCAGCCGCTCGATCCGTGCCTGCACCGTCGTGCGCGCCAGCCCCAGACGCCGGGCCAGATCCGCCACAGGGCGGCGGGCGTTCTCGCGCAGGAGCGTCAGCAGATGTTGGTCGGTTTCGTCGGTTTGCATGTTTGACCTGCGATATGACGGTGATTTTCGTCACTATAGTCAATGTGACGAGCGAAATCGACGGGATTTCGGCGGAAACTGATAAAAACACCACCGAATATTCCAATTAGGGCCGTTCCCCATGCAGCAGATCCCACCCCTCTGGCTTTCCCCTGAAACTCATCTGGCGCGCAGCACCCCGGATCATCCGATCCTCTATTTCTCGCCGCGGGTGCTGCATGATGTGGCCAACCGCTTTCAAAAAGGCTTTCCGGGGCTGGTGACCTATGCGGTGAAGGCCAACCCGCATCCTGCTGTGCTGTCCAATCTGGTGGCGGCGGGGATCACCGGTTTTGATGTGGCGTCGCCTGCGGAAATGGATGCGGTGCGCGCGGCAAGCCCCGATGCGGTGATGCATTACAACAACCCGGTGCGGTCGGAGGTGGAGATCGCTGCAGGGATCGCCCATGGCGTTGCCAGCTGGTCTGTGGATGAGGCCAGCGAGCTGGACAAGCTGGCCGAGGTGCCTAAGACCTGCGAAATCGCCGTGCGCTTTGCGCTGCCGGTGGCCGGTGCCGCCTATGATTTCGGCAGCAAATTCGGGGCCGAACCCGAGCTGGCGATTGAGCTGCTGAAACGGGTGGCAGCTGAGGGCTGGACCCCGGCCTTGTGTTTTCACCCCGGTACCCAATGCGAGGATGAGAGCGCCTGGGTCGAATATGTTCATGCCGCCAAACGGATCGTGGATGCCGCCGGTGTCCGCATTGCCCGGCTCAATGTCGGCGGGGGATTTGCTGCCAACCGCGACGGGGTGGCGCCGGACCTGGAAAAGGTTTTTGCGGCGATTTCAGCCGCCGCCGATGAGGCTTTTGGTGCGGAGAGGCCGCAGCTGATCTGCGAGCCGGGGCGCGCGATGGTCTCTGAAAGCTTTACCCTGGCGGCGCGCGTCAAGGGGATGCGCAAGCAGGGCGCGGTGGTGTTCCTGAACGACGGGATCTATGGCGGGCTGGTCGATATCCGCGACATGGGCCTGCCGGGCCGGGTCGAGGTGGTGGCCGCCGATGGCACCCGCCGGGTGGCGGACTGCCAGCCGCGGGTGGTCTTCGGGCCGACCTGCGACAGCCTGGACCGGCTGCCGGATGGGCTGCCGCTGCCAAGCGACACCCGGATCGGTGACTATGTGCTGTTTCCGGGGCTTGGTGCCTATTCCTCGGCCATGAGCACGCAGTTCAACGGTTATGGGCTGTCGGACGTGGCGACAGTGATCGAGCTGTCTGGACAAGCGCGCCCCTGAGGCTAGTCTCGCTTTTGACAGGATCAACACGGCGGCGCGGGGCGGACCCGGCGCCGCTGTGGACGTTTTGCAGCTGAAACGCGATCCGACACGCAAGGCAGGTCAGGGGCAGTGATGGATAAATTCGGTAAGAGCCAACCCGTGAGACGGGTCGAGGATGTGCGGTTTCTGACCGGGCAGGGGCGCTATCTGGAAGATATCGCGCCAGCCGGGGCGCTGAGGGCCTGGGTGCTGCGCAGCCCTGTCGCCCATGGCACCATCACCCATCTGGATCTCGACATGGCGCGCGAGGCCGACGGCGTCGCGGCGGTGCTGGCGTTGGCTGATCTTGAGGCAGCTGGACTGATCGTGGGCATGGACGGTGCCGTGGTGACCAACCGCGATGGCAGCAAGGCAGCTGCGCCTGAACGGCCAATGCTGGCGCGCGAGCGGGTTCGATTTGTCGGTGAGCCGATTGCGGTGGTGATTGCCGAGACGCTGGATCAGGCGCGCGACGCAGGTGAGATGATCGAGCTTGATATCGACGATCTGCCGGCGAAACTGGATCTGGTCGCCGGGGGCGAGCAGCTGCACCCGGAGGCGCCTGACAACCGGGCCTTTGACTGGGGCATGGGCGATGAGGCCGCGACGGACGCCGCATTCGCCGCTGCCGCCCACCGGGTGGCGCTACAGGTCGAAGACAACCGGATCATTGTCAACACGATGGAGCCGCGCGGCTGTTTTGCGCGCTGGGCCGATGGCCGGTTGCAGTTCACCTATGGCGGCCAGGGCGTCTGGGCGATGAAAAAGCAGCTCAGCGATAAGCTGGGACTGGCGCCCGAGGCGGTGCATGTCACCACACCGGATGTTGGTGGCGGCTTTGGCATGAAGGCGATGCCGTACCCAGAGTATTTCGCGGTTGCCCATGCCGCGCGGTTGCTGGGGCGGCCGGTTCTGTGGGTCTCGGACCGTACCGAGGCGATGCTGAGTGATAATGCCGGGCGCGATCTGACCTCTCTGGCGGAGCTGGCCTTTGATGCGGATCTGCGCATTACCGGCTACCGGGTCCACAGTCACTGCAACCTTGGCGCCTATAATTCACATTTCGGCCAGCCGGTGCAGACGCAGCTGTTCAGCCGGGTGCTGGCCGGGGTCTATGACATCCGCGCCACCTGGCTGCGGGTTGAGGGGATCTATACCAATACCGCTCAGGTCGATGCCTATCGCGGGGCCGGTCGGCCGGAGGCGATCTATGTGCTGGAGCGGGTGATGGATCACGCCGCTCACGCGCTGGGCGTCAACCCATGGGAGTTGCGGCGACGCAATTTTATCCGCGCCGACCAGTTTCCCTACCAGACCGCAACGGATGAGACCTATGACGTCGGCGATTTCCACCAGCTGCTGGCGCGCACCGAAGAGGCGGCAGATCTGGCGGGATTCGCTGGGCGCAAGGCCGCTGATGCGGAACGCGGAAATTTACGGGGCGTTGGGCTGTGTTACTATATCGAAAGTATTTTGGGCGATCCTTCTGAAAGCGCGGAGGTCGCCTTTGAAGCGGAGGGTCGGGTGAGCATCTATGTCGGAACGCAGAGCAACGGGCAGGGCCATGAAACGGTCTATGCGCAGTTTCTTGCGGATCAGACCGGAATCCCTGCCGCCGATATCACCGTGGTGCAGGGCGACAGCGACAGGATTGCCCAGGGCGGCGGCACCGGCGGATCGCGTTCGGTGACCACCCAGGCCAATGCCACGCTTGCAGCCGTCGATGTGATGATCGCCGCCTTTACCCCCTTCCTTGAGGAGGAGCTGGGCGTCGCCCATGGCTCCGTCACCTTTGACGGGGAACGGTTCACTGCCCCGGGCAGCAACCAGCGGCCAAGCCTGGTGGAGGCCGCAGAGATGGCCCGTGCGCAAGGTCGCCACGAGTTGCTGCGTCACGCGGCACGGGCCAAACTGCCGGGGCGTTCGTTTCCAAACGGAGCCCATGTTGCCGAGATCGTGATCGACCCGGAAACCGGGCTGAGCCATGTCGATCGCTACACGGTGGTTGATGACTTTGGCAATCTCATCAACCCGTTGCTGGCTGAAGGTCAGGTTCATGGCGGGGTGGTGCAGGGGTTGGGGCAGGCGATTCTGGAGCGTGTCGTCTACGATGCCGACGGGCAGCTGCTCACAGCATCGTTTATGGACTATGCCTTGCCGCGTGCCGCCGATGTGCCGATGATTGAGGTAGGCTTTGCGCCGGTGCCATCGACCCAGAACCCGATGGGTATGAAAGGTTGCGGCGAGGCCGGAACCGTGGGGGCGCTGGCGGCGGTTGCCAATGCGGTGCAGGACGCGGTCCGGGAGCGCGGCGTTCAGCAGATAGAGATGCCGTTTACACCACTTAGACTATGGGAAGCATTGAGGAATGTCGCTGACGCAGCTGAGTAAGAGGATCCTGGGATGGCTTGGGCGGCCTTTGCGCTCCGAGCATTCCGCCGAGACCAAGCTGCGTGGGCCGCAGGCGCATGTGATCATCCTGGATGGCACCATGTCGACGCTGGAACCCGGACATGAGACCCATGCGGGCATGGTCTACCGGCTGTGCCGCGAGGTCGGCCCGCAGGTTTCGGTGTTCTATGAGGCCGGTGTGCAATGGCAGAGCTGGCGCAAGACGACGGATGTGATGATCGGGCGCGGCATCAACCGTCAGATCCGCCGAGCCTATGGCTATCTTGCCTCGCGCTATCGTCCTGGCGACCGGATCTACCTGATGGGCTATTCGCGGGGGGCCTATGCGGTGCGCTCCCTTGCGGGGGTCATTGACGAGGTGGGGCTGCTGAAGGCCGAACATGCCACGGTGCGCAATATCCGCACCGCCTACCGGCATTATCAATGCGGCGGGGCCTCGGCCAGCGGGATGCGTGATCATACCGCCACCAGCCTGCCGCCCATGGCCGAGACGGGCGAAGAGACGGCCCCTGAACCCGATGCGACCGGTCATGGGCAGGCGATGGCGCAGACCGGAGCCTGTGTCGCCTCCACCTTCAGCGAGCGGTATTGCCACCGAAATGTGGAGATCGAAATGGTGGGGGTCTGGGATACGGTGAAGGCGCTGGGTCTGCGCCTGCCGCTGCTATGGCGTTGGGCGGAGCGGCGACACGGATTTCACAACCATCAGCTGGGCCGACATGTGAAGAACGGCTTTCACGCGCTTGCGCTGGACGAAACCCGCCGGGTGTTTGAGCCGGTTCTCTGGGAATGCCCGGATGGTCACGACGGCAAGGTTGAGCAGGTCTGGTTTCGCGGCAGCCATGGCGATGTCGGCGGGCAGCTGGGCGGGTTCGAAGCGGCGCGGCCGCTGTCAAATGTCTCGCTGGTGTGGATGCTGGAACGGGCAGAAAACTGTGGCCTACCGTTGCCGCGCGACTGGCGGATGCGGTTTCCGGTTGATCCGACGGCGCCCTCCGTCGGGACCTGGCGCGGCTGGGGCAAGATTTTCCTGCTGCGCGGCAAGCGGCGGGTCGGGCTGGACAGCAGCGAGAGGCTGCACAGCAGCGTTGGCGCCAATACCACCGACAAACGTCTGGCGTATTGGCAATCAGAGATGTCGAAGGCAGCCCGCTAGGCGCGCAGTAGGGCGCGCCATTGTCTGTGAGCGGCTGTCTGGGCCGGGATGGTGGATGCGCTGATGACGAGCACACAGCTGCGGGCAAAACCTGGCGGCTGCGGGAAGAACACTCATAGTCGTTGGTCCGAAAGGGGGCAGGCCTGAGGGCAGGTTGCGGCTGAAGTTATTCGCCGCGCTGGAGGAGCTGTGAGGGCAGGGAGATGTATGTTCCTGGTTCATCATATCCTGCGGCAATTTTCTGTGACATATGGCGCGGCCGCGAAAGTCATAGAGATGCCGACAGTTACGCCTCTTTGACCAGATGCGGTGCGTTCTCGGCGTCCTCAAGGAAATCGCGCCAGGCTCGACCGCCCAAACAGCCAGGATTTCGGACCCAGTCCAGCCCTTCACCACGAGCGTGCAACGGTCCGGAGCGCGGGACGGGGACGAAGCCGCGACGGCGGCAGGGGCGCTCGGTGATACCGTTGCGGGATGATCTGACGACTGAGATTTTGGGAATGGGCGTGTCTGTCTGACGATTGGGGGCTCTCAATCAACAGACAGGGAGTTTCCCATGGCGGACATGAAGTTGACACCGCTTCGAGAGCGGATGATCGAAGATATGCGGATCAAAGGGCTCGGGCAGAGTTCGCAGAAGGCGCACATCCGGGCCGTTCGATATTTTGCCGAGTTTATTGGCCGATCGCCGGATACTGCAACGCCCGAAGACCTGCGCGCTTATCAGCTGCATATGGTGAACACGAACGTCACCCCGTCGACCAACAATGCGCGGCTTGTCGGGCTGCGGTTCTTTTTCGAGACGACGTGTAAACAGCCCGAGATGAAGGATTGCCTGCACTTTCGCACGGAACCGCGCAAGCTTCCGGTGGTGTTCAGCGCCGAAGAGGTGTTCGAGATCCTCAGGGTCGCGCCCGGCCCTCGGCTTAAGTATCGAGCGGCGCTCAGTATTTCCTACGGTACAGGGGCGCGCGCGTGGGAAGATTTGCAATCTCAAGGTCACGGATATCGACAGCGATCGGATGTTGGTCCACGTCGAGAAGGGCAAAGGCGGTAAGGATCGCAAGGTAATGCTGTCGCCCGGATTGCTGGAGCTTCTGCGTGACTCCTGGCGTGAGGCTCCACCGGATGGCTGGCTCTTTCCCGGAAAGCCCCGGATAAACCCGCTCTCACGGCGGCAATTGCATCGCGCCTTCAGCGCAGCCAACTGCGCCCCACGTCGGCCATCGAGATCCGTCGCACGGAAGCGCTCGGCGCCCGTGTCGGCTTGACCAGCGTGCTGCACAACTGGGGATCAGCGTCGTGCTGAAAGCACGCCTCCGGCGTGGCCCCATCATCCCCACATCCACATGATCGTCCCGGGTGGCGGCCTGCCGCCGGACGGCACCCTGTGGGTTGCCTGCAAACCTGGGTTTGTTCTGCATGTGCGCATGCTGTCGCGGCTGTCCCGGCGGGTGTCTGTCGAAGGCCTGATGGCCCTGCACCGCGCAGGACAACTGAGGTTCTCTGGTGATCTCACCGTACTGGCATACCTGTCCCGCTAAACCCACCGCATCGCCACCTCCAACCACCGCCTGGTCAGCGCTGATGCAAACACCGTGGCCTTCAAATGGACACACTACCGGATCAATAGTGGGGATCGCATGAAGACAATGCGGCTCAATACGTATGAGTTCATCCGCCGCTTCCTGATGCACGTCCTGCCAAACCGGTTCCATCGCATGCGCCATTACGGCTTCCTGGCAGGTGCCGGTCGCAAAGAGGCTTTGCCCAAATGCAATCCATGCGCCGCAACGGGGGCCAAACCGACGCAGTAAGGCCGATAAACGAGACCAACCCCATGCCAAAGGCACCGGCGCGGAGCCTACAAACTCAGAAAAACCCGCGAAACTCTAACCGATATTATGGACCGATGTCTGCGCTTTCCCGATAGCACGGCGCTTCCATCCCGTGGCTTCCACCTTGTCAGATTGGTTAACGCGGTCCACACCGCATGACGCAAGCCTAACCAGCTGATCCAAATGGAAAAATATTAGATATAACGGGCTTCCGCTGCGGCTGCGCCAGGATCAGTTTTGATGATTTAGCGGCGTCAAAACCGGTCCTTTCCGCCGGTGTTAGAAACTGTTGAGTCTTGGCAAAGAGTGCTGCCTTCGGCGCTGTTAACTGGAAGCCGCACTCTTTTTTTTGATGGATCGAGCGAGAGCCTCTCTTAGAGCTCAAGACCAAACGTAATTGCGTCAATCAGCTGCAAGTGCGCAGTGGTGCGATCCGCGCCTTTCGGGTCCGTGCAGATCGGGTCGTCCTGCTCCTCTTCAAGCAACGCGGCGGCACCAGATTTGCAGGTGCCGAGGAACGTGAAGTGGTTTGCCGCTGCAATCTCAACGTATGTTGCATCGGGCAACCTGTTCGCGAGGTCATTTCCATCGGGTCCCACGTCAACAGCTCCGAGCCTGTCTGCATCACCCAGGTTGATGAGAGTAATCCCCGCCAAAGCGCCCTGGAGCGTCCCTGGATCAGCGGCACCGCCAAAGCCGGGGTCGACAATCACGGCCCGTGAGATGCGCGGGTCGCGTGCATCCGCTTCGAAACCGGGGTAGTCGGCAAACCGTACTCCGCCACGGCGGAAGAAAACGCAATCAGCAGCATCGGGACCAGTGCTGCAATTCGTGTCTTGCGCAGCACCATCGAAGCGGACGCCGGCCATCCCGAGAGCGGTGGTCCCGCCCAAGGAGAATCCGACGACGCCAATCCGATCTGGATCGATGAATGGCGCAAAAGCAGGGTCAGCGAGGATCATGTCGAGCGCGGCCGTCAGGTCATTTGCGCGCGCGCCCAGATCAACCGATCGGCGAGGGGAACTATCGCCGCTTGTGGATCCCGGATGGTTCACCGCCAAAACAATTGCCCCGTTCGCGACAAGGCCGCTTGTCAGCCATCCCAGGCTATCGGAATTACCGCCTGATCCATGGGACAAAAGTACAAGCGGATGCTCTCCCTGTGCAATGGCGGGGCCAATGAACGCGAAGGTCGGGTCGAAGATCGGACCATCGCCGACAGGCGCGCGATATGTGGGGTTCGCTGCCGGATACCAAATCGAGGCGGCGATGGGGCTGGCGCGGTGGTCGGCTGTCAGATCGAACCGGTCGTAACCGGGCAGCATATCCGCCGCAACCGGAGCCGCGATTGGCAATCCAAGCATGGTGAGAAGGGCAAGGCGTTTCATGGGAACCTCCGTTTTTGAACGCATGCCAATTGATGTGCGGATAAAGGCAGTTTATCGCGTCCTATTTTCGGGATTCAGGTCGTCACAATCCGGATTTTGGACAATAGTCGTGGCATGCCCATGCTCCCGATCCCTGCTTTTGCAGCCATTGTCCTCGCCTATCTTGCCGCTCGCACCTTTATGTCAGAGGGCAGGCCGCTGCTTGTCGCCTTCCTTACCGCCTGCGCGGTTCAATCTCTTCTGGTCGCTCTGGTTCTGGGCTACGACATTGCGTGGCTCAGACCCGTTTTGCCAGTCAGTGCCACGGTCATCCCACCGCTCGCCTGGATCACATTGCAGGATGCCCTGATCAGCCGGATATCGCTGCGTCAAACCGTGCTGCACGGCGCGGCCCCGTCATTTACACTGTTCTGTCGTGTCTTCGCGCCCGAGACGACGGATATCGTCGTGCCGCTAGTCTTTACTGGCTATGGCTGCGCGATCCTATATCTGTTGCACAGCGCCACAGACATGCCCCTTGCCCGGCTGGACGCCGGGCGAGTCCCTAAGGTTCTTTGGCAGGTCCTGGGCTGGGCGTTGATTGCTTCCGCCCTCAGCGACGTTCTCATCGCGGTCGCCTTCATGACGGGCAACGAAAAATGGGCTGGATGGCTGATCACCTTCTCTTCGTCTCTGGTGCTTGTGCTTTTGGGGTTGCTCAGTGGCAGCCCCTCTGCAGCGGGTGTGGTTGGCGAAGACCCAGATGAGCCAGCTCCACGCCCCAGAGAGACGAGTAAAGAGGACATCGAAATCCTGGACGTGCTTGAGACGTTTTTGAGGCGCGAGCCCATGCATCTTGATCCCAACCTGAGCTTGTCGCGGCTTTCGCGCCGCTTGCATCTGCCGCAGAAGCGCCTTTCGATGGCCGTCAACCGCGCGACCGGTGCCAATGTCTCTCGCTACATCAATAGCTGGCGCATTCGTCATGCCTGCAAGCTTATCGAGGATGGTGCAACCGTCACCGATGCGATGCTGGACAGCGGTTTCAACACCAAATCGAACTTCAATCGGGAATTTGTACGAGAGACCGGCGTTCCGCCGAGCCAATGGAAACGCGGAGTGCAACCATCTGCAAATGTGGCGCGGATTTTCGACGCGGGCAAAGGTGTTTGAACCGGTAAGCGTTTGAACATTATCCCCCTGCAAGCCGCCAGGCGCAAGAAACGGCCCTTTTGCCACGCACAGCCTGAAGCCCGAAGTCTCGGGAAAATCTCGCGCCACAACCCTGTGGCAAAACCTCGTTTGGTTTTAGCATGTTTTAGGCTGCCGACGGCCAACCTGTCATTCGTCGCCCCGCAGCATCCCTACACGTTGGGCTCAAACTGTTCGTCTGGAGCACCTTTCGCGAACGGCTGGTTTTGCGCTCCGCTGCCTCCGGTGCAACCCGCAGCATCCCATGAAGCAACTTGGCCCTGGCGAGCGTCCGCTTCCGGGGAAATGACCATGGAGTTTCGCACCAGCAGCATCATTGGCGCGGCACCACTTATCCACGACAGCTTTGGGCTGTGTCCTTCCCTTAGCTGAGTATCCATTGGGGTACTGGATTGTGACTTTATCGACTAATTCAGAGACCGAATCATCACCGTGAACTGCAGCGCCCTTCCTGCGCTGGAAGGTTTGTGGCTTTTTCCGAGGCTCGGGGCTCCATCCCCAGGATTGACGGAAAAGACCTCTTAAAAGCGCTGATTTGTGCTCTCGACGCATGATTGCCGCCTTGACGCGGTCGGGTCCTTTCGGAAGAAATAACCGCATGGCGTTTATGGCACATATTCTTCGGCTGATCAGGGTGACTGCTACATGTGCAGTGATCATTGTGCTGGGTTTTTCGCTGCCATCCGCCGCGCATACTGTCGCGGGGCACCACGGCAATACGCTGACTGCGCAAAGTGCTAGCAACCACGGCGACGTTGCCGTGATCGCCGCTGCGCAAGACGTTTCCACGGCCGGGGCGCATGATCCCCAGGAGGCGTCGCAAAATGCTGCCGACACTGGAAACTGTTGCCTAGGCGCCTGTATGGCGGTTGGCGTGATCTCCCTGGAGTCGGCGGAAATCGCCCTCAAGCGCCCAGTGCGCTGGCGGCAAGCAGCTTCGCAGCTGCCGTCCCAGCAACTGAACTCCCTGCTGCGTCCTCCGAAAGCCTGAAACATCTGAACCGTTTTTAACGGCCGCTAATCACTCCTGCACATCCATGCAGGAGCCGCGCAGATATTTCTCAGGAAAAACACATGAAATCTCTCTTACTGGCCGGGGCGGGCGCCCTGCTGCTGGGGGCGTGCGCCAAGTCACCGGCGGCGCTGCCCGATACCGCAGACTTGCAACGTGCCGCCGCGCCCTCCGGCCCCTACCGGTCCCTGAATTACCAGTCCCCTTTCAGGGGATTTGAAAACCACACGCCCCGCGGCCCTGCGTCCTGGCGCGGTGTCAACGGGCAGCAGCAGGAGAACCACTGATGACAGCGAAAACTTGGCGCGTTCTTTTGGCGTCGCCCCTGGTGCTGGCCGCCTGTTCGGCGGCGGTGCCGGAGAAATACACCAGCCCGCAGGCCGGGTTTCAGGAGGTCGCCAGCCAAACCGCGGCCGCAATCGGCAAGCGCACGGCCTTTGCGCGGACACAGGCCCAGAACGAGGCGCTGGCGAAAGAAGTCCGGCAGTTGGTGCAGGGCAAGACAATCTCTGCCGATACCGCGGTGCAGGCGGCGCTTTTGAACAATAAAGGCCTGCAGGCGTCTTATGCCGCAGTCGGGCTGTCGGCGGCGGAGGCCTGGCAGCAGATGACGCCGGAGAACCCGGTGGTCTCGATCGGCCTGATGGGGATCGGCGCGCCGGAACTGGGCCTGTACCGGGCTCTGGAATCCACCATCGCCGTGAACCTGCTGGACGTGAAGACCCGCAAGCAGCGCATCGCCGTGGCTGAGACGCAGTTTCAGCAGGCGCAGCTGAATGCGGTGAACGATACGCTGGCATTGGCGGGGCAGACCCGGCTGGCCTGGATCAATGCCGTGGCGGCCTTTGAGCGGCTGAGCTATCTGCGCCAGGCTGGCGAGACAGCAGCGGCGGGGGCAGAGCTGGCCAGCCAGCTGGGTAGGACCGGCGCGCTGAACAAGGCGAGCCAAGCGCGGGAGTTCGCCTTTAACGCGGAGCTTGCAGGGCAGGTGGCCCGGGCGCAGCTGGAAGCAAAGCTCGCCAAGGAGGAGCTGACCCGGCTGATGGGGCTGTGGGGCAGCGATGCCAATTACTATGTGCCCGACGCGCTGCCGCCGCTGCCCAAATCGCTGAGCAAAGTGTCGGCCATCGAAAAGGCGGCGCTGCAGAACCGGGTAGACCTGCAGGTGGCCAAGCTGGGGCTGGAAGCGCAGGCTCGGGCTTTTGGCCTGGCAGACCGGACCCGGCTGGTCACCGACCTGGAACTGATCGCTGGGGCCGAGTCCGAGCGCGAGCGGGAGGACGGGGTGACAGACACCGAAACCCTGCCGCAGCTGGAACTGGAGTTCGCCATCCCGGTTTTCGACACCGGCAAAGCGCGGATGCGTAAGGCGGAGCTGTCCTACATGCAGGCGGCCAATGCGCTGGCGGAACGGGCGGTCACTGTCCGCTCAGAAGCCCGCAGCGCAGAGCTGGCCTATCACTCCTCTTACGAGATTGCGCGCCACTACCGCGACGTGCTGCTGCCGCTGCGCCGGACAATCGAGGAGGAAGGGCTGCTGAGTTACAACGGCATGATCACCAGCACCTTCGAACTGCTGACAGACGTGCGCGAAAAGCTGGCGGGCTCGCTGGAAGCGGCCAACGCCAAGCGCGATTTCTGGCTGGCGCAGGCAAATGTCAGCGCCGCGATCTATGGCGGCGGTGCGGAATCAGCTCCGCAGGGCGGCAGCGCCGAGATCGCTGCCGGCGGCGGCGCAGGCCATTGAAAGGATCAAATGACATGATGAACAGACGTCAAATGCTTGGGGCCGGCGCGGCGGGGGCTGCGCTGGTGTCCAGCCAGGCCTGGGGCAAGACCGCGAACATGGGGCTGCCCGAGGCCGCCAGCATGAACAGCGCGGCGACCCAGCCGCCGCTGGCCCCTACCACCGGGCCGGACTACAACCCTGTGGTCACCCTGAACGGCTGGACGCTGCCGTTCCGGATGAACAACGGGGTGAAGGAATTCCACCTGGTGGCCGAGCCGGTCGAGCGCGAGTTGGCCGACGGCATGATCGCCCACCTGTGGGGTTACAACGGCCAGTCCACCGGCCCCACCATCGAGGCGGTGGAGGGCGACCGGGTGCGGATCTTCGTCACCAACAAGCTGCCGGAGCATACCACGGTACATTGGCACGGGCTGATCCTGCCTTCCGGTATGGACGGGGTTGCCGGCCTCAGCCATCCCGGCATCCCGCCCGGCAAGACCTTTGTGTATGAGTTCGACCTGATCAAATCCGGCACCTTCATGTACCACCCGCATGGCGATGAGATGGTGCAGATGGCGATGGGCATGATGGGGATGTTCATCGTGCATCCCAAGGACCCCGCCTTCATGCCCGTCGACCGTGATTTCCTGATCATGCTGAACGCCTTCGACATCGACCCCGGCTCTTATGTGCCGCGGGTGATGGAGATGACAGACTTCAACCTGTGGTGCTGGAACAGCCGGATCTTCCCGGACATCGACCCGCTGGTGGTCAATCAGGGCGACCGGGTGCGGGTCAGGACCGGCAACCTGACCATGACCAACCATCCGATCCACATGCACGGCTACGACTTTGAGGTCACTTGTACCGACGGCGGCTGGGTTCCGCAAAGCGCCCGCTGGCCGGAGGTGTCGATCGACATTCCCGTCGGTGCCATGCGCGCCTATGAGTTCGACGCGGTGCATCCGGGCGACTGGGCGATCCACTGCCACAAGTCCCACCACACGATGAACGCCATGGGCCACGACATTCCGACCTTCATCGGTGCCGACAAGCGCAAGCTGACCGGCCAGATCCGCAAGCTGCAGCCCGAATACATGCCGATGGGCACCGCAGGCATGGCCGATATGGGCGAGATGTCGATGCCGCTCCCCGACAACACCGTGCCGATGATGGCCGGCTGGGGCCCTTACGGGCCGCTGGAAATGGGCGGCATGTTCTCGGTCGTGAAGGTGCGCGAGGGCATCGGCGCAGACGACTACAGCGATCCCGGCTGGTACGAGAACCCGCCCGGCACCCAGGCCTATGAGTGGACCGGACAGCTCCCGGAGACTGCCCGCGTCGAAGACGCGCAGACGCGCATTACCCCCAAACCACCCGTCAAGGGCTGACCAGCCCTTGACCTCAACCAAACCTAATAAGGAAACAAACATGAACAAAGCTCTTTACACCGCCCTTCTTTGCCTACTTCCCGCAGCTCCGGTCTTTGCCGATGGAACACACGGCGGCGGCCATGATGGCGGCATGGAAGTTGGCAAGCCCGGCGACCTGTCCCGCACGGACCGCGAGGTCGCCGTCACCATGATGGAAACCGATGACGGGGAGATGCTGTTTGAGCCTTCCAGCTTTTCTTTTGTTAAGAATGAGACGGTGAAATTTGTGATTACCAACGCCGGTGAGCTGGAGCATGAGTTTGTGCTGGATACGGCAGAGCGTAATGTTCGGCACAAGGCGATGATGGCCGAAATGGAGATGGAACATGATGATCCGAACTCGGTGCGCCTAGATCCGGGTGCAAGCGGAGAGGTCATCTGGACCTTCTCCAATGCAGGCACATTCGAGTTCGCATGCCTGATCCCTGGTCATTATGAATCGGGCATGCACGGGCCGGTTGCCGTGCTGGCTGATAGCGCAGGTAGCTTCACCAAGGGCACGGTAAAAAAGCTCGATACCAAATCTGGCAAGGTTACCATCATCCATGAGGAACTGGTGAACCTGGAGATGCCCGCGATGACCATGGTGTTTCGGGTAGCGGATCACGCGATGCTGGACCAGCTCGAGGTTGGCGATGCCATCGAGTTCGTTGCCGAGCGGATCCAGGGCAAGCTTACCGTGACGGCCCTGAACTAAGTTAGGCGGGAGGCGGGCCATCCCGCTTCCCGTGTTTTCCAGCAGAGAATTCGATGCCCAAATTTCACAGTCTAGCGCATGATGCAGCGGCGGCACTTGGCTTCAGCTATGACAGCAGCGCGCCGGCCTGGCTGCATCCGGTGATGCATCTGGTGCTGGTTCTCGCCCCGGCACTGCTGGCAGCAACCTTGGCGGTTCAGGCGGCCTTGCTGCTGCGCAGGCATCTTCGGACCGTCGTGTCACCTGATGAAGCGATACCGGGGCAGGCAGCCGGAATTCGGGCCAGTCTTCCGCGCCATATCCTGATCGCCACCGGACGGCAGCAGGCAGTCCTGGTTGTGCTGAGCCTGACCGCCATGCCCACCCTCTACCTGACACTTGAACTGCCCAAGCAGATCGTGAACCGTGTTTTTGAAAGCCAAGACGGGACGGTTGCGGTCCTGGGATATGACCTCCCGCAAATCTCGCTGCTGTTTGTGCTCTGCGGCGCCTATCTGGCGGTTATATCGCTCAACGGCCTCAATAAATACTGGCTGAACATCTGCAAGGGTCGGGTCGCCGAGAGCTTCGTGCGCCGGCTCCGCCTTGCAGTCTACCGCCAGTGGCGACGAAAGCACCCCGCGCAGCGCCAGGCTGCCATCATGCCAGTACTTGGTCCCGAGGTTGAGCCTGTCGGCGGCTTTGCCTCCGAACTGCTGGCAGTCCCGCTGCTTCAAGGCGGAACCCTCGCGACAATCCTTCTGTTCATGTTCGTGCAGGATCCGATCCTCGCAGCTGCTGCGCTCACAGTGCTCCCTTTGCAACTGATCATCGTGCCGCGACTGCAGCGGCGGGTAAATGCTGTATCCCGCAAACGTATCCGCGAGATGCGCCTGCTTGGTGGCCATCTGGACTTGCAGCTGCGGGAGTTGGGC
Source organism: Phaeobacter sp. JH20_29 (assembly GCF_048056175.1). NCBI lineage: Bacteria > Pseudomonadati > Pseudomonadota > Alphaproteobacteria > Rhodobacterales > Roseobacteraceae > Phaeobacter > Phaeobacter sp. JH20_29. The sequence goes on from NZ_JAYMWO010000018.1 coordinate 763,237, forward strand.
TCCGGCGTTCTGCCGGTTGCGCAGAGCTTCCGCCAACTGCAGGATCTGCGACTGCAGATCCACCGGCTGAAATTCCTTGCCAAGGCCATCAACAACTTCCTGACAGCCTTGACCCCGTTCCTGTTCTATTCCCTGGGCGGCTACTTTGTTTTGCAGGAGCGCGTCTCGCTGGGTGCGCTTGTGGCGATGCTATCGGCACACAAGGAGTTTTCCTCACCGCTGAAGGATCTGTTCCGTTTCTACCAGCAAAGCGAGGATGTGCGGATCCGCTACCAGGAAATTCGCGCCTTCGCGGCGCTTTCCGGCGGGATACTGAGACCAGCGCCTGACTTCCAAAGATGAAAGAACTTCTCATGAACAAAATCACCACGATCATTGCTGCTGCGACCTTTGCAGCGGGAGCGACCTATTTCGTACTTCGCAGCGCTGGCGGAAACGATGCGGCCCTGCAGGGTTCCGTTTTGGAATACGGTGCCCCCCTTACGGAGGTTCAGCTGCCGCATGACTTGAGCCAGACTGCAGCAATCGGCAAACGCGCCTTTGATGCGGTCTGCGCCGAGTGCCATGGTACGAATGCCGCCGGACGAAACGGGATTGGGCCGCCGCTGGTTCATAGCATCTATGAACCATCTCACCATGGTGACGCTGCCTTCCTGCTCGCCGTCCGCAACGGAGTGCGGGCACACCACTGGGATTTTGGCAGCATGCCGCCGCAGCAGGGGCTTACTGATGGCGACGTCAGTGGCATCATCCGCTATGTGCGGGAACTGCAGGAAGCAAATGGTATCCGCTAACTAGGGTCAGGCCCCATTGATTTCCGCTTGGCTGGATGGCTCTCGGTTCGAAAACGAGCGGTGAACATGTCTGATCTTTTCTGGCTGAGGGACGCGCAGGTGGCGCGCCGTGAGCCTTATTTTCCGAAGTCCCACGGCGAACCACGCGTTGATGACGGGCGGGTGCTGAGTGGGATTATCTTCATTAATCGCAGTGGCTTACGATGGCGCGATGCGCCTATAGCATATGGCCCGCAGAACACCCTCTA